>JAKSHY010000037.1 GCA_024399135.1 Lachnospiraceae bacterium | reverse complement strand
TTGATAAGTTATACGAACCACTTTCCAAGTGTATACTATTATTTTACAGAGAATTATTACTATTTTCTACAGTAAAGATAGGTAAGATATCAAAATATCTCGATATATAAAATTGAAAGTTTGTAATTTTTACTAACTCACAAAATAATAGAGCGATCATCTCTGACCGCTCCACAATTCCAATCAATATAATAGCTACCAAACCTAAAATGCCTTGCAATTATTCGCTATAAATACTGAAACCTTTTTATTCTTTATGTATTCTTCAAGATCTTTCGTTAGCCTTACAAATTTGCATCCAAATACCATTTCTGTTGCAGACTTCTCTACTCGAAGAACTTCAACTTCTCCCATAAACACTTCTTGTCGTAGTTCTTGATATAACTTGTATTCATCATATGACTGAAATGTTATAACACTTCCCTCTTTAATAGTTGATACGGCATCTTTAAACTGTTCATTAGTAACTCGGATTCTAATACCGCCCTCGCTAATATCTTCAATTATTCCATTAAACTCTCTCATCCCAGGCTCATTGTCACGAATGATAAAATTACTTTCAGTTCCCAAAAGAGCCCTCTGATAATATCTTCTATCCAAGTCAATTACCCCAATACAAATATAATCATCAACATATAATCGTACGCCCCCCCCGAAAAATCAAGCAAAATCAAGGGTTTCACTCATATCTATTTTAATAATGATAGCGACTTCAATTGCTGCAAAGCCACCATCTTTACATCTGCATTTAGCGATTTAATAATATCTAATATCTCCATTTCTTCTTCTGTTAATTTCATTACACTTCCAGTAAGTAAATAGTCCGGTGTAGTCTCAAGTGTCTCTGCAAGCTTGCAGATAATGCTTCCCTTAATATCGACCTTATCATTCTCATAATTTGATATAGTCTCTTCCTTAACCCACAGAATTTCGGCAAGGTACTGCTGAGTAAATCCTAATGCTTTTCTTCTTGCTCTGATTCTCATTCCCATTGTTTCAGTTGTCTTTGTCATATTTCCACTCTCCGTTTCCGGAATCTGGGCAACGGAAATACAACCTAGCCAAGAGCATAATTCTGCAAATTAAAAGAGCCTGCAAAACGGTAACTTAATAAACCTTTATATAGGCAATACCACTACATACTGTACCTATTAGGTCATATTTCCGTTTTGCAGACTCCTAATGATTCCCGGCTGGGTCATCGTGTGCTGATTAAGATCAGTCTCCACTCGCCACACCTTTGTCACTTTCAGCTCTTGGCATAAACTTTTGATAGCAAGCGGTGATCTTAAGTGCTTCACAGTTTCTTGGCTCTGTCCATATATATGATATGCGTCCAAGGCTTCAGGCCAGTTCATCTACTTCGACAAGCTATCTCAATGTATTCAGTTTAATATCTATATAATAAGAAGAAACAGCCTAAGCCATAACCTCTTTTTGTCTTCGATCTTCGTAAATTTCTACTTTGTCATCCCAAATTCTACAAATAATAACGGCTCTGCACTTTGGACATACTATCTGTGATGTTCCACATGTGCATTTCATAAGGAGATTGCCACTTTTAGGGCAATAAACAGAATGGAATATATCTTTTCTGCGCTCCTCTGGTCCCGAATGATTTTTCCCTTTTCTCAACATTCTTCTCCTCCTTTGAACATAAATATAGGGTAGCTGATTAGAACCAGTCACCCCATTACTTTCACATGGTTTATCAACCCTAAAAACATACAAGGGACCTACAAAAATCCCTTGTGTGCTTTATTGGATTGACAAACTTATGAATTTGGTTTCATTTGGTCAAACAGTGTTGCTAGCATTTCTCCGTATGCGTAATATGCCTCCATTACTTTCTTCTTACGCTCTGAATTACCATTAGTATGTACAATATCAACCATCAAGTCTCTAATGGCAAGACGATAATCGATATCTACCGGTTCATCACCTTCCTGGCGTATAAAATCATACGCTGTATCGTCTCCAACTAATCGATTAAGGTCAACGTGAAGCGTATAATAAAGTATCATTAACTTTTCTAAATTAAGAGCATTTTTACCCGACTTGAGTCTTTCATAATAAGATCTTGAAACACCAAATATCTTAGCCATTTCTTCATTGGTATAACCTAAGTGTTTTTGTAACAGTCCCAGATTACGAGCTACTACATACTGCTCATTTCCTACAACTGCTTCAGGTCTCAAATCAGGTAATTCAACAGGCTCTTTTTTATTATTTTTTGCCATAATCAAATTCCTCTCATTTGTTACTATAATTCAATTGTTTAAAATACTTAACTCCCCAGAACCGTGGGAATACCATCGTATTGCGTGGGTTTACTACTTCGTATAAGTTCGCACAATCAATCGCACCACCTCCTTAACGCAAAAGAGCCTGGCTCATATGAGCCAGACTCTCTGCAACAAATAATTTATTCTTATTTTTTATTTCGTTTTGCTATCTCATCTGATATTGCCTGTAAATATGCAAGCAAACGACTATCACTATATTTCGAAACCTCTTCTTGTATTGTAAGAATTATCTCACTTTCGCCCAGAAGCAGATCTTCCGGTCTAATTCCCAACTTATTATTAAGAACAACCTTGATTTCATCTGGAACTCTAGAAAGACCATTCTCGTATCGTCTGACGGTTGGAACAGAACGATCAATTATTTCTCCGAGTTGTTCCTGTGTCATGTGTAATTTACCTTTTCTTATATTTTCAAGTCGTGTTCCGACTTCTTGGTCTAATTTCTTTGCAATTTCCTTACGCAGATTTTTCGCTTTCTTCTTTGCCATATTCCTATAATCCCTCCAATAATAATGATATAAACAGCCTATGAAAACTTGAACTTCATATGTACTATCAAGTTTTTCCATAATCGCTCATACTATTAGCGGTTTGCATTTATAGGTTAAAAGCAAGCAGCTCATATAACAGAAAAAGAGACGCCATAGTATGACGCCTCAATTAAATCTTACTTTCCAATTCAACCTTAATTTATTTACATATCAATATAATTTCTAAAAGTCACTTTCATCTACTGAACTAACAAATATTTTTCATAATAGGTCAAGATATATAATCTATGATAATCCTATGTTCTCTTCAAACAATTCGTTAATAATATGTTTGCAGTTTTACATCCTGAGTTTTGCTTTTCCAAATCCAAACATCAAAACATACCATCCTTTCTACACTGCCTATGGAATCCGCAGTTTAAACAACACAAGGCTTGACCTCATGATAGTAAGATACCATAAGTCCCGTCCCAATTAATGTACTTCAAACAGTTGATTCTAACATTTTCGCAAGCAGGGTGTCGGTATATACCGGACACGATTTGCTTGTCGGTGGCTCCGTCCCCAATCCCCTGAGAACCTCGTTTTCACTCGGAGCTGCTCTCCACATTTCTGTGTCGTTTGGATTTCCTATGGAAATAAAAAAAGCGGGGCAGTCACCATTACGGCAACCACCCCAAATTGAAACTACAGCAAAGGATTGTCTTTCTTTTTCTGTCTGTCTTGATGTTCCTGTTCTTCTTTCTTTAATAGCTGTTCCACATTATGCTTTGCGATCTGTAGTTCCTTCATCTCCTGCTGAGCCTTTCTGTACTCTGCATAAGTTTCTTTTTTCTCACGAAGCACACGCTCATATTCTGCATTGAGTTCTCGTATTTTAGGAATCGTTCCTTCAAGCTGTGAGAACGCGTCCTTTGCAGCTTTATGAATTGTAATTGCTTCTCGATGCTCTTCCAAAAACTTTTTGCTATAGCCGGACTTACGATATTCAGCATACACATCTTTAGTCTTTGAGTAATTAATGATGTGTTTTTTTAGTGCTGCTATCTCAATTAATCTTGCTTCAAGCTGTTTCTGTTTTTGTGTTATCTCTCCAAATCTTGCTGAGGCCTCAGAAGCTTTTTGGATAAGTAAATCCAAATCTCTGATATCATGTTCCTCAAGATACATAAGAGTCTGAGCTATCTGTTTTATATTATGTACCTTAGCCCATCTTTCATATCCAGGACCCTTACCCTTTGCAATCATCTCCTGAATATCAAGAAGCATATCCATTTTCTTTTCAGCCTTTTCGTGCGACTGTCTGTCCTTGCGTTTTGAATCTGGCACATGCTTCTCTTCTCCCGAGAGAATTCTGTAAAGGTCATCATCTCTATAACCTGCTCCAAGAGAACGGAATCTGATAAATGTTTTCTGTGAATTACCTCTGACAGAAATGTATTTCTGCTTCTTAATTTCATATCCCATCTCTTCAAGAAGCTTTAGCAGTTCATCCATATCCTTTGGCTTTTTCTCAAGTGTCATGTCTATAGCCATACGAATATCTTCGCGATAACTCTTTCTCTCAGGATACTCTGTCCTCTTACTTCTCTCTGATGGTCTTCTTGGTTTTATAACTGACAGTCCGTTTTCAAGACAGACCAAATCGCTTACTCGCTGTAACGCCACACCTGATAGTAGGAAGTCCCTAAACTTTCTGTTACATGAAAGGTTTGTGGAATTATATATTATATGATTATGAATATGCTCCTTATCAATATGTGTTGCAACGATGAATGCATGCTGTCCCTTTGTCCAGCGCATTGCTGTTTCATATCCAATCCTGTTTGCTTCTTCGGGAGTAATTTCGCCAGGCTTAAATGCCTGACGAATCTGATATGCAATCACATCCCCCTTGTAATGTCTCCCACCGGAATTAAAATATTCTCTCTTCGAAAGAGCAAACTGTTCTTCAACTAATTTAGGATCACATTCATAACTGCTTACAAGCTGACCGTGATCTGTCTTCTCACCATTCTGTGCATAATCGGTTCTGTCCTTAAGACATTGCTGAATGGATTTTCCTTTATTCATATGCATGGCAATCAGTCTTGTTGCAGCCATATGTATCTCCCCTTTCCATTAAATTGTTGCAAGTCTTTGAAGAATTTCTTTCATAATCTCCCAGAGTTTCTCCTGCTGTTCCTGGATCTCTTTTATATCTTCAAGATAAATATTTCCAGTTTCATTTGCTCTCTTTGCATACTGATTGATATTGTTACTATTAATTCGAAGCAGCCTTGATACTTCTTTTATATCTGTCAGATCGAGCTTAATCACATATCCATCAATAGCCATCTTACGAATAAAGGCAGACATATTTGTTACGCCTGCCTCATCCATCTTTTCTCTTATTCGCATTCTGTCTTCCGGTGTAATCTTTAGAAATATACAGTCCGTAAATTCTCTCATACAGCTATTCCATGTTCCTTGCGTTTAGGATGTTCTGATATTTTCTTTGGCTGCTCCTTGCAGATTTCCGAAGATCGCTTGAGTCTTTCAATTGCTGATTCACAGGAAAGTTCATCTATCAGTCTGTTGATTGCAGAGACATTTACCATTACAGTTCCACCATTTTCAGTCTTGGTGATTCTGATTTCATCTTCCATGATTACTTACCTCCCGCATCAAAACAAATATTAAATTGTGCCTGTTCCTTTTCATTCACAGTCATAAATACTGTGCAGTCGTATGTCTTTCCAGATTTCACTGAACGACATTTCTTAAGCTTAACCTTGCCATCTTTAAGCAGAGACTCCGCAACTGATTTAGTGATTTTCTTTGATAATGAATCAAAGAACCTGTTATCCTTCCAGAGAATAAAATTACATTCTTTACTACTGCATCCAAAACCTTTACTCTTTTCTACAACATCACTTCCACAGCATGGACATTTTCCAACCGGTTCATAGACTGGTTTCATAAGAACCTCTGCATCAGGAATAATCTCGTATGTATCAACCAGATTTGTAACCAGTGTTTCAATATCATTCATGAACTTTCGTGAATCATAACTGTGATGTTCTATCTCGATTAGTCTCTGCTCCCACTCTGCTGTCATGGATGCAGACTGAATTGCTTCAGGCATAACTGTTATAAGAGCTTCACCTTTATGAGTGGGAACAAGATATTTTGTTTTCTTATCTCCCTTACGCTCAATGAATCCAATTCTGACAAGCTTCTCAATAATTCCAGCTCTTGTTGCTGGAGTGCCAAGACCTTTTCTCTCAGCTTCATCCGGAGTTTCATCTGCACCTGCTTTTTCCATAGCAGCAAGTAATGTATCTTCCGTATATGATTTTGGAGCCGTTGTCTTCCCTGTTTTTGTATTAGCCTTCAGAATTTTTACAGTCTGATTTTCAGATACATCAATACTGATTGTTCCATCATCGGCTTCATCTTCATCCTCTTCTACAGTTATTCCGACAAGTCTCCATCCCGGATCATTTATATGCTTGCCCTTTGCCTTAAATAAATGTTCAGCACATTCTGCTTCAACAACTGTCTCTGAATATTTACATGGACCTGATACTGCCTCTGCAAGCCTCAAACACAAAAGCTTTAATATCTCCTGCTCTCCCTTTGGCAGTTCTAATAAATTCTTTTCTGTAATCTGCACTGTAGGGATAATTGCATGGTGATCAGATACTTTCTTACTGTTCAGGCAATTAGAGATGTATTGTTGTGCGCTAGTCTTAAAACCATGAGACTCTTCTATTTTCCCAAGCAGCTTTCCAACTGTATCTTCCATATCTTCAGTTAAGAACCTGCTATCCGTTCTTGGATATGAACAAAGCTTCTTTTCATAAAGAGCCTGAGTATAATCAAGTGTCTGTTGTGCTGTATATCCAAGTCGCTTATTGGCTTCTCTCTGCAGACTTGTCAGATCAAATAGCAATGGAGCCTTTTCCTGTTTATCCTTTTTCTCCGCTTTTGTAATTCTGACATCACCTGCTTTTTCACAATCTTCCATAAGCTTCTCTGCTTCGGTCTTGTCTGAAATACGCTCACTGCATAAGTGCATTCCATCACAGTCAAGGATTACTGTATAAAAATCCTCTGGCTTAAATGCCCTTATACTTGCCTCTCTTTCAACTGCAAGTGCAAGTGTCGGTGTCATTACTCTTCCAACATTAAGAGTCTGACCATACAGGCATGAAAAAAGTCGTGTAGCATTTATACCAACAATCCAGTCAGCACGCTCACGACATAATGCAGCTTCATACAAAGCATCATATTCTGTTCCATCTCTTAAATTATCAAAACCATCTCTTATGGCTTCATCTTCCATTGAGGATATCCATAATCTCTCAAATGGCTTTTTACATTTAGCCTGGTTATATACAAGTCTGAATATTAACTCACCCTCTCGACCTGCATCAGTTGCCTCCACAAGACTTTCAATATCATCTCTTTCCATAAGACTTTTAAGAATTGCATACTGCTTTCTTGTCCCTGATGTCACCTGATACTTCCAGTCACTATTCCCCTTAAAGGGAATAATTGGTAGGTCGCTTTTGCGCCATGCCTCATACTTTTCATCATAAGCACCTGGTTCTGCAAGCTCCACAAGATGACCCACGCACCAGCTGACAATATATCCGTTTCCTTCAAGATAACCATCCTCTCGCTTGGTTGCTCCAATGACAGAAGCAATAGACTGTGCTACTGATGGCTTCTCAGCAATAACAAGTTTCATTGTTCATCGCCTCCATTCTTACAAAAGTGCCGGGCAGAAATTCCACCCGGCACACATACATTTACATTAAATTGCTTCCTGAAGCTTTTTATTCGGAGTCCTCTTTGGCTTAGGTGCCTTTGCTGATTTCTCCTTGGATTTTTCAAGCTTCTTTTTTACGGATTCCTTTTCTTTTGCCTTATCATCTTTGCTTTCAGCCTTATCCTTTGAATCCTTTTCAGGCTCTTCCATTGATACCTCAATCTTTTTATCAGTGGCAAGCTCTGTCATATCAAGCGGAGGCTCTATCTTCACAAAGCCAGCTGGCTGATCAACCTCCGCTTTAACGAAAGGGACATCTTCTGCAAATGGACTTCCCTCAAAGATGGCAGGATCAAATTCTACAAATCCATCTTTCGCCTGTTCCTCATTTTTCTCTGCCATGATGGTCTTAATCTTCCAGTCAATGGAATCAATGATGGCACTTGCACCCTCACGAATAGTCTGAAGGGATGCCTTAAGCTCTGATGCTTCCTTATCAGATGACCATCCTGCTATATAAGCAGCACTGTATGGCTCTGAATCAATTCCATAGTGGGCACAGCATACATAAGCAATACTTTCAGCCTCTGTTTCCTTCTGTTCCCTGGACTTGGCACCATTTTCTTTTGCAGCTTCCTGATTGTGATATTTGGCATGAGCAACTTCATGAAGCATTGTCTTGATTGTCTGAACCTCACTCATTCCTTCCTGGATGGCAATTCGGTTATCCTCCACATGGAAATATCCCTTTGCACCGGATTCAATATTTTCAAAAGCTACAGGCACCGGAGAAGCTTCCTTGATTGCAGCAACAAGAATCTCATAGCCTTCAACAGTTCCCACAAGCTCATCAACACCAATTGTTGGAAGTGGTTCACCTTCAGTCTGCGAAATATCAAATGTACTTACAGGCTTAAAGGCGTTAACCGTTACCTTAACAGTTTCCTTTACCGGTTCCCCATCCTTATCAAGAATGACCTTTCCATCAGGACCAACCTTATCCTGTTCTCTTTCCATCTGATATGGTGCAGGTGCCAAAATTCGAAGTCCCTTCTCTCCTGCCTTAACATGTCTGTTATGATTCTTCCATCCACTGAATGAATTACAGATCTGTGCATCAGGCTTCTGCATCATAATAAGCAGCTGATTGTTAATGGAATAATGTGGCATCTTAGCCATTACCTTCATGAGCTTCTCATAGGCAGGTCCGGCAAATACTTCCTTCACTCCCTTTTCAAGCTTGTCAGTAATCTCTTCCATTTCCTTTTTACGAGCCTCAGCTGCAGCCTTTGGATCAAAATCCTTCTTATCAAAATTATCTGCCATTAACGATTACCTCCCTGATTTTTTTTATCCTTAAGTGTCTTAAGAACCGATGTCTTAATTCCTTTGGCGCGGTTTTCCTTTTGTGTTTTTACATTTACAGCACATTCCGCATATGCCTTGTATCTTGATTTGGTTGCCAATTTTTATACCTCCATTTCAAAAGGGCGACCGACTGGCCGCCCTGACTATTCCCTTATTCGGGAATACTATTATTCCCTAAAAGGGGAATATTACTCTTCATCAGAATCATCAAGATCTACAACCTCAAACTCATCATCAAGGTCATCATCCAATAATGAATCAAGATAATCCTCGTCATCACCCTCTATATAATCTGCATCAGGATCCGGTGCTGTAGTCTTTTTCTTCTTGGTCTTACCAGACTTAAAGTACACATATCCACCAATACCACCTACTGCAAGAACAAGGATAACTGCCATCATACCGGTAACATTTTTACTTTCCTTCTTAGGCTCCGGCTCTTCCACAACTGGTTCTTCCTTTACAGGCTCTTCTACAACTGGCTTTTCAATTTCCTCAGTTGGTGCAGATAAGCCCTGTGAGTTCATATACTTTTCAACCTCTTCATCATCCATAAGTGCTAAAAGGTCTGCCTCATCAACCATGTTAAGGAAGTGAACTGTCTCATCACCCTGGTCATCTCTGTCAATGATGATGTAGAAGTAATTGCCTGACTTTGTTGTTACAGTAATAAACTGCTTGCCACCTGCTTCAAGTGAACCGTAATCATCTACGAGATTCATATTTCCATCAGGAGTAAGAGGTCCCCAGTTTTCATCTTCCTTTGGATCTTCAGGTTCCTTACCCTCACAGTAGAAAATGTCGTACTTACATACTTCACAGTCTTCATTTACTGACTCATCAGTGCACTTTACATCACAGATACATTTCTGATCCGCAGTATCAGGCACCTGTGCAAAAGCTGTCATTGGAGCAGCTCCAATTAAAAAGGCTGAAGCCAAAGCCCCAGCACTAATGATCTTTGCCTTAATATTCAATTTAGTTTTCTTCATCTTCGATATCCTCCATATCTTCATTGTCTGTATCTTCATCCTCATCTTTAGATGAATATCCATATGTACTCGATGTGGTACTTGCTGCCACATTGCCACTCATAATTGCTGATATCTGTCCTGACTTAATAAGTGCAAGGAATTCTGATAACTGCTCCGGTGACATGTTAAGCGCACCTACATCGGCAACAATCTGATTTGCTTCAGCTTCTTTAAGCTTCGCTTCCTTTACCTTGATACGCTCTAAAAGCTCAGTTACTTTTTCTTTATCCTTCTGGATATCTGCTCTCATGCGTTCAAGCTTTTCAAATATAACTGCCATGCTTCCTCCTTATTCAACAATCCTGCCATAGCCAAGGAAATGACTCTGCCAGTAGCTTGTATTTATTGATGTGTATTTAATAGGATTACCACAGTGAAGCATCATGCCATTTCCAACATAGATTCCTACATGGCTTGCTCCATTACCTGCACCAGAATAGGTATGCTGGAAGAAAATGAGATCTCCCGGCTTTGCTTCCGAAGGAGCTATTCTCTGTGTCCTGTTATAAAGACCATTAGCACCAAGTCTTCCTACGTTCCATCCGTTACCACAGTGATTGATAACCCAGCTTACAAATCCCGAACAGTCAAAGCTCGTTGACGGACTTGAACCACCCCATACATAGGGATAATTAAGATATTTCTCTGCTTCATGAAGCATGTTTCCAAACTGTACATCCGTTAAATATTCAGCCGGAACTTCGTAATCCTCAATAGGGCTGTACCTGGGAAGTGCATACTCACTGTCTGCAAACAGATATCTCTTATTACCAAAAGTTTCTAACAAAATCTGATACCTTGCATACTGTTCATCACTAATACCCATCTCACTGATAATTCCATCAATTGATTTATTATCAAGTTTTACCTTTAAGACCTTCCACTCATACTCTTCTTCCTCTTCGTACTCATCTCCAGTCTCAGGATCTGTTTTCGTAACTGTTCTTGTCCTTGTTTCAGTTACCGGTGTCAGTGTCAGCTTGTACTGCTTATCAAAAATTGTCTGCAGCATTGTCTGAACCTCAGCTGCTGTGTAGTCCTCATATAAAACTGTGAGAAGTGCAGCAAGCTCATATGGATTATGTCCTATTTCATCAAGCGTATACCTGTACTCGTCATAGCCTGGATAATCGGTTTCAATCTTGCTGATTTTTTCCTGAAGCTCTTCCTCTTTGGTTATATAATCCTCATCTGCCTGAACTATTTCCTCATCCTGTGCCGTATAGCTTGTTACAACTGATATATCATTCACTCCACCAACTGCAGCTGAACATGACGTAAGGGATGCTGATATTACAAGCACCACCAGTAATACAATTGCCACGATAAGTAATATTCCCGGATGCTCCTCAAAGAACTCAACAACAACTTCAGCAATTCTTCCCATAAGGTCTTCAGCTTTATCCGTGAACTTCTTGGCCACATTTCCAAAGCCGTTTGCTGCTTCAGCTGCCTGTTGTCTGAATGCATGCTCCTGAATTTCCTTTTTCATAAGATTCTTCTGAGCCTGTTTAGCTAGTGAACCTGTTTTTTCTTCAAGTGCAGAAACCTCCTGGGCTTTTGTTCGTTTATGAAACTTCTCACTGTACTTGGCACTCTTTGATTTTGATTCAGCGCTGCGAGCTTTATCATGAGCCCTTATAGCCTCTCTTGTTTTCTCTGTTTCTGTCCTTAGTCTGTTAACCGCTACTTCTGTTGCAGTGATACCGGCATTCATACTGTCTGTTCCTGCATTATTATCCTCATTACGGATAACTGTCTGACGAGCCTTGGCTGCTATGGCTGCTTCCTTATAGATTTTCTTCCTGCCCTGACGCTTCTGTTTCTTAAGCTTCCTTGCTTCTTCCTTTGATAGCCTATTGTCCTTCTTACCATGTCGAAGCTTCTTTCTGTAGCTTTCACCAGCGGAGGTCTCATTCATCAGTTTTTCAGAATGAGAACCTCCATGCATTTCACGTTCAGGAATTTCAGAAAAACCGGAGGACTTCTTTGAAGGCTCCCTTGTAAACATTTCTTCATCCATCTAGTGCTTATCCTTCCTTTTTCTCTTCACTCTGCGCTTCATGTACCTCAGAAAGTCTTGTTGTCATGATTCGGTAAAGCTCTGTATCAGAAGGGAATCTGTCTACAAATGGCAGAATAACATTGCCATAAAATAAAAGCCCTTCACCTTCTCCCGAATGAGTTACATACGAAAGCTGATGAGGGCTTATATTAAGCTGCTTTGCCAAGATTCCTCTGTCTCCTACCGCCTGGTTAAGCATGATAATGAAATCAGAGTTCTCGAAGATATTTTCTACTTCCTTTGAAGCAAGAAGGTCCTTTACGTTCTGTGTGATACCTGTAGGAATACCACCCCATTTTCTGAATCGCTTCCAGATTTCAACAGTATATGCTGCTGTCTGATCCTCACGAAGAAGAAGGTGCATCTCATCCATGTAGTATCTTGTGGAACGACCCTGACTTCTGTTTTCTGTTACTCTTCCCCACACCTGGTCCTGTACAACCAGCATACCGATTTTCTTAAGCTGCTTACCAAGATCCTTGATGTCATAACATACTAATCTGTTAGTAAGCTCTACATTGGTACGATGATTAAATACATTAAGTGAACCATGTACATAGATTTCAAGAGCAGTTGCCACATGCTTGGCTTCCGGCTCATCCTGGGTTAAAAGTGCATCATACAAATCTTCAAGAATTGGCATATTCTCAATGCCAGGATTTTCAAAGTACTTCTGATAAATCTGTCTGATACAACGGTCAATAACCGTCTTTTCTACAGGTCTTAATCCATCCTTAGAACCAACAATAAGCTCACACAAGGACAAAATGAAATCTGCCTTAAGAGCAATCGGATTATCATCATCCGAATAGTTCATGTTGATATCCATAGGATTGATATACTGGTCTGATGTTGGACTGATTTTAATAACCTGCCCGTCAAGTCTTGTTACCAGTGGACTGTACTCAGACTCAGGATCTGAAATGATAATGTCATCGTCCGTTGAGAGGAATGCATTTGCAATCTCTCTTTTTGCACTGAATGACTTACCAGAACCAGGTGTACCAAGAATAAGTCCGTTTGGATTCTTAAGCTTCTTTCTGTCCACCATAATAAGGTTATTGGAAAGAGCATTTAATCCGTAGTAAAGCGAATCACAGTTACTCTGGAATAATTCCTGCGTAGTAAATGGAACAAATATCGCTGTACTTGATGTTGTCATTCCTCTCTGGATCTCAATCATATTTGTTGCAAGTGGAAGTGCACTCATAAGTGCCTGTTCCTGCTGATAATCAAGACGAACCAGATTACAGTTATGCTTCTGTGCAATTGATGCTGCCTGGAATACATTATTCTCAAGCTCCTGCTTTGTTCTTCCTGTATTCATCACAATAAATGTAAGTAAGAACATTCTCTCATTCTGTGACTGAAGCTCCTTTAATAATGCCTTTGCATCTCGTCCGTATGTGGCAAGGTCTGAAGGAATAATATCCATATCATATCCTGCTCTAACTGCTTTCTTTTGTTCCTCAATCTTACTTCTGTCAAGCTCCGTAATCGTATGCTTTACAGTCTTAATGGCTTCATTCTGATCCACCGACTGGATATGCATTGTCACTATCTGGCTTGATTCCATACCAAGGAAATCTGCAAGCATTCTGTCTGAAATGTCTGATGCATCAATTGATAAAAAGCTCATGCATCCATAAGTCTCTCCCATCTGGAACATTCTTCCATTAGGAAATGCAAAGCTTGATGGAGCAATGAAATCCTTAACTGATAATCCCGAATTAACAAGATACTTCCAGTCAAAGTTGAACTTCTCATTATTTCCCATATGGAACTGTTTATGCATAAGCTCAAGTCTTTCACTTCCATTAAGGCTTCTTGCCTGTACTCCAAGTCTCTTGAAGTTATTAAGAATATCAATCTCAATATGAATAAGTCTTGGCTTGGCTGCCTTCATGGAATCTGCATGAATACCAAAGGTCAAATACTTGGTCTTTGTAAGACCGTTATTACCTGCCTCCATCTGATGAAGAAGCACTCCTGAGTACTCATCTCTTACATCATTGAACTTATCTCTCCTGTGCTGGATTGCGATGCTCTTTTCAAACTCCTGCGCATCAGTTGCCATATTCATAAAGCTAAGTTCGAAATGAATGGAGCTGTCAAAAAAGTTAAGGAATGAACACCACTCTTCAAAGATCTCTGTCTTATCCTCCTGAAGTGCCAGCTGATAATTGATATCCTGAAACTGAATTGTCTTGGTGTAATAATCATGCCCCACTCTGCAGATTCCATCCTGGAACATTCGATCAAATGGAATACTCTGCTGTGCTGTTCTTGGCATTCCATCATCCTTCTTTGCCTTTTTGATGATGTCCTTTACCTGCTTCTGCTCTTCACGGCTTAAGCCCTCAGGCATTGCAAATTCCCTAGTCGGCTTCTCGCTCTTCTTTAGAAATTCGAACAATTTCATCTACCTCCTTTGTTGCTCGCGCCTGTCTAAGTAGCGCTGAATAATAGTTATCCGTCATATAGGGACGAATCTTTGGCCTAATAAAAGTAGCCTGTATCAGGTGACCCAGTACAACCTCAAGTGGCTGCCCGTTTTTTTCATACATAGCAAGAAAGAAAAATGGCATCATAATTACCATCATTCCCATTACTGCTGTATTAACCTTTGTTACTTCCTTCAAAAGGAAAAAGGATGGCACACCGATTAGTGCTGCCACCCCGAAACAAATAAGCTGCCTCTTTGTTAAGTTGAACATCACCTTACTCTTTACCTTCGTTAAATCACGAGGCACTGAAATATAAGATGCTGCCATAATATGTCCTTTCTGTTAGTGAGCATGTAAGATGCTCTTTGCTACTGCACCGGTCTTAAAGAGTGTGAATGCAAGAAGGATTGTATATCCCATTACCTTCCACAATGAACCGATGATATCTGAACTAAATGCTACTGACTGTACTAAAACTGCGTAGATACCTACACATACCATAATCAGGAATCCCTGGAATCCTATTGCAAATAAGGATCTCACATAATTCTGTCCCATCATGCTCTGTTCCTTGTTTCCAAAGGTTGCAAATGGAATTGGTGCCATACTTACCATCAGATAGATTTCCACCATACGACCATTGATAATGACAAATATGATTGCGGACAAAATGTACATAAGGAACTGCACTATGAAGCTCTGTAGGAATATTCCCAAGAGTGGTCCTATATCCATAGCCTCAAGTGTTGTCTGCATGGCAGCTAATGCACTTGTATCTACTGCCGTACTTCCAGATATAATTCCTCCTGCATTTGTTACTACATGATGCGCAACATCAAATACTGCCATCGTAAAGTCAAAGGTGTGGGTGATAAGTTCAACCGCTATAACAGTCTTAAATATCCATTTCCAAATGAACCAGGTTTCAAAGTTTGCTAAGTTGTTATGGCTGATAACCAGCTGAATCAATTCATAGCAAGCTATAAAGGTAAGGATAATTCCTGCAATTGGCATGATTATATTTTCCGATAGGTTTCTGACCATGTTGAAAACTGCCGGCATGAAGCTTGCCGGTGTCTGACCAACATCTGCCGCTATCTGCCCTACCTGATCATTAACTGATGCAAAGGTATCTGTCAGGTTATCCATTATTCCTGCTACAAGCATTTCTTTCAGCCAGTCTGTTATTTGCTGAAGTATGCTGTCCAATTGTTACCTCCTGTAATGAACCTAATTTCTTACTATAAAGGAGGGCATAACAGTTCCCCTTCAAGACAGGCTGTCATCTCATAACTGATTCTTCTTTTCTTAATTCCGCTTGCTTTCATCTCTTCATCTCCAAAAACGATTCCTGCAATTGTCTCAGCCCATCCTTCAGTGCTTATGTCATCAGCTATCCTTAATAGATCTGATTTTGTATCACATGTATCTGCCATGTTAATCCCTCCTTTTGTGGGACAAGTTATCCCTGCCCCAGATGATCTGCAGATCTTAGAAAAGACCTGAAAGTAATGGAATAAGTGTTGTACCGATAAGGGCTACACCACCGCCAGCCATAAGCTGCTTCATTCCCTGTGACTTTGCACCTGGGTTATCATTACCGTAACCTTCCATAAGGTTGATTACTCCCCATACTCCAAGACCTGCACCAAGTGCTACAACGAGTGTCTGTAATGTTCCTACTGCGCTCTGAAAAAATGCCATTTTGTAATTCCTCCATAAATCAAAATTGAAATAATAATGACCGCTACCGGATTTCTTTTCTCCAGTAAGCGGCCGCCTTTAGTTGCTATTCAGTTTGCCTATTCAGTTGTCTCTTCTTAGAACAATCCAGAAAGAAGAGGGATAAGAGTAGTACCGATAAGTGCTACACCACCACCAGCCATGAGCTGCTTCATTCCCTGTGACTTTGCACCTGGGTTATCGTTACCATAGCCTTCCATGAGGTTGATTACACCCCATACTCCAAGACCTGCACCAAGTGCTACAACAAGTGTCTGTAATGTTCCTA
>JAKSHY010000036.1 GCA_024399135.1 Lachnospiraceae bacterium | reverse complement strand
TGCTTACTCCTTGGCAGATATGGAATGATGCAATAGAACATTTCTCTAAAAACTATTTTGTTATAGTTCCAGCCTTGGATGGTCACATTGAAGAAGAAGCAAGTGAATATATATCTGTTGATGATGAAGCGAAAAAAATAACCTCATATGTTTTGGATAATTATGGCGAAGATATATTTGCAATATGTGGCTTGTCTATGGGTGGTGCAATAACCTATAAGATATTTGAAAGTCGAAGGCTAAATATTCAAAATGTGATAATGGACGGTGCTCCACTTTTGCCTTTAGGCAAATTACCAACATGGTTTATGACAAAAAGTTATATATCTATAGTTCATAAATCAAAGAAGCGTGATGACAAGGTAATAGAAAACTTTAAAAAGAATTTTTTGCCGGAAAAATATTTGGATAGTTATCTTAAGTTTGCAGATACAATGTCTGACAATACAATTATTAATATGCTTAATAGTGTATTTAGAGTAGCTATATTAGAAAGCGATAATATAGACAATAGCAGAATTATGTTTCTTCATGGAACGAAAGGAAATGAAGTAGTATCTGCCAAAGCAGCAAAACTAATGAAAGAGATTTACCCTCAAACAGTTGTAAAATGTTTCAAAGGATATGCTCACGCAGAATTGGCGATATATCATAGTGACGAGTGGATAAAAACTGTTGATGAGTTTATTTCTTAAATGGTCATGTAAAGAGAATCTTGATAAAGCAATGCGAAGAAAAGTAAGTGATTTTATTAAATCAACTCAGACAAAATATACGATTCATACTACCTTTTCTTGACAACCTAATACATATTAGGTTACACTGATGCCTAATGTATGTTAGGCATTGCTGTGTTTCATAAAATGGAGGTGGAAATGAGAACGACTGATACGAAAGAAAGGCTTATTAAGGCAGCACTTGATCTGTTTTCAGAAAACGGGTATGAAGGAACCAGTGTTGATCAGATTGCAAAAGCGGTAGGAATCAAAACACCGTCAATTTATGCGCATTTCAAGGGGAAAGAGGAATTACTTGGGGCCGTAATCGATTGGTCAGATGAAGAATATGCTAAAGGTATGGGGCTAAAGGAAGAGGCCGGGAAGAATGTCAGAACAGGTAAGGAGCTAAAAGAATATTCACTGAAGCTGATTACATTTACCCTGCATAATGAAATCTCCATAAGGATGCGTAGACTACTCACCATAGAGCAGTATAGAAATGAGATGTTTGCCGAGAGTGCAACCAAGCACTCGATAAGTAATATTAAATCTCTTTTTACACCGGTATTTAAGCGGATGATGGATGAAGGGACTATGGTGAGGTGCAATCCGGAGATAGCGGCACTTGAATTTATGGCACCTGTCTCGCTTTTGATACAGTTATGTGACAGGGCTCCGGATAAAGAAGATGAGGTAATGACTACTATAGAAGAACATATAGACATCTTTATAGAAAGATGGATAAATACATAAACAAGGAGATTATTCATTATGAGTTTTGGATTTTCATACGTTGGATTAATTTGGCTGATCATGCTTTTTGCTCCCAACCTTATATGGACAAAGAACAAGCCGAAGGATTATGAGGAGCACGTTCATAAAGAAAATAAAGTTTTGCTCATATTTGAGCGCTTGGGGCAAGTTATTGTTACACCTGTAGCGCTCATTTTTTTGGATTTTAATTACAAGGGATGGAACTTCTGGCTTCCGGTACTAGGTCTATCTTTTCTGTGCATGGCACTTTATGAGCTTTTCTGGGTGCGGTACTTTAAAAGTGAAAAGACAATGAAAGACTTTTATCGAAGGTTTTGTGGATTCCCTGTCGCAGGAGCAACGCTTCCGGTCATCGCATTTTTTCTGCTTGGAATTTATGGCGGAAATGGCTTAATGATTATCGGTTCAATAATACTTGGAATCGGACACGTCGGAATACATCTTGCTCATGAGAAAGAAGTTAATGAAACCAAGCCTAAAAAACATATTGTACGGAGAATACTTATCGGTATCCCTAAAGTTATTGTTTCGCTGGTTCTGATAATTATTCTTGGACTCTTTGCTGTAGTTATTATTGGCAGAAATATTAATCAGATTAAGCGTACTATTGATTATAGCGACGGAATCAATGGGTCGGAATACGTAATGTTAAATGGACAGGAACAGTATATCTTCACTATGGGACATGATATATCAAATCCTGTTATTATCAGCCTCCACGGTGGACCGGGAGCACCCACTACAAGTTCTGACTATTGCTGGATTGATTATCTGACTGATGAGTATACGGTTATTAGCTGGGATCAAAGAGGATGCGGCAGGACATATTATCATAATGTGAGTACAGACCCTGATAACAGCACGGTTTCATTCGAACAGGCCATGAATGACTTAGATGCTCTGGTTGATTATGCTCGAAATACATATAAGCAGGATAAGGTGGTAATCATGGGACATTCATATGGGACTCTGCTTGGAAGCCAGTATGTTCTTGATCATCCTGAAAAAGTTTCTGCCTATATAGGGATTGCCCAGGAAGTAATCGAAGAAGATATGTATGCATACACTTATGATTATGAGGATGCGCTGGCAAAAGCAAAGGAAGCCGGTGATGATACCGGCGAAATGAAGAATGCGTATGAGAAACTTATCAATAATCCCACGGTAGCAAATATGGCTGCTCTTAGCAACAGTACGTTAAAGTATCATTCGCCGCGAGTAACAAAAGACGTAGCGACAGCGGCTGCAATCTTCTCACCTTATTTTGGAGTTGAAGATGCAAGGTGGTATGGGGTTATTTTGTCATCACAAACCGGAAGTACGGAATACGAAGATTTGGAAAAAACACTGATAGATTACATAATGGATTTTAATGCATACAAAAGAAATACTGATTTTCAGATGCCGGTTCTTTTTATATCCGGTTCGGACGACTGGGGTTGCCCTGTTGGACCGATAGAAGAATACTATGATGTGATAACTGCTCCCAAAAAGGAAATGAATCTCGTCGATGGGTGCGGACATTCTCCTCAAGGACAATTGCCGGATCAGTTCGCCAAGGTAATCCGTGATTTTCTGCTTGACGTTGATTGAAGATTAATCCGACAAGGATAATAAAATACATTGAGAAATTGGATGGACAAATAAATGAAAAAAGTATTTAAGAAAACAGGGAAAGTGTTACTCATAATATTAGGAGCTATAATAGTTTTTCTGTTAGGGCTTTCTATATTCAATAGGATTATGATTAAAAAAGAAAAACCATTAGTTGAAAACCCCATCGGTCAGATGGTAGAAGTGGATGGAAATGAAATGTGCATCTATACAGAAGGAGAGGGAAAACACACGATAGTCTTTATGTCAGGCTACGCAACTCCTGAACCTATACTTGACTTCAAGCCGCTTTGGTCAAGACTCAGTAGTGATTACAGGATAGTAGTTATAGAAAAGTTTGGCTATGGTTTCAGTGATAGCGTCGAAACGGAAAGATCATTTGAGACTATCTTAAGGCAGGATAGAGAAGCACTTAGTAAGCTCGGTATTGAAGGACCATTTATACTTTGTCCTCATTCTAAGTCCGGCGTAGAGGCGATGCTTTGGGAGATTGAGTATCCTGACGAGGTAGAGGCGATAGTAGGGCTGGATATTGCCTATCCGAATGAATATATGGAGTGGGAAGGTGCTTCCGGTGAATCATTAATGAAAGTTGCAAGATTTGTTAATAATTTGGGTATAAACCGTCTTGCCACAGATAAAATGTGTGACAACATGATTCCTGCGTTTGGCACCGGAGTGTTTACAAAAGAAGAAAGGGATATATACAAGGCAATCATTTTTGCAAAGGGATATAATAAAACACTGGAAAATGAGACGCTTGAAAATTCGCAAACCGTCAGCAGGAAAATACTGGAAAATCCTAAGCCGGAGTGCCCTGTGCTTATATTTACATCTCTGGGCGAAGGTGATCCAAATGACAAAGAAGCTGTAGAAAAGTGGCGGGGATATGCCAGAGACTATACATCCGATATGCCAAATGCCAAACTGGTAGAATTGGACTGCGGACATTTTGTGCATTGTCTTGAAACTGATACGATAGAATCAGAAATGAGAAGCCTTATTTCCGGATTAGATGATTAATTACAGTAAAACTGACTAAGGCATATCGAAGAAATTCGGAGGGATCAGATATGAATACTTTTTTCGGTACACTTTGGCACCGTATCGCTGTATCTTTCTATGATGCCTAATGTCACAGTTGCAGGATTGACAGACTCCTACGGCTGCAACCAGGAAACAGGCGGCATCAGCGCTCTTTCGGGCGGCCATGTCTATGTAGGATTCCCTGTCGGTCTTGTGCTTAACGGTAATGGTGATCCCAATATTGATACCCGTAAAGACTGCGTCAGCCGCAACCCTGTTGATGTGTGCATCCCCTTTGATTACGATGCGGCAATGCAGATCTTCCGTGACAAGGAAGACTATGAGCTGAACTGGGCAATGCAGTATCTCAGATCAAATGTTTGAGTGTCTGTCAGGTTATCATAGTTCCCAATGTGGGCATAAAGGCTTTTGTGTAGAAATCTGGGGAGGAGACGAAAAATGAGAGAGATAGAAAATATTGTTATTGGAAAAAGTGCTATTCCGTCGCTAATTATTACAGTTATTCTGATGGTTGCTATTCCTGTCATCTTTTTCATCTATTGGCGTAAAAACTATAAACAACAGACAAAAATCAGCTGGCTGATTGCCGGTGCTATTGGCTTTATTGTATCTGCTCGTGTGTTAGAACTCGGGGTACATATGGTCTGTATCGTTACGGATAACCCTATTTCTCGCTTTATTAATGGAAACACTATCGCTTATGTCCTTTACGGAATCATCATGGCAGGTGTTTTTGAGGAGTGCGGACGCTATATTGTTCTAAAATACATAATGAAAAAGAACAGGACACCTGAAAACGCTGTCCTGTATGGAATAGGTCACGGCGGCATAGAGATATTGGCAGTTCTGTTGCCTACGATAATTACATATCTTGCCGTTGCGGTGCTGTTTTCTGCGGGAGATATGGAAAATGCACTTAGTACATTGAATATAACAGAGGAAACTGCTTCCGCGGCACTTCCGTCTATTCAGACCACTGCAGCATTTGATTACGGAATGATGGCTATGAATGTTATTGAGCGCTTATTTGCGATGCTTTTGCATATCGGACTTACAGTGGTTGTATATTATGGTGTGGTAACCGCTAAGAAGATCTGTCTGCCAGTGGCAATCATCCTGCATATGTTGATTGATTCATTCCCTGCGTTATACCAGAGAAGCGTAGTGCCACTTTGGACAGTTGAGCTATGGGTCGGTGTATGGACCGGAGTAGTTGTATTCATTGCAGTTAACCTTTACAGAAAAATGAAACAGTCATCTTCTAGCTTCTGTTATCGCTGATGAGATCAAGAAGCTGATCATAGCTGAAGCTGCAAGCAAATAAGGTTAAGGGATATATTTCAGTTTTATATAGCACGGGAGAAAGATGAAAAAGGGAATTACAAAAAAGGTATTGAAGATTATAGGAAGATTGTTGCTTGGAATATTAGTGGTCTTTTTAGCTTTTTTGATTATTGTGAAAATATGGAATGAAATTGCTATGAGTCATGAGAAAGAATTGCTTGAAGATCATCCCGGTGAATTCGTAGAGATAGATGGCCGAAACATGAATATATATGTAGAGGGTGACGGAGATCATACCATTGTGTTTATGTCCGGTTGGGGAACAGAATCACCGATTTATGACTTCAGACCACTTTACTCTAAACTTAGCGATGATTATAAATGCGTAGTGATTGAGAAATTTGGCTATGGGTTCAGCGATGAGATTGACGGAGAAAGAGATTTTGATACTATACTTCGTCAGGACAGAGAGGCGCTGGAAAAGATGGGAATAGAAGGTCCTTTCATATTATGTCCGCATTCACTGTCAGGGTTTGAAGCAACTCTTTGGGCTCAAAAATATCCGGAAGAGGTGGAAGCTATAGTAGGTCTTGATATGTCATCTGCTAATTATGCCGGACTTGCAGAAATAAAAGAAGGCTTTGCGCAAAAAACAGCAATCACTGTGAATAAAATAGTACGGTTTAGCGGTATAAATCGCTTTTTAATGTCAATCAGTGAATTTGACGAAACTTACACAGATGAGGACGTTAAGCAATATACAGCTTTGGCTTGCAAAAACCTGTCAAATGATACTGTGTGTCGTGAAAATGATGCTATTAGCGGGGTGATCGAAGAAATTAACGCCGCAGATCTTCCGAGTACACCGACATTGCAATTCATTTCAACCTACGGCAGTAATTATGAATATTGGAAGAGTACACATCAGGAATTGGTTGACGCCTCAACTTTCGGAAAATTGATCGAACTCGATTGCGGTCATTATCTGCATCAGTTTGAATCTGAAAGAATTGCAGAAGAAATGAAGGATTTTATCGAAGAAGGGGTTCGATTTTTATAGTATAGAAAATAAGCAGTTATGAGGAATAAGAATGGGCTTGTCTATAGGTGATGTTGAGAAGATAACAGGAATATCCAAAGACCGGTTAAGATACTACGAAGAAAAGCGGCTTATTACACCTGTCAGGGATACTGATAACAGTTATCGCGAATATGATAACGAAGAAGTATTGAAGCTTCTGGGTATTCAGCTGTACAGATCGATGGATCTCGGAGTTAAGGAAATCCAGCAGATTCAGGATTCAGACACAATAGAAGAGATATGCGGTGTTTTTAAGAGACGTCAGAAGGAATTGAATTTCCAGATGACCCAATTGCAATATCAGCAGGAGAGTGTGTCAAGAGGTATCGATGACTGTGAGAAAATAGCTGATCACCTCGGGAAATACACTCTAAAGAAAGTAAGAACACTACGACTGATCGATAAGATAGATGATTTAGTCAGCACAGAAACAGGTGCGAAGTTCAGGACGGAATCTGACGGACAGATGATCATAATCAGAAGCATGGTAAGACGCATTGAATTGACTCCTGAAGGTATTGGCGAGAATGCTGTTTATGTGGCTGAAGAGACCGGGGAAGAGGAAATCGAGTGTGTTTATACTGTAGTAAGTGACAGTGCCGCGTATGATCCTCTGATGGATGAGTATGCTAAATGTATGCAGTGGGTCAGCAAGAATAATATCAGGTTAGACAAGTATTGCTATATCAGACCACTTCTTGTGTCTCATCTCGGAAAATGTACAGAGACCTTCCTGGAAGTTTTTGCACCGATCATAAAATAAAGCTTGACCTTGGTACGATACCATACTTTATGGTTTATGGCATAAGACCATAAAGGAGGTATTTGTCATGGAAACAAAAAATAAGGATCTACGGTTTTTCGTTATCCTTACATATGTGTTATTTTACATTTCTCTGGGGCTGTGTTTGGTAATTGCAGCTTTCGGTGTGCCTATGGAAAGCATATCAAATTATGCTCCGGTAGTCATATCATGGGTGTCTTTGGCCGTATTGATGATCTGGGCAAAACGTTTGCTTAAGGGATCCTCCAGAAAAGAATTTCTGAAGGGGCTGTTTGCTGAGAAGCTGAGCATTAAATGGATCTTGATCTCGATCATTATTCCTTCCGTAATATTTGCAATAACGGTTTTTGTTCTAAGCGTTATCGAAAATAAACCCATAGGAAAGTTGATCGATCAGGATTATACGACTTATCCGTTGATGTTTATCCTTCAGTTGCTCATGGGTCCCACGGGAGAAGAACCCGGATGGAGAGGATACTTTTTTACGGAAGTATCGGCAAAAAAGGGGGTGCTTAAAAGTTCTGTCATTACGGGTCTCGTTTGGGGATTGTGGCATACTCCGCTTTGGCTGATGGAAGGATTATCTCCGTTGGATCTGGTAATATATGCAATTTCCTTCATGGGGGCAGTCGTAGGTATAAGCATTATTATGGGATATATTTTCGGAAAGCACAGGAATCTGATCTATTGTACTATCATCCATTTGCTGTTTAACTTCTTGAACGCACTCATTATTATTGATCAGAACAGAATGGCCCTTGTTGTGGCGGTCTATGCAGTCCTTTATCTGATCGCAGCTGGAATAATGATCTTGATCAACGGGACAGCATCGAAAAAGCAGACGGTGCACTTTATAGAACAAAGGAAAAAGGACGCTGTGGATATACATTTGCATAAGCAAAGCTAGCACATTTTTTACAAGCTGTAATTGGCATTTAAGAAACAGTTAAGAATTACACAAGATACAACTTAAGACTTCCGTGTGGGTTTGGGATACATTAGTATCAGACAACGGCACATGGAAGTTTTTTATTTGTGGCAGTGCTTCTTAACTGGAGGAGAAAAGAATGAAAGAGTTTTTTAAGAGCAAAAAGAAGATGACAATCATTGCTGGAGTTTTGATTGCGGTGATTACAATCGGAACCATTTCGAAAAATGCCAATGCAGCTATGAAAGTGGAAGCTTATACAGCAGATATTGGTGGGCTTAGCAGTATTCTGGAGATAAATGGCAATGTTGAAAGTGATTCCATGAAAACCTATTATTCCATGGTTGATGGAACAATTGGCAAGGTACATGTTAAAGCAGGTGATTTTGTTAAGAAGGGTGATATTATAGTAAGCTATGATGCTGATGAAATTGAAAGACTTACTGCTATTGCTCAGAGTTATAAGGAAGCAGATTTAGGAAATTATAATAACGCTGTTCAGACAGGTAAAAGAACTGCAGGACTTTACGGAGAAGCTACTCGTAATATTAAGGTACTTGATCAGCAGATTGCAGATACACAGGCAACACTGATACAGAGACAGAATGATCTTGCCAATAAAAGGGCAGCACTTGCTGATGAAGGAGCAAAGCTACAGATTTCATTGATTGACTGGGCAGATAAGCCGGATTCAGAAGAATTTGAAAATCTGCAGAAACTTGTTCAGACCAATGCCTATGAGCAGCAGTATTCATCTGAAATTCTTCAGATGCAGGAAGAAATCAACATCTTAGGCGTAGCTCTTGAAGGATATAAAACATACAAGGCTGAGATGTCAAGCCAGAAGGCTGCAACACAGATGGGGCTTATGACAGATGGAGCCAAGGAAGAAATCGAAGCTATAAAGACAGCCAATGAATTGGCATCGGATGATACAATGGCTAACTTAAATGAGGCAGCAGGTGGAATAAAGGCAGAGTTTGATGGTGTAGTTTCAGGCATAAATGTCATTGAAGGCTGCAGTGTAGGAAAGGGTACAGAACTTGTAACTATCAAATCCATAGATGATGTAGTGGTTAAGTTGAAGGCTAACAAATATGATATAGTTAATATTGAAGAGGGACAGATTACAACAGTAGTAATCAAGAACAAGGAATACACTGGAAAAGTATCAAGAATCTCAAGAATGGCAGATGAAGGTGGACAGAGCTCTGCTATTGGAGTGGAGGTAAAGCTTGATGCACCTGATGGTGATATTATTCTGGGAATTGAGGTAAAAGCAAAGATCCAGACAGCAAATACAAATGAAGCATTAAGAGTACCAACACAGGCCTTATGGGAGGATGAAGATGGAACCTTTGTATTCGTAGTTAAGGATGATAAAGCAGTTAAAACAAAGGTTGAAACTGGTGTAAGAAATGAAACAATGGTAGAAATTTGTTCTGGTATAAATAATGGTGATGTAGTTGTATGGAATGAGAACAGCGAAATCACTGATGGAATGAGCGTGAAGCTAGATTAGTAAATAAGAACGGAGATATTTAAGATGGCAGCAGATAAAAGGGAAATAGTAGTAGCGAAGGATCTTTCCAAAACTTTTTCCAATGGGACAGTCCAGCAGCATGTATTAAAAAACTTAAATCTGTCTATATACAAAGGTGATTTTACTGTAATTATGGGTAACTCTGGCTCAGGAAAAAGTACATTGCTATATGCACTGTCTGGGATGGACAGACCAAGTATGGGAACAATCACATATTATACAGAGAAAGTAAATCAGGAAGTAGCAATTGAGAAAACAGAGATATCTTCATATAACAACGATAAGCTGGCTACTTTTAGACGAGACCATGTAGGATTTGTATTCCAACAGAACTATCTCAATGACAGCATGAGTGCCCTGGACAATGTTATGGTTTGTGGATTGTTGAAAAGTGGAAACAGAAAAGTATTGGCAGAAAAAGCTAAAAATCTATTGCACAAGGTAGAAATAGATGAGATGGATTATAAAAAATTCCCTACACAGCTTTCTGGTGGACAGCAGCAGAGAGTAGCAGTTGTCAGAGGAGTAATCAATAGCCCAGAGGTATTGTATGCAGATGAACCTACTGGTGCTCTTAATTCTCAGAATACAGAAAATGTTCTTAATATTCTTTCTGATCTGAATGGAGAGGGACAGAGTATAGTAATGGTTACACATACACTGGCAGCAGCAGAAAGAGGCAACAGAGTTATTTATCTTGCTGATGGAGTTATCGCAGATGAAGTAGACTTAGGACCATATGTAGGGGATTATAAGGACGAAAGTAATCCTATGTTAGAAGAGGCAAAAAAGAGACATGCCAAATTAAAGAACTTCCTCCAGGATATGGGATGGTAGAAAGGATATAAAGTGTACAGATATTTCTTTTTGGCAAAGAACAATATTAAAAAACAGAAAAATGATATGATTACTTTTTTTATTCTGTCATTTTTAGCTACACTTCTTATCTTTGTAAGCTTAACCTTTATGACAGGAATAGGAAAGGTATATGATACCATTAAAGAGAATATCAATGGTGCAGATATTCTGTTTATTATTAATGACAATGAAGATCTAGTGTATAAGGCAGAAGAAATTATAAGAGAAAATGTGTATCTGGATAATTGTGAACAACAGGATTTTTTGTGGGTAACTGGAGCAAAATATCGTGCTAAAGGAGAGAAGAATTGGGTTGAATATCCATTCAATTTCTGTTGCTATGAGGATGAATGTAAGATACAGACTCTGAGCATAGATGCTTCGCAGCTGAAAGATGATGAAGTGGTAGTGCCTATGGCGTTGAGCACTTCATATAATTTAGGCGATTATATTCAAATCAAGATTGGTGATAATATCTATGATCTTAAAATAGCAGGATTTAATGAGGATAATATATACTGTTCATCGCTGAATATAGGAATGTATAAGACCTATGTTTCATCAAAATACTATGAGACAATTAGATTTGAAAACCCACAGATGGCGCCAGATTTCAAATATATTAAGGCTCAGATAACAGATACTGCAAGAAAGAAAAACATAAATATTACAGAACTTTCGGATACATTGACCAATGAATATACACACTGGTTATATCAGTATTTGGAGAAACATCCAGAGCCGGATATCAATATTAATATTCTTCCAGTTGATATGATGAAGACAGCAAGTATGATATTGCCATTACTATTTGTAGCGATTGTGTTTCTGTTTGCATTGATCATTCTGATTATCTCTATTGTTATAATTAACTTTAGTGTAAAGAATTTCATCATGAATAATATGAGAAATACGGCAATTATGGAGGCATCGGGATATACAGTTAGTGAACTTATACTTGTTCTGCTTTGCCAGTTGCTTATGGTGGCAGGCATGGGAACCGTGCTTGGAATAACTCTAGGAGCACTTCTTCTGGACAAAATTGCAGTCATTATTCTTATTACTCTTGGACTGGAGTGGAACCAGCCAATTAGTGTAGCAGTTATTATAAGTGTTGCATTGGGAATCGTTGTGCTGGTAAGTCTTCTTACTCTTATTTTAGGAAGGGAGTACAGCAAGACCACTGTATTGGATGCGTTAAGAGGTGGAGTAAATACTCACAACTATAAGAAGAATTTGTTTGCTTTTGATAAAACATCATTTTCTATACCAGTTACGCTGGCACTTAAGGGAACCTTTGGCAGATTCAGAAGTCAGCTCGGAGTAATATTTATCATGATGATTCTTACTATATCATCAGTTATAGCTTTTGGTATGGCGGACAGCTATGGTAACGATGAAGGTTGCGTTGAAATAGCAGGTGTTGATTTCTATGACGCTGAATGTACGGGTGGACAGAATATGTCGGAAGCAATAGCTGCTATGGAGACAGTTAAGAATACTCATAGAGAGACATTCATGAGCTTTAGAATGTGCAAAGGAGTCAATGAGCTGAACATCAATGTTCGAGCAATAGAAGACACTTCATTGATTAATGGTGGATGTGTACTCGAAGGCAGATGGCCAGTTTATCCCAATGAAATCATGTATGCCTCAGCTGCAGCTGACAGATTGGATGTAGAAGTTGGTGATGTAGTTACTATCAAAACCAATTCTTCTGAGGAAAACTTTATAGTATGTGGTATATGTCAGGGATTTCAGAATATGGGTATGATGAGTTATATGACTTTGGATGGCGTATCAAAACTAACTATTATACCTGATCCAATAAATGTTGTTATTAATTTTAAGGAAGGCGTAACCTTTGAGGAGTTTGAGAAAGAATTTAGAGCAATCTATCCAGAAGATGAAGTAGTCAATGTTGTTGAGGCTGTTCATCAGACAGTTGGTACTATTTCGGCAGGTATGAAGCTTTTCTCATATTTTGTAACAGTACTTACTATACTTATAGTTGCGTTTGTTGAGTCACTTATAGTGCGTACTAACATTAACAAGGAATGGAGAAATCTTGGTGTAAGCAAAGCACTGGGATTCACATCAAAGCAGCTTATCACACAGGTGATTTTATCCAATATGCCTGCAATACTGATAGGAGTCATCATCGGATTAATTGTATCTCCAGCAGCAGGAAGTAAGCTTATGGTTGCGGCTTTCTCAGTCTTTGGATTCAGAAAGGTTGAGTTAACTGTTGAACCATTGTCATTTGTACTGACAGCAGTAATAATAATCGGAGTTGCGTTTGTGACTGCTGCATTTAGAGGACGTAGAATCAAAACACTCGAGCCCGTAAAGATGATTATGGAAGAGTAATATGTTATAATTTTATAGTTGTAGGGGACTTACAGCTATAAAGTGTAGCTGATTATATTAGAGGAAACTATGCATTACAATTGCCTTATAGTAGATGATGAAACTGAATTAGCCAAGATGACAGCAGAGTACTTTGGCATGTTTGATGTATCCACATTTTATGTGGAGAGTAAGGAAGCATGTTATAAGTTTTTCGAGGATAATACTGTTGATCTTGTATTACTGGATATTAATCTTGGAGACGGTTCAGGCTTTGATGTATGTAAAATGTTAAGAGAGGATATGCAGCTGCCTATCCTCTTTATAAGCGCCAGACAAAGTGATGATGATGTCCTGATTGCACTTTCAATCGGTGGCGATGATTATATTAAGAAGCCATATAGCCTTTCTGTACTACTAGCTAAGGTAAAGGTCAATCTTAAGCGTGTAGAACAGATTAAACAGGCACAGAGTATGGCCTTGGAAAATGTGGCTGGAACAAATGCCATCGCTGCATCCGTAGGAGAGGGTGCTGGCGCATCTGAAAATCAGAGTACATTTGTTATGGATGCAGCTACTATGTCAGTAGTAGTTAATGGCAAAAGGATAGCACTTAAGGCCAAGGAATACGCTCTGCTGAACTGTCTGTATGAGCATCAGAATACCATAGTCAAAAAAGAGGTCCTTTTTGATGAAGTTTGGGGAGACTCATTTTTTAGTGACAGTACTCTCAATGTTCATATAAGAAAGCTGAGAGAAAAAATAGAAGAAGATCCTAACAAACCTGAGTATATTAAAACTATCTGGGGAACTGGTTATATTTTGGAATTGTCATGAAAGCATTAAGAAGATTAGTGATAGTATTTACGTTATTTATGCTGGCGGGATTACTGGTATTTGTTGCAGACAGCAGAAATAGCGCATTTGAAAAAAGAGATATAGTACATTACAACGATCTTCTTCACCGTGTGCAGAGCGATATGGAAGCAGGTGTAGAAGAGACTGAAATAGAAGATAAATATAATTGCGTCATTGCTATGTCCAAGGAAATCAATAATCCTGAGCTTGCCAGTCTGTATTCAAATGGAGCGATTATCCTTGATTTGGAAGTGGATGGAGAATATGTAGGCAAGGTTGGCTGGAACGATATTGTGGATGACATAGATAAGACGTATGGTAAATTTTTTAAAGCCGCATTGATACTGTGGGCAGCAGTATTTGTATGTGGCTATTTGTTGTTGTTATATCTATATTTGTATTTTGTTCGTCCAACTAAAGAACTTAATGATTTTGCAGTTACAATAGCTAAAGGTGATTTCGACAAATCACTTCCTATTAGGAAAAACAATATGTTTGGAAGCTTTGTAGAAGGCTTTGATATCATGCGTGAGCAGCTCAAAGCTTCGATTAGCAGAGAACGAGAATCAGAGATAGCTAGAAAGGAACTGGTTCAGGGATTGTCTCACGATATTAAGACACCGCTGGCAGTTATTGAGGCTACCTGCGATGTGATAGAACTCAAAGAAACTCGAAAAATGGAAATGTTGTCAGGGGATAGAACGAACGACGAGATTGTAAGTGATGAGAGCTTAGGGATTGCAGTCAGAGAATGCCAGGACTTAATTGGCAAAGTGAAGACAATCTCAGATAAAGCAGAAACAATTAGTCGACTTATGAATGACGTTATGCATGCCAATCTGGAGGACCTGGAAAAGGTAGATGTTGTACCATGTGAAGAAGAATCAATTGTAGTGGAAGGATTTTTTGGAAAACTTTCAGACTATGGAAGGATAGTATTAGAAAACCATATTCATCCATGTCTTGTATATATGGATAAAAAGCGTATGGAGCAGGTTATAGACAATGTAATCAGCAATTCTGGCAAGTATGCAGGAACAGATATTAATGTTAGCTTTTCACAGACGGAAGAGATTCCTATGGCAGATGGCAGCAGTGCTATATTTATCAAGATTACGATTCGGGATAGTGGACCAGGCGTTGATCAGGATGAGCTTCCACTTATTGCTGAAAAATATTACAGGGGAAGCAATTCTAAAAATGCTGTTGGATATGGTCTTGGATTGTATCTTTGTAAGACATATATGGACAAGCAAAAAGGTGGTATGGAGTACTACAATGACAATGGTTTTGTGGTGGAACTACTGTTAAGAAAAGTATGAGAAAGGTGTATGGAAGGGAATTATATGATAAGAAATATTGTATTTGATTGTGCGCCAAGATAGAAGAGCCTTTGGGAACATCGTAGTCGGTGTTCTTCAAAGGCTCTTTTTCCATTTCTAGTTTTTTTCTTGACAAAGCAGGGACCTATAATATAATGATTATTATATAACAATGATTATACAACGAGCGTTATAATAAGGAGATTGCGATGCCACCTAAAGTTAGAATTACAAAAAAGATGGTCGAGAACGCTTCTTTTGAAGTTATCCGTGCAAGCGGGCATGAGAATCTGAACGCCAGGACGATTGCCGAATACCTGAAGTGTTCTACCCAACCTGTTCTTTACAATTTTAAGACCGTGGACGAGATAAGAGAAGTAGCATATAAGCTTGCGGATGATTATCATACAGCATTTATCATGCCTAAAGAAGACGATAAAAATCCAATGCTTGTTCTCGGGCTGAATTATGTCCGATTCGGTTACGAGGAAAAGAATCTGTTCCGTTTTCTTTTTCAGACAGATAAGTTTGGAGGGATGGATTTAGATACACTTATGGGTAATCCGGAGCTGTCAGAAATTATGGAAGTGATGACAAGTGGATTAGAATGTGATATTGATGAAGCAAGAGAGATGTTTCTTACATTTTTCTGTGTTGCACATGGACTTGCAAGTTTACTTGCAAATAACTCTATGGAATATGATGCGGATGAGTGCGAGAAGATGTTATCAAATGTCTTCTACGGCATGATTGCAGCAAGAAAAGGACGGTAAAATGTGATGACTCAGAAAAAAACAAAGATAAGCAAAGCGGCAGCAATATTTTTAATTGTAATGACTGTACTGTCATTCTCTAATTTTATCAGGATAGAAATAGACGGAAGTCTGCTTAAGCTTGCGGGACTCGTAGTGATCATCGGCGTAGTAGCTTTTTTTGTGACACGAGGAACGAATGATTCAAAGGATGAAGGTCTGGATATAAAGACAGTCTTAAGTAAAATGAAGAGTAAGAAGGTCATCATTCTTGCTCTGATACCTATTGTTATTGATGTGATGCAGATTGTTATCGAAAAAGCATTTTTCCCGGAGATCCTGGAACACACGGTGGCAAGGATTCCTTTTGAAATAGGTCCGGCAAAGGTCATCCCGATCATTTTGCAACTTCTGCTTTTGCCCTTGGGAGAAGAGATTGCGCTCCGCGCGTTTTACCAGAAGCAGATGAACAAGTTGACGGGTTTTGCTCCGGCGCTCATCATTGCTTCATTTATTTTCGCTATAGGACACTTTTCATATGGAAATCCGACTATAGTGGCAGTGGATCTGGCTGGTGTATTTATTAATTCGATATTTTACGGCCTGGTTTTCAAGGAAACAGATAATGCGTGGTGTAGCTGGGTATCACATTCTTTGGCTGATATAGTCGCAGTTATTGTGATGATGATCATATTATAAATTCAGATTTTGTTGTGTAAAGGAGAATAAGATGATTTATATAATCATAGGATTGATTGGTGCGATAGTCATGTTC
>JAKSHY010000035.1 GCA_024399135.1 Lachnospiraceae bacterium | reverse complement strand
AAGACATCGCCCTTTCACGGCGGTAACACGGGTTCAATTCCCGTCGGAGTCACTTATTTTCCACCTTCGGTGGTTCATTTGGACCCTTAGCTCAGCTGGTTAGAGCTACCGGCTCATAACCGGTCGGTCCTGGGTTCGAGTCCCTGAGGGTCCACTTTTTAATAATGTTTTTTTGGCCTGGTGGCTCAGCTGGTTAGAGCGCCGCCCTGTCACGGCGGAGGTCGAGGGTTCGAACCCCTTCCGGGTCGCGCATTGATTTAGTTCAATGTTTTTTTAATATTTTGCGTCAAGCTGGTGTGGCGGAATAGGCAGACGCAAGGGACTTAAAATCCCTCGGTGGCAACACCGTGCCGGTTCAAGTCCGGCCACCAGCACTCAATCATTTTGTAAAAAGCCTTGAATCTGTGTGGTTCGAGGCTTTTTTCATATCTAGAAATCCTAAAGCCAGTATGGGGGCTACAAATCAAGTACTTGATAAAATACCAAATAAGCAAAGAGGAATGGGAATAATCGTGTGTTTGATTGATAAGAAGACATATTTGAGAGAAAACTTGATAGCATTACCAATTAGTTATATTTAAATGGTATAATTTGAAATGAAAAAATATTTTATTATAAGGAGAGTGCTTTTTGATCAAGTACAACACAATGGAGATTGTAGCGTAGCCGGGAGGTTGCGAATACAATCAAACACAACCTCCCGCTAAGAGCAGTTGACGTTAACAACATTCAGGAGGAAAAATAATGAATACAAATAACATAACAATTCGTTTAGAAAGAAAAGAAGAATATAGGGTTGTAGAAAATCTTGTAAGAGAAAGCTTTTGGAATGTATATCGTCCAGGATGCTTGGAGCATTTTGTATTAAATCAGCTAAGAGATGATGATGCGTTTATACCAGAACTTGACTTTGTAATGGAACTGAATGGTCAAATCATAGGGCAAAATATGTTTATGCATGCTGAAATTAATGCAGATGATGGAAGAACAATTCCGATTATGACAATGGGGCCCATTTGCATAACACCAGGTTTAAAGGGAAAAGGTTATGGCAAGATTTTGTTGGATTATTCTCTTAAGAAAGCAAAAGAACTTGGCTGTGGTGCATTGTGCTTTGAAGGAAATATAGGTTTCTATGGTAAGAGTGGATTTACTTATGCCAGCGAATATGGAATACGATATCACGGTCTTCCAGATGGAGAGGATACTTCTTTCTTTTTATGTAAGGAGTTGATTCCAGGGTATCTCGCTGGTGTTACGGGTGAATATTCTACACCACAAGGATATCTTGTTGATGAAGAAGCTGCAGAAGAATTTGATAAAGGGTTTCCTGCAAAAGAAAAATTACGTCTTCCGGGACAACTGTTCTAAACGAAAACATGTAGATTAAAGGTGGGGAGGTCTAACCTCCCTGCTGAAAATCTTATTTGTGAGGTTAATTAAATTATCAAAGGAACTGTTTGGATGTATTGTGAATAGAATTTATGGAAAAAGATAAAAATCTACTTGGAAATAAAAGAATAGAAGATGCAATCGCTAAGATGTATCAAAATTTAACGGATGAAAATCTGACAAAGGTATTGTATGTGATTAGAGATCGAATCAAAGAGAAGGGTCATCTTATTGTAGCGGTGAAGCCGGGCAATAGCGCGTTGGAACTCCGAACAGTTACAACGCCTGATGGATTAAAATGGTTTGCTGCTTTTACAAGTTTCGATGAGGAAATGAAGAAGAAGGATGACATGGTATCTGGTTTTACGGCTGAAATTAGCAGTTTAATTGATACTACTCTTAATTCGAAGGATATATGTGGTATTATTATTAATCCTTGGGATAAAGCATTGAAGCTTTCAAAAGAACTGATTAAGTTGGTCAAATAAAAAACTGAATTTCACTCCTCAATTGTATCTCAATTGTAATCCGAACTTTATGTTTACTAAAATTGACATTAAATGCAATTGCGTTTATAATAATAAACATAAAATAACAGGAGAATAGAATGAAGAAAGCAGCTTACAATATATTACCAGAAACAGAAAATACATTAAAAATAATGGGTGAACAAATCAAACTCGCTAGGCTAAGAAGAAATTTGTCAGCAACTTTAGTAGCAGAAAGAGCAGGAATCAGCCGGGCGTCTTTGTGGAAGGTTGAGTCAGGTAATCCTGCTGTAGCTATGGGGATTTATGCTGCTGTTCTACATGCACTCGGAAATATGGATAAAGATTTTCTTCTTGTAGCGAAGGATGATGAAAGAGGAAGACAGATGCAGGATTTGGGCTTGTTAACTAAAAAGCGTGCATCCAGGAGGATGGGATAATGGCGAGTGACGAGAGAATCATATATGTTTATGATGACTTTTCCTATGATAAACCGGTTTTGTTAGGAAGATTGTATGTTGGTGTTATTAAGCAAGGGGAAATATATTCGTTCGAGTATGATAGAGAATGGCTTGAAAAAAACGAAATGTCAATTTTTCTAGATCCTGAAATTCAGCCATTTGTTGGACGACAGTTTCCGAACGGAAAAAGTATTTTTGGCCTATTCGCAGATGCATCGCCTGATAGATGGGGCCGTGTACTTATGAACAAAAGGGAACGTCTTTTGGCAAAAAAGGAAGAAAGAAAACCTAGAAAATTACATGATAGTGATTATCTTCTGGGTGTGTACGATGAGACAAGAATGGGAGGGCTTAGATTTAAATTAGATGTTGATGGCGAATTCTTTTCAGATGACAAAGATACAGCAACTCCGCCTTGGACAGCGCTTAGAACCTTGGAAGAAGCTTCTAGAAATTTTGAAAAAGATGAAAACAGTCTTACAGATAAGTGGTTAAAGCAACTTATTAGGCCAGGCTCTTCTTTAGGTGGAGCAAGACCTAAAGCTACTGTAGTAGATACGAGTGGACAACTATGGATTGCGAAATTCCCATCAAAAAATGATGAAAGTGACACAGGTGCCTGGGAAAAGGTAGTTCATGATCTTGCAAGAATGTGTGGACTTAATGTGCCGGAATCTAAGTTGGAAAAATTTTCTGAGCTTGGTAGTACGTTTTTGGTGAAACGTTTTGACAGAAAAGGAGAAAAAAGAATACATTTTGCCTCGGCTATGACCTTGCTCGGGAAAACAGATGGCGCATCTGCAGAAGATGGGACTGGATACCTTGATATAGCAGGATTTATAAAAGCATATGGCGCAAATCCCAGGTCTGATTTAGTGGAATTATGGAAAAGAATTGTATTTAATATGGCGGTTACGAACACGGATGATCATCTTAGAAACCATGCATTCATACTTTCGAATAATGGGTGGGTATTATCACCTTTATATGATGTAAATCCTGTTCCATATGGGGATGAACTTTCACTCCTCGTTGATTCGGAAGATAATAGTATCGACATTGATTTGGCAATTAGGACAGCTTCGCGCTTCGGTATAACGGAAGGAGAAGCCTCCAAACAATCTAAAGAAATCCTTACTATTGTTGGTGATAATTGGGAAAGGTTAGCTAAGGGATATGGATTGACCCGAGGGCAGATTGAAAATATGAGACCTGCGTTCAATGCATGTTATGATAGATAAGGCAGCATTAAAAACGATAAAAAACTTGATAAACCAACAGCAGCTCTAATTACAGGATGGATTAGAAAGAATCTTGAAGGTTGCGGTGATCCAAGAATTCATGGAAAATGTCTTACTGCAAATAAAAGTGGGCAATGGAGATACAGAGTTGGTGATTATAGAATCATTGCAGATATCAATGATGATACTGTGGTGATTCTTATTTTGAATATTGGTCATAGAAGTAATGTTTATAAGTAATATTACGAAAGAGACTTTTCTTGGATCTGTGCGTTGTTATTAACAACTCTAGTTGTATAGTGAGTCTCTTTTTTGTTGGATAATTAAGTACGTTATTAATTATGATTATGTAATAAAAAAGATATTTATCACCAAAAGACGAGTGATTACGAGACAAGCTCCTTTCCTCGGATGATAAATATCGTGGTCTTATTATAATGATTAGTTGTAAAAGTGTAAATATAAAACAGGAGACGTCGAACGAACCTTACGGCATCATTTTGTCAACATCTCCTGTTTGCACTAAGATTAGCATTATTAACTCATAGTGTCAATAATTATTGGTTGCTAAAAAACTTCATACTTCTTATAAGTGACAGTTTTACAATTTCAAAAATAAGAAGAGTCGTAAATAGCGATATCGTTGCTGAAAAGAGCAACTCCGCAGTTACAGACTCTTCTTACAGTGACATCTTAGCATACATATAATAATTAAACAAGAAGATATTTGATCAGACATTAAGTGGATATAGAATGAAAAAGCTCATAAAAAATAATAGTCATCATTAGGTTATTATTCTATACTATTAGTTGTAGAACTAACAATTTGATGCAACAAAAAAAGATTTGTTGCCAAATCTTTTTTGTTTTCGCTCAATGCGAGAATTCGTATTCGGGATAATCCCTTATTTGCACTCACCTTGTAAGTTCTGATTTAGTATAGAATATTTTTTTGTTTATGGCAAGGAGAACTTTCATGAAAGATTATGGGGAAAAATATTATTTAGGATTAGATATAGGAACTAACTCAGTTGGTTGGGCGGTTACCGATGAACAATATAATTTAAGACGTGCCAAGGGAAAGGATTTATGGGGTGCGAGACTTTTTGACGAAGCTGAATCGAGTGCTGGTAGAAGATCTTATAGAACTAACCGAAGACGTATAGCTCGTGAACGAGCAAGAATCGGAATCTTAATGGAATTATTTGAAGAAGAAATTAATAAGATTGATCCGAATTTCTTTATGAGATTAAGAGAAAGTAAATATCATTTAGAAGATAGAAGTGAAGATAATCATCAGAAGTTTGCTGTTTTTACAGATAAAAACTACACAGATGAAGATTATTTTAAAGAGTACAAAACGATATTCCACCTAAGAAAGGAATTGATAGAAAATAATAAAGACTCTTATGATGTAAGATTAGTATTTCTTGCATTACTTAATATGTTTAAACATAGGGGGAATTTCTTAAACGAAAATATGTCAGTAAACAGCGAGTTAACTATAGAAAGCGCATGGAATTCGTTCGTTGAAACCGCTGAATTATATTCATTTGATTTTAATGCAGATGTTGACACTAAAGAACTTGAAAGTATCCTAGGCACAAAAGGTGTTTCTCGTTCAAAAATAGAAGAAAATTTACTGAGATTTTTATCAATTACGAAAACAAATAAAGCAGAGAAGGAATTAGTTTCATTAATTTGTGGAAAAACAGCCAAATTGATTAATATCTTTGGCCCAGAAATAATTGATGAAGAGAACAAGGGGTTATTCTTATGTTTTAGAGATTCTAATTATGAAGAAAATTCTGCAAAAGTTAAAAGTTATCTAAGTGATGAAATTTTTGAATTATTAGTGGCAGCCAAAGAAGTACATGATATTGGACTACTGTCTAGCATTATGCGAGGTACGCAATATATATCATTCGCAAGAGTTGATATGTATGAAAAACACCAGGAAGACTTAAGATTACTAAAGAGTGTCTTTAAGAAAGATAAAAAGGTTTACAATGACTTTTTTAGAGATATGCAGCCAGGAAATTACAGTTCCTATATTGGTAGTGTCAATAGTGATCAGACCGTAGGCAAAATCAGACGAAGTGGTGCCACAGGAAGAAGTACTGAGGATTTATATAAAACTATAAAAAGTATATTAGCAAAATTCCCTCAAGATGATGCGGATGTAACTACAATTCTCGGAAAAATAGCTGCTGAAGATTTTTTACTTAAACAGTTAACTTCAGAAAATGGTGTAATCCCTAATCAAGTTTATGTAAGTGAAATGAAAACTATTTTAAATAATGCGGAGAAATATCTACCATTTTTACTTAACAGAGATGAGTATGGTTATACAGTTTCTGAACGTATTCTTATGCTCTTTTCATTCCGTATACCATACTACGTTGGTCCTATAGGGCAGGAATATCTCGACAAGAAGGGTTATAACGTATGGGCTGAACGTAAAGAATTCGGTAGAGTCTATCCTTGGAATTTTGAAGAGAAAATTGATACTAAGAAGGCTGCAGAAAAATTCATTAATAGAATGGTTAGGCATTGTACATATCTTAATGATGAAACAACATTACCTAAGAATTCTTTGCTCTATGAGAAGTTTATGGTTCTTAATGAGATTAACAATATTGCCATAAATGGAGAAAAAATATCTGTTGAAACTAAGCAGGATATTTATAAAACATTATTTTCTATAGGTAAGAAGGTATCAATATCAAAGTTGGATTCTTACTTCAAGCAAAATGGTTTTGTTGACAAGAATGATGATGTGAATGATTACCTGACAGGAATCGATGTAGAGGGTGGTATAAAAGCATCGCTTTCTTCGTATGGTAAGTTTAAAGCAGTTTTTGGTGAAATAAATGGCAGAGAGGAAATGATTGAAAAAATTATTTTCTGGTTATGTATTTATGGAGATGATAAATCATTCGTTAGGGATAAGATTAAAGAAGAATATGCATCCTTTGTATCTGACGATCAGCTCAAAAGAATACTTGGATTTAAGGTTGAAGGCTGGGGGAATTTATCTAAAGAATTTTTGAATACTGTAGAAGATACAAATTGTGGAGATGACAGCAGAAGCATAATAAATGCTCTTTGGAATACTAATGATAATCTCCAAATTCTACTTGGAAGCAATTATTCTTATAGAAAGGTTATAGATGAAAAAATAAATAGGTGCGAAAAAACGCTAGAGGAATGGAAACCTGAGGATTTAGATGGAATGTATCTATCTAATCCAGTTAAACGTATGGTATGGCAGACTATGCTGGTTATGAAAGAATTAACTGAAGTGACTGGAAAGGCACCCGATAGAATTTTCGTTGAAATGCCTAGGGAGGATGGAGAAAAAGGAAAGAGAACGGCCTCACGAAAGAAGAAACTTACTGAACTTTATTCTGCTTTAGGGAAAGAAGGTAAAGAGTGGAAAGATGATCTCGATAAGCTTAATGATGCAGAACTTAGATCAAAGAAATTATATTTGTACTATAAGCAGATGGGAGTATGTATGTACTCTGGGGAAACTATAGACCTACATACGTTACTCACAGATAATACAAGTTATGATATTGATCATATTTTTCCAAGACATTTCATAAAGGATGATAGTATTGAAAATAACCTTGTACTCGTAAAAAAGCAGATGAATGCGACTAAAAGTGATTCATATCCATTACCAGCAGAGTGGAGAAATCATATGAAGTCTCATTGGAAATATTTGTATGACAAAGGTTTTATAAGTAAACAAAAGTATAATCGTTTAATACGTACGACAGCATTTACTGATGAAGAAAAAGCTTCATTTATTAGTAGGCAGCTCGTCGAAACAAGACAGGGAACTAAGGCTATAACGAATATTATTGAACAGATGTATCCAGAGGCAACTGTTGTATTTACGAAAGCAGGAGAAGTCTCTGACTTTAGAAACAAATATGACCTACCTAAGGTAAGATGTGTGAATGATATCCATCATGCTCATGATGCATATTTGAATATTGTTGTTGGTAATACATATTTCGTTAAGTTTACGTCTAATCCTTTAAACTTCATTCATAATGCAAACAAATATTCTGATTCTATATATAAGTATAATATGGATGCAATATTTGCTTATGATGTTATTAGAAATGATGAAATTGCATGGATTGGAACAGGAACTAGGGATAAAAATAAGGATAGTATTTCGTTAAATATAGTTAAGAGTACATTGAACAAAAATTCTGTGCTTATAACAAGAAAAGCGTACAAGGCGCATGGAGGAATTACAGGTAAGGATACTGTATATGGAAAGAATGTTGCAAAACCAGAAAGCTATATTGCTATGAGCTCCGATCCTGTTTTGGCAGATGTAACAAAGTATGGTGGAAGAACTCAGATTAGTGGTATGTGCTATTGTTTAGTTCAATATGAATTGAAAGGAAAAAAAGTTCTTAGTTTAGAGTCGTTACCATTATATTTAGGTAATATAGATGAAATAGCCGATGATAAGTTAATAAATTATCTTACGAGTACTATAAGAGAAGAAAACTCAGGAAAAGAGATTGATAATCTTATTATAAAAAGAAAATGTATACGTTTTTATTCTTTAGTAAAAATAGATGGATATTACTATTATTTAGGGGGAAAAACAGGAACTAGCATTTATCTTAAAAATGCACAGCAATTATTCTTGGATAATTCAACATATAAATATGTAAAAAAGATAGAAAACGCTTTTAATAAGTCGAATTATGATGAAAAGGATGTAAATAAAGAGTTAATTATATCCTCGCGTAAAAATATATATTTATATGACTTATTATGTAAAAAAATGCACTCATCACACAAGAATAAAAAATGTTCAATATCTGAAATTGTTAAATTAGGAAAAACAAAGTTTGAAAAACTGTCAATGGAGTTGCAGATTGAAACTTTATTGCAAATGATAATGTGGTTTGATGCCAATTGTTCAAATGTTGATTTGGTCAATATTGGTGGAAGCAAACAGTCAGGTACATGCAGATTAAATAAAAAAATAAGCTCATTAAATCAGTTTATCTTAATAGATGAATCTGTAACTGGATTATGTAGGAGAGAAGTTGATCTGTTGAATTTATGAGTTGGCGTGTTGTAGTTATATCGAGTAATTCAAAACTTGATTACCAAATGGGGTTTTTGGTTGTTAGAAAAGAGGATATAACCAAGATTCATTTGTCTGAGATTAATACTGTAATAATAGAGTCTACTGCTGTGTCATTAACGACTGCTCTTATATCAGAATTAACCAAACATAAAATTAAGGTTATTTTTTGCGATGAAAAAAGAAATCCATCCTCAGAATTAATAGCTTATTATGGTTCTCATGATACGAGTAAAAAGATACGAAATCAGATATCCTGGGATACAGACATAAAAACGTCAGTTTGGACCGAAATCGTAACAGAAAAAATACGTAAGCAGATGGAACTACTGGCTGATATGCAAAAACCTGAGGAAATTATGCTTAAGCAGTACATTGAAGAACTAGAATTTGGTGATATGACGAACAGAGAAGGACATGCTGCTAAGGTATATTTTAATGCACTGTTCGGAAAAGATTTTAGCAGAAGTAACGATAACATTTTGAATTCTGCATTAAACTATGGATATAGTATCATTTTGTCATCCTTCACCAGAGAAATAACTATAAATGGATATATGACTCAGTTGGGACTTTTTCATGACAATATGTTTAATCCATTTAATCTGGCTTCTGATTTAATGGAACCATTTAGAATACTGGTAGATAGAAAAGTTGTTAAAAATCACTCTTCATGTTTTGAACATGAAGAGAAAATGCAACTTGTAAATATTCTTAATGAAACAGTTACTATTAATGGAAAGAGTGAACATGTTATAAATGCTATTAAGATATATACCAAAAGTATTTTTGATGCACTTGAGGAAAAGGATGTCTCCTTGATTAGGTTTTATAACAATGAGCTATAGATATATGAGAGTTGTTGTATTATTCGATTTGCCTGTTGTTTCTGCTAAAAATAGAAGAGATTATGCGGCTTTTAGAAAATTTTTAATTAAAAGTGGTTTTCTTATGATGCAGGAATCTGTATATTGCAAAATTGCACAGAATATCACAATGGCTGACTCAATAGTTGATAATATCCGCAAGAATAAACCTGAAGAAGGATTGATTCAAGTAATTAAACTTACAGAAAAACAGTTTACGAAAATTGAATATATATTAGGTTCGGATAAGTCTGAGGTTTTGAATTCTGATGAAAGGTTAGTTGTTATATGAAACTTGTAAATCCTAGGATGAATATATTCTGCGATGTTAAAGAAAATGAGATACAGGTTTTAGTTATAGAGAATCCGAAGATATTTGTCAGTGCCATTTCAGAAATTAAAAATTTAATTGATGGTAATAATGGCGAGTTTATATTATCAGATGATTTGTCAGAAATAGAATGGAAAAAGTCTGTTGAGATTATTATTGATCCTTGGCTGATTGATTTTAACTCAAAACGTATTAAGAGTACTATGTATAAAACACTAGCTGAAATAGCTAATGAAAACCTTTATCTAAAATATAACAGCCTTAAAACAGAACTAATCTCATATATGGAAGAAGCTATATTATCAGTGCCATATGGTTTAGAGTACAACACAGAAATTGAAGAATCTGCATTATTTAAATTCTTAGATTTAAGAGTACAAATTTCTGATGAAAACTTTATAACGAGAATAATTGAATACATTAATATTATAGCCTCGATATGTTTTGTTAAAGTGTTGTTTTTCGTAAATATAAAGAGTTACTTGACTTCGGAAGAATTAATGGAGATATATAAAACAGCTAAGTACAATAAGATTCAGTTGTTTTTAATAGAAAATCACGTTAGTAATAAAATAGATGATGAAATAATAACTATTATTGATAAAGATAATTGTATTATTGAATATTAACTTACAGCATATACCAGTATGTTATGGCTCGGTGATAACTAATTTGAGGTTTGAGAGCCTTGTAAGTTCATATGGTTCTTAAACTAAAGGAGTTGCATTAGCGGATGAAGTGTTGTTTGAGAGCCTTGTAAGTTCATATGGTTCTTAAACTATTACAACGCAGATTGAACCGGACGAAAGTTTGAGAGCCTTGTAAGTTCATATGGTTCTTAAACGTCTCCCTCACGATATGGATACCAATGATGGTTTGAGAGCCTTGTAAGTTCATATGGTTCTTAAACTTACGAGGCAACGCAGGAAATGCGCAAGCAGTTTGAGAGCCTTGTAAGTTCATATGGTTCTTAAACAGATTGTCCATCACAAAGTCCATTTAACCCGTTTGAGAGCCTTGTAAGTTCATATGGTTCTTAAACGCAGCTAATGAAGCATCAGATCTATTCTTCGTTTGAGAGCCTTGTAAGTTCATATGGTTCTTAAACATTTGTTTTCCGTGAGTATGAGTAACGCCAGTTTGAGAGCCTTGTAAGTTCATATGGTTCTTAAACACACGCGGCACAGCTATACCAGCAGAGTACGTTTGAGAGCCTTGTAAGTTCATATGGTTCTTAAACTCATCATCAGCGTATAAGCACCACCCTATAGTTTGAGAGCCTTGTAAGTTCATATGGTTCTTAAACGCAGCTAATGAAGCATCAGATCTATTCTTCGTTTGAGAGCCTTGTAAGTTCATATGGTTCTTAAACATTTGTTTTCCGTGAGTATGAGTAACGCCAGTTTGAGAGCCTTGTAAGTTCATATGGTTCTTAAACACACGCGGCACAGCTATACCAGCAGAGTACGTTTGAGAGCCTTGTAAGTTCATATGGTTCTTAAACCCAAGACCTCGGCCCATCGTCTCGGCAATAGTTTGAGAGCCTTGTAAGTTCATATGGTTCTTAAACATCAGCCTATAAGGAAAACGGATACGTAGAGTTTGAGAGCCTTGTAAGTTCATATGGTTCTTAAACGCTTCACAATGTAAGATTCGTAGAGTCTACGTTTGAGAGCCTTGTAAGTTCATATGGTTCTTAAACTGTTTTTTTACTTTTTTCTGTAAACTTTCAGTTTGAGAGCCTTGTAAGTTCATATGGTTCTTAAACTCAGATATACATCTGCATCACCTAATTCCTGTTTGAGAGCCTTGTAAGTTCATATGGTTCTTAAACTGTTAATTCCGGTCTAGTGGGATTTGTTGCAGTTTGAGAGCCTTGTAAGTTCATATGGTTCTTAAACGTTGAATAGTGACCATAGAATGTCATTGCAGTTTGAGAGCCTTGTAAGTTCATATGGTTCTTAAACTCGCTAAACCTAGTAAGCACCTACCAATCCGTTTGAGAGCCTTGTAAGTTCATATGGTTCTTAAACAGAAAATGACAGTATCCACAACGGAAACGGGTTTGAGAGCCTTGTAAGTTCATATGGTTCTTAAACTTGGTTCAATATTTGTAAATACTGACGAAGGTTTGAGAGCCTTGTAAGTTCATATGGTTCTTAAACACGGGAAACCGGAATACCAGGACGAAACAGGTTTGAGAGCCTTGTAAGTTCATATGGTTCTTAAACTGAGGTAGATATGAGATTAATAGATGCAGAGTTTGAGATCCTTGTAAGTTCATATGGTTCTTAAACGACCAACTATTAGCAAGCAACGGTATTGAGGTTTGTCACTGCATTTTTCGTAAATGGTAATAAAATCAAACATAATGGCATATTATAACCTGCAAAAATTTTAAATATGGTAATAGGATTTAGCAATAATGACATCTTATAACCTGTCAAAATCTCAAATGGGGTAATAAGATTCGGAATTCCTGTTATCTTATTACCGGTCATTAAAAGTTGTTTGGTTATAAAATTCTATAATTTTTATGTTCAGTTACCTATATTGGACATTAACCCGAGTGATAAAAAGATATCAATCCTTAATTTTATTACCAATACACATATTTTTGGTGGGTTATAAAGTATTCGAAAATTGGATTCTTATTACCCAATAGACATAATAAGTACGATAATAAGTGCATAGGTCGTGAAAAAGTGACCGACATTTGAACATTATCAAGAAACTTTCCACGCAGTGCCAATAACGATACTGCAAGAACATCATTCATTTAATTAACATTAAGCACGTGTTAAGCCGATTAGTGGTTTAATACGTGCTTTTTAAGTTTGAATAAGAAGAATAAGAATTCCGTAACGATTTGGTAACAATAAATATCTTTACAAACACGAACATATGTTCTATATTTATTGCGAGGAGATCAAGGTTATGGGAGTGATAGCAGAGAATAATCAGTTCATAGATGTTATCTGCCAGTATACGAAGACTGGCATGATTATTCCCATGCGTCTTCGAATACAGGATAGTGATGGACTGTATCATGTATATAATGTTAAAGGTTATAAGGAACTGACTTCAGCGGGTGAATATAAAACTCCTTATGGCACAATTTCTCATTCCCCTAATTGGCGATTTTCCTGCAAAATACAAGTTTTCGACAAGTATAAAGATGTAGAATTGTTTTTCAATGGTAAAGATAATCTATGGAAAATAGTTGGAATTAAATAAATATGAAATTATGATTGATTTTCTGAGTGCAACGGTATTGCAACGAATGCTTTATTATAATTTGCTTACAAACAAAAACAAAATAAACATTCCAGGTTTTCAGCTTGCAGAAGTGGATTGGCAGAATGTAGTAGTAAATTCACTGATTGTTGATGCCAGTGTTTATGTAGCTTTTGCATATGCAAACAGAAGCAAGGTTGAGAATTAAATCAATAAATGAATTAGGAATTAGAGAGACAATAAAATGTCGAGGTGAATTATTATGAAATTATTAGAATTATTAAAGAACCAGGAAATAAATGTGCAGCTTATGTGGGAAAAAGAAAAAATAGAATTTTCTGCAATGGTTGTAGATTCAGATAAAAATGCAGTATATATAACTCCTTATATACATAATGGAAGCGAGCTTAAGCTTAATGTTACCAATGATACGGGTGTTGTATGTAATCTATATGCGAATGATACAGTTACTAATGAGCGTGTTTCCTGGAAAGGAATTGAATTAACGACAGTTAATAAAAATGACAGCATAGTATATTGTATTAAAGCGCATGGTTTTAATAATGTTTCAAATAATGAGGACAGAAGAGAACATGAAAGAGTAATTGTTCAGGTAGATGCGAGTGTGTTGAATGATGAAGGAACGGAGCAGGTAATTATCCATGATATTAGCGATAATGGATTAGGAATATATGCAACAGATCATTTCGTGCCTACCTCAAGACATTTAACAATTTATTTTACTGATAATATAGATGAAAGACTTTTTAATTTTAAATTGGAATGTGATATAGCCAGAATCGTTAATCAGAACGGCAATCTGATTATTGGATGCAGACTGTTAGGAGAAAATAAAGATTATCAGATATATGAATTTATGAAACGCTTAAAAACAAGATATTCGCATCTTGTTAAAGAGGATAACAAAGATACTGAAGAAGATAATAGCGTAAAAGAAAATAATGTCGATGAAAGTGCTGATATTAAGGAAAGCGGTGATGTTGAGGCAAGCCGTGATGTTAAGGATAGTAATGAGATTAAAGAAAGCGCTTGTGCATAATAATGTATATTGGAGATTTTGATGTGTTTGGTTAGTAATTTTGTGATACAATATTACTAACCAAATTTATTGGAAAGACCAATAAAACATTAGGAGGGAAGCAAATGGATTACTCAGAAAAGGAACTTGATTATCTTAAGAAGATGGCTTCATCTTCGAAACAAGGGGTAGCAAACAAGTGCGCATGTATTTGCCAGACTGTTCTTACAACTATCATTGGAATAGCTTATCTTCTTGAATATTTTAAAGATAGTAGAACTTTAGGCTATGTTTTGCTTGTATGTGCTTTATGCTGGATACCAGTAATTATGGCATGGGTATTTTACAATCAGAATCATAGCGCACCTAATTCTATAATGCGTACTATAGGTATAGGCTTCACCGCTTTATACACAGTGCTAATTTTTACAGCAAATAATAATCTTGTATTTTCCTATATCTTTGCAATGCTGTTAGTCTTACTCTTATTTAATAAGATGAGATTTATAGTAATTATTGGTGTGGGAGCAGCAGTTGAGAATATTGCGGATATTATTGTTCGTGTATCTCAGGGACATACAGAGCCAACTGATATTGTAAGCTATGAGATTCAGGGATTACTCGTTGTTTTGTGTGTGATTTTCTTCATAGTAGTTAGCCGGTGTGTTAATATGCAGAGCGAAATTCGCCAGGCAAGGCTTACAATGGAGAGCTATAAGATTTCTAATCTTTTAAAACAGGTTCTTGCTATATCTGATACAGTTGCAGAGAATGTAACTCAGGTTGATGACAAGGTATCTTCACTTAATGCTTCAATGGGTCAGACTCTTGATGCGATGAATGAAGTTTCAACAGGCGCAACCGAAACAGCTGAAGCTATACAGAATCAGTTAGTGAAAACTGAAGAAATTCAAGGCTATATTGCATCGGTTGAAGAAGCTACTAAGACAATTGCAGGCAATATGAAGACTACATCAGATGCGATTGTTTCAGGTCAGAAGCAGATTGATAATTTGATGAAGCTTACCGAGATTTCTGATAAGGCAGGTAATGAGGTTGCTACATCTCTTCAGACCTTCAGTGAAACAACAGGTCAGATGAATACTATTACAGACCTTATTAACTCGATAGCATCGCAGACAAGTCTTTTAGCACTTAATGCAAGCATAGAGGCAGCACGTGCTGGAGAAGCAGGAAGAGGATTCGCGGTTGTTGCTACTGAAATTTCTAACCTTGCTAATCAGACTACGTCAGCAACTGGTGATATCAATAATCTTATTGCAGAGATTAATTCACAGTTAGGAAACATGGTTGAAACAATTGGTAACCTTATAAAGAGTAATGAGGAACAGAGTGCTTCAGCTGATGAGACAGCAAGAGATTTCGCTGTAATTACAGAAAATATTAATGGCATCAGAGAAAAGTCTGAGTCACTTAATTCCATTGTTGTTAAGCTTGCTTCATCTAATAAAGAAATCGTTGATTCTATACAGACTGTATCTGCAATCACAGAAGAAGTGAGTGCTCATTCTAATGAAACATACAATGCAAGTGAAGATAATCAGAGCGTATTAATTCAGGTTAGAGAATTAGTTGATGTTCTTAATGAGAGTGCACAGCAGCTTAAGGAAACTAATAAATAGTTGTACAAATAGTAAGCAAATGTGAAAAAATAAGTGCAGTATGAGATAGTTTTATTACTCATACTGCACTTTTTATTAATCTACGAAGTGGGCACCTTTTCCGAAGATAGTCTCGGTATTGTGATTAATATCGGCCTCAGTTTCAAAAGGATAAACAATATTGACATGATTTCTGATAGAATCCATCCATCCCATCATTCGTATTGTTTCACTATGTGGCATGAAATCAGGCTCAAGCTTTCCTTCTTCCATTGCTTTTTTTGATTCTAAAACTTCGTATTCATATCCGTTCACCAGAATTGGTGGTGTGATAGATTCTATAAGATTATCATCAAGATCGAAAATCTCAATTATTCTTGGAACATTAATCGGACCGAATTTAATATATCCTTTGTCACCGACTATTTTGGCATAATTGGATTCATTATTAGGATCTGCGTTGGCAGAGCAGGTGGTCTTGGCTACAATACCGTTGTTATAGGTGAAGGTTACAATAGTTGTTGCGTCAACACCGGTGTCGAATTTTTCAACTTCAACCTTGATGTCCTTAATATCTGTTCCTACATACATAACAGGTACTGTTAAAGAATAAATGCCTAAATCAAGAAGAGCACCGCCGGCAAGAGCCGGGTTATAAACACGTTCTACTTTTGAACACTGAACTGAAAAATCAGATTCAACATAGTTGACAGTTCCAATTCTGCCTTCACTGATAAGATTTCTTATTATATCCTTTGATGGTTGATATCGTGTCCACATTGCTTCGGCAAGATATATATTTTTCCCCTCAGCATAATCTATTAATTCCTTAGACTGCGGGAGATTGCCACAGAAAGCTTTTTCAACAAGGCAGTTTCTTCCATTTTCCAAACACAGCTTGGTATTTTTGTAATGCTCGGAATGTGGGGTTGCAACATATATTAAATCTACATCAGAGTCCTTCGCTAATTCTTCATATGAACCGTAGGCTTTTTGAAAACCCCATTTTTTAGCAAATGCCTCGGCCTTCTCAAGTGATCTTGATGCCACAGCATACGCTACAACTTCATCACTAATTCCATTAAGTGCTTCAGCCATATCATTAGCGATATTTCCTGCACCTAAAATTGCTACATTGATTTTTTTGCCCATAATAACCTCCGAAATTTGATGTGCAGTGTCGAATGCGATGCTACTTTTATACTGCTTCCCCCCAAGGTTTATTATATAATTTATATTGATGTGATAACAAGATATATTTGGGCTGGTTTACATAAAGTGGGAAAATTAACACTGAGAATCTGACCCGTGTGAAGAAAAGATGGTGGGTCAGAAAGCGGTACATTGAGAATCTGACCCGCGCGAAGAAAAGAATGGTGGGTCAGAAAAGAAGAACATTGAGAATCTGACCCGTGCGAAGAAAAAATATTGGGTCAGAAAAGAAGAACATTGAGAATCTGACCCGCACGAAGAAAAGATGGTGGGTCAGAAAAGCGGTACATTGAGAATCTGACCCGCGCGAAGAAAAGAATGGTG
>JAKSHY010000034.1 GCA_024399135.1 Lachnospiraceae bacterium | reverse complement strand
TACGGGGCGGGACGCATAGGCATGAGGAGACGCAACCTCGCGTTAAACAACAATGGCGCGGACGAATCCGCCACACCCGCGACCCGCTACGAGCTGACCAACCACCTGGGCAACGTCATGGCGGTGATATCCGACGCTCCGGGCGGAGGAACCCAACCCACCGTCGAGAGCCTGACCGACTACTATCCCTTCGGCATGGCGATGCCGGGGAGGAGCTACAACGCGTATAGGTACGGGTTTAATGGGAAAGAGTTCGTGTTTGATCAAACGCAGGATTATGGTGAAAGAATATATAGCCCCAATCTTGCACGTTTCTTAAGTGCCGATCCATTGATTGTATATGGTCAAGAATATCCAGAGTTGTCTCCATACCAGTTTGCAAGTAATACTCCTATATGGGCAATAGACTTGGATGGTTTAGAAGCCTTCTTAGCTATAGCAGGACAGGCAACAGGTGGCGCATGGACTTCAAATCACAGAAAATTTTTCAAGGATCAAGCACTTCGCCTAGAAAATGAATATAAGGAATATAAAGCATACACCGCAAAGACAGGAGATGATATATTAAAAATATTGATAGAAGCAACTAAAAGTGAAGGATCTATAAGTTCGATTGCTTTTTTTACACACGGCGGAGACGTTGGTTTTTATTTAATGAATGATAGAGGACTTTATTACGACTCAGATCAAGTTCCGAGAGTGAACAATAAACCAACAACACTTGCAAAATCATGGGATGATATAGCGGATGCTATGGAAAAAGGATTAATAAAGTTTGAGGAAAATGCAACTATTTTTATTGATGCATGCAATGTGGGTGCGATTTCAACTTCGTATTTTTCCTATAATGACGATAGGGTAGATGCATTGGCTTCTAAAATTTCTAGAGTAACAGGTGCAACTGTTATTGCAGCTGTAGGTCATTGCGCAATGCAAGATGAAACAAAAGCAGATGGTAGATTTAAGATAGCAGACGTTGATGTGAATACGTTATTTGATTTTGGACCTGCTGAACAAAATCGTGCCGCTTTTTATATGTACAATGGAGGCATAGAGACGAGAAAAGATTTAGGAACGGAAGTGTATATGGATGATTATATAAATAAAAGAGAGGAATAACTTATGAGAAGGATATTATTAATGATAATGCTTGCTTTGCCAATAGTAAGTTTGGCTCAAGTTAGAAGAACGCCTGAAATAGAATATATTGAAGGGGATAAAAAGCGTTCAAATGAGGTTGTTGTTATTTTTAAGGATAAGATTAACGGCGATACATTAAAGAACTACAAATTCGGAGTTTCGTATTTTGAATGTCCAAGTCATTATGCATTTGATCGACCGGGATTTGGCACTATATCAGCTGACAGTTTTGTGTTGAAAAGAAATAATGTGGAAGGATATAATTTAAATAAGGATAGTTTGTATGGTTATTTTCAAAAGTCTAATTATTATGGGACAGGTGAAGGAAATCGATTTTTGATACCTAAGAACTGCAAGAAAATTATTGTGTGGGTATGCCCTATGGCCCATCATGTGGAAATTATTTCAAAGGTAGATACAGCAAAAATTTCAATAACTAGAAATAATCCTCCTTTATCGGATTATTTTAAAACAAAGCGAGACATGTGGAGAAAATCGGAAATAACATTAACTCAAAGAAATTCCAATGAAAAATATATTAGGGATAACATGTCATTTATAACATTTCCAGGTGATATTATGGATGTAGAGGTTACCATAATAGATAGTGTCTTGGGGGTTCAACATAAGAGCATGAAGGTGGAATACCAAGACAATGTTTCCTATACGATTTGTATACCGTAGTGGATATACTAATACTGCCACTTTCCCGAACCAGTTGCTAACTTAACAAAATAAACCCTATCTTAGCCCCCATGAAGAGCCTCGTAACCCATACCACCGCCCAACCCACCGTCGAAACCCTGACCGACTACTATCCCTTCGGCATGGCGATGCCGGGGAGAAGCTACAACGTCTCCGACTACCATTTCGGTTACACAGGCCATGAGAAGGAGAGCGATATGGAAGAGGGCGCATACACCACCCAGTACCGTCTGTTGGATACCCGTCTAGGACGATGGATGAGCGTGGATCCGCTATGGACGAAATATCCAGCATATTGTGCTTATAATTATTGCTTAAATAATCCACTGTATATATAGATCCTACTGGAACGTATATTCCTAATCAAGACGGAAATTTAGTAGCAGAAGATGGTGATAACGTAGAGTCTCTTGCTGAATTTTTATCGATATCTGTGGATAAAGCTAGTAAACTTTTGGAAAATCAATGATTTACAGATTTAAAAAAAAGATGATGTTGTAACATTGGATAATCCTGTCACGAAAGATTTGAGCACTAATCATTCCGTAGACAGATATGGGTAAAATTTACAATCAAAAAGTGAGTAATTCAATATTTTGTCTTGTTTTTTAGCTTAAAAACTGGACATTCCAAAAAAATTCTCTTAACTTTGCTCATGAAATGAAACATAATATAATAACTACAAGCAGCATCATACGCAAAAAGGTGGCAGAAATGCCTACTGATGTTGTCTTCAATTATCAGGACTTTGGACTTCCAACGGAATGCAATGGTTCTATATTGAAGACACTAAACCGTATGGTTTCCTGTGGCGAGATTTGCAAATTATCCAAGGGAAAATTCTTTAAAACTCGAAAAACCGTCTTTGGTGAACTCAAACCTCGACCAGAAGAAATAGTGAAGGATCTTCTAGAAAAAGGAGGAAAACCTATAGGTTATCTTACAGGTTTATCCATATTCAATGGCCTTGGATTAACCACACAAGTTGCCAGCATTATACAGATTGGCACTAATTCCAAAAAAAATTCCAAACATCGAGGTGCATACACAATCAAATTTGTGGAACAACCAAACTCCATTGAGAGAAGTAACATCAAGCTCCTACAGCTCCTCGATTGCCTCAGAATGATTAAGAACATTCCCGATAGCAATACAACACAAAGTTGTTCTCTTCTTATAGATAGGATTAAGGATTTATCTAAAGATGAACGCCGAACGATGACTCAGCTCGCTGTTAGGTATTCTCCTTCAACAAGAGCTTTGTTAGGGGCAATAATGGAATATATCGAAGAAAAAGAATGTGCAGACAGGCTTTTTTCTTCGCTTAACAACCTTACAACATATAATATCGGAATCTCAGATTCAATATTGCTCAATAAAAAAAAATGGAGAATCATTTAATGACACTTGACAAGAATCCCCAATTACTAGAGGATGCTGTTCGTGCAACAGCTGAAGCTATGGGTATCCTACCTGCCTTCGTCGAGAAAGACTATTGGATCACAAAGATGCTTTGTAATCTTTCCAATAATCGTTTTGCTGAACGAGTTGTATTCAAAGGAGGAACTATAATACTATCACTTATCAGACCAGTTACCTTGATGTTTTAGTTAAACAATAACCTTTCCCCCTAGGGGGAAACGACCGAAAAATCCAATCAAGCCACCTTGGGCAACTCGCCAGCACAAAGATATAAAGATTTTGGAGTTTTATGTCCTATGCCTTGGTGATGCCTGTGATTGTTGTAGTAATCTATGTACCATCTTATCCCTTCCCGCATCTTCACCCCATCGTCAAACGGATGAAAATAGATGTATTCGTTCTTGATGGTACGCCAGAACCGCTCGATCCAAATGTTGTCCTTGCATCGTCCACGGCCATCCATACTGATCTTTATACCATACCTTTCCAATGCTTCTTCCCATTCCTTGCAGGTATATTGACTGCCCTGGTCGGAATTGAGGATTTCAGGGGCGCCATGACGTCTAATGGCACGCTCCAACACCTCTATCGCATTACTCGCCTCCAATGTGCTGTAGAGCCCCCATGAGACGATATGACGGCTGTACACGTCAATAATGGCATATAGGTAAAGGAACCCTTTGCCCATCGGTATATAGCTGATGTCCGTACTCCAGACCTGGTTAGGGTGATCTATTTTCATCTTTCTTAAAAGATATGGATGGACGTAAGTCGCCGACCCCAAGGTGCTTAGGCGAGGAGCCGGATAGGTTGCGTGGATGTTCATCATGCGCATCAGCCTTCTCACCCTTCTTTCTCCTATGTGAAAGTCCGGATCTTCTTTTTGGAAATGCGCATTAATGGAGTCCTTCATTCCCACAACTCCCTTCCCGAGGAACTCCATGTGCTCCTTGTCGATGAACTTCATTATCTCATGAGTCTCGGAGTCCATTTTGACGGGTTTGTAATAATAACAGCCCTTGCTAATGCCTAACAGTTCCAACTGCTCGTTTAGACTAAGTTCGCTGTCTGGGGATATTAGTCGTCTGCGGGCATTGGTATCCCCAACGCTTTTGATGCCCGCTTTGCAAAATCCAGCTTCATCTCCAGTCTGCCGATCTTATTATAGCACTGCTCCAACTCTCTATCTTTCGCGTCGTCCTTCTTTTTCTCTGTGAAGGCTGCTGAGGCGTTGTTTAGGAACTCTGATTTCCAGTTGGAAATCATCACACTCGATACATTGAAACGCTCTGACAACTGCGCCAGTGTCTCTTGTCCCTTCAGTGCCTCTATGGCAACTTGGGCTTTAAATTCTGCCGTGAAGCTTCTTCTTTTACTTTTCATGACTGCTAAATTAAACTTTATTTTCTTAACTTAGCAACTGGTTCGAAAAAGCGGCAGTATTATAGAACTTCCCTGTCAAAAGCATTCCGCTTAATAGCCCGATTCTCCGAAGACATTGATTTAGCTATTTTGGCAGAAGGCCTGAGTGGCAATCAAATCAAGACAATTATGTCAAGTGTTGCAAATGACATTTCAAATGGATTGGAAGAGAAGGTTATTGAAGGTCTGACAAGCAAAGGATCACGATACCGCAAGGAACTCTTTGCATATCCGTCACTATACAACAGTGCAGATAGCATAATAACCCAGTGGTTAACCCTTGAGCTGAATTCTTTTGCTAACCCTTATCCTTTTGAGAAGGTAACGATTGAGAGCTTCATTGGTGCATTCATGCGTGAGCGAGATCTATCAGACTTGATAGAGCAATACGGCATGTTACCATTTCCGTTAAACGTACTTGACAAAAAGCGTACGCTGACCGAGAAAATAGTCTCTCTTGTCAGATGTTCTATGGCAGATGACTATCTGCCTCAAATGCAAAGTAAGATAAGACATTTTTATGACCTACATTTTTTGCTCAAAGATGAAGATTGTTCAATATATCTTCAAAGCAACGACTTCAAAAGTGACTTTACGTCTCTTCTAAAGGAGGATCAGCAAAGATTCAGCAAGCCAGATGGCTGGCAAAAAAGGACAGTGGCAGAATCACGTCTGATTGCCGACTTATCAAGCACTTGGAAGCAACTCGCCCCTTCCTATCGTAGCGGACTTCCTGGGTTAGCATATAATCCTATTCCAAGCGAATCCGAAATAAGCCAGAGCATTATGGAGCTCATTTCCTATATTCCTATTGACTGACAATGCAAGCAATGCCATCCCCAAATAGACATAATAATAACGAAAGGTAAAAACGGCAATTATTAATAAATATTGCCGTTTTTATTACAACACTCCCCATTTTTAGACAACCTATCAAGTCGAAAAATAGTTGTTTTACAGAAAAGAAAGTAACCCTAGAGGCATTTTTTAATGAATGATCAATACTCTGTTACATCAGCTGAACAGGGAAAGAGTCTATTCCCTCTTCCTTATATAAGAGTACAGCGTCGCTTTACTGATGCCCGTTGTTTTTAGTATGTCGGAGACGGAGCACGCCTTCGAATCGTAAAGCTTCAGGGCAAGTTCCATCTTTTTAGGATCTGCCTTTGGTCTTCCCCCTCTTCTCCCTCTTGCCCTGGCAGACTTCAGCCCTTCGTTAGTCCTCTCCTTGATGAGGTCTCTCTCGAATTGGCTAACACCAGCGAATACGGAGAAGAGCAACATGCCTTGCGGTGTGGTAGTGTCCATCCAAGGTTCCTTGAGCGACTTGATATTGACCCCGATGTTTTTTATCTGTTCCACTAATGAGAAGAGATCCTTCACGGATCTGCTCAATCTAGTAAGTTCACAAATGATGACAGTGTCCCCCTCCCGCAAAGCCTCGAACATTCGGTTCAATTCCGGACGCTCCTTTGTGGTTCCTGTGATTCTCTCTTGGTAGATGCGTTCGCATCCTTGCTCCCTCAACAAATCTATCTGACGGTCCAAATTCTGGTCGGATGTCGATACCCTGGCGTAACCTATGATCATATCTGTACTAAAACTAAAAATCTATAACGTTTTGTGTACTTTGATAAATACACCAATTTTCGGACAAATATAGGTTATTTTCCGTTATGTTGTCCGGCATTTTTTAGAAAGTATGAAAAACGATGGTTTTTTGGACGAGTTCCTATAGACTAGCTGACGAATGGAGTAAGCTACTTTATTCTGGAATAGGGGAGCATATGTATAAATACGGCAATAATCGATAATTATTGCCGTATTTATACATATGTAACGATTCATATTGTTCCAAAGTAATTATACTTCAGTAAGTTACTCCATCTTTCCTCCGTCTCTAGGCTTATAAATGCCTCCATATCTCTTAGAGACACATTAGGATTTTTGTTAAGAATAGCATCGAATGTTCTGTATATCAACTCTTTTCTATCTTTGAGATTACGAACTGTGTCAGGAGTAGAATAGGTAACGGTTGGATTATCCTTGCCAAAAAACCAAACAGCTCGTATGGCCTTAAGTTCAGAGCTATTAAGATTCAAGATATTCACCATCCATTCTTCTGCAGGAAAACCGTTAAAAATCTGCGGATCATCCATCCATGAGATCTTTCCTGTAGTTCTATTGTAAATAATATGGCTGGAAATTGACGGAAGCAAAAATGGGAATACAATGTATTTATCTTTTCTTTCTTCATTACAGTCGTGACATGCTATGGAGAAATTATGGTATGCCACATGATGCGGATATTGCCCATTAATGCTAGTACCACTCTTGTAATCTTGAGTGTGGCATACATTTGTGTCATTTAAACCTGGATATTGTGTTGCAAAATACTTCAGTTCATTTCCATAGGGAGTTGAACGGGGGATTAGATGCTCTATGGTGATGTCCGAATCTATAGAAGGGCTGAATTTTTTCATACAGTAACAGCACCTATAATCTTGTTCGCGCAGAAGAATCTGATCCACTAAGTTACGTTTCCCATCTTTATTTGTAAATTTTTTGTAAAGATCGTCATTAACAAATCCTGGCTTTATCTTCGCATGAGTCAGATATTTATCAATAATTATATTAGCTGAAGTTAAATTCTTTTTGTCTATGTATTTCATTTATAAATTTAACGCTTGGATTAAAGAACTGTTACGATCATACTTCTGAAGAAGCAATTCGGCAATTTTGCCAGCCTTCGACTGGTCCTTCTCCTTCCAGTAAAGGTATGCCTCCGCCAACTCATCAGTGAACTTCTGTTGTTGTCTCGTGCCCATAATATTAATGAGACTTGAATTATAGTCAAGACCATATATGTTTTCAATGGTTTTGCAATAATACTCATCTTCGTTCTTCAGCAAATTTATTAATTTACAGTCTCCAGCAACCCCATCTGCCTGATTGAAGTTACTAATTACCATTGGAGAATGTGTACTAACGATAAATTGGACACGAGGGAACGATTTTATAAAACACGATAAAACATCTGCTTCCAACGTGGGATGGAGATGAAGGTCTATCTCATCGATAAAGACAATACCTTCTGGGTTGGTGTTACCATTAAGTAGATAACTGCGACTAGCCAAGTCAAGAACCATTGAGTATATGCGTTCATATCCAGCAGGAAGCGAGTCAAATGGCTTCTTTGTGCCATTGGACAATTCAACAAGTAAGGTAGCTTCATCGTCTCTATAATCTACAGAAAGCCCACTTACCGAGTTGTCAATGGTTGTCATATCGGTGATTGACGAAGAAAAATCATGAAGTTTTCCGCTAATGGCGTTAACGAACGCCTCTTTCACAGGATCGGGGTTAAGTCGGTTGTTAATCCATTGCTGAACAAAATATTTTTTCCATATGTTCACACAACTCTGCTCCTTATCCCATTGATAATATCCATCGCCGGCAGGCAATGGATTCCCGGTTTTAAGTTTATCTTTCATGCCGGAGCTAATATTTGTATCCTTATGAGGAAATCCATCAGAGAAAAACGCCAACAATGGTTTTTCCTCAAATAAATTGTAATGACCCCAAAACTTATGATAAGCATCCCTGAATTTCGAGTCCTTCAATCCGGATTTCTTAGATTCTTGTTCAAACGACCAGGTCAACGGTATTGAAGCATTACCTGTCTCTATTTCACCATCAACATCAAGGGAAATCGGATAATTATAGTTGTTGTCTTCATATAGAGGATCTACTGAACGAAAAGACTTGACGCTTTGATCTGTGCTTCTGATAAATTCATACTGCTCATTCCCCCTTTGCTTGGAGAAAATAAAACTTAGCGATTGCACCAGACCATCGATAATGTTGGTTTTTCCCATGCCATTTCGACCTATGAACACGGTGACTTTTCTTCCAAGCGTAATTTGAAAGTCCTCGAAATTTCTGAAATTCCTGAATCTTATTTTTGAGAGTTTCATATCGAATTTTTTAGCTGCAGTTTTTTTAATACGAAGATATATTACTACTCGAATCTATTTTTGATCAACCACGAATTGGCGATACTCTCTAACGAGAAGTTCCTTTATGTCTACATTGAGTAAATCAGCAATTTTCAGTATACTTTCTAAGTCTGGTTGAGAAGAATTCGTACACCATTTGCTAACAGTGGATGGATTTACTCCCATCTCATTAGATAACCATTTAGCCGTTCGTTTCTTTTCGACTAAAACAATTTTTAGACGGTTAATATCTCCCATAAGAACTTTATTTTTGCGCAAAAATAGTGAAAATAATTCAATTTTTCCCTCTACAACTGCATACAATTTTCAGTGAATTGCATCCAATAAACCTTGGATGGCAGATCGTTTGGAATTATCAACTATTGTGCCCTTTATATTCCCATGATCATCAATGCCAATTAGCACATAACCTCCACCTACACTAGCAAATTTTTTATTTCTACTACTGAAATCATAAAGGAACTAATTCAAATGATGTTGTAAAGAAAGACAATTTCCAATTGGTGTTAGAAACTCATCGGAATGTATACATCGCAAGCATTTTATAAAGCATAATTTCACTATTATAAACTTACCATTATTATTAGAAACAAAGGTTGGTGCCTCTTCATAGTTAAAATTGCGTTATGAATCGCAACTTAGTAAAGTATTTTGTCTAAAAAGACGGTTTATTTATAAAATCAGCAAGTATTTTCTTCCGAAAATTCCATATTAACAGATAAGATATGGTTAATATTTGTCGTATATATAGAAATTAACTATTTTTGAGAAATTTTTGTGATATGAAACTAAATAGAGTACCAGGATTTTCACTACCAGAGCTGCTAATTGTTTTAGTAATAATAGGCATCTTAGTATTATTGGCTTTGCCTAATTTGATGCCGCTTATATCTAAAACCAAAGCGACAGAGGCTCAATTACAATTGGGTCATGTTCACACGTTAGAAAAGACACACTTCTTTATGTACTCAAAATACTCGTCCGATTTAGACGAAATAGGATTTGAACAAGAGAGACTCACAACGGAGGGGGGGAAGGCGAATTATCAAATAGAAATAATCGAAGCTGGAGCGACATCATTTACAGCAAGAGCAACCGCTGTTGTTGATTTTGACGGCGATGGAATTTACAACGTATGGGAGATTGATCAAGAGAAGAATTTGAAAGAAGTTGTTAAAGACTGATGATAACCCAATTTTTGACATATCCTCTTTTGATAATCCTTGCATACCAGGATATTAAGAGCATGTCTGTCCTACAGATATTGCTAGTTTCTTTACTAAGCATTCAAGCTCTTACAGGGATTTACGAGATTGGTTTATTGAATTGGGGGGCAAACTTTATAATCAATTCACTATTAATTATTATTCAATTAAGTGTTCTTGCAATCTTCTACAAATTCAAGAACGCAGATAGAAAATTCTCCATAATAGACAATATTATCGGGGCGGGAGACATTATTTTTTTCTTTTTTCTCGCAGCAGCGTTTTCTCCAATAAACTATGTGACATTTCTAGTTACATCACTGACAATCTCTCTAATCGCACATCTTCTAGTTTCACGGAACTCCAATCGAATGCCGTTGATAGGATACCTATCAATCATCTTCATTATATGCGTTATATTCATTCACGATCCTTATGATGACACACTCCTCATGAGTCTCTTACCCACAATATGACTATGACAGATACACTTGAAATTGATGAGAACATTCGTCATTCCATTTCTGATCAACAGGCATGGCATTATCATATTGTACCTAAGGAAATGTCGGATGCAAAATGGACCTTGTATATTGAGGACAGTTACGACACGGAATCTGTAAAGGAGGAACTCGAACTAACTTTTAATAGAAGTATCCAATTTGAAGTTGTAGAATCCGAAATTTTAAGGAAAACACTCAATCGATATTATAGAATATCTGATAGTGAAGCTCAATCGCTGAAAACAATAAGTAATTCAAATGCCAATAACTTTTTGAACTCATTAATCAAAGAGGCCAAAGAGATGCATTCCAGCGACATCCATATTGAGACATATGAGAACCTATGTAGAGTTAGATTTCGAATAGATGGGAAATTACTAGAGAAGTATAGAATAGATAAAGACAATTACCCCTCATTGGTAAATAAGATAAAAATCAAATCAAATATTGACATTGCAGAAAAGAGACTTCCGCAAGATGGTCGCATTCTATTTAATGAAGACAATCTGAATTTTGATATCCGGGTATCAGTCCTTCCGACATTAAATGGAGAAAAAATAGTGTTAAGACTATTGAGCAAGGATTCAACAAACATAGAGATAAGCAAGTTAGGATTTACTCCAGAGCAACAATCGATATTTCTTGAGAACATAAAAAAAACGCATGGGATTATCCTAATCAGCGGTCCAACAGGATCTGGAAAGACAACCACATTGTACGCCACGCTTAAAATTCTAAATAAGACAGAATCTAACATATTAACCATTGAGGACCCAGTGGAATACACCTTATCTGGCATCAATCAAGTTCAATTGAAAGAGGATATAGGATTAACATTCGCCCGCGCTCTTCGCACATTCCTTCGTCAAGACCCTGACATCATTATGTTAGGAGAAATCCGAGATGAAGAGACAGCTCAAATGGCGATCCGTGCGGCGTTAACAGGACATCTAGTATTGTCGACTATTCATACAAATTCCTCATGGGGAATTATCACGCGATTGACGGATATGGGCATACCACCCTTTCTTCTGTCGGACACAGTGAATTTATGTGTTGCTCAACGACTCATAAGGTTATTATGCCCACATTGTAAGGAACAATGCGATTTTGACTCCTCCCTATTGCCACAAACATTTAAACCAGTGTCTTTACCCAAGACATATTATAAATCGAAAGGATGCGAACATTGTTACTACACAGGGTACAAGGGCCGCAAGGCTATTTACGAGGTGCTTCCTGTTGATTCCCGCCTCTCTGAGTTTATCAGGACAGGGAAATACGACATTGAACTTTTTAGGAAAGAGATGGGTATATTGTCTTTAGCTGAATCAGCGTTTAACGATTTTGTTGCAGGTAACACCTCAATTGAAGAAATATATCCAATATTGTTAAACAATAATTAGTTATAATGGTGAAACATTTACTTATATTATCCATATTTGTTGTGTTCAGTATTGCGGTTTCTGCTCAAAATCCAAATGAGGAAAGATTCAAGGTCATCGAGAACCAGCTAAACGATCTTTCAGATGAGATGCCAGGACTGAACGAATCAATAGAACTTTCAGTATCCGACCTCGACATACAAGAATTTATCAGGGCAATAGCGAACGCAAACAAAATCAATGTCCACATCAGCCCTGATCTGAACATGAGGGTAAGTAACAATTTCTCTAACGTCACTGTTTCGACAGTCCTATTATTTTTGTGTAAACAATATAATTTGGACCTGAATTTTTACAACAATATTATCTCTATCTCACGATACACACAGAAACTCTCGGACACAGCATTCCAACCCAAGAAATTGGATGTGAGGTATAATCCATCATCCCAGTCCATAAGCATGGATTTGGTTCATGATTCACTTTCAAAGGTTGCAAAAGAAATTACAAAACTCACAGGAAGGAATATCGTATTCTCTCCAGAGACAGGATCAGTTCCTATTTCATTTTATGTCGAGAACATGGATTTATCCAGTGCGCTTGAGAAAATGGCGATGACAAACAATCTTCTCTCGTCTTCCCTAGACGACGGATGCATCTTTATCGAGAAACAATCGCAACCAACGCAAAACGCATTACCGACAAACAGATCAAGAAGCACAAGAAACAAGAAAGCAGGTTTTGATTATGCGATCGAAGGAAACAAGATTACCTTGTCAGCAGATGACGTCTCAATTAACGAGCTCGTTAATGCAATCTCCGATGACATCAAATCCAATTACATAATATATTCACAATTACAGGGAAACATCTCAACAAAGCTCACCAATGTTACTTATGACGAGTTCCTTTCTAAGATTCTAAACGGCAGTAAATATATCGCACATAAGAATGGAGATATCTATATGATTGGAGAAAGGCAAATCGAAAACCTTAGAGAGACTAGGGTTATTCAGATGCAATATCGTTCTATAGACAAAATCATTGAATTTATTCCCAAAGAACTTCAAAAAGAAGTGTCAATAAAGGAATTTCCGGAGTTAAACAGTCTTATTGTCAGTGGCTCAAGGAGTTCAATTGACGAACTCGAAGTTTTTCTGACAGACATAGATAAAGTTGTGCCTGTCATTCTCATAGAGGTGATAATGGTTAGTTCCAATGTTTACAAAAGGGTATCAACTGGCATAAACTTTGGCTCGGGTAATGGTCCTTCAAGTTCTTCTCTTCAAGTAAATGGAGGTATTGTGACAACCTTGAGTTCATCTGTATTAAATGATATAATATCAGGCATCAATAGATGGGGATCATTCTTTAATCTAGGGAAAGTCAACTCGTCCTTCTACCTTTCACTAAGTGCATTGGAGGATCAAGGAGTAGTTAAAATCCATTCAACGCCTAAACTGGCAACACTAAATAGTCACGAAGCCACTTTGGTTGTCGGAGAAACCGAGTATTACAAGGAAGTGCAAAACACCATTGTCGGAAACGAAAACCCGCAAAACATCCAATCCTACGAATGGAAATCAATTGACGCTAATTTATCCATTACGATAAAACCTATGTACTCAGGCGATGACCAGATCACAATGGAAATTAAAGTATCACAGTCTGGGTTTAAGGAAAGCGCAGGAAAAGACGCACCTCCAGGTTCAGAAAATAAGACATTCAGTTCTATTATGAGAGTCAGAAACGAAGAAATGATACTTCTTGGAGGATTGGAAGAAAAGGTAGCTTCGAATACCGGATCTGGACTTCCTGTGCTTTCGAGAATTCCCATTCTAAAGTGGATCTTCTCTAATCGGAACAAAAAGAAAGAAGATTCGCAGTTAAACATCTTTATTCGCCCAACAATCCTATTCTAATATGCTAAAACTTGCGGACATACTAGATTTTAGCGACAGTTTCTATGTTATTGACGTTGAAATGTTAGGAGGTAATCTATATAATTACTCCCTTACATCAATGCGTAAAGACAATAATGATATAGACTTCTCCTTCCCCATCTCCCCAACCAACGACTTTCTAGAAATCAAAAAGAACATCCCTGTAGGAGCAAATATAGGATTGATTGTTAATGGCAAGGGACTTTTGTATAGACAGATAAAACAAGAACAAGATTCTAAAATCTGTATCGACAAGATTCTTCCTGGAGTTAATCCAGATGACTATTGTATGCAACAATATTCCATCCCCGATTCTACGGACACAATACTGTCAATCATACGGCAGGAGACGTTAGATTCAATAATCTCCCTTTTCTCTGGATTTCTTGTTGTTGGAGTTTCGGTTGGTCCCTTCATAATTAGTGATCTATTAAAACTCTTGCCTTCTTCTACGGATGCCATCTCATACCACAACATCTCCTTAATTGTTGCTGAGAATGAGGTAACTAGCTATGAAATAGGGAATAACGACGATGAGACAATACAAGCCGTAAATTTATCAGGTCAAACATTTAATTCCAGTTTTCTACCATCGCTATCACTTGGATTCGCCTACTTGTTAGGAGAAAACTGTAACTTTTCGGAAATGAACTGTGTATCCAGGAATATAGAAGAGATCGAATACAAAAGGAAGACTATTAAGTTACTTCGAATAATCATTCCTATTTCCTTCATGCTCTTACTGATTAGTTATGCGTTATTCAACCATTATTATTCAAAGGCCGATAACTTAAACTCTCAGATAACCGTCAATGAACGGATGCTCAATCATTTAGATGAAATAAAACAAACTTATGCCTCCAAAAACAAATTCCTTCAACAGTCGGGGCTACTTAGTGAGACAAAATATGCATATTATTTAGACATTTTCGCTCATCAGGTTCCTTCATCCATTGTTCTAAAAGACATCACAATTAATCCACAAATAAAAAAATCATCACTTTCCAAAGAAGTGACATTTGAGAATGGAATAATGATGGTAACAGGTATTAGTCATGATAGCTTTGAATTCAACAGCTGGATAAAAGGGATGAAATCCACATCAGATTTCAAAGAGGTTAATATCATTAAGTATGAATACAAAGAGGCGGAGTCCAAAGCCTACTTTTCCATAAGAATTCAGTTATGATAAAAGAATTAACATATAAACAGATATATTTAATTGCTATTGCGGTAACATCGCTGTTAGCTGTTTGTGCTTATTTGTTTTCATTCAAAAACACAATCAACATAATAACTCAATACATAGAACTTCAAGAACGAATCAATGCTATTAAAGACGCCCCAGAGAAGATTACGGTTTTGAACGCCAAGATGAGTCAAATAGATCATTTATTAATTGATAAAGATGACATCGATGTGGAGCAGATAATTTTAGATAAAACCACAAAATTCTGCAAGAACAATAGCCTGACACTCATAGAATTTCCTCAAACATCTTATTCAGAATACCAGGATTACCAAATTCTAACAAATAAAGTAGTTCTGGAGGGCAATTTTATAAGTATAGTCAAATTCATCCACGATTCCGAACGAATCAACAAAACTGGAATGGTAGCTGCAGTACAACTAACGAAAAAGAAAGATTTACAAACAAAGAAAGAGCACCTTTTCTCTTATATCTATTTTCAGAACATTAAATCAAAAAGCAACAACTAATGTATAAAAAAATTTTTAGCATTCTTCCGCTGATAGTCATCTTTGGTTGCCAAGATCTCCTTGTGGCAGATATCACAGGTAAAGAAGTCGAACTATATGCACCCAAGAATGGAGCGGCAATAACAGCATCAAATGTTACTTTCTGGTGGTCCGATATAGAGGACGCAACATTGTACAACATACAAGTTGTCAGCCCATCATTCGACATGGCACAAGTTCTTTGGTACGATTCAATTGTGCCATCCAATAAAATTAGATTTGCGCTCCAACCAGGGCAGTTTGAATGGCGTGTAAAAGCCATTAATGACGTAAGCGAAACCAATTTTTCTTCTACATCGTTTAGAATAGATAGCACTGTGGATCTCACATCACAAAACATTATTCTTTACTCTCCTTACGATGGAGTTTATACCAATAAAGACAGCCTGAAATTCTCATGGAGTGAGCTATACAATGCTGATTTCTACACCTTTTCACTAAAGAATGCGAATCAGCAGATAGTCGTTGAGAAAAAAGTCACTACTCCCTTTATGACAACATCCTTCCCAGAAGACGGTTCATACTCGTGGTGGGTAAAAGCTCATAATGAAAACACAGAAACCCAAGAATCTGGGCATAAACTATATGTAGATAGAATCCCCCCCTCTGAGGTTTCATTAAAATATCCTCTAAACAATGAGACAATACTTGGGGATAGCGTCACATTCAAATGGACCAAAGGCAATGACTACGGATCAAACATACACGACAGCCTTGTAATAGCCTACGATGAAGATATTTATGATGTTGTCAAGTCATTCTCCACAGAGGATAACAACTATACTTGTTACATCGACGAGGGCGTCTACTATTGGACTGTGATAAGCGTAGATAAGGCAGGAAATAAAAGTAGAAAGAGTACTATATTCACATTTACTAAAGAGTAAAACTGGTTAGATGAAAAGCAAAGGAGTAACATATGTTCTTGCCGTCCTCGTGATTATCATATGGGGCACTATCGTCTATAGAGTATTCTTCCATACTGAAGAGATGGAAATCTATGAAAACGTGAATGTGCCCGAATTTTCGGACAAACCGCTAGATCATGAAAGTGATTACCAGCTACAATTAGATTACTCCGATCCATTTCATGTTTCTGCATCAAAAAAATCAAACCCCGTTGTCACCACACAGGACAAGAACAGAAAAACCACACAGAAAGCGAACAATAAACCACACAACACAAATAGCAGTGTTCAAAACCTAAACATCGAATGGCCACAGATGAAATATGGAGGATTAATAGTAAGTAACAATAACAGAACAGCGATAATAAATATAAATGGCAAATCGTGCTTTCTTACTGAAGGGCAATCCATCGAAGGGATAACAATAACATCCATTACAGCGGAATCCATTACGGTGACATATAAGAACCATTCAAAAACAATAAATAAATGAAATCAAGGTTATCACTTATACTATTTTTCGTATCGTGTGTCAATTGCTTTGCAAGAGACAACTTCATGAACGATGTCTTCAATGAATACAAGAAAAGCCACCACCTGCAAAGTGTTGACACTATGTATATACACACTTTTGTCGCATCATCAAAAACTAACATTAAACCTAAACTATCTAAAACATATGTTTGGTATATGAACAATACCATCCATTCAACTGTAGGAAACTATGGGGGAAAATTGTTGAATGGAGAGTATATGAAATTGACAAAAAAGGGAAGGAAACTTGTAGAAAAAGGGAATTATTCTAACGGCCTGAAAGATGGTGCGTGGTATAAATGGAATAGTGATGGCTCACTGAAGGAATATACAGAGTATAAAAAAGGAACGATGGATGGGAAATACATCCAATACGCTGCCGACAACACATATGCTGTTGAAGGGTTCTATAAAAATAACCTCAAGACGAAGTCTTGGTCTTCATATAAAGAGGGTCAGATAACATCGTCGGTTCAATATAAAAATGGGAAAAGGAATGGTAACGCATTTGAATATGATATGTTTGGAAATATAACAAAACAAGAAAAATTCAAAGATGATAAATTGAATGGCCAATGCATTACCTTTAAGGATAACAAGGTGATCTCGAAAGAAAAGTATAAAAATGGAACGATTATTCCCCAAAAAGAGAGAAGGAAATCCATTGTAAAAAATATACTTTCTAAAAAATCCCAAGATAGGAAGAAGAAAGATAGAGAGAAGGTTAAAGTAGAAAAAACAAATAAGACAAGAACCTCGAATAGATAATAGTTACAACGTACTATAACATAATCAAAAATTGACATCTAACAAACATAGAAAACAAATGAAATCCCTCGCCCCACTCCTATACTTGACGCTCAGTCTGCTGCTCTCGGCACCGGGGGCCCACGCCTCGGAGTGGCTCCGCAACGCCAG
>JAKSHY010000033.1 GCA_024399135.1 Lachnospiraceae bacterium | reverse complement strand
GAACCCTCGCGCCGCGCAAACGACCTACACCCTTAGCAGGGGCGCCTCTTCAGCCTCTTGAGTATTTCTCCTAATCTGAATTGCATCCACAACCAAGTACTACTTAGTTAGTGCATTATTCACTTTCGTTCCAACGAACGCAAAATTAATTATATTCAAGCTTAACACGTTTGTCAAACTGTTTTAATAATTATCGGTAATATATGTTTATCGCCATCTTTAGCATCAATAAATTAAGAGCATTAGGGTTTTTAAGTGCCCTGTATAGAAGTAAATTCGACTTATCCTTAACACTCACCCTGGTATTATCTATTAAATCTTTGTTCTTCTTATGAAGCTTAATAATATTTTCCTTATAATGCTCTTTATTGCCTCTTGCCTCATTCTTAACGCAATATAATAGAAGAAAGATATTTTCTCTATCAATAGATGCAATAAGCTCATCATGATTCTTTTTGCTTATTGCTCGCTTTAATGATTTAAGGAGTTTTTCAAAGCTTGTCTCCATATATGCATCATATTTATGTACCATTGATTCTTCATTATAAAGGTAATGATAATATGCTTTATGATCCATAATGTAGATACGTTTAGCATCAAGAAGAGCTGGAAACATTATCGCAACATCTTCTGCCATTTTGATTTCTTCGCTGGCATAATCAAGATTATCCTTGATAAGCTTCGATGAAATAAGCTTCATACATCTTGATAGTGTTATGAATCTATGCTCATTTCCTAATAGATTAGGAATAACACATTCATTTATTTTATCCCCTTTATATTCACCGGGTTCTATTGGCTGAAAAACATACTCAGGTGTTAAAATGCCGTTTTTATTTCTTTCTATTATATAGTCGCTCGCTATTATCTCTTCTTCAGAACTGGTTGAAAACGTCATCAGCTCTTCGAACATATTGGTATCAACCCAGTCATCAGAGTCAACGAATGAGAGGTACTCTCCTTTGGATGCACTAACTCCAGCCTTCCAGGCCGAAACAAGTCCTCCATTTTCCTTATGAACAACCACTATTCTTGAATCATTCTTAGCATAATCATTTAGAATATTAAGACTACCATCCGTAGACCCATCATCTACCAATACAATCTCGATATCCTCATATGTCTGATTAATTAAAGAATCGACACATTTAAATATAAATTTTTCAGCGTTATATACTGGTACGATTACACTAATCATTCACTTCACCATTCTCATCCGAAACGCCTTCTTCTGAAGTTACCCATGTATTGTTCACATATTTTAAGCGAACTTCCTTTTCAGTTTCACGTTCCCTGCATACTAATTCATCCTGTCCACCTTCCACTTTATTTACTTCGATGCTCGAGTAATCAGCCGAAGGAAGTCTTGATGGTACATAGTTTCCCCTTTTATAAAGAAATACTGATGCTTCACTCCTTATATCTGTTGGATTATCGTTATACTGTATGAAAACTATATCTTTGTTACCGTCAGCGTTTAAATCTGCTGCTACTGTCTTATATTTTTCGCCCCAGGCATCCTTGGCCAGCTGAATATTATTTCCATCACCCATGAAACAAAATACATTGGTTCTGTACCTGCCCAGGCCATCGGAAATATACTGCCTGAAAATTCTGTCATATATACCATCCTTGTCATAATCGACCATAGGATTGTCGTATCTATACGAAGGATGCATATCAAGATAACCGTTGTATTCTTCAGTAAATTCCTTAGATAATCTGTCTGGTGGAAGTACTCTGGCCTCCCAGTCATCCTTAGAAATTACACCTACGTAAAACTGCCAGAAATCAGGAATTTTAATATTATCTGGTCCAACCGTATCGACTGTACTATAGTAATTTAATACCTTTGAATAAGTCATTTTAATATCATTAGTCAGATAGCCGTATTCTATGACTCCACCTTCCTGGTCCGAATATTCTTCGAACTTAAGGTACTTACCATAGATTTCCACATAGCCGGTATCTTCGTCATAGCCATCTCTTGTCTTGTCCTCAACAATATGATATCCCGCGCCATCAAATTCAATATATGTATACACAGGATCTAAATTCGTTGTGAACTGAGCCATAACCATAGTTCCCGGAATACCCAGTCTGCAGTTCGAAACGAAGGTATTGAATGTTTCAACTCCATATTGAGCAGAACCGAATACTACACTGAAAATATCTTTTCGGGTAATAATTTCTTCTGAATTAGAAGGATATCTTTCGAGTATTTCTATTATGTCCTTCTTTGATTTAAAAGAAACATCCTCTTCTGGCCAAAACAGTTGTTTTAGCCATTCGTACAGCTGCTTTCTCTGAGCATTTATATCTATAGTCTGGGAGCTTTTATATTTGTCAGAAAATTCCTTATCAAGCTCCTTCGCGCTCTTGGTTAAGGCTTCTAATTCTTCCTTCTTCCCACTGACACCAAACGAATTAAAAAGTCCGAAAATAACAATAACAATAGCCGCAACAAAAGCTGCGGCTATCAAAAGTCTGTTACTTTTTAAACTTTTCAATCGCTGTTTCATACAAATTATTACCTTCAGAATCTATTACTACAATTACTGGAAAATCCTTAACCTCCAGTTCCCTGATAGCTTCTGTTCCTAAATCATCATAAGCAATTACTTTTGATGTCTGAATTGACTTGGATAACAATGCTCCTGCACCACCGATTGCTGCGAAATATACTGCATTATTTCGGATGATGGCTGATTTAACATCCTCTGTACGCTTGCCCTTGCCTATCATACCTTTTAACCCGAGGTCTAAAAGCTCCGGAGTATATTTATCCATACGACTTGCTGTTGTTGGTCCTGCAGAGCCTATTGGTCTTCCTTCTCTGGCAGGGGATGGACCCATATAGTATATTATATTTCCTTTAATGTCAAACGGCAGTGGTTTATTTTCCCTTAATGTATTATACATTCTAAGATGCGCTGCATCTCTTGCTGTGTATATCGTTCCTGTAATATACACCATATCTCCTGCATGAAGGTCATTAACAATTGAATCATCAAGAGGAGTAGTTATATATTTGTCCATTTTATAACTCCCTTGTACTATGTCTGTTCACGTGGCAACATATATTAACTGCAACTGGAAGTCCAGCTATGTGCGTTGCATAGGTATTAATGTTAACAGCCAGTGCTGTTGTCGTTCCACCAAGACCTCCTGGTCCGATTCCGCTTTCATTAATTCTCTTTAGCATCTCGATTTCCAAATCCTTAACATATGGAATTTCAGAATGAACATTAACTGGTCTCGTCAATGCCTTCTTTGCTAATAGAGCACATTTTTCGAATGTACCACCAATTCCAACACCTACCACCATCGGAGGGCATGCATTAGGACCTGCATCCTTTACAGCGTTAACGATAGCATCCTTAACACCTTCTATTCCATCGGCTGGTTTAAGCATGAATACACGACTCATATTCTCTGAACCAAATCCCTTAGGTGCTATGGTAAGCTTAAGCTTATCTCCTGGAACTATATCATAATGGATAACTGCCGGAGTATTATCTTTAGTATTAACTCTTTCTATAGGATCACTTACTACAGACTTTCTTAAAAATCCATCAACATAACCCTGTCTTACACCTTCATTGATAGCATCTGTAAGGTTACCGCCTGTTATATGAACCTCCTGGCCCACTTCAACGAATAACACTGCCATTCCAGTATCCTGGCAGATAGGAATCATGTCCTCTTTAGCTATCTTAAGGTTATCCTCAAGCTTCTTTAGAACCTGTTTTCCAAGCTCTGATTCTTCAGCATCCACTGCTTTAACCAAAGTATCTTCCATATCCTTAGTTAGGAAGTGGCTTGCCTCTATACACATATCCTTTACAGCACTAATAATGCTTGAAACTTCAATCTCTTTCATTATCCTATAATCTCTTCCATAGTTTTAATCTGATCTTCTTTAGTTACCTCTTTTGGTGTATATCCGAATAATTTAATATCACCATTGTATCTTGGAACTAAATGCATATGATAATGTGGAACAGTCTGTTCTCCAGCTTCTTTATTGTTCTGGAAAATATTGAATCCGTCGCACTTTAAATTCTCAGTCATCTTAACCATGAGCTTCTTCGCAAGCTTTAAAGCATTAGCTGCAACTTCTTCCGGAATTTCATAAAAATCCTGATAGTGATCCTTAGGAAGAATCAGTGCATGACCCTTCGAGATAGGACCAGCATCAAGTATTACCTTAAAATCATCATCTTCATGAATTGTGTATGAAGGAATCTCTCCTTTAATAATTCTACAAAAAATACAATCGTCCTTAAGCATATTCCATCTCCTTATATCATTCTGTCCATGAATGTAAATAACTGGTCTAATTCTCTAAGCTTCTTGAATTCACCCTTAGTCTTAATAGAGCCTACCATGAATGCTCTCTGGAAAGTCATTCTCGCATATATAATATCATCAAGAACTTCCTTCGAAATGGTTATCTCCACATCAGGCTCTTCTATATTTCCATAGTAATATTCATTCTTCATTCCTGCTATTTCTATGGCTAATGGTTTCTTCTCACCTTCTATATTAATTCTGTATGTAGCCTCTATTCCAGGCTGTGGAACGAAATGACTCTTAAATGCCTTGATATATCCTTCATCTTTAGCATTTTCACTTGTAGTCTGTCCCATCATATCTCTGAATATCGATGTCAATTCCTGAAGGTCTTCCTTCTGACGCATTACATAGCTGTCATCAGAAGCATACATCGAAAGCTGCTCAGATTCCTGAGGTGTTAAATCAGTATTCTTATTAACTGAAACCATCTTCTTAACTGCCTGGTTAGATGCAGGAAGACTATCAAGCTTCTGGTTGATGGTCCTATACATGTTCTCAGCCTTCTTCTCAATGATAGCATTATAATTCTCACTTCTCTCGAAAATAGTTGTATCAGCTATATATCCGCAGATACCACTACATGGCTGTCCTCCTAAAATTTCCCATGCAACTGAAAGGTCGAGCTTTCCTTCTCTTTCACCATAGGTTGTAGACATTACTATAGGACACATATAAATTTTAGAAATCTTTTCCTTATCACCATATAACCAGCAGGCATCAAGAAACTGCGTCATATATCCACCAATTCCATGCCACTCAACAGTGGTTGCCAGAATAATACCATCTGCTGTTTTCAAAGTCTGTGGAAGTGTTGTTATGCTGTTTTTCTGTTCATAGAGATTGAACCTTTCAACCTCAACATGCAATTCCTCAAGAACTGCCTGTATCTTATTAATTACATATAATGTTGGATCATCAATTAATCCTCTTCCACCATAATATATGTTTATTTTCATGAATTCTTGCCTTCCTCGACACTAAAATATACTAGTAAAATTATTAAAAACTAACACCTCTAGTATATAGCCAAAAGCCCTATCTGTAAATGAATTTCAACTTCCCAAGCCCTATTTCATCTCCTGGTTCTATGGCTACCTTCTGGTTAGGATCAAGTCTTATTCCATTTTTAAATGTTCCATTCGTTGAGTTTAAATCCTGCATGAAATATTTGTTGGATTCTCTGGTAAACTTTGCATGCATACGACTTAGTGAATTGTCATTAATGATAACCTCAACCACTCCTTTTAGTTTTCCTACCGAAAATGGTACCCTGGTTAAATCAATATGATATTTATTATTTTTCCCGATTCCATAAAGCTTATTTTCGTTGTTCTCAATCCACGGAATAAATACTGTATTATCATCATCCCCTTTTTCCGAATAATTCTCATAAGATGACTCCGTCTCCACTATATTAAATTCCTCTTCTTCATCTTCTCCTAATAGCCATTCCTTTATTTTCGAAAAAAAGGATTTCTTCTTTCGCTTTTCCTTTTTTGGCTCTTCTTCTAAATCTATTTCTTCTATATTGATATTAACGTCTTCTACGAAGCTTACTTCTTCACTTAACGGTTCACTTCCGAATTCATCCAAAAACCATTTCAAAGCCTCATCCAATGAAAAATGCTGCCTCTGTAATATATCAGCTATCTGATATACAGCCTCAACTACTTTGATATCTTCATTATCTATCCTCTCCATTAAATATGCTAATAATTCTTCAATATCACTACTTACTTTTTCATCCTCATTTTCACTTCCTGGATAATATAAGAAACTACATTCCCTGGTTTCAATGTTCATGTAAATATATTGAGGATTCAAAATCAGATCACTACTATACAATATATATTTTTCAAGATTAGAAATGGCTGAGTACATCTCTTTAAATAGGAGTCTGACATCCTCTATACCTAATTTTTTAAAATCAAATACATTCTTAAGATTCTGTTTTCCTGTAATATCATAAAACAACAGACCATCTCCATTAACCATTCTGTCCTGACAAGGAAGAATTTTCTCTATATTGTTCTGAACTATCATTTTAATCTGATAGTCATCATTAAGCACTCTGTCATCTTGTATCACAAGGTAATTATGTTTAAAATCCTTTGAATATGATATATTCACTATCATCTTTCCTTTCTCATTTTACTAATTGGATTAAGTCTTTCATTTGAAAGCTCATTATATATTACTTCCCCATAAGCACCACTTCTTAGAGTCAGTCTGTCATTTCTTAGCTCTTCTATGAACATGTTCTGACTGTTAATACATCTTGAGAACAGAATTATCCCCGCTAATACTGTCACATAAAACAAAGATATAAGTAACGGTACAATAAAACTCATTTCAAGACTCATATAGGCATTAATTTTTTTACCTTCCAACTAATATCACCACCATTCCAATCAAAACAAAGGGAATAAAGGGAACCTCTTTACTCAATATGTTTTTCTTTTTTCTTATTTTTGAACTGACAATCATAATCAGAACGAAAAAATCAAATATTATCAATGCCGTGAAAAATATGTAAATTGAATCAAAGAACCCATTCCAGGCCCCTATCGAAAGTATTACTAAGACATCACCAAGCCCAATTCCTTCTTTAGTAAATATGCAAAAGGCTAATAAAAATAACCCAAACATAAGTGAGATTAATGTTTCTCTTCCCGAATAGTTGGACAAACTATATGAAATACCTAAAATAAGGTAACCAAATACTATCATTGATGATATTTTCTTTTCCTTGATATCCTGAAAAGACAGAATCGATAGAAATATAAGATTAGCTACATTTCGAACAAGGTGTATATCCATTATCTTCTGCCTCCGACAATTTCATTATATTCACAGTCCTTCTTAAGGATGAGCAGCCAGTTGTTGAATGGTAACGGTCACCATCTTGTGTATAAAACAAAATCCCTTCCCGCTTAGGGTGACATCGCTCACACGGATAATACTTCCCGCCCGAAGGATTCCTAAGTCCTCCAACGCTTTTAGCTTCTATGCTCGATGGAATGATTTTAATATAGCTGCAATCAATATCCCGGTGATATCTCTTCCCTGTAATAGTCACGTATACATACTCATCCAATATTCCTTCCTTCGTTAATCCATCATCATTCGAAAAACCAGAAAAGGAATGTCCGAATACAGTATCTTCTATATCTATATTTCCTATGGGGATAAAGCTTGTAAAAGAATCGTAATGCTCATTGGTTGTTTCTTTTATTATTCCAATATCACTTTCATATTGCTGTTCGAATTTTTGATGAAGGGCTTCAAACTCTTTAGTCTGAAGCCTCACCATCTCAATACTCATCAAGATAGTCATCAAAAAAAGTAAAAATATAGGTACCACCAGACTTGCTTCTAGTGACATGCTTCCTTTTAAGAAAGCAAAAATACTCTCTTTTTCCGGCTCTTTTTGGGGATTAACTTTTGGTTTTCGAGAGAGAAATCTAAAAAGACTGCTTTTTAGTACGTTTACAACATTATTTGCCTTCAAAGAGAGCACTTTTCCTTTCTTAAAATTAGTCACTAATAATACCCATACATACGTCTTCTTACTATTTCTTCAGGTCCGGATCCTTTCGCTTTCATAAGAAAATCTATTCTTTCTATGCACCAGTCCATTGAGAATGACTGATTCATATCAAGTCTTCTAACCTCAAGCTCAACCAGATCCATTCCTTTATAATTAAGTCTGCTGTCATCTTCCATAAACATCATGGCAATTAGATATTGTTCATAATTAAGTCCATCATCGCCCGTTCCTCCTCCTAATATAGAATTCATATCCTTTAGTGCTTCAATAAATGCATATGCATACAAAATACTGTTGGCAACAGGCTCTATGAAGGTTGGATCAAGAGTTGATACTTCCAATGCTTCTGCTTCTGCATACGCCTTCGAAATATAATAACCATCTGTACTTACATGTCGATAATTCTCAGCAAGCTGTATTTTATATATCTCATTAACTACATATTTAAAGTTCTCATAGTCACTATTTGACGAGTGAATAATATATTCAAGTTCACAGCTTAATAAGTGATCCTTCGGTCTTAAATAGCAGCTCATCCTGTCAACTAAGTATGTGATGAAAATATCTTTACTATTGTTGATATTTCCAAGTAGTTCTGTATTAATAGCACCCCTATTGGAAATAAGCGTATCTGTATTAAATGAAACGCTTTGTGGCATGCTGACATTAACTAAAGAAAATATATCGCTCCTACTTTGTGAAAAATAAGAGTCTGCTGGATTATCAAGCTCAACTATTTCTATTTCGCCAGTTACAGGATTAACCTTTTTAGGAAGCTCCTTTCCACTTATCATTTCCATGAGATTAGTCCAGTCTTCCAGTACATTTTCATTCCTGGCACTTTCTATTCCATCTTTCTTTTCTTCTACACCTTTAACCATTCCTAAAAGACTGTTAAGATCCGCCTTGTCCTCAACGTATATATTCGCCTGATTCCTGAAACTCATTCCAGAATTAGCACACGCTCCTTGAAATCTTTCTATATTAATCGAAGAAAGATTTATATTTCCCCATGGTCCACCTGGAACATTCAATACATTTTCTGTATTTTCTCTCATGTACATTAAAATCCTATCCTTTACGTTTTCAATCTTCGGCGTTTTCCCAAGATATGAGGCATCTATATAAAGGACATCATATTTGGAATACAATGTTTTATTAAATTCTCCTAATACAGAATTTATGGCTATATCAGCTGAAACCTCAAAGCGTTCCCTTTCTGCATTAATGATGCATCCTTTTGCCAGTACTTCTATTAAAATAATGAAAAAGCTTATGGATAATCCTAAGAAGATTGTGACAGAACCCTTTACTTTCATATCGTTTCTCACTAAGAAAGGATGCTGTTAGAGTCAACTGAAATTTTTTCGAATACAGATGTGGCAAGCTCCATAATCTGAGTTTTAAAAATGAGAACCAGACCTATCAAAACTACTATAATAAGAATAATCTCTACTGTACCCATTCCTTTGTTATCAATTTTCATCATATTACCTCCGTATTTTTTACTATCCCAATTTGGTTATCTGTCAAAATTTAAATATGCAGGAATCATAATGAGTGCCATCACTACTAAAAGCATTATCATCATAGGAAATAGAATTTTAATTCCTGCTGCATCAGACAATTTCTTCGCATTCTCTTTTTTGATTACCAGAGCCCTTTGAACTTCCTCGTTAAGCAAGGATATTATTTTTTCGTTTCCCTGTTTTAAGTTAACTATCAAAAGATAACTAAGCTTCTTATAAGAACCTCTGCAATAAGTTCCGAAGTTTTCAATTATTACTTCTTCCCTCACTCCGTTCTGATACTGATTTATCATTTTTCCTAAAGCCTCAACCAAAAGTTCTTTATCCTTGGTTGCATTTTTGCTCATACTCTCATATATTTTCTCAATCGATTTTTTAAGAGTAAGACCAGAAACTATGAACAGCTTCAGCTTTTCTACGAAATCCGGATAACATCTTTGAAGAAGAGTTTCTTTCTCCTTTTCTTTCTTTTTTTCGTCGTACTCATATGCGATTCCTATAAGAATCGATGCCACCAAACCTCCTAGAAATACCAGAAGATATGTATAATCCTCCTCCTCTTCCCATATAACATCTTTTCCATTTATCTTCTTTGGAAGCTCTATCTTCTGATTTGTTTTACTTTCTATAAGATTCTCATCCATTTTTTCATTAAGACTGCCTATATATTTTTCAAGTTCATTAAGCTTTTTATGTGAAAGCTTCACTGGAATTACAGACTTTTCATTAAAATCCTTGTAGCTTAATGTCACATTAAGCTCTATTTCATGCACTTCATCACAGTCATATTTGCACAGTACTTTTCCACTCTGATCTAAATAATCACTATCTACATTCCAGCGTATACTGAATGGAAACCCTTCAATTCTGTTTGCTAATTCAAATTTCGTTTCTATATCCTTCGTTTTAGCTTCATATTTAATGAATCCTTCGTTGAGTCTGGTCAGAGCTTCTTTTGACATTCTATTTAACTCATCCTTGGTATATTCCCTTTCCTTAACATCTATAGTCATACTTGATATAAGCTCATTTGATCTGGCCCTCAGACTAACACTGTAATCACCGCCACCCTGATCATTCCTTATCAAGAAACCTTCCTTTATATATGAATTTTCCATATTCGATATATATGTAATAACCGAAAGCATTACTCCTAAAGCTCCAACTATGACCATTATTTTATGCTTGTTACTTATTTTATTTTTCATCTTTTCACTCATACATCAATTGATACTATTTTGTTACTCCATAAGAAGCTTCCCACATACACAAGCATGGCCATCAGCATGATGATTTTCCCTGTTGTTTCTTCATACATAACATTGAAATATCCTCTATTAGTCAGCTTGATATATGACATAATTAAAAATGGCATAAGACTCATGATTTTCATTTCGAATACCCTTTCGTTAAGAGCCATATTGATCTCATCCTGAATCTCAAGCTTCTCTATGAAAGTACTGGCACATTTTTCCATTACCTGCGTCATATTTCCACTATGTGAATACGCTATTTCATATACATATCCAAATTCCCTGATTTCATCGATTCTGCTATTTTCTCCTTCTTCGATAAAGATCTTTGAAATAGACATATTATTTTTCTTGGCCACAGTTATTCTTTTTATAAGTCTGCAAATATATGATTTTCCTCCGAATAAGTTCTTCATATCCTGAAAGCTGTTAATGAACGCATTCTCAACTGAATAGCCCGCCCTTTGAGACGTCGCAGCTAAAAGCATCAGTTCCTTAAATTGAAGTGAAGCTTCATTTTTCTTACTCTTTCTAACTTCCTTAACTCGCATTCTAAAATAGGCATATCCTGCAGGAAGCACTACAATCAAAGCTTTTAATGAGCTAAAAAAGTAATAGTCTAAAACTAACGTAATCACTATTGCTTCAAGCAATACTCTTAAAATATCTTTTCTGCTTAATCTGATTCCTTCAGATAACTTTTCTTTTTTCATTAACTGGCTCTCCCGTCATTGTTAGTTTTCCATTCATATATTCAAACAGAGTATTCATCTTTACATTTCCATTAACTACTTCAACAGGTTCAGCTATTTCAAGAACTTTTCTTTGCCCATCCTTACACCTTCCTAAATGAACCATTAAGTCAAATCCAGCTACTATCTGACCTCTTATTGCACTAATCGGCATTTCCATACCCATAAGTACCATTGTTTCCAATCTGGAAATTACATCCTTTACTGAATTCGCATGAACTGTAGTCATGGCAGAATGTCCAACATTCACTGACTGAAGCATGTCTATAGCTTCTTTTGACCTTACCTCTCCAACAATGATTCGATCTGGTCTCATTCTCAATGAAGATTTAATTAAATCTCTTATTGTTATTTCCCTGCACCCTTCAACATTGGCATTTCTTGTTTCCATTCTTACGATATTCGGAAGATTCTGAAGCTGCAGTTCGGCACTGTCCTCGATGGTGATAACTCTCTCCTTAGCTGGAATAAAATCTGAAAGAACGTTCAAAAATGTTGTTTTACCTGATCCTGTCCCACCACTTACCAGAATGTTATATCCATTTTCAACTGCATCTTTTAAAAACTCTGCCGCTGATTTTGATATAGAATTCATTTCAATTAATGCTTCCATCGTAATGGGCTTAGGAGGAAATCTTCTTATTGTAAGTATTGGACCATTTAATGCCACCGGATCTAAAACCACATTAACTCTCGCTCCATCCGGCAGACGGGCATCAACTATTGGCGATGATTCGTTTACAACTCTGTTGCATTCTGCTGTTATCTGCCAGATAACTTTCCTTAATTTTTCCTTTGACTCAAAATGATCATTTATTCTAATTAACTTTCCCTTCTTTTCAATGAATATTCCATCGGTTCCATTAACCATAATTTCTGTTATTTCAGGATCATCAATTAATCTTTGAATCTGTCCTAAATGCCTTATGTCATGTAGCACGTCCATGCGTATTTTTTCTCTCTCTTTTAATGTAATCACACGGCCCTTGCTGATTCTTATGATCTCCTCATCCACCAGTTCCATGATTTCTTCTTCTGTCAAATTTCCCGAAAGATTTATATTATTTCTTACTTCATCCTGTATTGATTCATTCATATCCATCCTCTTTTAGGCTAAGTACATCTGGCAATATTCTCATCTTTATGTATCTTGCCAATTCTCCCTTCGTCAGTTCTTCGAATTTCATAGAAAGATCCTGGAATATAGGAAACTTGCACTTACATGTTTTCTTTAAAATGTCAACATAGTTTCCTTCACTTATGGTCTTTTCATACTGCTCAATCTTAGCAAGCGCCATTGGATCACCTTTTGATATCGTGTAAATAACATCACAGTTTCTTAATATGTCCCATAGATCAAGCATTCCATCTGTAAGATCGAGTATTAGATATTCATACTCAGTACATTTTTCCATTTCCTGAAATAGTTCAAGCCACTGATTTCCATGAATTCCTGCAAGATTTTGATATATGTTAGCCGGCGGTATGTAATCCAGTCCATTCACATTTTCAACGATTGAATCAATCCTGTAGGACAGCTTTTCTTTAGCGCACTCGAAATAATAGAGTAAATCAGATATATCAGAGTTAAATTGCTTCTTAAGCATGGATGACAAACCAGAATACCTTTCGAAATTTAGGTACAGGGTTTTTGACGATACGCTAAGAAGCTGTCCTAGTGCAAATGCAAATGTTGTCTGTAAACATCTACCTATTGGCGTATAAATGCCGATAATTTTCATCTTTTTGTTACTGGTTCTAAGCTTGGGGCCTCCCTCGTTTAAATGCTCCCCATAATACTTAATTATTTCTTTGTAAATATTTTCACATGCCTGGAACTTATTGATATGGTGAAGTGTATTGTTTAATAGCTTCCCACTCTCACTTAAGATGATGATATGTGGTATTCCCATCTGATCGATTTTTGGACAATACAGTTTTTCACATATAAGCAGACATCTGACTTCATCCTTTTTTCCAAATGATGAGAATTTATCCTGATTGGTAAATATATGGATTCTAAAAGGAAGATTCGGTCTGTCTAACATATATGACATTAGTCCATATGCATATCGTTCCTCGCTGTCAAGAATAGCAAGGATCTCCTTTTTCAATTGTCACTCCTTTCTCAATAATCTCTCTCTTTAAATTTTGAAAAGTGGAAGGAATTCTTCCAAAAAGACAATCACGAATGTGATCAAATAATGTTGTAATGCCGAGTATAAAGAATATGATTTTTCTTGTAAAGCATAATTTTTAAAAAATTACATTTTTGTTAAAAATGCCGAAAAAACAAGAAAAGTATGTACCTTAAAACCTTCTAAGCCCTTGATTTTACTGAGTTTAGAGCTTGTCAAAAGCAAAATTTTTAAAGCACATACTTTCCTTATTTTTATTGTAAACAACTTTTTGTTGGTTTAAACGGTATATCCTCTGTTTAAATTCTGGTTCAAATGGACCACTAAAGATTCTTTTCCATAGGTTAATCCGGCGTAAACTGTCTGTGTGTTTTTCATGACAGGTGATGACTTATCATAGCTTGCAACCTCTATATAAGTTTTGTGAAGCTTCTGTATCACTATCTCTGCATGATAGAGTTCTTCGGCGCTGTTATGAATACTTGCCTTGGAAAGCTCCTTAGTGCAGTAAACATATAAGCTTAACAGATTTCCTGCAATCTCATTCTCGAAATTAATTGATGAGCTTAATTCTCTAAGAACTGCCGTCGCATGCACGATGGCTGCTCTGAAGCCCTCAAGATCCTGATTGCCATGACATACTCTGGCTTCTTCTATGTACTCTAATAATATTTCATAAAGAATCACTATCATCTCTGAAGGATTAGCCTGTGAAACCTTAAGTGTATATTCTTGTTTTAATTCTTTAGTCATATCATTTTCCTCCGAAAATTAATATTTACTGTAAGAGCTGAAGTACCTGAGAAGGTCTTTCATTAGCCTGTGCAAGCATTGATGTGCTGGCCTGTGAAAGAATCTGTAATGTAGTATATTCTGTCATTTCTTCTGCCATATCAACATCCATAATTCTTGAATATGCTGCTGTCATATTCTCACTGGTAATGGCAAGTGTACTTGTTGTATGCTCGAGTCTGTTCTGATATGCACCTAAATCTGCTCTGGCTGAAGAAACATATTTAATCGCACGTTTAATATTCTCCAATGCCTCATTAGCATCATCTACTGATGTAACCTTAACGTTGGCAATCTCCATATTTTCAAGAGACATCTTTGGAATTCTGATGTTGATCTGCTGTCCTTCATTGGCACCAATCTGCATGTCCATGGCACCGAAGCCTACAAGATCAAGCTTTGTTCCGCTATATGAACCAGCCTTATGAATTTCAAGCTTTAATTCAAAACCGTCATCATTTCGAAGAACTGCTGTATTTCCTGAATATGAAACATTAACATCTATTGGAGGATTAGTACCAAGCTGAACCTGAGTTGCATCGGTACTTGTATCTTTGTTAATAGTTCCATCTGCTTTTAACGCGATATTAAGAGCTCCTGTAATATCATACTCACCATATGTTACCTTCTCACCATAGTATGCAACCTTAACATCTATATTGTCCGTATATCCCTTAAGGTCGAAGGAACCATCTAAAATAGGCTGAGCATTGAATGATGTATCATTGGAAATTCTGGTAATTTCAGTTTTGAGCTGCTGAATTTCCTTATCAATCATCTCTCGGTCATCATCAGTTAATGTTCCGTTACAAGCCTTATTAGCAAGTTCATTCATTCTCTGGAGCATTTCTGAAATCTCATTCATTGTTCCATCTGCTATTTCTATGATTGAAATTCCATCACCTGCATTAGAATTAGCCTGATCAGTTCCCTTAATCTGGGCATTCATTCTCTTAGCCATGGCTAATCCTGATGGGTTGTCCTTAGGATTAACTACCTTAAGTCCTGATGATAATCTGGCCAGTGAATCCTGTAATTTATTGTCTGTTCTGTTTAATGAGTTGTTAGCTATTACTGCGGATGCGTTGAAACTAATATACATTTAATATCATTCCTTTCCTTAGGCTGCCTTTTGAACGAATTCAATGAATACCTTAGCTGCCTTGTATAAATCATCTGTAGAAATGACATCCTTGTCAGAAATTCCATTTAATGCACTCTGTAAATCATTTTCGCTATCATTTAATCGCTTTAAACCATCTACGTTAGTACATGTATATGTTCCAGATAATCCGTTATCCTTTGGAACAATTATTCCTTTAACCTGTCCGAATGATGTACTTTCGAATTTAATTTCTACCTTTTCATCATCGTTGTTATGAAGAACTCTTAGGTTAATTGCAACCTCTTCACCATCGACTGTTGTTGGAATAATGTAGTTTTCTTCATCAGACTGCTTTTCTAAAAATTCCATATGGCGATATATCTTCTCAATCGACTTAACATCTACTGAGTTAAGTGATAAAGATTCATTCTCACCGAATACTTTATTTTCCAGAAAATCTTTTACTGAACCTGAAAACTCTTTAAAAGAGCTCTGTGCTTTTTCTTTAGAATCAAGTGAAATTCTGTTTTCTTTCTTAAAGCCGAATTTTCTTAATCTGTCGAATACACTAAGTGGTGTATTAAGCATCTCTGTCATGCTTTCAATGTTATTAGCACTTACTGGTGTGTTAGTTGCATTAAGCATTTCGAGAATCTCTGTTTCTGTTTTTAAAGCACTTCTAAATTCATTAGTCTCTTCTTCATGAAGTTCTTTCTCTACTTCTATAGAATCGACTTTTTCGAGCATTTCCTTAAGTGATTTAGTAACATTTCCTTCGATTCCACCGAAAGAATCATCTACCTTGTAATCCATAGGCTTATGAGCCTTCGACTTGATGGCACTTGAGATATTAGCAAGGTTTAATTCTGCGCCCATACTTGCTATGGCACCAACTGAACTGTAGTCACCCTTTTCTATCTGAGCTAAAAGTCTGAATACTCCTATATATGCTTCCTTTTCTTCCTCAGTAATGTCATTCTTCTTTTCAAGTCGATATAAGAATCTGCTATAAGAAAGCATGTCATCCTTCACTGTCTTTTGAGCTTCTAGATATTCGTTAAGCTCATCTATTGGCATTGTGATTGGATTAATATCTGATCTAATAAGACCAAGTACTCTCGATGGAGTAAGATTATTAATAGTTCTTGTAAGTAATCTGTCTTTCTCTTTAATAATCTCTATATTTTCTTCAGTTATTTCAACACTGTTATAACCAAGAATTCTGACTGCTCTTTCATTTTCCTCTGATGCACTAAGTCCCATGTCATAGAGAATGTCATCAACATTTCTGAATGCTTCACTGATGCTGTCACCTAAATCTCTTCTAGGTGCTGTCATAAGTGTTTCATACTTGGTATTAGCTCTTTCGTACTGAAGCTCTAAGCTGGTCGCTTTGCTTGAAACTATTTCAAGTGTATCTTTTCTTTCATATGTCCAGGCTACAGCTGCTGGCTGAGACTTTAATCTTTCAACTAAATCATTAGTTGCATCATATAAATCTTTTTTCCTGACAGCCTCTATCTCATCCTCATCATGAGCTAAGTTAATAGAAAATTCCTTCTCCATTTCCTTAAGCTTTTTGACAAGCTCTTCCATAGGTGCTGTATCTATCTGGTAACCTGACTTAAGAAGTCTGTAATTAGCTTCTATCGTCATGCTGAGTCTTACTTCTTCAAGAATTCTTCTTCCCTTGATGGTTCCACTCGTCATGGCCTCATCATAGATATTGGAAGCTTCCTGTCTCATAGACATATTTCTTGCTAAGTTATAGTCCCCTACACTAATTCCATCCATGATGGCATCAGTAGCATGCAGAGCGAATTCTTCCTTAGTCATTGGAAGATTAATACTGGTAACTTCCTTATATTCTGAAAATGATTCTTTAGTTAATGGAATTCCCTTCTTAACAATCCATGTGGCAATTCCTATATTCTCTTCATTAGCCTCGAAGCCAGAACCTTCAATTATTCCCTTCATCTGTGGAAGAAGTGACTCAACATTAATTTCCTCTGGTTTCTTCGCATAATATCCCTGAACATCACCAGCATTATAGTATCCATGTCCCTGATATTCTGCATTTTTTCCTGATGCATATGCTGCTGTGTAGAGATTGTTTACTGTAGGTTCAAGATTATTCTCTACCATATACTTTAAGTTGGCTTCTGAAAAATCCTGAATTTCACTAAGCTTATCGTAGTTATCAACTATACTGCTTACATTATCTTCTGTTAAAGGTATATCTTTTTCAATGAACTTGTTGGACAAGGCATTCGCGAATGCCGGATCCTTAGTTATCTCTAAAAGAACTTCCTTCGAAATATCATCTGTGTAACCAATTACATTAGTTCCGCCCTTAGCTACAGCAGCTTTAATATGGTCCACTATGGTAACTACATCTTCAAATGATATTTCTTTTGGATTAAATCCCTCTTTTTCAAGCTCGGCTAAATCTTCTGAAGAAACACAATTAGACATTACAGTCATATAGTCACGGTAAGCCTCTAAATTAATATTTTCGGCCTCATTCATAACTTCTTTAATCGTCTTTCCCTGACTCTTATAAGCGTTTTCCGTAACTTTAGAAGTAATGTCTACTGAAAATCCACTATTGTTTCCAATCCTTGAAACAGTGGATGCATTATTTGAAGTTGTACTACCCTGAACATTTATGAAAGACTTGTAGGACTCCATGTCCACTTCTTTAAAATTTATGTTCATAGGTTCTCCTAAAAAAATAAGGTGAACACCTAATGTGTTCACCCTATATTTCGACATTTACGTATGGTTTCTTAACCCCATACCTTTTTAAAATTCATAAATTTTATTTGCCAAAGTAAATGCATGTTACAGTGTGCAGTTAATTAGGCAAACATT
>JAKSHY010000032.1 GCA_024399135.1 Lachnospiraceae bacterium | reverse complement strand
CTGGCGTTGCGGAGCCACTCCGAGGCGTGGGCCCCCGGTGCCGAGAGCAGCAGACAAACTAATATGTAACTTATGGTTGAACGCATAGGGTGGGATACTCCGTTTTTATTTGTTATTCCTTTGTTTTCCTACTGGATTGTCTGGACTCCCTTATGGTCATGACACCTCGCTCAGTCTCCTTCTTCACGCGGACCAAAACGCCCTCGTCGTCATATTCATAAAGCGTGGCATAGTTCTGGTCGTCGAGCTCTGCAGACAAGCGGAGCGTGACTGGATCATACACATAACCTTTCATCGTCGAGTTGAACGGGTGGAAACGGATGTCGTCGTAATAGACTTCGTCGCTCCCGCTTTCGTTTACAAGCGATATGCGCATCACTTCCGCATCTTGCGGTATGGTGACGACACCGCTGATCCTCTGCCAACCGTCGATGATGGACCCTGAAGGTGCGACACTAAACGTGCTTGTCGATCCGCTTGTATTTGAAAAATTCATCTGTATGCCGACTTTTTCAAAAGAAGTCGCATGATTTTCAAGTTGCCCAGGAGCACTCACCCATCCGCTTATCACATACTTCTCGCCTGGTTGAGGTGAAAATTTGGAAGGGCAATCGTTACATTTCTTGGTAAAACAAATAGCAACATCCAAATCCACGGATACCGTGACACCCTTCTTACACTCTTCAGATGTCATCAAAACAGACAATCTTCCACTCTGTGTGGCCTGAAGTGAATAAGAGTCTTCACTGCCTGAACTTGAGGAACTTTCAGAATTCCAACTCCACTCATATTGAGGGTTGGTCATCGGAACACCTGCGGCAAACTTAAAGTCGTACATCTTGTCCTTGCACAATGAGAAACTCTCTCCCAAACTAACACCATCAAGCGTGATCCGGGGGCTTTCTGGGCAAAAGCATTTTACAACATTAACTATATCGGTAATGACACGTTCTACAACACAACTATTAGTATCGATTGACTCATTTTTCACTTTTATCGTCAAACTAACTGTATGAGAACCTACAGTTTCAAATTTATGTTCAAAACTTTGTTGATTAGATACCTTCTGTCCGTCAATCCGCCACTCGTATGACTCTCCGACATAAAGATTGCTTCCTGGGTAACTGAACGTTACAGATTCTCCAGCACAAACAGATGAGCCACTTACTCCATCTATATCAAACTTAGAGTCAACGAATTCCGCATCAACATAGGCATAACCGAAGTGACCACCCTTTGTACAATCAAATGTAGCAAAGGTTAATGTAATGCTATCACCGGACATCGCACCCAACGATTCAAGGTCAATTAAGTTGTACGACCAGTTTTTAGACATGGTTTCAGAATCTTTACATTCATTTAAATCTGGAAAGACACTTTTATCCCCATAATAAAAAATGGTAGCACAATTATCTTCTCCGTTCAATGTTAAGTTACCATGTTTATGTTTTATCGTAATAGCGGTCATAAAAGTTGGCCTTTGTTCCTTATCGTGATCAACGCCATTTTTTGGTTCTTGAAGAACAATCGCATATCCGTATTTTATTAGGGAATGTTCTTGGCTAAATTGAAAAGAATACGCAACCTTCTGCATATCTTTGCCTGCAACTTCATAACCAAGTTTTAAAAATTTCGAACCCATTATTGTATTTAAGGGGATTATCTCACATTCACCATCATAATTATTAAATTCTGAATTATTTATAATATTAAATCGTTCTGGAAATTGGATAAGGGGAGCATCCATCATTGTCCACTGATCAATATTATTTATCAAATCAGGAGTTATCTCACGCACTGTACCATTATAACATTTCCAGCCGCTTAAGTCATTTTCAAATCCAATATTTTCAGCTTGAATTTGATCACTAAAAATGAAAGAAATTAACAAGATTGTTAATATTAAAGTACTCTTAAACTTCATTATCTTATGATTCTTATGCTTCGTTCTACAATCTTGTTATCAGCATCCTTAATCACCACCACAGTAGGATTGTGGGGTTTTATGGAGGCAATAGGTATGCCTGTCATTGAATAATATGATTCAGAATATAATCCGTCTCTTAAATTAATATCTTCTAATGAAGAGAACTTCCCGATCAAGTCAAAATACAAAAATTGTCTACATTGTGTTAAGTTAAAACAATTATTGTAATAATCATCCTCCACTTCTTTATTATCCGATAACATACTTATGCCAAAATACCCATGATAGTTAGACATATCTTCTGGAACCTTCAAATAGTCTTCTATCAAACTTAGATACGCTGTAATCCTATACAACCCAACACTTAGGGTATCTATTTTTATAGAATTCATAATCATTGACCTATGCGTGTTTACAATACGGGCATCAGTAGAGCAATAGTTAACATAATCGTATCTATATCGATCACTATATTCTCCTTCTGTATATGTTGTTATTTCCAATATAAAATAATCACCTTCCCCACTGGATGTATAAGTAGATAGAAGACTTATCTCTAACTTTGAACCCTCCAAATTCCACTCCAATCCCCAAATGGAATCCTTCTGATATTCACCCTGTGCTACACAATTTATTCCAATCAAAAGCAATACGCCTAGTACTACAAACTTTTTTAACTGCTTCATATCTATATACTTTTATAATTATTTACTACAAGGTACCAATAAAATCTCAGTAGAGATATCTGCATTCTTTCCCACCTTCACACTGTTATTGCCTGTGTGAGAGTGTTCTGAGTCAATGTTTTCTTCCACGTTCTCAAAAGAGAAATGAGGAACATAATTTTCATCATTTAAATTAACATCCTCAAAATTGATCACACCTAACTGGGTGTACTGCGAATTAGCCGATACTGCAATAGGTAATGTGAAATTATAACCATATTCCGCAGCCGAATAGCGGCCCAACGCATCTCTTGACTCCAACTCAAAACCGTAAGGGCTAAACTTCGTGACTTCAGACGCAAATGTCCATCCATAAGTATCTTTCTCCCAATCTTTCAGATAACTGTTATTGGTATTCTTGTAAAAAGAGGAGAAATCAGCAAATGTTCCATCCTTTCGAATATTCGTATTCCTATTGTAATTGGATTGAAGCCTTGGCGTTTGATATACCCAGGACCGTTTAACCCTATAATTACCCTTTTCTCCCGTCAAATATGGGTTGTCCGTCTTATTTGTGTTCTCTGAGTTTTGTTGTTCACAGAGCATTTCACCCCAATTTGACTCATATTCAACAGCACCCGCATTCAATACATCTTTGAATTCTAACTTACCATTTTTAATTGGATTTGATAGTAATGTCAAGGTCTCAACAGGTATAGAATGCTGGTTTCTATGACCAGAACGGAGTATCTTTACCTTGCTGTATTTACCAGTAATGGCGGCACCTTCCTCATTGATAATATTCACAATGTTATTTGCGTAATCCACAGATTCCACCCATCCCTTTTGTCCTTTTTTATTGGCGTCCTTAAGATACAGCTCGTCACCTTCCATAAAGTTACCACAGATATTAGGACAATTCGAAAAGTCAACATCCCCTACCTCAAAAGCAATATTTGTGTAAGCAGGTGCCATACCCGACTCTACCCAATGGGAAGGAATGGAAAAATTGTATATTGAATCATTAAATTCATTCACTGTCCTAGTCAATAACACCTGTCCGGTTTCCTCATCCCAAGCTAAATTTTGAGTCTCAACATTGGACCCCAAGTCCTTTGCAACCACCTTATCAAGAATACCATAATGAGTAGCCGCTTTGGTACATGTAATGGATCTAAATCGCGTTTCCTCCGAAGAAAAAGATGGCCAAACAGCCACAACAGGTAAAGGGATAGGACCAAACTGCGATTCATCAAAATTTCCTTTTATACCCATATTGGATGCAAAAGCATAACTTTCACGCTCATCAACCACCATATCAATTTCCAATCCAGCTTTCGTATTTGACTTGACCGTTCCATCCTTTGAGATGGCTGTCAACTCATTTAGCAATCTTTTTGATTTTTCAACCTTATAAAAATACTCAACAGAAGAAATTGGAGTCTTACTACCTTGAGGATAAACATATGTAGCCTTAGGTTTACCATGCATATCATTCATCTCAATACTGAAACTTTGAGATACCGTCCTATAATCATGGATATTCCCACCAATGATTCTATGCAAATTACTTGATTTGTCACGAATATCTTTTTTCTTCTCCGCATGAACGATAACAGGGAAGTCTTTTGCCGTATAATATTTTTCAACCACGGAGCCTGTCCCACTGCGTTTCAACGAATTATTATGTATGGATTTTATTGTAACCTGACTATATCCTACAGAAGGATTGGGGAAGAACATTTCTCCATAAGGTCGCTCCATTAGATACTTATTATCGGGAGCAAAACGAACTTTCTCATTAGAATATACAGGTTCACGAAGTGTACTTTCTTCATTACCAATAAAAGGTTCACTTATTGCGACACCACTACTAATAACGGTACCAGCTGGAATACCAGGATCATTTCCATCCGCAACCTTCGTATATGTAAACTCCTGTCCATACTTAAAGTTTTCTGAAGGATTACCCTTCATTGTTCCCCATTGGTCATCTATCGTGATTCTCTTAACACGTAGGCCACCTCCCTTCTTCGCACATAATGGTTCCTTTAGTCTCACAAAAGACTTCGAGAGATTAACCTGGTTGCAATACCCTTTAACATAGATATAGTTTTCAACTCCAACTAGTGTTGAAGATAATTCAGACATCTGAGAAACCAGTTTTCTCAAGAAATCAATTCCGACACCACTATTTTCATCATAGTGATTCCCTTGAACATATAACTCAGGACGATTAAGGCGAACAAATTGAATAGCAGCCTTTTGTATCGGACTTATATAGTCATTACCTCTATCCCCTTTTACTGCACTTTTTAGTTTTATAAAAGCCAAGTGCTTTGTGTTATCGTAATGGATAGCAGCATAATCAATATCAGCATAACCATTTATGTATTCGTAATTTTCCGTATCCGAAGTAAGATTGACTAAACACTTGAAGAAAACTTTCTTTATTTGATCATTTCCTGAACCTAAATATTTTCTAATAAAATCTTCAGTTCCATCCGCACGGGCTTTAACAACCAAAGCGTCGGTATTTTTTAAATTACTAGCATTTCCGTCAAAATCATAAGAACTTCTGTTATCATAATTACAAAAGCCATCAATATTAAGCATCTTTGCCGCACGCTTATCCTGAACAAATGCATAATCGTCTGACTCGTATTCAACATCTATTAAACCTCCACTCGGTAACTTAATGGAAGACAAACTCCACGCAGCCACATTTTTATCTATATTCACATCTGTATCTGGAGAACCTGTAGTGTTTAGGAACGGGTTTTCTATCGACACATATGATGCGTATGACCCCCATCGGTCCATCGCACTTACACTGTAAGAAGGGTTTTCCTTATATGTGAATAAATAAGGACTCTTTGTTGATTTTTCTGAATCACCATATTTGAAAGAAATGGATTTCAATGTCAATTTTCCATTACCAACAACATTTTCTAGTCTATCCGCTCCAGTATTAAATGCTGGATTATTTGGACATAGAGAATAATCATATGTAAAGAGAACAGTTTGGATAGGTACTTGTTTAGAAACATCCCCATTCAATCTATATCGTTCATCATTCACATATAAAGAAACAGAATCCAACTTCATTAAAGCAGTCTGTTTAACAGCTGCAGTTTTATTGAGTTCCCCCTTTGAATCCATAGCATCCAAACGAGGAGAATAATAGAATAGAGCCACATGATTTTTAGATTCAATGGAATGTATGTACATGATTTCCTTTTCTCCGTACATATAATTTCCTTTGTCATCATTAACTAAACTTCTATTACCCTCGGAGAAATTAACCAAAGTATTATCGTATGGGTTTCTCCATCGATATACGCCATCTAGCTTCGCATAATTAAACTTCGTATAATTTCCTAAGTCATTATGAGAAGGGCCATCACCATCGACATCAACATAATCAGAAGACAATAATGCCGTTAATTGATACGCATTAGCATAAGCAGGAGTGGTTACACAATTATAATAATAATCTTTCCCCACTGCATTGTTCACAGAAGCGTGCTCATCTATATATTTTGAATATTTCAAACGACGTTCGCTATCTAAACATTCATTATTTAAATTTGTAGTATCTTTTACAAGATTAAACGTCACTTCTTTTTGAAGGAGATTATATGTTTGACATCCATATATATATCTTGTTCCCTCTGGCAATGTCACTGTAATCTCAGAAATATGATGTTTTTTTCTATGATCATCAATTCTATCATGATATATTAAGCTACCGTATTTTCCAGTATTATCCATAGAATAATACTTCATCTGTTTTTCAAGACCGACCTTGGACGCTTCTTCTGCGGTCAAGTAGGAAAAAGAAAGATTTTTCTTTGCACGAGCCTCTCTCTTGATTTTTTCGATCTGATATTTTTGATTATGGTTATCAACGAATTTTCCTGACAGCGTCCCATTATTTATATCTAAATATATAGGTTCAGTTCCATGTATTTTTTTATAATACGCATCATCATATGAGGAAAAATCGGAACTGCTCTTAAAATATATATGTTCATATAGAGAGCCTAATTCCTTCGAGTTGAAATTAAAATTATCTCTAGACTGAGAAGGAACAGACCACTTACCTGAAAATGATTCTTGAATAGAAAATCCTACATTTGCACCGACTTTTGCAAGGTTAGCTGCACCTATATCTATTCCACCTGAACCTGAACCTGAATTATTTTCAGCATATGAATCAAAAACCAAACTGACATCACGGAAAGGTCTAAACATACCAGACACACCCTGACCAGAAGCTGTATAAATATCATAAGTCATTTGTGTCAATGGCAAAGCCGGGGTATAATCAGCATATATGCCATCGTTTTCTCTATTAAAATCATGAATGGCATTTTTCCCTTCCCCTAAGTCTGAATAAATATAACCATAAGCAGGAGCCGTCTTTTCTTTTTCTCTTAAGTACTGAGTGGAAAAATATCCTTTAAAACCAAACTTAACATTATTCAGAAACACTTCGGGTCCTGTTCCGAAATCTAGAGAAACCCCAACGGATCTAAAGGAATTGCTAAACTGAGGAGTATAGGTATGAACTCCTATAGGTATAGAAGATGTACCAGAAATTCCACGTGCAAGTAGCGATTTTTTTATTTGAATTTCATTATCGACTTTTTCAAAGGATTTTACTGAATACGACAGATTCTTAGAAATACAAACATTACGCATTCCCGATCGCGAATTTATAGATGTAGAGATTCCGATATTTCCTCCAAATGATGTTAACTCCTTTTTCTTGATATCAACATCAGAGAAAGACAACCCTAAATTGATACTCGGAGAAACAGATAGACCACCTTCCGTGCTAGAATGCAAGCCTAAACCTAGTGAGGCACTCTCATTAAGTCCAAATTTATTAACACTACCACTCAAAGATACAGAAGTTCCGTGTTCAAGTCCTAATCCATGGTAATTATTGTATGAAACACAAACATCTTTAGATATGCCATTCAAAAATTCATAACCAATAATTTCAGGAGACGCACTCGCTCCAACGCCAGCTGACCAATTAGGTCTTATGTTCGTAGTTTTAATGATTTTATCTTCTCCATTAAAATCATCCGGAATACCACGAACAGCGCGAGATATAACTCCTCCAGCATTTAAAGTCCAACCTAAGCCGACCATGCTTGCCTGATCTTCCACTCCAATTCCCGAGGAGTAGCTAATGTTAATGGGATATCCATCAACAGACATTAACGGAATGTTATAATGAAAATCACCTGTAAAATGATCAACCATATCATCAACTCCAGCAGGAGTGAAAGAATTAAACTCTGGTTGTGAGGGACCGCCAGTGACCGCCCACAAATTTACTGTCGGGAATAATAACTGAGTCATCAAAATGACAGATATTACCTTTACACAACGACTTTCCCTAATTACAGACAACATATCTAATTTTTTATAATTTCAAAATTACTTTAGTTCACACGGATTACATGGATCACAGTCTTGTATCTCAATCTCTTTAGTGACTGTAATCTCGGATGACGAATCACATTCCATATTTCTCACAGTCAACGAAATCTTGAATTTCCCAGAAGAAGGGAAATATATCAATACCTCTCTTCCCTGATTACTCAAATCAGCATACTGTGGAGAAGACCACTTATAAGAAACATTCTGTCCAAGATCATTTGCCGTAAGTTTAACCTCACAATTGTTTGTACGATTAAAAGAGAAATCAACATCTTTTTTAGATATCAGTGAATGTACTTGCACCTCTTTCTTTACAACACATCCGTCCTTATATCCCTCCACAATGAGAAATACACTGTCCTGATTTAAAGTGAAGCGAGGAGAAGAACAATTGTCACACGAAAGGATATCACTTGGATACCATTTATATTTCTCAGCTCCAAGTGCCTTTAAGGTTACAATAGATTCGCCACATTCATCAATATCTTGATCAACATCCATCTCAAAAGGCGGGATAACTGTAACATTAACTGTACGTGTCAAATCACAACCTCCTAATGTATGTATTTTTGCAGAGTAAGATATCGATTTATCTGCAGTAAATACAGGATTAGCTATTGAGGAACTGCTTAATCCGTCAGAAGGACTCCATGAATATGCAGAACCACCGGAAGCATATAAATGTACTTGCTCACCCTGACATACAATATCCTTAGTAACCTTGGCATACACAACAGATGTATCTATATTCTGTACCAATACACTCTTTGTGATACTAGAACCGCACCAAGAAACTACATCAACATAATATATTCCCGGATCTGTAATCGTTAAAGATGATTGGTTGCCAAGGAACTCATTCGTTGAACTATACCATTTATATGTAGCACCATTGGTATTTGCACTCAGTTTCACGTTAGAACCCTTAGAACATATCTGTTGAAAAGACGGTAAATTAACAACTGGTGTTTGACACAAAGTATCAGTGCACCCAACTAGATCCATTCTGCTAATTTCAGTACATGCTTTTAGATATGGCAACAGACTACCATCAAATTCGTATGGAATCAATACGCACGAAGGAATTGGTTCCATTTGTCCATCACCACACGGAGTTTTCCATCTAAGTGAAATGTCAGATCTTTTATTTGTTATGTTTACTACATATACCATCATATATGACCTATTTTCTTCAAGTGAAATCACTTGTGAACTTGATAGAGAATAGCGTTTGCCATTTATTAACAAGTCACCTATACTCCCTACAGAAGAAAACTCGTAATCACCTCCACACGATGGTTTAATAAATGCACTGAATATTAGATAATCACCTCTATAGTTGGCTGAGCTCATTTCAATATTTTGCATATTAACCGAACCAACCTTATTTTCAAGCAAACAAGTATTTCTATCGCCGCCCTTATCTTTCTTTACAAAGTACGAAAGTGTCACTCCTCTACCCTCGCTTGAAGTTGAAATTGGCAAATTAAAACTCTTAAAGGATTGACATCCATCTTTTATTGTCATATCCACTGAATATGCCCCAAAAGATAGGCCTGAGATAGAATTACCTGTTCCAATAATATCTCCATTACTATTTCTCCAAACAACATTCATATTTTGCCGAGATTCTTCAGAACTTGGCATCAACAATGAAACACTACCATTTGAACTACAATCAGGATATTTATCCACAGAAATCCAAATATTCTCCGCACAAGGAGGACAAGATCCTACACTCACACTAAACGAGTCCATGACTTCTTTAATCTCACCATTATGTTCACATCTAACAACCAATTGATAACTAGTGTTTTCTGAGGGCGAAACCAATATTGACTTCGAGGTTTCTCCAGTACTCCACTCATAAGTAATAATACCCGCAGGTGAGTTCTGGATACTAGACGTCAACCGAGTTCTTCCTCCTTCACATACAAATCCATCACCCTGAATGACTACTTTGAACTCTCCTTTATTGTTAAAGACGGTATCACTTGAAGAAGTACAATTGTAAATGATGTATGATACATCAACGGTATCTTTAATATCTGACCGGTTTGCATCACTAACCTCCAACCTTTCGGTAATTACATAAGGCTCCTTAAGTGGGAAAAGGGGATTCACCTTAACAGGTAACGTAATAGGATATAAAGATGATCCAATAGATAACTGTCCTGATACATTATGTGATAACCACTTATAATTATAATAACCGCTTCCACCTGACACCTCGGCTTTTAAGACAACAGAGTCCCTTCTAACAAAAAGCGAATCACAAATATTGAATTTATATCCTTTAACAGATATGCCCACATAATCACAATCCTCGGTTACTTCCGCACCCCATTTTGAAGAAATTGAAGCATTGGCTGATTTACAAATCGTTAATTCACCGGTTGTGATGGTATTTACATTAATTCCTCCAATAGATCCAGTATAATGTAACGACCCCTTTCCGCAGATTACGCCCTTCACGGAAGCATTGCCATGAATATCACCAATTCTGTTAATATTCGCAACTGATCCTGTCTCGAACGCAATCATACCAGAGACAGCAGAATTTATATTTCCTAGCTTTTCTAGGTTAAGAATATTCAGATTGGTAAATCTAGCCTGATTACCACTATTGAAATACAATGATTTGCCAATATCCATCAAACCACTATTTACCACAGCACATCTATCATTCAAAACCATGGTACCTTGAATCGTCAGATGCCCTCTATTGTACAAGTGGATAGATCCGTTCATTGTGAAGCCATAATATTCGTTACTTATCTGGTCTGATTTTACAATAACATTCGCACCTTTATCCACAAGTATCATACCAGTTCCTGATACTTGTGGAATCACATTCCATAATCCTTGAATGAATATTTTACCGATTCCAGACAAAATAATCGTTCCGTCCATCTGCTCAGGTAATCTTATCGTCACATCAACATCAGATTCAACCCTTAATACCGTATTAGCAGGCAAACTCTGAATAACGTACGTCTTGGATCCAATAGTATTATTCAATGAGTAAGAACAACCCGAATTCAAAGAAATGACTGAATTATCACATGAAAGAATTGTAGCATTATCTAATTTATAATATGAGTTTGACAAATCAGGCATTCCACATTCAATGGCGTTAATAGTGTCCTTACCAGAATTTTGAATGGAGTCCTTGCCTGGATTAATGTTCTGAGAAGAATTGTCAGTGCAGGAATCCGCTACCACAACACTTACTGTCTTTACCGATGTTTGCATAGTTGGTTTATGTGTGATCCAAACGTCATATAAGTTTGAACCTCTTTCTGGCGTCAAATCTATCGTACGTGATGTGGAGCCATTAAACCAACGAACTTCTATTTCATCAAGAATAGATTTATCCTCACAATCCACTGTCAAAGTAGTAGATGACATTGGACATAATTCCTTATCGCCGATAATTCTAATTTCACCTGAATCGAAGGTTAAGGATTCTGCTATAGATATCTGCTTTTTACAAGAAACGGATCCCTTCCTAATGTCTACACTATAACTATCAGTACCATTCACAGGAACCTCTATTGTAGATGTACTTGCTCCATTACTCCACACATAACTATCACCTCCAGTTGCAGACAAGACTGCTTTCCCGTTACTTATTTTCTTGGTAACATGAGCTTCCATCACATCAACATAATAAGAAGCGAAGTATTCCTTACCAGTACGTAAATCAGTAACACAAACGGAATAAGTCTCGCTTGTTTTTGGAGATACAATGATCGTAGGCAAAGAGAAAGAGCTATTATTTATCCATTGATACCTACAGGAATCGCTAGAAGGAGTCATAACAGCAGTCAAGGACACAGTATCACCCTTACAAATTATATTATTATTCCCCTGAATTTTCAAATGACTGCTACCAGATATGGATCCTGATATTCTATCCGTTACCTTTATGGACTGATTACACCTTGTTCCATACTGATCTTGTATAGTAACACTGTAAACAGCCTCCTTTTGTGGCACAATAATAGACTGAGAGGTCTTTCCATTAGACCATTGATAATTCACTCCACCATTTGCTACTAATTTCACCTCACCACTTGAAGTTACGGATTCAACGGATACATTCATAACATCTACATATATGGAATCTATTCCAAATACATTTGTCACCTTATCAACTACCTTAACTATATAATACCTAGACTCACGAGGTGAAACAGTAATCTTTTTAGCCTGATTTTGAGATTCATCCGAGATATTCCATAGATATGAGTATTTCCCTGAGCCATTTAAACCACTTACCGTTAAATCTATAGAAGATCCTTCACAAATCGAATGTCCTTTATTAGATGATTCTATGAAAACATTCAATGGTCCATCTACAATTTGAGTAATTGAAGGGTCTACATTAACATTAACAGTACATGTATTAGAGAAATCTGAATTCTTTATTTCTACCGTATATACAGCAGAAGTTCCTTGCGTAGGTACAATAATTGAACTGCTCGTACTTTGCGACATATTGTTCCACAAATATGAAGTACCTCCCGTAGCTACTAGTGACGCACGTTGATCATTCTGCCAATAACTACCAGCAGTCATTACCTGTACTTTATTAACCGCAATTCGACTCTCTTCAGTTTTTTTATCCGTAACAACTAATGTATAATTAACAGAAACGGTGTCTGAAACTCTTAATAAACTATCATGAGATAGGGCTTCCGTACTATTCCCCCTATACCAAGTATATTCATAATTGCCGCTACCACCCTTAACAATAGGAGATAAAACTGCAAACTTTTCATCAGACGATGCACAGATATATTCGTCTCGGAGTTGCACGAAAAAGTGAGAACCTTCATTATTGCCATTATTACCTCCCAAAACAATTTCTTCCCTACATTGATCTATAGTTAAGGTTACTATTTGTGGTTCGGATGGATAATCGATTAACAAAGACTCTCCTTGATATTCATTTCCATTATAACTCCACAAATATTTACTTCCACCTTCTCCATTCAGAAAGACCTTGCGTCTCTCACCATCTGAAACGATGTAAGATAAATCAACGGTTTTAACAATCACCTCAAAATGATATATTTTGGAACTCTGAGTATCTAGATCAGATACACATAACAGATATTCCATCGTGTGTTCTGGAGAAACTATTATCTCAGAGGTATATGCATTGAGACCCAACCATTTATAATTATAGTTTTTCCCATTGCTACTTTTGGCTCCAATTTTAATCGATTCCCCCTTGCATATCGTTTTTGTGGATGATTCTATTTCCACCTCTATCTCCTCAAGAGAAGTGAGTAAATCTTTATAAGAAACTAAACAGACAGAACCACCATCCAATCTTATTGGTAATTCTTTTTCTATTTCATTTGAATTAATAATCTGCTCCTCCCCCATTATTTCGATCTTAGTAGAACTGGAGTTAGATGATATAACACCTACTTTGGGAACTTCTACCCTATAAGTTGCAAGTCCTTGAATATTTAATCGTCTATCTTTTACAAGAACAGCATACTCTTTAGTTGATATGATAGAATCACTGAACGTTGCACCAACTGAAGAACTACTAGTCCATTCATACTCATAATCTCCACTACCACCATTAACAATTGCTTTCAGTTCAAAACTAGTATTAGGACAGATAGCCTTAGGACCATCAATTATCACATGCAGTTTATTATGATTCGCAGTTAAATGCAAACTATCGGTAACTAACTGGCTTTCACATGTCACTCCATCTTTTTCCATTTTCACAACATAAATCTGACTTTTATGAGAAAAAGGCACTTTGATGAATGACGCGGTTGATCCATTGCTCCAAAGATAAGAATCCGCTAAGGATGCCGTCAATAAAGCATCTCCAGATTCACCGTCCAAATTAATCTTTGCATTCAAAACATTTACTATTACATCCTTAAAACCGATAGATTTCCCCTTATATTTAACATATACACGATACTTGGTGCTTTCGTTTGGTTTTAATGTAATGCCTGACTGTCCTGTTTCCGCAGTAAGGGGAGTCTCGTTCATATCTTTCACCTCATACCAAATATAAGTGAAATCGCCTTCCTGATCAACATTCACACTTAAACGTGTACTGGACCCTTTGCAAATAGTTGTATTTCCTCCTACTATCTTTATGTTATAATTCTCATACAATGTGGAGTCATCATCAATAACAGCATTCCATATGGTCTCGCATCCAGTACAATTGTTTTGAAGTATCGCACCCCCAGATTTGTTTTCACTTTTATTTTCGTCATATCTAAAAGGAACGGAAAACCCGCTCTCTCCGCATATATAGACTAATTCATTTTCTGGAGTTATCTTATTATTGCTATTTACAACATAATTGTTCTCTGAACTTACAAGTCCTTTTGAGTGAAGGCATCCTCCATCTCCGAAAATAGCTGAGTTGATATGAGAAGACCCATCAACATTCATAATAGAATGGTTCGACAAACACAAACCATCATTACTATTAAGCCACATATTTCCAGAAACATTCACGATACCCTTATTAACGAATCGGCCATCAATACGCAGGTCTCCTTCAATTTCCATCCTATTCACATTGATGACATTTGATTGCGCGTTGAAATTTACCAATTGCTCATATCCTGACTTGGGTATGATTCTTAAAACACCTCGGTTTACTATTCTAACATTGTTTTGAAGTCCACTGATTATGACTGTTGCCGATGAATTAATTTTGATTGTGCAATTATTGTATGTGCAATTTGGCGTTAGCTCAAAAACTCCCGTACCACACACAACAAGCTCACCATTATTAATATTTATAGTATATCTTCCAGGGTCCGATAATTTCATCTTTTGCCTCTCGGAAATAGTACTACCATTGAAACATTGCTCCAAGCCACCACAATCTACATCTCCAGGGTCAGCATCACACTGTCCCATTCCTCTGTTAATAGAAATTATTAATAAAATGAAAACTACCAATAACCTGTATATCATTCGCATCATTTGCTTTTTTTAAAAAATTAAGATACAAAATTAATAATATTTCATCTACCGACAAGTATTATATCAATTTTATGCTAAATTTTTTATTATTACTTCCTATATAATTGAAAAATTGCACATCGTTTCTGCATTTGAAGTATGATTTTTAGCTATCGTTTTAGACAATAAATCATAATCATTTTTTAATACGAATATTTATACTATTTATCTGATATTCTGTGATTTCGTAAATTACTCTTTTCGTATTTCCGTTTTATAGTTTAATATTTTTTCACTTATTAAGTTTTTTACTATTTTTGTAAAAAAAAATCGAATAGATGAAAGAAGCAATCATTGTCCCGTTCATCAATCACAAAGGAGGAACAGGGAAAACAACAACCGTTTCCAATCTGGCGAGCATGCTCGCAACAAAAAACAAGAAGGTCCTTTTGATAGACACTGATGCCCAAGCCAACCTTACAAGCTATATGCTGGGTTACGAGTTTGACGCAGACGACACATTCAACGCAGCCAATCTTTTGAGCGGAGAATCGGGAGAACCAGTAAATGTAAGAAAGAACATTGACATCATCCCTGCCTCCCTAGATCTTTCCATGTGCGAGGTGCAAATGCAGGCGAAGGTACTCAGAGAACAGATCCTCAAAAACGAGTTAGATAAGATCAAAGCCAAGTACGACTACATCCTGATCGACTGTCCTCCCCACCTCGGCGTCATGACCATCAACGCCATTGTAGCCGCCAACCATGTCATCATTCCTACAACCGCCGAACCATTCGCGTTAAAGGGAGTGCAGGCGATCAACGATCTGGTGGAGCAATTGAAACCGGCCAACCACAACTTGGACAAACCGATGATCATTTTGACAAGATTCGGCAGAAGACAAGTCAACAAGCTTATTTACGACGCTATTTGCGAGACATACGCCAACAACGTGTTCAAAACCATCGAAAAGGAAACGGTGGACATCCTGAACCTCCAGGCGCAAAACCAAACAGTCGAATCATTGTCCGACAGTAATCCGACCAAAGAGAACTGGGTGGCATTAACCAAAGAATTCATAAGCAAAACCAAAGCGTAATAGAAATGAAGCAAAAAGATAAAATGAAAAGTCTTGTCGGAAGCATCATTTCCGCAAAGGACAAAGAGACAGAAAAAATTGAGACGACCGCCATTGAGGAGCAACAGCAATCTCAAACGGCTGCAAATATTAAATCAGTGGAGAATACTGTACAAGCGACAGCCCCTAAGACAACAACGAGACACAAAACAACCGACCGTCTCGAAGCCTCCGGAGAAAGAGTCATCAAAACCACATATTCCATCAGGAAATCGACACACCAGAAGATTAGGCTTCTCTCCACTCTCACAGGAACCAATATCCCCGAAATTGTAGACGAGGCGCTTAACCAATATTTCGAGCAGATGGTGAAGGAAAACCCAAAATTGGGTACAATTCTCAACCTGAATGTAGATTAGCAAAAAGGGAACATCATGTTCCTTTTTGATTTTCAATGTTTTCGTAAAATAACTTCTCGGTCTCTAAACTTTTTTTTCTTTTAGTTACATTACAAAAAAGAGCACCAAGAGCAGATTTATAATAGAAAGTTCTCACGATCCAAGTCTCTCTTTACCCCAATTATCATATTTCCCATTTACATCCTCTCCGACAATCAATCCAATCTTCCACATACCTGAATCTTATAAGTTTCATAATCTTTAACATGGAACAATACATAAGCCACAATACGATTGGTTATACCCATATATGCTTCATTTTGTGGCAACATATCCTCTTCCCAAACTTTACGTATGTATTCTTCAGAATAAATATCCCAAAGCATCCACATGTCTTCTAATTCAAGATATGTAAGGCTTTTTGCTATCAGTTCTCTGTCAGGCAGAACCGTGTCACTGTTAATTTTATATGATCATAAAGCCCCAATCTCATAAAGATATTGAGTTAAGTCCTGTTTCTTATGTACAATATTGTTATTAGGAGCATTCATATCATCATTCATAAGTTACGTAACAAATATACTAAACCAAATCCAAATTATCTATGCCGAAGGTCTTGATGGAAAAAATTTATTAGTCACACACTTTTTTTCGCTTATCGGTACATTTGGGGAATGTGAAAGCCCCCTATTAGCAAGACGTTCCTTAAAGAGCGAAAAGAAATAAAACTACATTACGAATAGAGTATATTACGAAACACCTCATTTTCAAAGTGTAAAATTTGTAATTGTCAATACAGTTTGATTGATATCGGACATATGCTGTTCGAAAATAATTACGATCAGATAATAAAAGGACTTCTATCACGCATGTATTATTCACAAAGAGCAACATCAAGATATGTCGTCAAAGATATGGTCAGAACCACTCCCTCCCACCAAGTTTACAATCCAATACATAAGTTGAAATTTCCGAACGAACTCCGAGAGGAAGGTATCGACGGTTAAAATCAGTTTTACCCATCAGCACACTTACGAACAGAAAAAGAAAATATAAGATTATTTTACGAATTGATTACTTTACGAATTACTTATACTTCTGATAGTTACGAAAACATCCTTTTGCATAAGACGCAAATAAGAAAGGATACTTCTTATTGGAGACAACACAATGAACTTTTTGTCACATCTCAAAATGATGAGGATATCACAATATGGTGGCTATGCAACATAACCAACTCAGATGAGGAATCATTCTGGGAAACAATATCTATAGATTCAAGTATGAGATACTTTTAATGGAAGCAAGTGAACAGGAAAAGAGGTTTTACCAGGTCGGAAATATCAAATCAGAAACTATTATAACAGAAATCCGTTCGGAGAAAAATAACGGATGTATACTTGTAGATTTCACATTACGAACTGGAGACATGGCAGATCAACGGAAAGAGTATCTTAAGAATAAACTACATTACGAATAGAGTATATTACGAAACATTTAATTTTAAGACCAATACAAGCAAAATACAAAATATAATTTTAACGACACAGGACAAATGATGTGACAGCATCTCTCTCAAAATGAATGACTGTTCTAATTTGTCACACTGACTTCTTCTCAGAGACTTTCAAGCTAACTTTGCAGGCTTCCGCACCAATGCGTTCTAACATCCTTTTCTATATTTTGCTTCTCAACAGCGCCTTCAAATGATAAAAAGGTTTTATATTGTTTGATCCGATTCCACCATCTAAAAATCTTCAAAACTGATTTAAAGATAAGTTACAAGACTTTTTTACGAAAAGGGTATTTTACGAAAGCGCAGAAATTCAATTATTTAGAAAAAAATTATTTTTACAAGTGGCGTCATTGCCGAGAGTATTTTTAGTAATGTTACATAAGATAGTATTGACTTCCTCCCTCCCTAAAAGTAAATATTTCATTATGCTGGAGTTATGTTATCACTTTATCTTAATAATTCTTTAATTTCAATTTAAAAATAAAAAAACTTTCCCATTATAAGTATTATATAAATATATTATAACTATATATTATATACTTATATTTCAGATAGGTCCATATTGTGATGTAACGTAGTGATTTATAATGAATTGCATTCAATATTCAGCTGTTGTTTGCGTAAACTTTTTAACAAAATCAGCGATTCTTGCGTAAACTTTTTAATTCTT
>JAKSHY010000031.1 GCA_024399135.1 Lachnospiraceae bacterium | reverse complement strand
AGAGCGCGAGACGGGACTCGAACCCGCGGCCCCGACCTTGGCAAGGTCGTGCTCCACCAACTGAGCCACTCGCGCATATTCAGTTTGTCAACCGACTTGACTATAGTACTATACTGATATATGTTTGTCAACTGTTTTTTATCAATTTTCAAACTGCAGCCACCTGTAAAACAAATTCTCCTATACATGCATTGAATGCAGCACTCGCTTTTACTTACAGGCTCTACTTTTTAGGCGTCTACTCTGCCGAAGGTGCCTCAATAGCTATTGGTTCAGATTCTTCACTCTGAAGTTCCTGAAGCTGCTGCTGAAGCTCCTCTGTATGCTGCTTTTCTGAAATCTTATCAACAACGAAAGATATACCGAACACTGCACCTGCTGTTATTCCAAGAAGAAGAACTACTGTAACTATAATAACTATAATCTGATTTTTTACTCGTCTTGAATGACGAAATGCTGCTCTGTCATCATATGGCTCATCGTCATAATCTCCAGAAACAAATCTTCTTATATTCTCTTCTTTCTCATCATATTCATCCGCATAATCATCATATTCTGAAGCAGTGTCATATTCTTCATCATATGCGTCATCATACTCCTGATCGAATTCGTCTTCCATATATTCCTTATTCTTCGCCATAACTATCCAGCCCAACTTTCTTTATTCTAATTTCTCTTACATATCAGCAACATCCTCAGCCTGTTTATTTGTCATGGGCTGATTTTGCGAACAGCAGGAACATTGGGAATATTTCCAAACGTCCTGTTAACATGATAACAGATAACAACCCTTTCGCCCAGTCTGAATAGACACTGTAGTTCGCCATAGGACCAACCTTGGCAAGTCCGGGACCTATATTATTAAAGCATGCCAGAACCGCAGTCAGGTTCGTTGTGAAATCAAGCTCATTAAGTGAAATAACCAGTGTCGACAAACATATAATAATAAGATATGCCGCAATGTATATTCTACTTGAACGAAGTGTCTTCTCTGAAACCACTTCCTTATTGACTCTAACCTTGATAATCTGCTTAGGATTAATAATACTCTTAATTTCTGCAATGAACGACTTCCACAGAATAAGGAGTCTTGAAACCTTAAGTCCACCTGCAGTTGAGCCCGCACATCCACCGATAACCATTAATAGAACCAGTATATGTTGGCTAAACTCTGGCCAGGTAGTGAAGTCCGCCGTAGCGAAACCTGTCGTCGTAACAATACTTGCTACCTGGAACAAAGATACACGTAACGTATCACCTACATTTCCTATCAAAGAAAAGATATTAAATGAAATCATGGTAATTGCTGCTATTACTATTCCAAAATACACCTTAAGCTCTTCAGCTTTGAATACTTCCTTAATCTTTCCTAGCAGAATAAGATAATAAAGATTAAAGTTAATTCCACACATCAACATGAAAATCGAAATCACAATCTCAATAGCCTTTGAATTATAGGCAGTAATTCCAGCGCTCGTAATACCGAACCCTCCTGTACCTGCCGTACCAAAAGCATAACAAAAAGCATCAAAAATTGGCATTCCGAGAATCATTAATATAATAGCAAGAGCAAGTGTAATACCTGCATATATTGAATAAAGGATTCTTGACGTTTGGCTCATCTTAGGAACAAGCTTTCCAGATGTAGGTCCTGGGACCTCTGCTCTAACAAGATGCATTGAACTGTCATTTCCAGTCGGAATAAGCATTAATACGAATACCAAAACTCCCATTCCACCAACCCAGTGGCTGAAGCATCTAAAGAACTGAACACCATGTCCCAAAACACCCGGCTCATCCATTACTGAAGCTCCGGTTGTCGTGAATCCAGATACGATTTCAAACAAAGCGCTGATATATGAGCTAAAATGTCCGGAAAGAAAAAGTGGTATAGCACCTATTAGTGAGATAATGATCCATGCAGAGGCTACTATCACATAACCATCTCTCGGGCTCATTTTAGACCCCTTCACCCTGGTGCATAGTAATCCAATTATAGCGCTCGGAACAATTGCTGCCAAAAATCCCAGCACATCACTCATCTCCCCGTACCCTAAGGAAATAAGCATGGCCGGAAGCATTAGGGCAGCTTCAACCAGCATTATTTTTCCTAAATTGTTAATAACTGTTTTCTTATTCATAAATATCTTCTAATCCTGATATCTGGTGATTAATTGATGCAATAATCGCAGTATCGCCGGCTTTAATGCAATCATCACCATGAGGAATTATCATTACATTCTGTCTTATTATTCCAGCTATCAGAACATTTTCTACTAATTTTAAGTTCTTAAGAGGAACATCAAGATTGATATCATCAGCACTGACATTAAATTCGATGAATTCTAAATGTCCATCTACTAATCTGTATAATGATTCAACCTTGTCATTCTGATCAGCATTAATTAATGCTCTTACATATCCTAAAATTCGATCTGATGCTACATCTTCCCTTGATACTGTACAAATTTTTGATGTAGGTGGAATAACCTTTACTCTCTCCTTGGCACCTATTCTGGTAACCACCTTACTAAGTCCCTTGGTTTCTGCATACATAGCAGCTATTATATTACTCTCATCATCTGTACTGACTGCAACGAAAGCATCTGTGTTAGCAATATCAGACTCTGCCATATTATCGAAATATCTGAACGCATCATCATTCATGACAGATGCCTTAGGTATTTTCTCAGCAAGTACATTAGATATTTTCTCATCCGGTGATACAATTGATACTGTAACACCTTCTCTTGTTAACATCTCAGCTAAGTAAAATGTTATTCTGTCATTTCCATATATAAGTGCTGACTGCAAAGGCTTAATAGTCATATTAAGTCTCTTAAATGAGTTTTTAAATTCCTTATGAACTCCTGTAAGATACAAGGTATCTCCCGGTTTAATAATTGAATGTCCCTTTGGAACGAAAAGTGCATCTTCTCTTTTAATTGCACAAATTAAAAGATTAATTCCTAAATCCTTATTAATTTCAATAAGTGTTTTTCCAATAAGTAAAGATGTTTCTGGAACCACCATCTCAACCAGTTCCGCTCTTCCACCCGCGAACAGTTCGACTCTGGTTGCTAATGGGAATCTTAAAATTCTGAAAATTTCAGAAGCAGAAGCAAGATCTGGATTAATAATCATCGAAAGACCCATATTTCTTTTATAAAAATGATTATTTGATGCATAATCAACATCACGCACTCTTGCTATAGTGTGCTTTGCGCCCATCGCATGAGCTGTAAAACAGCTAAGAAGATTGATTTCATCTGAATCTGTTACTGCAACCAGAATATCTGAGTTCTGCGCACCGAGTTCCATCAAAGTGTCACGTGAAGCTCCATTTCCCTGATATCCAATTGCATCGACGCTGTTGCTAAGCGCTTCAACCACATCAGGATCCTTATCTATGATTGTAATATCATATCCATCTTTTGAAAGATGATTTGCCAAAGCTGTTCCGATCTGACCGGTACCTACAATAAAAATCTTCATATATCTTTGTCCTTAAATAAAACAAGGCAGATACAATCCGTACCTACCTTGTATCTTATCTTTATGCTCTAACCTTAATATGTACCTCACGAAGCTGTTGCTCTGTAACTTCGTTTGGTGCACCACACATTAAATCCTGTGCTGTTCCTGACATAGGGAATGGAATAATCTCTCGAATGTTCTCTTCATTTCTAAGAAGCATAATCATTCTGTCCACACCTGGTGCCATTCCTGCATGTGGAGGAGCACCGAACTGGAATGCGTTATATAAAGCTCCGAACTTAGCCTTAAGCACTTCCTCATCGTATCCAGCAATTTCGAATGCCTTAACCATGATATCAAGATTATGGTTACGAACAGCGCCTGAAGATAACTCAACACCGTTACATACGATATCATACTGGTAAGCTAATATATCAAGAGGATCCTTAGTGTTTAATGCTTCAAGTCCACCCTGTGGCATCGAGAATGGATTGTGTGTGAATCCAACCTTCTTAGTTTCCTCATCAAGCTCGAACATTGGGAAGTCATTAATGAAGCAGAACTCATATGCCTTCTCATCAATAATTCCAAGACGAGCGCCTAACTCATTTCTAATCTGTCCAGCGAATGAAGCGGCTTTCATTTCCTTATCAGCAATGAAGAAAATTGTGTCATTAACCTGAAGGTTAGCCAGTGTCTTAAGCTCATCCTTTAATTCATCTGGAATGAACTTATCAATAGGTCCCTTATATGACATATCTTCCTGCACTTCAAGATATCCAAGTCCACCCATTCCAATTCCTGTAGCGAACTTAAGCATCTTCTCATGGAAGCCCTTAGACTGATGACCTTCAATCTTGATCGCACGAACAGTCTTGTTCTGGAATGGCTTGAATGTACATTTATTAAAGAAATCTGAAAGATCAATAATTCTTAATGGATTACGAAGGTCTGGCTTGTCTGAACCAAACTCAAGCATTGCCTGCTTATACGAAATAACAGGATATGGAGCCTTAGTTACCTTGTAACCTTCTGGTGCGAACTTTTCGAATGTAGCAGTTAATACCTCTTCACCTACTCTGAATACATCCTCCTGAGTAGCGAAGCTCATTTCGAAGTCAAGCTGATAGAACTCACCTGGAGAACGGTCAGCTCTTGCATCCTCATCTCTAAAGCATGGTGCAATCTGGAAATACTTGTCAATTCCTGACACCATCAAAAGCTGTTTATACTGCTGAGGTGCCTGTGGAAGTGCATAGAACTTACCCTTATAATGACGAGAAGGAACGATATAATCTCTTGCTCCTTCAGGGCTTGATGCACAAAGAATTGGTGTCTGAACTTCCATAAAGCCCATCTCAGTCATCTTCTGTCTTAAGAACGAGATGACATTTGATCTGAACATCATATTATCTAAAACCTTACGATTACGAAGGTCTAAGTATCTGTATTTAAGTCTTAAGTCCTCACGAATCTCCTTCGATGTTGCTATTTCAAAAGGAAGCTGTCTGTATACCTTACCAAGAACCTCAACCTCATGAGCCTCAAGCTCAATGGTTCCTGTAGGAATCTTAGGATTATATGTTTCTTCGTCACGCTTTTCCATCTTACCCTGGATAGAAACACAATCCTCTTTCTGAAGTCCCTTAAGTAATGCTGTGTCTCTCATAACAACCTGAAGAACACCATACATATCTCTTAAGTCCACGAAAGAAACTCCGCCGTGGTCTCTTATATTTTCAACCCATCCAGCGACCTTAACATCCTGGCCGATATTAGCCTCTGATAATCCGCTCAGGTTGACATCTCTATAAAGTGTAGATAATTCCATTTCACTTCTCCTTGAATATCTAAAAATCTTCTATTATCAACTAATCCATATTAGTAAAAATAGGCTATTTTGTCAATATTAGCGCGTTGTATGTTATCGGATCTCTGTGTTCATAATCAAACTCTAAATCCGGAATTCTTCTTACGAAATCAGGCTTGCTTTTAGGCTTCTCCCGAAGATAATAATCAAGTGTTAATAAATCCCTTATCTCTTCTATTCTTTCATCAGAACATTCTTCCCCATTCTTTTCCTCATTAGTCCAAAGATATAGTTTCTTCGAAAACTCTAAAAGAATGTCATACCTTCTGCTTCTTGCCGGTGTTTTAACGAAATAATCATTTTCATCAAAGTAGCATGCAAGCGCATCAAAAAAAGCAAACGGCGATTCAAACTCCTTCATAAGAACCGGCAGAGTATTAGTAAACTGTGCCGAATTGTAATATATTTCCAGAACCTCTTCTATTTTCTTAAGCTTAATGATATCCCCATAGCTTATCCACTTGGTCGAAAGTACCTCATATGGAGGCGTATCAAGAAACTTAATTTCATATTCATCTATTTTCGATTCTATTACGGTTCCCTTTAACACCTTCAAAAAGCCAAGCTGAAGCTGATGCGGATTCATATTAAAGACTTCATCAAAGGACTTTTTAAAGGATTCATAATCTTCAAATGGAAGGCCTGCAATTAAATCAAGATGAACATGTGCATTATGAGGTTTCAGAAGCTTCGAAGTAACCTCTTTTATATGACTGGTATTCACATATCTGTTAATTTCTCTTAATGTTTTTTCATTAGTTGACTGAACACCAATTTCGAGCTGAACAAGGCCTGGTCTCATCCTGCTAATTATATCGATTTCCTCATCTGTCATGATATCAGCCGCTATTTCAAAATGAAAATTAGTGACACCATTGTCATGTTCTTGAATATACTGCCATATTTTGGTTGAGTGATTGTGATTAGAATTAAAGGTTCTGTCTATGAATTTAACCTGTGGAACCTTGCTATTAAGGAAAATGTCAAGATGCTTAAATACATTCTCAAGGCTTCTAAAACGCATATCTTTGTCAATAGAAGAAAGACAGTAGCCACATCTGAACGGGCACCCTCTTGAAGACTCATAATAAACAATCTTGTGTTCAAAAAGCTCCTTCTCATATGAAAAAGGAACCTCATCCATACTCATAACTTCTCTGTAGCCTGTCATTCCTGATGGAAGCTTCAGCCCCTTAATACTGCTTAATGGTTCCCTATTTTCAGGGATACAGTATTTTTCAACAAGTTCAAGGATTGTTTTTTCACCCTCTCCAACTATAACCGCACTTACGCCTGGGAAATTTTCGAATATGACATTATCGTCATAGGAAACCTCAGGGCCTCCTAAAAATACCTCTGTTTCAGGAAGAAGCTTCGGAATCTCGACTAGTAATTCTCTTACCATCGACCAGTTCCATATATAGCAGGAAAACCCTATATAATCAGGGTTTTCTTTAAATATTGAAGCCAGAATTTCTTCCTTTCTTTGGTTAATGGTATATTCTTTAATTTCTATGCATGAACCAAAATCACTATTTTCATCAACATAGTTCTTAAGAGAATGAACAGCCAGATTCGAATGTATGAATTTTGAATTAATTCCTACCAGTAAAAATTTCATTGTAATAAAACAAAAATCCTTTTATTCTGCAATTTAAAATTCCGATTACATGATATCAGTCACTTCATATCCCTGATCAGTTACTGTTTTAATTAATACATCATTAGATATTTCTTCTGTCATCGAAACAACTGCTGTTCCATGCTCATGGCTCACCTTAGCTTCTTTGACACCATCAAGCTCCTCAAGCACCTTCTTAACTCTTGCCTCGCAGTGTCCACACATCATTCCTTCAATAATCAGTTTCTTTTCCATAGTTTCGTTCTCCTTCACACTATTATCATTAATTTCGTTTTCTATGACTGTACTTTCTTTTACTTTAACTGTATTTTCACTTACTCCGCTATCTGTAGCTTCAATTTTCTTACTTCGATTCAGCTTTACGAAGTTAAGCCTCAGAGCATTCGTAACAACGCAAAAACTAGAAAGGCTCATTGCTGCTGCACCGAACATTGGATTAAGTAAAATTCCCGACAAAGGATACCAGACGCCTGCTGCCAGCGGAATTCCAATCACGTTATAAATAAACGCCCAAAAAAGATTCTGCTTGATGTTCCTTAATGTGGCTCTTCCAAGCATTATGCTTCCCGGAACATCCATAAGACGGCTATTAACAAGAACTAAATCCGCAGCATCTATGGCAACATCAGTGCCACTTCCAATAGCAATTCCTACATCAGCACCGGCCAAAGATATAGCATCATTAATTCCATCTCCAACCATGGCTACCTTCCCATTTTCCTGAAGCCTTTTGATAACTGCATTCTTTTCATCAGGAAGAACATTGGCTACAACTTCGTCAATACCAACCATTTTCGCAATATATGAGGCTGTATTTTCATTGTCCCCTGTCAGCATAACAGTATTAATACCAAGCTCTTTTAGCCTTATGATTGCTTCTATACTATCATCTTTAATAGTATCTGCAACTGCTATTATTCCTAATATTTTTTCTTCACTTGCGAAAATGAGTGGAGTCTTTCCTTCTAAGCTAAGTTTCTCAATTACTAATCTTTGTCTTTCGTCTATATTCTGATACCTGCTTATATATTTTTCATTACCACCATAATACATTTTTCCATCTATTCTTCCGCAAAGACCTCCTCCGGATACAGCTTCAAAATCTGTAACCTCCAGTATAGTGGTGTTCTGGCTGGCAGAGTAATTAATCACGGCCTTTGAAAGTGGATGCTCAGATTTAATTTCAAGAGATCTCGCATATTTTAAAAGAGACTCTTCATCTTCTGAAATGATATTGGTAACAACAGGAGTTCCATTAGTTATAGTTCCGGTCTTATCTAAAACAACTGTTGAAACCTTAGCTATCTCTTCTAAAGTAGCTGCGGATTTATATAAAATTCCATTCCTTGCACCTACTCCGTTTCCTACCATAATGGCTACAGGCGTTGCAAGTCCAAGCGCACATGGACAGCTTATTACGAGAACCGAAATTGCTCTTGCAAGCGAAAATCCAAAATCCATTCCTGCCAAAATCCAGACCGAAAATGTCACGCAGGCAATCGCAATTACTGTCGGAACGAATATACCTGATACCTTATCTGCAATCTTGGCAATTGGAGCTTTAGTTGCTGAAGCATCCATAACCATTCTTATTATTTGTGAAATAGTAGTATCTTCACCAACTCTTGTTGCTCTGCATTTCAAAAAGCCTGATGTATTAATTGTTCCAGCGCTTACTTTGTCACCTGTATATTTGTCAACAGGGATACTCTCTCCTGTTAGAGCTGACTCATTAACAGCACTCTCTCCGTCTTCTACCACGCCATCAACAGGTATACTCTCCCCTGGTTTTATGACGAAGATGTCATCAATCAACACATCCTCAACAGGAATAGCAATCTCTTCCATGACGCCATCCGCACTTTTTCGTAACACTGTTGCCATCTTAGGTGTAAGCTTAACGAGGCTTCTTAGTGCATCCTTGGTTTTCCCTTTTGAACGCGCCTCAAGCATCTTCCCAACAGTTATAAGCGTCAGTATCGTGCCTGCCGATTCAAAGTAAAATTCATCCATGTAATGCATAACCAGTTCATGATTTCCCTTAAGGACTGCATCAGTCATGAAAAACAGCATGAATACGCTATACCCGAATGATGCCGAAGCTCCGAGTGCTACGAGCGTATCCATGTTAGGGGCGCATTTAAAGAGGCCTTTAAATCCATTAACGAAAAACTTTTGGTTGATAACCATGATTATTGAAGACAATATAAGCTCCAGAATACCCATTGCTACATGGTTATTGCTAATCCACGAAGGAACCGGCCATCCCCACATCATATGTCCCATCGAAAAATACATTAAAACTGCCCAGAAAACCAAAGACGCTTCAAGCCTCAGTTTCAGGGCTTTCGTTTCCTTTTCTATCACATCATCGCCAAGGACGTCACCCACTCCCGAGGATATAGAAGGAGTTCCTGTGCCTTTTAAGGATTTTTGACCAATAGCTTTTGACCTGGCTCCATACCCTGCCCTGGTTACTGCTCCTATAATTTCATCATCAGTAGCATCCCCCTCTACTATCATACTGTTAGTAAGTAGATTAACCTGGCACTTTTCAATCTTATCAAGTTGACTAACGGCTTTTTCTACACGTGCGCTGCATGCCGCGCAGCTCATGCCTGAAATTTCGAATTTTCTCATTATTTCATTAACTTCTGTAATGTACCAACAAGCTCTTCAAGCTTTTCATTACTTCCTTCCTTCACATCTTCTGCAACACAGGATCTTATATGATTAGACAGCAATACCTTATTAAAGCTGTTAAGTGCTGCGTTGGCTGCTGCCACCTGGGTAATTATATCAATGCAGTAACGCTCATCCTCGACCATCTTCTTAACACCTCTTATCTGTCCTTCTATACGACTTAATCTGTTAAGTAAATCCTTTAATTCTTTTTCATCTCTTACTTTTTTATTGCAACAGCAATCCTTAATTTCAGTATTCATTCCCATCCTTAATTTTCCTGCTTATTTCTAGTAATTAAATAGCACTCATCGAATGCACCCAATCAAACTCAATACATTTTCCGCGCAACGGCAAAAGGGTATACCCCCATAGGGTATACCCAAATAATATATCTTTGTACCTAAAAAAACAAGATTATTTCTTAAATCAGGTTCTATTCAATTTACCAGCCAAGGTCCATAAGCCAGTTATTCAGTCTTCTCTCCTTATCTGAGGTGCTTAAGTTCTCATCTTCCGGAGTCACATATTCACCCTTAATATTTCCATCAACTATATAAAGGACTCTCTTACATCTTGCTGCTATTTTCGCATCATGCGTTACCATCATAATAGTTGTTCCTTCACCATTAAGCTTCACAAGCTCCTCCATTACCTCCATTGAAGAAGTTCTGTTAAGAGCTCCTGTTGGCTCATCAGCGAAAAGAAGCTTAGGATTATTAATCATACTTCTGCAGATGCACGCTCTTTGGAGCTGTCCTCCTGACACCTCGTTAATATCATTATCTGCAACATCAATAATAGAAAGCTTACGCATCAGTTCTTCGGCACGTTTTTCCTTTTCCTTTCGTGACTCATTGCTTTTTTTGCTTTCGGTTGCAGGAAGCACAATGTTGTCTAAAATCGTCAGGTTCTTCATCATATACATCTGCTGGAAGATGAATCCCATCTTATCAAGTCTGACCTCTGCTAATTCATTAGCTGTAAGCTTAGTTATATCTTTTCCATCGAACTCAACTGTTCCACTTGTAGGAACATCCATTCCTGAAACCGCATAAAGCAGTGTTGACTTACCAGAGCCGGAAGGTCCCATTATTGCTACCATATCGCCTTCTTCAACACTAAAATTTACATTCTTTAATACGTTATTCTGTCTTTTATCAATTATATATGTCTTGCACAAATCCTTAACATCTAATATCTTAGCCATTATTTTTCCTCCAATTAATTCTCTTTATTAGTACCGATATATCTTTGTCCTTATTCAATATTTCTTACGTCATTACTGGTTATTTTATTGGTATAAAGTGAAGTTACTAAAACTGAAATCAGGTTAATCAGCAAAATGATTCCAGGATAGATAACCAGTAGTGAAAGTGGTCTGAATAAATAATCTACATTTCCTGCGCCCATCATACTAAATATTGGATCACACCAAAGCTTGGTTACAGGGTATGTTAATATGATTGCAATCGCTTCCGAAATGACAGCAACTATCAGGAAACGATATACCTGCCACTTAATGATGAAGCTGTTCTTAAATCCAATAGCTTTCAACAGTGCTATCTGACTTGTTTCATCTGATATGAAGCTTCGCTCCATAAGAACCGTTACTAAAAATACTACGATACATGTGATAAAGAGTAAGAGGATTGCTACAGCTCCCATCGTATCAGCAACGCCCATACAGTCATCACAATATTCTGCTGCATTAAATACATTAGTCACGTCATAATAATCTTTAATCTTATCAATACGCTCCCTTATTATTTCATCCGAAACTTCACTATCAAAATCAACCTGAAAAGCCATCATAGCGCTTGCATATGTCATTGATGTTGGAGCATTCTGGTGGAGTCGGATGACCGATCCTAACTGATTCATAGTCTGAAAATATGCTACAACAATGCAGTCCTTTTTTTCATTTCCAAAATCTATTGAAACCGTATCTCCGATTTCGATTCCAAGCATATTTTTAATCTCATTGGTAATAGCGATTTCGTTCTCATTTAAAGGGGCGCTTCCTTCAATATAATCATAGACTGTCACGTCTGTCCTTTTATTTTGCTGGAAGGTTTCCACAGTTGTTTTTCCGTTAAATGTAAGTGGATATTTGTACCAAACCTCCATGCTTACCGCTCCAGGCATACCAAGCTTGGATAAATCATTTTCCATTTCGGCAATGGCATCATCCAGCATCTTATCTCCTTCTTTTGAAAGGAATTCAAGCTTTACTCTTTTTGAATCGTTAATATATATATCAGATTTCTTTCCGAAGGTTCCAATCAGTCTGTCACTTTTCATAGTGTCTGTTACTAGCACCACACCAAATACGAATACAGAACATATCGTAAAGGAAAGTATAATTGTAATGAATCTTTTCGGCGCACTTGCTATATCATTAAGAGCAAGGAAAAATGCATTATTCTTATTAGATCTTGCCAAGGACATCTTGCTCTTCTTGCCGAATCTTTCACCACTTTGACCATCTCTAATAGCGTCAACTGGTGTATATTTTTTGATTTTTGATGTACAGCGGTAGGCGAAGCCGATCATAATGAATATAACGAATATCGCACCAATGACATTTATGATGATTCCATAATCCTGTCCAAGAACCATCTTCTTCGAAACTGATTCTATCAAAACATTACCAAATGGAATTCCCAGGAAGAATCCAATCACGCCACCTAATACTGCCATCATGAAATATTTAGTTATATAAAGGCTTCTAATCTTAATATTTTTGATTCCGATGGCCTTCATAACACCAATTTCTCTAACCTCTTCGCTGATAGTAAAGCTTATTACGAACTTAAGCAGTACGAAGGATACTATACATAAAACTACGCTGAGTACGAGTACAATCATCGCAACAATCATTTCCATGACGTAGCATAATTTAATCATTCCTCTGTCCCCAGAAAAAAGGACATTCGTGGCATTTGATAATTCATTGACTAATTCTGTTACATTGTCAGATTTTATATTAAAAATGGTTCCTGAAAATGCATCTAATTCTTCGTTCTTGGCATATTCATCGTAATCATCATCACTGAATAAAAATCTGATATTTCCCATCATATCAGAGCCCAGAAGAGCATCCTTGATTTCACCCTTTATTTTGAATGTTTTGTCAATACCGTGATAATTGATTTCAACAGAATCATCTATCTTGGCATCATTGTTCGCCAAAAATCCTGACGTCACATATACTTCGCCAGTATTTACTTTAGTCAATTCAGAATTGTCCATGTTATAAAAGACCATTCCGTTGTCACTTACTGACTGAAGGACTACGTTATTATTTTTGGATACTATATTTTTTCCATTAATCTTAATGTCATCGATGCTTCCCCAATAACAGTTCTCTGTCTTGTATGAGTTAACATTATCCGACTCATCAAGAGTTTTCGTAATTCCTCCATCTCCACCCTGAGTTATGATAATATAATCACCAATTCCGGCCTTATCAAGATAATACTCTGTTCCATTCATTACTGTAATAACATTACTAAGTCCGCTCGATACGAACATCGCTGCCAGAATGGAAAAAATAAGAAGTATTACATTCATTGACTTTTTTCTCTTTAAGTCTTTTTTCAGAATATTAAAATACATATCTGCTCCCTTCGATTCTTTTTCTCTTTCATTTATGTATTTAATATATTTCTTAAATTATTAAATAATCATTAAATAAAAAATCTCTTTTACTAAAGCTTACATCAAGCCTTAAAAAAAGAGATTTTTCTAAGTAATATTTTACATTTTTTGTATAACCAAAGATACAGTAAATATCCCGTCCTTAATATTCGCGAAAACATCGCCATCCATTTTGTGCATCAGTTCTTTCGAAATATAAAGACCAAGACCACTGCCCTCTTTATTTTTTACATTACTTCCTCTGTAGAAGGAGTCAAATATATTAGTTAACTCCTCTTCTTTTAATTCACACCCCGAATTAGAGACTTCTAAAATCTTGCAGCCTTCCTCTTCATAGGATGATATTTTAATCCATTCCCCGTCACCATACTTAATCGCATTTTCTATAGCATTCTGAAGAACCTCAACAATCCTGTCAAAATCACCCCTGAGAAGACAGTTCTCCATATTTTCTATTCTTAAATCTATATGAAGATTCGAACATTTTTCCTGATAATATTTTTTGATTTCACTTATCAGATTATCTAAATATAGTTCTCCATTATTAACCTCTAATGAAACTATATCCTCCCTTGAGGCATTAGCAATTTCATTAACATAGTTTTTTATTTCGCTAAGATTCTTTTCTATTCCTGAAAGTGCTATATCTTTTTCTTCCTCCGTTGCATATAAGCCCTTCTTCAGTGCTTTAACATAAAGATCACTTGCCGAAAGCGGAGTTTTGATATCATGAGAAAGAGAAAGCACCATCAGCTTCTTTTCCTTCAAAAGCTCAAGTTCTCGATTCTTATCACTCTCAAGCTTATCTCTTAGCATATCAAGTCCCCATATGAAGTCCTTGAAATATTTACTCTTCTCCTGCTTAATAGGGACCGTAAGATTTCCCTTCGATAGTTCTTTCGTAACACTATTCATCCTTGAAAACGGATTAACGATTTTCCTCTCAATATAAATGAATATACCGAAGGTCAGAAGTATAAATGTTACGAATCCGCAATTCATTATCACTAAAAGTCTGGATAGATTTCCCTTAACATATTCGAAGCGGTACAGGGTGTCATTAATCTTTTCCACCGTGTATTCATTAGTACTATTTTCATCCGGGTCAAATATATTGATAGCGACTACCCTCTCGTAATCACCTAAATCAATATCATGAAAGTCTGTTCCATTTTCTATCTTTGATTTTATTCTGCCAATTTCGACCCTGTACTCCTTAGTGGTCATATCCTGATATATTTTCCCAGCATATATATTGCTTCCAATCAGAATAAGAATTTCCAGGATAACGAAAACAAGTAACGCTTTTTTTAACTTACTCAAAACGATATCCAACTCCCCACTCTGTTATAATATGCTTCGGATGCTTAGGATCCTTTTCGATTTTCTCCCTAAGCCACTTAATATGTACTGTCAGCGTCTGAATTTCCGATTCAGAATCACTTCCCCATATAGAATTAAAAAGATATTCTTTCTTAAGTGTAATTCCTTTATTCTCAATCATGAGCTTTAGTAGCTCGAACTCTTTCACAGTTGCTTCTATGGGCTCATCATTCACCAGTATGGTATTAGTCACTGTATTTAGCGTAATTTCATCTATACTGATTTTGTCCTGTGCATATTTTCTTCTGAATATTCCTCTTATTTTCGCAATAAGTATGTCGATATCATAGGGCTTTTCAATATAATCATCTGCTCCAAGTAAAAGCCCCTTAAGCATATCCTCTTTTTCTGTTCTGGCACTAGCTATCATAATGTGTGCATTAGATGTTTCTCTTATTTTATTGCACACTGAAAAACCATCCATTCCAGGAAGTCCAATATCCAGAATTATCATCTTCGCACCATATGTTTCAAAAAGACTAAGTGCCTTCTCTCCTGTTTTTGCTATACTAACAGCATAGTTTTCACTTCTTAAAAAGCTGGCAAGCAAATTCCCGATTTCTTCGTTGTCTTCTACTATAATGATGTCGAGCATTGAATTCATTAGTCCTTTCTTAGCGCCCATAGCAATAAATCCAATATACACATGTGTTCTATCAAAGTATAGTACAAAAATATAATTAATTACAATTTAAGATATTATTCCGTTATCTTTTGCGAAGTTAATGGCCTGCTGTCTGTTTGCCACACCAAATTTTTTATAAATATTAGCAGTATGACACTTTATTGTTCCTTCCTTTTTATCAAGTGCTTTTCCAATGTCCTCATTTGAAAGGCCATCGCTCATAAGCTCAAGCACTCTTTTTTCCGTTTTCGTCAATGCGATTTCATTATTAGTTTCAGTGTGCAAATACATTGGGAAACGCTTCGCTACATCCATTGCAATATTATGAATTTCTCTAATATATTTATCATCAATTGGCGAATCCTTGTGATTCATTTTATATACTCTTAAAAGAACAAGCATCATCTGACCTTCGTCTGCAAACAAACGAACATATTTATATTCACTGGCAATCAAGAGTGCCTGTTCAAGCTCTTCCATTGCTCTTTGTTCATCACCTGCTTCATAACATGCCATAGCAATAAGCATATGGCATTCACACTTGTCATGAGGCCTGTTGGATGGCTTCAGAAGCTCAAGCATCTTCTTGCCAAGAACTATTGTCATCATGTACTGACCTATTTGAATATAACAACGCATTTTAATTAGATACGAATATGTATCCATCATGCATAGATCATCATTTTCATCCGGAGCCTCGTTGTAAAGCCAATTCTCCACCTGGGCAAGCTCACCCACATAACAGTAATAATGACACATAACAGCAAGAAGACTTTCCTCAAACTCTTCCGAACCCGTCTCATACATCCTGTTTCTGATATTTCTAAAGAGGCTAAGAGCCGCCTTTGTCTGTCCGTTTAATACAAGGATTCTAATTTGAAGCACATATGCCGCGAACAGGCATCTGGTATCCTTTTCATGTTCAAGAACAGGTATAGTTCCTGCTACCTCAACAAGAGCTCCAAAACTATCTCCATGTTCATAGCACCATTCTGCATGAGCGACCTCATATACACCTTTGCCGCTACTTCCATACAATAATTCAATGCCTTTTTGCAATTCGGTTTTTCTTTTTTCCATATCAATGCAAATATCCGAAAAATCTCTAAAGCCATTGAAAACGCTTGGTCTGCACGCTGTTAAAACAAGACTGTCAAATGACATGCCCGTCAAACTGGCAACCGTCGCCAAAAATCTTGCACGGTTTAAAAAATCCTCATTACTATACTGAGGCATAACAAGCTCATTCATCAATCTGTAAATACCGACTCTATCAAGTTTTGCAAGATCAAGCTTTTCAAACTCCGGACCATACTTTTGAAGAAGTAAGTCGCATTTTTTAAGATTACCTCTCATAGCTTCAATAAGAATTCTGTAACTTAAAAGATGTGGTCGTGCTTCAATTATCTCATCCGAAAGTTTACAAAGATATTCTCTGCATCGCCAAATTGTTACCAAATTTATATTGTTTGCATTTTCTTCCGTGAAAATTCCAGCTACAGCATCATCAAGCTGTCCATTTTTATCTGCAGTTTTCAGTTTTTCATATATTTCCAAAGACTGCTTCGGGAAAAAATTAGTATCCTTTAGCATTATGCTTCTATCCTTTTATGTTTTTTATTTTACAATATATGCTTTAAGCTTTGTGAAATCAAGTCTGCCAAATGCATCAATGAATTTCGTCAGGTTCGCGTCTGCTGGAATATTAATAGTTACAGTTTTACCTTTAGTTGCATATGTAAAAGTTACTGGAATTCCTTTTGCTAAAATCTCATTAAGTAATGCTACATTTGCTGCCTCAAGCTTGGTACAACCACCAGTAGCTACTGATACACCAGTCTTCTGTGCAACTGCTAAAGACTGAACTGTAAGCTTATTTAACGATGCCATCTGGCTGGTAAGGTCAGCAATGATTGCAACCTGTTTCGTTAAATATTCGGATGAACCTACAACGGCCTGATTAGGTGCTGCTGCAAGCTCTTTTAGCGCATGCTCTTTATATACAGCAGTAACTGCTTCCATATACACAGTTAACTTCTGTGCCTGTTCTACTACTGCAGGATCATTCTGAAGTGTCTTGGCTACCATGATAGCTGCCTCTGGATTTTCAGCCACAATAGACGTCATGTTTATGGTTCTAGCTGGAGTTGCAATCTGAGCTGGTGCTTCTGGGGTTGAAATCTCTATAACAACTTCTTCTTTGTTGTCGCTCTCGTTATTCGATGGAGCCGACTCGAAAATCTTATCGGCAAGAGTAGTCAAAAGGCTGTAAGGATTCTGAATATTTCTAATAGTAATTGAACCGTCAGAATTTTTCACATATTCAATGTCACCTTCAATTGCATTTATAATCTTGGCCGGATTAATAGAATAAATTGTTATCTCAGACTCCTTCTTCGCGAAAACGTCTATATTTCCACTATCATCAATATCCTGTATGCTATCACCTTTAATTTTTATTTCTGTTGTATTATTCTCCAGTTTAACTTCGTACCATTGGTTAGTGACCGTACCACCATTTACAATACCTGTTCCCTCAACGGTAGTAGTATAGTTGTTTTCGACTGTCCCCTCATTATTAATTTCAACTATACCATAGTTAGTTTTGATTGTTCCTTTATTAGTTTGGACTACACCATAATTGTTTTCTATTGTTGCCCCACCATAATTTTTATCAACATTGCCTGCACTTGTTCCTATTGTTCCATTATTATTTGTAACAGTGCCTCCGCTTGTTCCTATTGTTCCATTATTATTTATAACATAGGCCTCGCTTGCGTTTGTTCCTATTGTTCCATTGTTATTTATAACATAGCCTTCAGTTGCGTTTGTTTCTATTGTTCCATTATTATTACCAATAGTGCCCACGTTTGTTGCTATTTCTCCGTCATTGTCCACTAACTCTTCAGCATAAACTGTCATAGTGGTAAAAGGTGTTGCCACCGGTGATGCAATAATCATTGCTGACATAATAACAATTCCAAGTTTTTTAATAACATTTCTTTTCATATTTACCTCATTTCCTGTGCATCTACTTTTGAATTAACTAGTTGAGATTTTAACACGATGCATTCTTGGGTTTCAATAAACTATAGTTTAGTTCTTGTACTTTATGCATGCATATAAAAAAAGCGCTGTGCTTTTCATCTCACAGCGCCCTTAAATGCGTCACATTATTTCCCTTTTGCCCATTCTACAATATCGCTAATATCTTTAATGGCAAGTACAATTTTTGAATTGTCATTTTCTTCATAACAGAAATTAAATCGATAACATGCTGTACTTCCATCATCTCGACGCACATGCTGGAAATATGATAACAATTCTTTTTCTTTAAGTGACTCTATAATTGTTTCCAATTTGGTTTTCTGGATAAAGTCTTCTCTTTCCTCAGGCACAATAACCTCATTTGCCATAACTATGTTACCCTCCTCAAAGGATATATCTTCAACCTCTTTGAATGCCTTAAGTTCCTGTGAGAATACATCCTTCATATGGACATGTTCTGTCTCCAGATCAAGTACACCTATCATACTATACTCATCACGCAGTCTTGATATCATTTGGAACTCATCTGTTATTTCCTGACGCTGTTCCATTCGTTTAGCCATCGCAGTATCCAAATCCTGAGAATAATAAATAACCTTGGATACTTCGCCTGCAGAAATCTCCATTCTCCAAAAAACAGCCTCTCTCCAATCTCCATTTGTGAGCTGATATGCACAGGATATATGGTCCTCTTCAAGTAATTTTCTCTTTAAATTCTCTATTGTTCCAACCTCTTCGCGAAGCTTCTGGAATTCATTTGCGACATAGGTTCTTGCAAAATACATATTTCTCAGCGAATAAACGCCTCTTTCTGCTTCATTTTCCGCAACACTGGTCTCACTCTTTTTCATAATTCGATATTCATCGAGTTCCAAATCAATGAGTAAAAGAGCCTCATAAGAATCTGTCAGTATTTTTACTAACGCATCCATTTCCTTTTTGAAGTTTTCTTCGGCAATTGCTCTTTTGAACTGTGGGAAATTTTTATAAAACTGTTGCTTATCCGCATACATCATCTGTTCAGCTTCAGTAGTAACTGTTTCAAGCTCTTCGGTAATACCAAAGGAGTATCCAATAGAGGCAGTAGGAACATTATCCGATTTAATTAACTCCTCAAAGGCTTTAACTCTTGAATTAAACTGCTCCTCATCGTTCCCCGAATATACTACGATAAATTCATCACCACTTACACGATAACAATTCCAGTCCCAAAATTCCTTCTTTAATTTTTCGGCGAAGGTACGAATATAGTGGTTACCTGCCTCATGTCCTTCAGTATCATTTACATACTTAAGTCTGTTTAAATCTCCAAACATAACTCCAACTGGTTTTTCACACAAATTAGTTGCAAACGAATTGCAGAACGAACGATATGAATAGAAATTGGCAAGGCCTGTCATAGTATCATAATTACAATAGAACTCCAGCTCTTTATTATGTTCAAGCTCCTTTACATATGAATCATGCACATCCTGAATATACAAGATTACAATCTGATTATCGCTTGTGTACTCAGAGGATTTCATTATCTCCATAACAACCCATTTGAATTCCTCATTAGTCTTTCTGCGATAACGGAATCTCATTCTCTCATCACTTTGTTCAAAGTGTGATTTTATATTTTCAACATCCGTAAATTTAAGATATGCATCACAGTCCTTAGGATCCACCTGGCCCGTCAGAGCGAACTGTTTAAGCCAAACCGATATTTGAGGTGAATATCCTTTTTGTGTATTTTTCTCATCTGCATACATCTTTAATTCTGTATGCGAATCTTCTGTTAAGTTAATTCTTAAAATTTTGTGATAATTATTCGCTAATAACTGTAAAGAGTCTTCAAGTGTAAATTTGCTGTCCATTGTTACGCCACCTTTGTATAGTCATTTTTTGCTAAAGTAAACTTTGCAATTTATATGTCGACAATTTATACCAAATTGATAACTGAACTATGCACTAAAATTTGTTTATTTTAATAAGTGAAGGTGCGAAAAAGGCGCTGCGATTTTCATTTCACAGCGCCTTTAAATATGTCGTAATACTAATTATTCATTTGAATCTCTTTTTCTAGAAAAAGCTGTTGATTAATTTAACAAGATTTTCCAATCCATCATAAATTTGCTCAGTTGCTTCCCATGCTTCTTTAAAACTCATAACTTTATCCTCCTAATTATTGTTTTTTGTGTTTGTGTTTGTGTTTGTTTATGAGCTTATTATATTGGAGTGACTGTTGCAAAAGTGTTGCACTCACTGATGTGCCCCCAAAAAGTTGGACCAAAATCTTTATAAATTTTTTGAAGGTACTTAAAATTTATTTATCATAACTAACACTAACGTTGTTCGATTAAGTTTCAATTTACAATGCCAATTGTTATGGTCCAACTTGCAATGTAATATCTGTATTTTGAATATCTTCGAAAGTTTCTGTACGCTTAACCCCATTTACAGATACCGATAGTGTTGATGTTGTTGCTGTAGAATCTACTACAAATTCGATTTCAACATCATAATTAGCTTTCCAATCTGTTTTTACTATTAAAATCTGTGGCGAAATAATATTGCCATTGACTTCAACATCAAAAGAATATGTATATAATCCGTATTTTTTCGACGAATGTTTGGTCTTATATATACCAAATTCGTTTTCACTAGTAGCGAATTCCCCGGTTGAAATATCTATTTCTTCTGTTAGCTCATACAAACAGCGAACATTTAATATATTTGTATTATCTTTTGACTTGTTTTGATATTTTATTTCTACATTTGTATGTCCCACGTAACAGTAAAAACCAATTGCACTTAATAAAAGAACAAGAAATACCAGCATTACAATAAATATATTTCTCTTTTTCATACACAAGCTCCTGTTAATAAAATCTGAATCTAGTGATTCATCACTAAATTTCAATTTTACTCGCTATACATACAAATGGTACCTTGCGACAATTTAAAACCGTTTTTTTCATAGAACTTGAATGCAGGGGCATATTCACTGGTGTAAAGTACAACTCCTGCATATCCAGCTTCCCGGCTATAATCTAAAATCGCATTCAATAATTGTCTTCCAATTCCTTGCCCCTGTCTTTCAGGTAATACTGCCATCTCATTGATATATATTTCTTTTTTACTTCCCGATATCTTACATAATGCAAATATACATCCGATTATCGTGTCATCTTCTTCATACACATATCCTATAAATTTTTTCTGCTCGTAATAATCCGTCAAATATTCTCTTGCATTATCAGAGTTCCAATCAATCCCCCAATATTCTATAGGAAACGCCATAGCATAGATTTCTCCACACTGCTGTAAATCTTCTTTCATCATCATTCTTATCATATAATCACCT
>JAKSHY010000030.1 GCA_024399135.1 Lachnospiraceae bacterium | reverse complement strand
AGCCTTTAAACTGTTTGCTCTGCAAAGCTTTGCCTTGTTCATTAAAGTTTCATACTTTGACATATTTCTTTTCCTCGCCTAAAAAAGATTTTTATTATTTTGTTGATTTTTTATTTTCAATCCATTCTTCAATCTGTTTAGAATCAAAACGAATTGAACCGCCAATCTTGATGAAAGGAATTTCATGTCTTGCTTTCATCTGGTAAATATGAGCAGTTTTAACCTGCAAAATGTTTGCAACATCTTCTGCTTTTAATAACTGGTTCATTGCTTCCCCCTTTTATTTAATACGTTTATTTTGTAGAAACCGTTAGAAATAACGCCCTAACACTTATAGTTATACCGTTAAATATAACTGTTGTCAACAAAAATCGTTATAATAATTTATTTTTTCTTGTACTATTTTTAGTTTCTTTGTATTATGATTTCCGTTATATTTGACGAAAATGGTGTTGTATGAATTCGGAATTATTTGAAAGGATAGAATTTGAATTAGATAAAAGAGGGTTGTATCGTGCAGACCTATCCAGAATAACAGGGATAAATGAAGCGAACTTCAGGAACTGGAAGCGGGGAACAATGCCTGCTGCAGATGCTTTATATAAAGTAGCTGAACAGTTTGATGTTTCAATGGAATATCTTTTAACAGGAAAACATAAAACAAAGAATGTCGAATTGTCAGATAGAGAAAAGACAATAATTGATTCTTACAGAAGTCTGTCTGAACATGACAAAGATATTTTCTATAAGTTCATAAAGTTATTATGTGACCAATACTGTGACCAAAAAACAAAATAAAATACTGTAAAGAAAATTATTAAAAATATGTAAGTTTAGAAAATACATAGAAATACAATAATAAAAAATAATGGTTCATATAATAGATATGCTATAGTTGTATTTTATAACTCTATATAATACAAAGAAATAAAAATAAGATGTAGCCAAAATGTGACCATTAGAGAAGGGGAAATGGGAAGATATAAACAAAATTACACACTTTTTAAACGGGGTAAATACTGGTATTACAGAACATATGACAGAGAAGGTGTCAGAACTTCAGCCAAAACAACAGGATGTAAGCTGAAAAGTGAAGCAAAAATATACTGTGATAAACTTTATCAGCAGGGCAGTTTGTGGAGCAGTAACAAACCTTTTAAGGATTATGCAGAGCACTTCTTTGATGATAATTCAACTTACTTACTGGACCGAGTAGAACCACTGTCAAAGAACACCCTGAACCAATACAGAAGCACAATGCAGAAACAACTTCTGCCATACTTCAAAGACATAAAACTTTGTGACATAACTCTTTCATGTCTGAAACAGTATAGAACAAAACTTCTTCAGGATGATTACAAAATTAAATCAATCAATTCAATTATGACAATTATGAAGATCATAATGACAAATGCACATATGGAACGATTGATTTTTGAAAATCCTTTTCAGTTTATAAAACCATTGAAAAACAATTCAAAGGGCAGGGATGCTTTCTCTCTGGAAGAAGTAAAGAAGCTTATTGCAGAACTACCACAATATAAAGACACTATTCTTTTAATTGCCTTAACAGGAATGAGAAGAACAGAAGCTGGCGGTGTTACTGTTGCAGATATAAAAAATAAAGAAGATCTTCTTTATATCGACTTAAACAAACAGTACAGCCTAGGAAAATACAGTAAACTTAAAACAAAGAAAGCAAGAATAATTCCTGTTATACCAGAACTGAAAAACATCATAAGAACAGAACCAATGGAAATGTATGACTTTTCTGCTGCAATTACAGAAATAAAAGACAAGTTTAATAATGCAGAAGAAAGACTTCTGTGCCTTCATTCATTAAGGCATTTCTTTATTACAGATTCAAAATCTTTCGGGATAAATCCTCTTATTGTAGAAACAATTGCCGGACACAGTTTGAAAGGAATGCAACAGGTTTATACAAACTTTAATCTTGATAACCTTTCTGAAATCCTGGAATGGCAGAAGAAAACCTTTATAGAATTAAATAAATAAGAAATGGAGCAATAAAAAATATACTCTGGTACATACAAGAAAAGTATTATGACCGATAATTGACTTGTTATGAAGGGATAATGAACTGTAAGAAATTCTGATTGTTACAGATAATTATATCATCGGAGTATAAGCCAATGAAAGACAATGAAAAAGATGTTATTGAAGAAGTAAAAGCAATAGGGGAAATTCTTTCTGTTGTAGATCAGGATGCAACCGTTCAGCCAGAAACAATAAACAGAATAGGTGAACTTATATCAGAACTGTGTCAAAGTGTTCTGTAAATAAAAAGACTTCCACAGAACCTGCAGAAGTCTTATTTTTTAATAAATTATTAAATTGTTGTTTTTGTCCAGTTCAAATGTAAAATATGGCAAATCATATTTATAAGTAATGCCATCTGTAAAAGTAATATATAAAATTTCAGATTCAAAATGAATGTAAGAAATTACATTTTTTGTTCTGTATCTTGGATCTATATTACCTAGTTTTATATAAGTTCCAGACTGCAGGAATTGTTCAATAACAGGTTGTAGTTCCTTACTGTTGTATCTTTTACCCTTTGCAAAAGTAAAGCTGCAAACCAACGATAGAATAATAAAAATTAAAAAGATTCTTTTTTTCATAATCTGCTCCTTCAAAATTATTTTAATATGAATAATTAAATAAAACTATAAAAAAAATAAAATATTTTTGTTTTATGTAATGACAATAACAAAAAGATGATATATATTATAAACATAAGGGCAAGGCGAGATGCCCAAAGCAAGGAGATAAATATGACAAACACAATTAAAACAACTTACAAACAAACATCAACAACTGATCTTGTTGATACATTAAAATTGAAAAATGAATTATTTTTCAAATATCCTTGTGAATTACTTATTTCACAAATTGATATAATTCAGTGTGAACTTGTTTCACGAGGTTTCACTTGGGAACAAGTTGAAAACATTTAAAAAACAGGGAAGGGCAACCTTCCCGAATTAAAGGGGATTTGAAATATGATTGAATATGTAATTATAAATGATATAACTGGGTTGATGTTGGATAGTTTTTCATCAGAAGAACTTGCATTCACTGTTATGACAGATTACCAGAAAGACGGTTATCAGTGCCACCTTGAAGCATGGAGAAGATAAAATGACAGAAGAAAAGAAATATACTGGTCGTGGTGGATGGCATGGTGGTGGCAGACCATCGAAAGGACCTGATGCAAGAAGAAAAACAATGTCTATTTCTGGAACACCTGCAGAAATAGAACTTCTTAAAAAACTTGCTGAAGAATCAGGGAAAACTGTTTCCAGGTTCGTTTTAGATTCTTTATGTAAACAATAAGCCAACACCGAAAACATTGACAGTTTGTGTATATGAAACTATATTGAATATGACATAGAAACTCTTTGTACAAGTTATATTACAAACTCGCCTTTGTAATAACCCTTTAGAACCTCTCCTTCTAAAGGGTTTCTTTTTTTTAAAGAAAAAGACCTTCAGTAAATTTTACCAAAGGTCTTTTCTTTTGTCGTTTATGTATTAAAATTGGGATTTTTTATGTCCTGTGTTGCCGGGCATCCGCAATATATCAACCTCATACGAGGTGATTATTCATAATTAAAATAGACTTCTAAAGCCTTTTTATTTTCTTCTGTGGTGACGATATATTCCACAATTTCAAACCATTTATTCTCATTCATAGAAACTTCATGAGTTACCGAGTTATACTCGACAAGTGGTTTCCCGTCTGGATCATACACCGCAGGAGCAGACATCCACTGAAGGTGTGGAACATCATCATTTTTTATCTGCGTACTTTTGCACGAGATCAAGAGAAGCATTAAAACCATCAACCCCGCCTGAATGCATTTCTGTCTTTTTTTCTTCATTGTCTTTCTGTTCCTTCTGTTTTGTTTCGTATGTTTTCTGAAGTTTTTCTTTTGACTTCAAAGAAGATTGTATTTCTTTTTCAAGTCCGTCTTTTTCCCTTAAAGTCATATATAAAATCCAGATAACAAAAACAAATGCAAAAAATAAAACTGCTGTAAATGTATACATTATTTTTCGAGCTCCTTCTGTTTCCATTTGTTCATAGATTCAAGACCAACAAACCCAACAGGAACAGCTACAAGAGTAGTAGCAAGTGCTGAATAAGTGTCAGAATGAAATACAGTTCCAAGAATGACAATTAAAGTAATGATAAACATTGCCCACAAAGTTATTAACCATCTTCTTGACTTCCATTTGTTATAAGCTTTTTCTTCCTTTGTTTCTGTTGATGTTTCTTTTGATTTGTTCATTTTCAACCCCTTTTTTATATCCGATTTTGTAACCTTCAGAAATTGCCATGACAACTGCCTGAATTTTATCCTGTATATTAAAAGATTTTACCCCTTTTAAGATTGCATCCATCTTCTTTTGTGGAATATCCCTGAATGCATTTTTTCCTTCAAGTTCTAAAAGATATTCATTCATGGTTATTTTCTCCGAAGATACCCCAGCAGATTGTCAACTGTTCGGATTTTCAGAACAGTTCCTTCCTGTGTGAATCCGTTCTGCTCTAAAACCAATAAATCACGACCTGCCATATTCCCTACAACTATTGCAACGTGTCCGTAAGGATTTGAAGTTGTACTGTTCCAGATTGCGACATCCCCCGGAAGTGGTCCTTTATATATTCGTTCAAAATAGTTTTTTTCAGTTTCAAACTTTGAATAGTTCAGAAATAAATCTTTTGCACCTTCAACAGATTCTGTCCTAGGTGTGAAAAGAACTTCTTTGCAGTATTGTCTAAAGAGATCTACACATTGAGCACCATAGACCCCGTCAAAGTCGACCTTTTTCCCTAGATATTTTGTTATAAATTCGTCTAATTTCATCTGCTCCCACCTGAAATATACCTTTTTTTAATTCTTGATTTTATTTTCAAGCAACAAACTGACCTTTGTATTTAAGTCAGTTAAGTTGTTATTGATTGCAAGTAATAAGTTGTCAGTTGCTGTCTGTTTGGATTCGATTTTTGAAATATCTTCTTTTACATCCTTTTTTAGATCTTCAATCATTTTTTCATTCTGCTGCACCTTCTGTTTCATAATTCCAAAGGTTCCCCCCCATCCAGCGATAGTAATTCCCAAACCTACAAAAAACTGATAGTCCATTTCACATTCTCCAAGTCTTTTTATTCATTCATTTAATTAGTTATTCCAATTTAAGACCCAGTTTGAATAATAGGAACAGCTCTTGCAGGGTTCTTCAGTTCCGTTTTTCTTTGCGTTCTGGCAGTTCTTACAGTTTTTGAAAGTCACTAAAGAAGTGTATTCTTCAGCAAGATTTCCATTGTTCTGGATGATTTCTTTTATACATGAAGTACAGATATATTTTTCTTTTATGTCTGTGTCGTATTCCTTACCGCATCTTATACATTTAATTTTCATTTTGTTTACTCCTTAAAATAAATCTTCAAATAAAGATGGTTGAGGCATTTCTGCCTTATAAAGTTTTGTCTGTGTTTTTGGGATGAATACTTTTTCTATAACAGCATTATTTGCTATTGCAGAAAGTGTGCTTCTGTGTTCATAACTTGCAATACATTCAAATCTATCTTCAGGCATTTTGTAAGAAGAAATGAAAACAGGTTCTGTTTGTCTTTCTGCCCAATCATAGAAAGTCTGAAAATCAAAGTCATTTTTATATCCGTCTGTATTTTCATAAGGGATGTCACAATATATGATTGAATCGGGTTCTATGTTGACATTTTCAAAACTGGTGGATAAAATTTCCAACCTTTCCAACCTTTCCAACCTTTCCAACCTTTCCAACCTTTCCAACCTTTCCAAACTTTCCAAACTTTCCAAACTTTGTAAACGTGTCAACTGTGTGTAGTTCTGTAAGGATTCAGATATATTATGAATGTATTTTTTTGATTCTAAATATTTATTGTAACGGTTTTTTATAAGCTTTAATTCTGAACAGTCAACTTCCAACAATTTATTTATTTCTGTGTAATCGTCAAAGAATAAAGCATAGTGCCATGCCTTTTTTAATGGTTCTAAATCCGGTCCATAAAGATAGTTTCTTAAGTTATTTCCAAAAGACCAGACACAGGCAATATAAGGATCATTTTCTTTTTCTGCCTTGAATAAGTCTGAACTTATCCATCTTGATTCATTTTTATATTTTCCCTGTGCTGCATCTATAAATAATGTTGTCATTGCAGGGTTAATATCATTCATAACAACATGATCAAACCGATTTTTCAGTAAGGCACAATGAGTTATTGCACCACCACCAGAGAATAAATCATATAAGTTTTTCTTTTTTGGAAACAATGAAAGAATGTTTTCTGCAAGTCTGTTTTTTGACCCTTTGTAAGGCAAACCATAATTCATTGTTTTACCTCCGACAGTTCAAGCATTCTGTCTAATACAATTTTTATTCTTTCAAGAACCTTTTTATCTTTTCTGTAGTATCTGTATAACCAATGTATGAAGTCATGACACTGATTCCCAAGACAGAAAAAGTCTGATGGTTCAAGGTTCTGATAATATTCAGGATTCAGGTTTGCATGATGCAGATTCCAACCTTTAGGGAGTTTTCCCTGTGTGATGAAGTCTTTTCCGTTCTGGTATTCCTTCATAGTCTGTCTGAAGTCATTCCAGATTTTTGTTCTTCTGAACTGTGTCTTGCTTTTCTGTTCAGCTGTGGGTGTTCCTTTTCTTTTATACATTTTTGCTCCAAGTTAAAAAAAATAAGGGAAGATTTTTTACATCTTCCCTTAATTAGTTACATTGGAACTGTGTTTCTATTCGTCTTTTACGAATAACTTACATACTGCAATAATTGCTGTTCCCACAATTGGAATTGCAGCATTGATTGCTACTGCGTATGCAGGCTGAAAGAATGTCACGAAGGCAACAGAAATTGTTTCAATTCCAGTTACAATGCCAGTAATAAGATTAAATACTTTGTTTGTCATTTCTTGAATCTCCTTATATTTAATTAGTTCTTCCGAACCCTTCACCCTGTGAAGGCATATCCATCATAGGTGCAGAACCGGGTTGACCCTGTCTTGTTGCAAGAGCTTTTGTCAGTCTTGTCTGCATATCAACTTTTGCATTCAAAGAAAGTGGTTTTTCTTTCTGTTCGATTGCGTTACCGCTTTTTACTGTATAATCAAACTTCATTTTCAGTACTCCTATTTGATTGGATTTGCTGCACCAACAAGATTTGCAGCAGTTCCTGCAAGGTCAGTAACAGGATCAAGAATCAGATCAACCCACTGTTTAGCAGCTTTTGCTGTAGAAATTCCACCTTCTGTCTGTTTACGTAAGAAACTTTTGTATCCTTCTACTGCGTTTGGATGTTCGTTCAAGAGGTTTGCAAGCTTCTGAACTTCGTCTGTCTTTAACTGAATAGCATTCAAGCCGACTGCATAATTCTGGTCAACTGCAAGATCTGAAAGGAATTTCTGAAGTGCCATTGCAGAGCTTCTTTCAAGTCCGAGTTTCTTTTCGAGTGTTGTGAGTGCCTGTGTATCTTCAATGTTTTTAATGTCTGCATTGAGTTGAGCAAAGTCAAGAAGTGTCTGTCCGTTTTTAGTTGTCCACCATTTAGAAGAAATATCTTCCTGTGCAGAACTTGTTCCGGCAATATCAGCTTCATTAATTGCAGCAGTTTTATTTGTTGTAGCATTTCTTGTTTTTGCTTCGCTTTCTTTTGCTCTTGCTTCCTGTTCATCAACTTTACCAGAAGTTACTCTGTATCTCTTTTCAAGCGGTGAAAGTGTTTCTTCATCGCTGAAAGGTTTAACCCCTGTATATGCAGAAAGGTCATTTGCACGACCTTTGAAATAACTTCCAATAGTGTAGGCAAGTGCCTGACCATATGAAATACCATTCTGTTTTGCATATTCTTCAAGCTGTTTATTTGTCAGTTTTCCTTTCAATTTCTGCCATAAAGACTGTGCTTCTTCTTTTGTTCCGCCCATGTTGTTAACAGTTTCTTCAACAGCATCTTTTATTTCTGTTTGTTCAGGAGCTTTTTCCCCGCCTTCAAAATTCAATTTGAAATATTCCAAAGTTTTAGGACCAGGAGTGTATTTGCCTTTTTTCCACATTTCGTATGCAGTTTTCATGTCATCATCTGAAGCTTTTCCATTCTTAATTCTTGTCTGCCATGTATCTTCTTCTTTTGGTGTTTCTTTTCCTGCATAGCGTGAATCCCCTTTCATGGCATCTGTTGTATTGTTCTTGTCGAGTGCATCGGCAGTCTGTCTATCTTCGTTCGCTGTTCTGTCTGAAGCTGTAAGACCTGCAAACTGTCCGGCATCTTTTTTATCTGCCTGTTCTCTTAATTTATCTGCTGTTGCCTGTTTATATCCTTTGTTTGGATCATTGTTTTTTTCAGGAACAGTTTCACCCTGTGCTTTTTTTGCTGCATTCCATTGAGCTTCAGACATTCTGCTTTGACCTGCACCTGTCTGCTGGTTTGCTTTTTTGTATTCGTCATAACTGTTGTATAAGTTTGCCATTTGCTTAAACTCCTAATTTTTCTTCAAGTCTTTTTAATCTGTTGTTTATGTCTGTTATCAAGGCAAGGTCAATCATTGCAACCTGTCTTGTATCAACAGTTTTAATTCCTTCTTCATTTTCTACAACTGCGGATTCTGTCAAAGGATTTTCTTCCAGTTCCTGTGCCATACATCCCAGATGCAGTTTATCGTCTGTCATGCCTTTATCGTTGTATTCTTTCTGATATTCAGGTTTATATCTGAATAAATAAGAATTAATTCCGTCAAGGCATTCAGAAATACTTTTACATCCTGACATTATTCCCCCTTTGACAGATTCACCTTCAAAGATTCCATTTTTCTAGGTTTGTATTTCTCGAAAAATTCATCTGTTGAAACTGCATTCTTTGTCTTTTCGTCAGAGAAAAAAGAAGCAACTCTGCCAGCAACATCTGCAATCTGTTGCATTCCCTGTCCTGATTGTTTCTGTCCTGCTTCAGCAGTGCTTATTCTGTCCTGGTTGTATGCCCGCTGTGAATTAACATTGTCTAACCCTGCATTGTAAGCTGCAGACTGTTGACCCTGAATATTATTGTTGTAGGCATTCTGATAAGCATTAAAAGCATTGTTTCCGGCAAGAACTGCTGCAGCGTTTCCACTCTGACCCGAAGAACGAAGTGCAGACTGTTGCTGTGATGCCGCCTGATTTGCCTGCTGTCCTGCAAGTCTTGCTGTTTCTTTTGTTGCCTGATTCAGTGCGTTTTTGTAACCTTCTGAACCTGTATAATTATTTATGGCGTTTCGATAATCTCCCATCTGTTTTTCTGCGTTTCTTCTTGCTGCAGCAGAACCACCGAAAATATTTGAAAGATTTTCACCAACACCACTCCAAAAATCTGACCAACCCATTTTTTATACCTCTTGTTTAATTAGTTTATTTTTAGAATCCTTTTTCAGAAGTTATCTGAATTGTAGAATCTGCTTTAATACTTGCTTGAATGTCATAAATTGAAAAATCCGATTCAAGCTCCAAAGAAACTCCGACAGACCTCTGTAATTTAGGCTGATAACGAAGATAAATAAATCCGTTGTTAGCATCCCAATCTTCTTTATTGATTAAGAATTCCTGTTCTTCACTTGTACAGGATTTGTTTGTTAAGGTCTGAACTTTTACCTTGATTTTTCCTTTTTCAGCTTTTTCAGAGAATGCCCGAATATACCAGCAGTCAACTGTAGAAACTCTGTTCAATCCTGCACCAAAGAATTTTGTTGTAAGTTTTAAGGGAACTCTTACAAAATCAGGTCTTTCATAGAAAGAGAAGATTTTCCAAGTGTTGCCAGTTTTCAAAGCAATACATCCGTTATCCTGTGGAACAAAGTCTGTGACATTCTGTTCTTCAATCTTGTATACAAAGGATGTTCCGTCTGGTGTGTTGAAAAGAACATAGACTGCATCTTCTGTTGCAAGATAAAGACTGTTGTCATTTGGTGCGTATTTGTAATTCAATACAGCTTTTAATTCTGTTGCTTCAAACGCTGTTGAAAGGTTTCTGTCACCAGTAAAGGCAAGAACGCACTTTGTAGCAGGTGAAAAGAAAAACGCTGCCAAAGGTAAACACCCGATAAACTGTAAATCATCCACATTTACAATGGCATTATTTACATACATCAGACCATTGTTATATGTAGTCGAATAAATCAATCCGTTACGAATAACAAAGGATTGCCCCTGAATTACAAATCTTGCTTCTGCATTTGTAACACCAGAACCGTAATAATAAGCGAGAAGTGGGAAACCTTCATAATAAATCAGATTGTAATAATAATTGTCTTTTATATAATCTGCTCCGATTTGTGAATCAAAGAATACTGAATAAAGGGAAGGTGTGAGGATAATATTTCCATCTGTTGTAACAGGGTAAACTACATCCTTTAATTCAGGTCTGTTGAAATATCCTAAAATAAATCTGTTCCCGCCATTATAAAGATTCTTTGACCATATATAGACAGGGTTTCCATTTTCAATATTTTTAATGAAATACAAATCTAACTTTATAGATTCTGCATTTGTATTTTCAATGTAGTCAGTAATGAATTTTTTATCTGTGGATTTGAAAAAATAATCATTTGTGATAGTAAGAGCAATACCACCCCAAGACAATTCTGTATTATTAATTGCACAGGTTAAAATCTGTGGATTGAATATTGCACTGATATTATCATTCTGTAATATTTCATAATTCACATTGATACCGCTTGAAACTCCGACAAAAGTTTCTGCAATACCTTCTTCAAACATTTCCCCAGAACCGACAGGAATCCCAAATTCTAAAGAATTATTAAAATCATAAAACAGATGAACAAATAATTGTTTTTTAGTGTCAAATGCATTGTATACACCGACTGTATTCATAACAATATATCTATTTGCAACAAGAGAAAGTTCAATATCTGTATTGTAATTTCTATACAGTAAAAACCATTTTTTTGTATTTTTCTCCTTGTAAATCAATGCAAGTTTTGTTTCAAATATACCTTTATTGTTATAAGCTTTGTTGACACATACTCTTTTTATAGCTTCTCCATAATTACCATCAATATCAATAAATGGGGTTAATAAAGTGCCATTATAAGAAATTCCTGAAACTACATTATTATTATAAAGAATTGCAAATCCGTCTTTTTCAGAAACAATTCTCATATTTTTAGAGAAACTTGAATAAACATCATCAACAGCAGCATTGCACCCCTCACCATATTTTGTGATACCGTTTGTTGCTGATACTGTCACTTCTTTAGTTCCAATTGTTGCAATACCATTGCAAAAGACAACATTTCCATCTGCAATAACAAAATTATTTTTATTGTCGTAAGTTCCGGTTAATGTTCTTGTACTTGTCGCAGTATATTGAACAGTACCAGATACAACACCACCACTTCTTGTAATTACAGGTTTTAATGTTCCCTTTTCTTTATAAGTTGTTCCAAACTTACCAGAATAAACATTTGTGTCATGTTCTCTGATATACAATTCATCAGTATTTGAAAAGTTTAAAACTGCAATATTTCCTCCAAATAAATACTGATAGTTACTTGCAGGAGCAAATACAACAATTGGATAACTTTTAGATTTTTTTACTACATCTGTAGTATCAAAAAATTCTACACGAATCTGAAAGCCATTTGTATTAGTTCCATTATAAGAAAATGGTGCATAAACATAACTTATAATTAAATCTTCGACAGTTTCAAAACCTTCAGGAATTGTTACTGTAAATGGTGTTACATCTACAGAGGGAAAACTGTCTGATTCCATTACTGTATATAAAATACCTTCATTGCCATTCCAGGTAATACAGTATAACAATCCCTGCAATATTTCATCTTTTGGATAAATAGCCGTAGATGGTCTTAATGAGCGAAGATAACCAACTTTATAATTTTGATACAAAGTAACATTCTGTACTTTAGTGCCATAAGTAATTTCTCCAGTAGTTCCTGTCAAAAGTCTTGCAGAAAAAAGATTCATGTCTGAATCTATACAGAATTTTACATCTTCTGGAAGGTTGAAATTCAGTTCTTCTTTATAAAAAGACTGTTTTTCAAATCCTTGATTCAAGAGAATATCATTTTTATAAAATCCAAGTTTAGAATTTGGATTTTCTGGATCAACCAATTTTACAGAATATATATTTCCCATTTTATCAATAACAGAACCTGTCTTTTCCTGTTTGAAAAGTGGAGAAAGTCCGCCATTGAAGAAAGGTGCATTTCTTCTGTTGAACCCTGCAAAGTCAGAAATTTCAGCTTTGTTTGTGTTCAGGTTCAAAGAATCCTGTAAATTAATTTTTAACTGTGTTGCGTTGCTGTTTGCCATAATTACCAACTGCCCCCGTCATATACATTTGTTATTCTTACAGTGTTTGATACATCCCGATTAAGTGTGTCATAGAATGCCATTTCTTCTGCATCTGCAAGAGCAATCAACCCTGAAGAATCTGCATTCTGTTTTGTCTTATATGCAACTGCCAGCATATATGCCATGTAATTAAAATAAAAATTACTAGGGAATGATAATTCTGTGTCAGTGTATACAGACTTAACTACAAGTTCATTGTCATCATTCAAAACTGTTACACCATAACCAGTGTTTGGATCTGCTTTATTGAATCCAATCAAAGAATAAAAATCTGCATCTGAAATGAACTTTGAACCATTGCAGCAAAGGTCATAATTGATAGTATAAAGGTCCCCATTTAAAACAGTGTTTTTTGTTGGGTCTGAAATTTCAAAAGAAGGTGTAATTTCTTCAGAAGTACATTCCCAGATTCTTAAATCATCGCCAGTTTCTTTATAAGGCACATACACAAAGAAAAACCCATCCGAGAAAGTCCAGACATCTTTATTTGTCATGTCGTAACCTTCTGGAACAGTAATTTTCAAACCGTCTGCAATTTTTCTTCTGAATGTTCCTTCTGAAAACTCACTTTCTTTATAAACATTGAAAATGTTTTCTTCTGTGTTCTTGAAGAAGTAAATTTCATTGTCTTTCTTTGCAAGCTTGAAAAGACCTTCTGAAATATCTGCAAAAGTCTTTTTAATTAAATCTACATAAATAACAGAATCTGTTGTCTGAACAACTGCATATTTTCTGCCGAGTAAACCGAATTCAATTTCTTCTAAATCAACACCAATTTCCACGGGTTCAGTTTCTATGCCCTTTGCAACATTACGAACATAAACACCGCCATCTTCGTTCACACAAAGAAAACCGTTATTGTTACAGTCAAGAATCAAATCTTCAACTGCTTCAAGTTTTCTGTCCGGTGCATGAGTTGTCAAAGTCTGTGGAATAGGGAAATATTCAATTTCTGTTTCATTTGCATCTGAACCACCATAAAAACAAATCTGATTGTTAATTATTTCATAGCGTTTTGATGCAACACTTTCAGAAGGTGATTTTCTCATTAATCTGCTTTTATCTGCTCCAACAGTAACAGCTGACAACTGGTAAAAATCAGAAGGCAAGTAATAAAAACATTGATTCATTTTTTCATCAACTTTGACAAGTTCTCCCACCTTCAAAGTTTTCAAATAATATTTATCACTGTTATTTATAACAATCTGATACAGTTTTCTGTAAGCTTCATTCAGAAGGTTAATCTGTTCATTCCAACTGATAAAAGAACTATTCTCCAAGTCTGCGAGCTGTGATGCCCGCTTTAATATGTCTGAACTTTTATATGTAATCATATATTAATACCTCTGCTTAATTAGTTATTTTTTAGGGCATAAAAAAAGACCTTCCCAATTAAGAGAAGGTCTTTATTTCAGTTGTTAAGAATTACTTAACAACTATGCTGTAGCAAGTGCCTGAAGATCGTCTGTGTTGTAGAAGTTACCTACACCACATTTTGCAGGGTTTGTGATTACGAATGAACCGTAAACATTGATGCCTACTACTGTAGTAGGACCGTCAACGCCTGCTGTTCCTGGCTGTAAAGTCAAGATGTCATCAATGAGCAATGCATATGGTTTGTCTGAAGCTGAACCATCTTCAGTAAATTCTTTTGAACCTGGTTCATTTCCTGCAATACCTGTATCAAGTGCCTTTTCAGCATTTGAGTAACCAACAAACTTAACTTTGTCACTGTCAAGGATGTAGAAACGACCAACAGGACAGAATGGATCATCAATGATGTTTTCAATGAAGTTTGTTGAGAATGCAGCTGTCATTTCAGCAACTCCGGCATTGATTGTTTTCTTTGCCTTTGAGCTTGTCTGTGTAAAGTAGCTGTTTGTTGTGTCAAGGTTAGTAGACATATTTGCCCAATCTTCGTCATTCATAAGAATGATGTCAGCTTTTGAACCCTGACGGCGTACTTTACGAAGAAGTTTCTGAACAGCAACTTTCTTTTCTTCGTTTACTGCAGAACCGTCATAGTATGCACCACAAAGGGCATCCTGATTTGCTGAACGGTCAACACTGAAGAACTTTGTTTTAACATAAGTTGTCCAGTTTGCTCCTGTACGTTTTGCAACGTTAGGAAGCCATCCTGCAAGACCCATTGGAAGAAGTGCTTCTGCACCATTCATTGCACCTGCAACACAAAGAACGTTTGAAGTTGCGAGTGCAGCAGAAGTTACAGCACCTTTTGCAATTGCTGTAATTGCGTTTCCGTTTGCTTCAGTAATTGCCAAAGTAACGATAACAGCAGAAGAAGTGATGTCTGATTTTACATCAATTTCCATTCCTGGAACGAATGTCATCATTGCATATTCAGGAAGGCTTGAAATAACAACAGATTCACCAGAAGCAACATTTGAAGCAGGTTTCCAACCTGAACGACAAACTTCACCATAACCACGACCATACAAAGCTGTTGCAAGAACTTTCTGAATCTGATCAAAAGAAGTGAAAAGTTTTGCATCTGCAATACGACAGAAAGCACCTCTGTTTGTCTTTGACTGCAATTCCTCTTTAGCAGAGAAAGAAACAGCACCGAAAACCTGTCCAGGAGTTACTGCAAACTGTGCTGTAGCACCTGTTTTTGCTGCGTTTGCGAGTGCCTTTGTATAGTCACCACCGACACCACCATTGAAGCCTGCGAGAGCAGGGAAGTTGTAAGACTTACCTTCAATACGTTCTTTTCCAATTTTTCCGAAAATTGGAGAGTTACGGAACAAAGATGATTCTACTTTGTCACCGTACCATTCTTTCAAAACATTAAGCATTTCATTAGCCATATGTTTAATACCTCTCTTTTAATTTTTTCTAAAGTTCGTAGCCTTTAAAATCTTTTTTGATTTCAGCTACTTCATCTTTAATTTTCTGTGCTTCTTCTTCTGACAATTCCCCATCGTCAAATAAAGAAGGCTGTTCTTCTTCAATATCTTCTGAAGCTTTTTCTTCTGTTTCAGCAGGTGTTTCTCCTGCATCTTCAGTAGTTTCAGTTTCTTCAGAAACCACAGTTTCACCATCAACCTTAACTTCTGTATTTCCGTTTGCATCTTCAGTCAATTCAACTGTAGAATCTTCAGGAATACCAAGTTTTGCTTTTACATCCGCAATCTGCTTGTCTACCTGTTCAATTAAAGCATCAACATATTCTTCTTCAGAATAAGGCTGCATTCCTTCTGGAGCAGTATAGTCTTTGAATCCGTTGAATGCTTCTCTTGACAAGTCAAGTGATTCATTGTTTTCCAAAGCACGAAGCTTTTCATTGTATGGATCAAGTTTTTCACCATACTTTGAATGGAATTCTTCAAATGCTTTTTCATTTTCTGCGGCTGCAGTAGGTTTGATGATTTCTTCAAAAAGAGTGTTTTCCAACTCTGCAACTCTGTCACTCTGTGTTTTGTACATTTCACGCAGTTCTTCTGTTTCCCCTTTCAGGAAGTCGATTGCCTGTCTGAAATTGTCTAACACATCGTAAAGAGCATTGAATTTTTCATCCTCCATTACTTACCTCTCTTAATTAGTTACAGGATATATAATTAGACATTCTGTGTGTTCATGTCTAAATCTGAATTAAAAGCAGAATTGTCTACAGGTATGTTCCCGATGTCCGGTTGAACCTGTGAACCCTCTCCGATTGGAAGTTGTTCCTGTGGAATTTCTTCACCCATTGGAGCATTCTGACCTTCTGCCAGTGCTGTCTGCTGGTCTATATAAGACTGTTGCAGATTGTGTGTCTGTTCTGTTGCTACATCATAAAGTTTTGAAAGCTTTTCGATGCTTTCTCTGTTTCTTTCATAGTTAGCAGCTCTTAAAGATAACTGTGTGTTAAGGATTTCATCGCAAAGCATATCCAGAGGGATATATTCTGGGATTTCATAAATATCATTCTTGATACAGTCATCAATGATAGACAAAACTGCATTAATCGAATTGTTAGAAATAGAGAATCCGCCCTGTAAGTCTGGAATTTCCATAAACTGTGAAATTCTTGACTGTGGAATGACACCCGCCTGACTTAAAGCAAGAAGTTGCTGAAGTTTTGTAGAAGGGTCTTTTGAAAGAGAATCTGCAGCACTGAACTGAATCTGCATTTTCTGAACTTCTTCAACAATGTCTGCCCATTTAATATCAAGTCTTAATGAATCTTCTGGGAGAATGTTTTCATCTTTAGGGAAAACTCTTAAACAGGTTTTTGCAATGTCGACATATGCTCTGATTACCTGATTCAACTGTGTTTCAAAGCGATCACTTTCTACATTTTCCATAGTCTGCAAAGCAAGTCCAGATGCATTTGCACCCATGATGTTTTTACTCTGTGCAGACAACTGCGAAACACCGACCATTTCATAAGCCTGATTTTTCAACTGTTCAACGAGTGAAATATACTGTGAATCAATGAATGCAGGTGCAGCAACTGTTACAGGTGAGCCTGTCATATTTGGTGTAGTAGTGTACTGAACAATATTTCCGACTTTGTTATTCAGTGAACCAGACTTGATGTTTGAACCTTCTGGAACAAAGAAAGTCATTGCCGGATTCAGCTGGGAAGCATCTTTAATCTTGTTCATCAAAGAATTGATTTCAAGCTGAATAGTGAAAAGCATATCTACAACCGAAAGGGAAGTGTTGCCCATAATCGGGTTATTGTAATGAATACGGACAAACGGTGTTCTGTTTCCGTCATAACCTTCAAGAATATAAATATTAAGGTCTGGCAGACAGTGTGCTTTTGTCTTGTTTACAACATCATAATAAACGCCATAAGTAACATATTTGATGTTCTTTTCTTTGATTTTCTTTGAAAGCTTTTCATCAAGCATTGTTACTGGGAAATATTTTCTTTCGTAATAAGTGCGTGTAATGTTGTTGTATGTAATTTCTGCAGGTCTTTCATAAACCTGGTATGGCAAAGCTCTTGTAATTGCTTTATTGTCTGGATCAATGTAACAGTAACCAGTATCAAAAATACATGAATCCCTGAAAGCTTCAGAAACCTTTTTGTTTACATCTTCAATATCAAAATACTGGTCAAAAAACTGCTGTGCCTGTTTTACAATACAAATATCCTGATAACTGCCATTAATACAGTTAAAATATGGTCTTACTTTTGACTGTGCAATTTTTGAATGCAATGTATCAATACAAGACTTGATGACATTCAGTGAAGGTGTCGGAGTTGTATCTGCGTTCACTTCTGAAGTCAGATTATCGAAACCTGCACAAGATGGATTCTTGATATTTTCAAGGTCCATCTTTTTTGTATTGTTATAAAGACTGTAGTTTCTGTAGTATTTGAATCTTCTCTGCTGATTAAGTGATTTTAATTCAGCAATGTTTCCTTTCAGTTCTTCTTCTGTAAGCATTTATAATACCTCTTAAACAATTAGTTATTACAGAATTTATATTTTTCTTAATTCGCTTAAAATCGTTGTTTTTAACGGTTTTTTGTCAGAGTTTGACAAATAACACCAACTTTGATAAATACCCCCTATATTTTCAATCCTAGGGGCATTTTAGGGGGTATTTTATAACGATTCAAACGCAATATTTGACGATTTTATTTTATGCAGTTCTTTTCCAGATATAAACAACATAGGCGGGCGGTTGTACTGTGTTACTCTTGCCGTAAACTTTTGTATTTTCATCTGTTTTAAGGTTTCCGTTTGTGTCTGTTTCCCCTGCGGCAGCATTAAAGTAAACATTATTAAAGTTTGTTCCGCTAGAGCCATAATTACCGTTTTTACTACCAAAACTAAAAGCACCATTAGCAACGGCATTTACACCTTTTGTTTCACCTGTAATATTAGGCAAGCCTGCTTCAATTTCTGTTCCACCTGCATGGTCATCATCTGCACCCTGTAAAACTCTGCCACTGGATTTTAAAATCCATGTAGTACCTGTGATATATGTTCCAGGATTCACATTGTTTTCTGAAATCTTTACACTTCCAACAGGATAAATTTTATTTAAGATTGCAGATAAAATTGCAGAATCTGTCTGTGTTTTGGTGTAGTAGTTTGTTAAATCAACAGAAGAACCTACAACAATCCAGTTTTCACCATCCCAGCAGTAATTCTGATTAGTTGTTGTTACATTCCAAACATCACCTGTAGTGTTTCCTGTTTCCGGTAAATCTGCAAAAGTTGAAACAGACCCCTTAAAGGTCATTGTCTTAATGTCGCATGAGATAACACCATCTGCAGAAATTGTAATGTTGTAACCTTCTGTCAGTTTTTTCTGAACGACATCAAGCATATTAACTTTGATTACATTTCCAGCTTCATCCAAAGAAAGAACCATTGAACCTGTCAAAGTTTCTTCTGTAGTGTTCTGAAGCTTTAAGACAGTATCAACAATAACTTCTGCATTGTTCTTTGGTCTGATTGCGTTTGCTCTGCCTTCTACAGTTTCCCATTTTGCAGTCCCCGCTGTTACATCAATCGGGATGAGTTTTCCCTGTGCGTTGTAACCTACAGCTTTGTCAGATTCAGTAACTTCTGCATTTGGAAGGCTGTTTACCTGAACATTTTCAGCTTCAAAGTCATTATGCAGATAGTTCAATTCTGTCTGTAAATCCCCGATATTCTGTGTAAGTGTTTTGATTTTATCTTCTAACTGTCTGATTTTAACTTCAGAAGTTTCATTCCCTAATTTTGGATTGTTCTTAAATTCCATTTGTTATACCTCTGTTTAATTAGTTTTTTAATCCCATGTAACACCTTCAAAAAGTCCTTCGTCATTATTTGTGTCTTTTCTCTGTGGTGTGATTGGGTTCATGTTCGGGTTAACAGTTGGATCAATAATCTGTGCCGGTTTGTTCTTTTCATCAATTCCAAGAATTTCAACACAGAAGTTTCTGGAAGCATAACGCAATGCTGCTTCTATATCTCCATGGTATAAGTCCTCGTCAATTTCATTTAATATGACATCTGTCTGACTATCCCTTTTATAAAGAATCTGTTCAAATTCATCCTGAACAATTCCACCTTTCAAAATCTTAATAACACCAGTTCTTGAAAGTTCTGCAAGTTGCTGAATTGAAAACATCTTGTCTGTTTTGTAAGCTTTGCAGACATTCGGAACGTGATATTCCCTTGTTAATTCCCAAAGGTTATCCAGTTCGTTGTTATCACAAATTACCTGTACATGAGTTAAATCAAATTCGTGATTCATGCTTTGAGCAAGTTCAATTGCCTGCTGTCTTATTGTGATAATTTCTGAACATATTTCAGTAACAGACATATTGTTTTTCTTGAACTCTAAAGGCACAAAACCAACTCTTGAATATTTAGAAGCAATTAAACACGCAATGGCATTGTTATCAACGCCACCCCAGTCAACACCGATATAAATATTAGTTGGAATGAAGTTTTCTTTCGGCATAGTTTCAAAAGTCTGGAAACCTTTATAAACCTGACTTTCTCTGTCATATGCTCCCATAATTCCGAAGTATTCACGCTGAATAAAAGTTGAATCTTCTGCAACTCCCGCAAGCTTTGCAGCACGAGGAACAATTTCTTCTTTGTTTGCTGCATAAGGGTTATCCCTAAAGGTCCACGAATAACGTTTAGTGTTTGGATTGTTCCACAGGTTTTCACTAAAATGGTGGGGTGCTCTAGGTGGTGTTCCTGTAAAAATAAATTTAGGGTGTGCAAAAATGATTGTAGTTGGTGTTATCGCTTCATATACCAGATAATTTAAATTGTTCTGGTGTCCGACTTCATCAATGATAATTACTTTATTCTGGAAACCTCGACATTTATCTGCTTCCGCTTTGTTTGCATTTCCCCTGAATTTGATTGAAGAACCGTTTGCGTATTCAATATAACCGTCAGAAGAACTTTTTCTTTTAATTACAAGTCCATATTCTTCAGACAAATCTACACATAACTGATACAACTGTGAAATTGCATTTGTGAAGGTAAGGTTTACATATAAACATGGTGTGTCTGGATCTGCACAGGAAGCGACAAGAATTCGGGCATTAAGCTGGGATTTTCCCGACTGTCGACCACAGATAATTTCAATTGTTTCATCCACCTGATTGTCGAATACTTCCTGTTGTTTTGCAAAGAGTGTAGAACGGATTCTGTATTTCATGAAATCCTGGTCTTTAGCCATTGCTTTGTTTGCTTCCTGATCTAATTTATCAAGCAAAGCTTCAGAAAACATACTTGAAGCAAGAGTACACCCTGCCTTTGAATTCGGGTCGCTTAAAGCTTCATCAAGAAAAGTTTTGATAAACTTCTGAAAATATGTTTGTCCGTTTTTGTCAGGTTCGGTCAAAGATTCTTTAATATATTGCTGGACTTCGGGAGTAATTCTGTTTATAACACTTCTTTTGACACCAGATTTTTTTATCCCTTCGGGTGTCAAAGCAGTTTTAATGCCTTTTTTGTTATAGTTTTTATGACCTTTGCCATCACCTTTATTTCTGCCACTTGTAGAACTGCCCATTTATTTAATCTCCAAAGAATCAGAAATCCAATCTGTGACCACTTCTTTTTTTGTTTCCTGGTATGTTTTCATTTTGACTACTGTTCCATCCAGTAAATAAATATCAATTCTCAAATCCGGGTTGTCATTGCATTTCTGAATAAGTTTCTCTAAAAAGTTAAAATCAGCATGAGAAGAAAGGAATTTCTGTTTTTCTTCGTATTCTCTTTTCTTCTCTCTGATTTCTGCATCCGCTTCTTTTTTCCACTGTCTGTATTGTTTCCATCTTTCAAACATTTCTTTTTGCGCCTTATGTTTTTAGTTAGGCACAGGATGATTTTCCCATTCTGTGTCATAGTTATTTTCACGCATAACATTTTGTGTATAGCGACCCTTTGAACTTGACTGCATATATGTTTTGAATTGTTTGGGGTTCATTTTGAACGAATACCATTCATTACCGTCTACATACTTGACCCAGCATAGACCCTGTGAAGGATCATATTTAACTGAATCAACAGCAGAAGAACGAACTTCTTCTGTAACGTTTCCAGTATCTTCATCACCACGACCGACATTCTCACCTTTCCACATTCTGGCGTTTCCTTCAGGTCTGTTGCCTTCCTCGTAGTTACGCATAGAGTAGACTTTTGAAACATTAAGGTTTTTATCCTGTGCAAGCTTCTTGTTGATTCTTGTAGTCTGGTCAGAAGCGACATTGTTTAATATCTGGTCCATGAAACCTGAAAAACTTCTTTTTGAAGTTTTCGCTTCATTGTTTTCTGTTATTGCTTTGTTGTTGTTTTTAAGTAAGTTGCTGAATATGTTTTTAATAAATCCATTAGCCATGTCTTTTAACCTCGTATAATTAGTTAAAAGAGAAGGACCACCTAGAAAGACGGGAAACATTTAAGGGTATCTTTCCAAGTGGTCCAAGGAGCAAAAATATGTCAAAGTCAGTATCTCGATGACTTCATATAATTAGTTTAGTTCCCATCCCAGTAGTTTCATTACTGTATCAGGGTTTTTAATGTCTTCTTCAGTCAAAACATTTTCAACTTTGACAGATTCTCTTTCTTTTAGTTTTTCAAACTTTTCTTCTTTTGTCAGTTTTTTGTCTGATGGTGTATAAACTCTGTCATAAACAACATAGACCTTTTCAGGTTTTTCATATTCTTCCAGGTATGATTCTTTTTTTGTTTCTGAAGCTTCTTTCCCTTCTGACACAATATATTCATAACTTTTCATTTTTTCTTCATGCTGTAGCTGGTGATTGTATAAAATACCAAGCATTGGCAGATATAAGTATGATGAAAGTTTCTGTGGTCTTTTGTGATGGGTAACAATATCACGTTCAAAAACAAGACAGGTTAAATCAAGGGATTTTTCTTCAATGTCAATGTAGACCTTTTTTGTAAGCTTTGATTTTATAAGATTCTGTGCTGCAAAGTTCATACAGGAAAACATCACATCATATGACTTATTGTCTGTGTAGTTGCTTTTTTCCCATTCAGTAAAGGCTGTTTGAAATTCTTGTTCATTCTGTTCTGCAATCTCTTTCGAAGTCAATTTCTAAAACCTCTCTAAAATTGAGTGGAT
>JAKSHY010000003.1 GCA_024399135.1 Lachnospiraceae bacterium | reverse complement strand
TTCAAAGAAAAGATGAATAACTATTGTACAAAATAAGAGCACCAGAAGTGGAGGCGGGATTTATGACATTAGGTGATCGAATGGATTTAGATAATGCAAAGGCTAGAGAAGAAGAACGCTGGTCATTGTTGATGTCCATGGTGGCTAAAGGTAAAATATTAGTGGAAGATGCAGCAGAAGAGATAGGGATATCCGTTGAAGAATTCCAAAAGAAAATGAGCAGTATGTAACTAAATAAAATATGATTTATAACAAAGAATCCTCTATCATGGTTGATAGAGGATTCTTGAGTTATGTAAACTGTACGACATTAATATTCATTACCGGTTCTTCTTGCTTTGGTCGATTCGTATGATGGATATTCGGTTTGGTATTCGATGAAGGTAGCACTCTTGGACAATGATTTTAGGGCTCCTTCATATCGTGTGACATAGGTATATCTAATCTTATTGGCGTCATCTTTGATGTTAAATACATCGTTATCTGTTTTTCCGTCCATTAGATTTAAAAAACCGTCTTGAATATTGTCGAATGAAATGGGTTTTTCAGATATTTTGAAATTATGTTTTTCGTTTTTACCTTTTACCAAAAGGAGAGCGTTTTGGTTCACAAATTCAATAGTGTACGATGATGCGCCATGATCTGCCATAATCACAATGGTGGAATTATCATATATACCTAATTCTTTAAGCTTTTTAAAATACCCTTCAAATATAGAAAGTACTATTTCTCCTGTGTCTTCAAGAGATAATTCTTCGTTTCTATCCTTTATGTCTATTGAATTTAGATCGAAATCAAGATCTCTTAGAGAATGTAGTCCTTTCATATGTATTAGGTGCATAGATTTGTTGTTGGTATTTGTGCCAATAAATCCAATTGACTGGTTGAAGACAAGGTTTTCCCATGAGTATTCGAATTCGTTATCTAGAGGTTCTCGGCCATCAATTGATTCGATTATTTTATAATCATCTAAATTGTCGATGCTATAATATATTTTTTCTTTGAGATAGTGAGGTAAATATCTAAAAGCAAGGATTCGATTATATGAAAGCATAAATTCTATAGAGTCAGAAATATTATAATCAAGCTTGTGCCAGTTGCTTACAGTTTGAGCGATTTCTCCTTGAGGAAGAGTGACGGTAGTGTATATGCTGGTGTCCCAATTTTCATTTTTTAACCTGTTCAACCAAGGAGATTTGCTATAAGCATCATCACAAAATTCTCCGTAGGTAGATTGGTTTAAATATTTTTCACCAGTTATTATTTGCGGAATAGAAAAGTCTGTTAAATTAAAGCTACATATAGTGTCTCTGTAAAATGTAAAATTTTCTAAAATATCTTCGCACTTTTCTTTGTTTGCATCGTTTGATTCCATTATGTCATAGAGCACACGCGAATCGAAAGTGTCAGCTACAATAACTATCATATTTTCTTCTTTAGAATAATTCCAATAATTATCTGTAGTAGCAATGTAATTATTTTTATGTTCATATCCCTTAGAGGTAACTCCGATTATTAATAGTGTTGATAGTTGTACAAGGAATATGCAAATCATAACGACGCGGTATATTTTGATGAAATGGTCATATTTTTTCAAAATTACAAGCATAATTAAGATAGTCAGCATACCAATCCATCCAACGGTGTTTGGAATTCCAACGTATTCGAATTCAGAAAAATCTATAGTTTCATCACCTAAATGTCCATAGTCTATTTGCATAAAGTTTCCTTGCACATATAGGAGCGTAGTCAAAAATATAAAAAAGCAGTTTGCTATTTTTTCAAGAGTTTTGTTTATAAGGTGTCCTAGTCTTGAAATAGAAAATGTTAAAAGAAAGATAATAATAAATTGTAATAGGATAGGCATGGAAATATCGCTAAAATCGAACCAAAATTCGGTTACATTGGCAAAAAACATTTCAAGTGGGGCGAATATGCCAAGTGTAAACCCTGTAAATAACGCTGTTAAAAGAGAAGTTTTTATTCCGTTTGTGTCAGTTTTTTTCATGTGAAATCCTTTAAGAAATAATAATGATTATCAGTCTAGATTATAATCTAACACTTAATATATTATACAGCAAGATTTTGAGTGGATGAGCTAGCTCTAAATGATTGTGGTTGACATAAAACGACGTATAGATTTACATAAATTAATCTTCGTTAATTCTGCAAAAATCTTCTCCTAAATTGGTACTTTTATACCATGAAAAGGTTGAAAAAAAGTAAACCATATTGTATCATATTTATTGACTATGGGTTAATGGGTGATACTATACGCAATGCTAAATTTTAATCATAAAAAAGCAAGTGAATATAGAGTCTGGAAGTGTTTGGAAGACAAGCATTTTAGGAAAAATGCCTTGGTGAATAATTCATGGGGTTTTAGTCTCATGGAACTTATCATAGTGATTGCAATTATGGGAGTTCTGGTAGGTCTTCTTGTACCTAATTTTACTAAGATGGCAGAAGAGAAGCGTAAGCAGGCCTGTAGGGAGAATAGAACCGCTGTTTTAAACATTTATGCCAGGTGTGTTTACGATTCAAGTGTAAAAGATGTACAGAATGACACGGCTTCTTTGCTTAAGGTTATGCCAACAAGCTCGGACAGGTCGACTAATTATGGAGTGTCATTTAAACCAGTGGCATCAGAGATTGGACAATATATAGTTGTCCCTAATTCTTCAGAACATAACATGTATGATTCTGCAGTTATGACAGTTGGAGTTGATACAGCAACAGGAACTGCATGGATTGAATGTGCCACTTGCGAGGATAAAGTTTCTTTAGATATGACAGGATGGAATGCAAGTCCTGCTCCTAAATCAACAGATGCACCAGTTGCAACACCAGATGCTGCAACACCAACGCCAGTGCCATCTCCAGGAATATGCTATGTAACATTTAATACTAATGGCAGGGGAACATTTGATGATGTTAATCCACAGGAAGTAGAAAGTGGTAAGACAGCCAAGATGCCTAAGGCACCTACACATCCAACCTATGATTTTAAGGGATGGTACAAAGAGCCGGGTTGCACTAATGCATTTAATTTTTCGACGATTATTACTGAAGATATAACACTTTATGCAAAATGGGAAGGCAGAGGATCTTCTGCTGTATGGCCTTATGCTTCAGATAAAGACTGGTGGGAATTGAGAGAGGATGGAACTTATGCGCATGCAGGTGAGGTAGCGGGATACAATCTCTCTAGACCTGGAGTTACAACAGACAGTGTGTATGTTTCACTTAATACACCATCAGGAATATTCACGTCTAAGGCAGGAAACCAATTCGTACTTGTAGAGGCATCTGGTAATAGCTGTAAGATTGAATATAAGAATGCAGAATCACCAGAATTGTTCTCAGCTATGTATCCTAATTATCTTGTTCAGCTTACAGGCACTGAATACGTAATAGAAATAACAGATATTACATCTGGAGAAGTATATATTCCAGTAAGAACTAATGGAGACCTAATTAAGATTAAAGATGGTGACAGAATCATAGAATATGTTTACTGGCATAGTGGATTAGCAGACGCGCGCGTCAACGTTTCGGATTTAAGAACAAACTCATCGCATCCAGGAAACATGTATCGTGTGACTAAATAATATTGGGGTAGGATAAGTAAGAAGATATGGAATTAAAACGTAAGAAGCGTTTAGGTGACATCTTAATAGATGAAGGAGTTATCAATTTTGACCAGTTAAAGGTTGCTCTTGAAAAACAAAAAGAACTTGGTCAAAGACTTGGTGTGACTTTGGTTGAAACTGGAATGGCGACAGAAGAAGCTATTGCAGGAGCTCTTTCAAGACAGCTCAATTTAGAGCTTGTTGATCCGTCAGATTTAGAAATTGAGGATAGAATTAAGTATCTTGTCTCAGATAAGATTTTGACCAAGTACAATGTTCTTCCTTTTGAAATACCATCAGATTCTCCTAATACACTTAAGGTCGCAATGCCAGACCCTATGGACATGGCGGCTATTGATGATATCTCAATTATCACCAATATGACGGTTGAGCCATACGTAGCAACACCTAAGAGTGTTAAGATGGCTCTTGACAGAATATATGGTCAGAGTGAACTTAAGAATCAGCTTGATGAATATACTAAGGGCAAGGAATTAGAAGATACTGAAGAAACTGAGGATATGTACAGTGAGGATGTTAACAACTCACCTATCGTTCAGTTAGTTAAGACTATGATTGAACAGGCTGTTAGACAGCGTTCATCAGATATACATATTGAGCCTATGGAAAGACAGGTTCGAATCAGATACCGTATTGATGGTACCTTATATGAAAGACATACCTACAGTGCTAAGATTCTTCCAGCGCTGGTTGCCAGAATTAAGATTATTGGTGGTATGGATATAGCTGAGAAACGTAAGCCTCAGGATGGTCGTATTACTCAGGTTGTAGACAGATTAGAATATGATATCCGTGTATCTGTCCTTCCGACAGTGTATGGCGAAAAGATAGTTATGCGTCTTACTTCTAAGACTGCATTAACAAGAGCCAAGAAGGATCTTGGATTTAATGATCAGGAGCTTAAAGTATTCGATCATATCTTGTCTAATCCACATGGAATTCTTTTGGTTACAGGACCTACAGGTTCTGGTAAATCTACAACATTGTATACAGCACTTTCTGAACTTAACAGTTCAGAGGTTAACATAATAACAGTAGAAGATCCTGTCGAAGCTAATATTGATGGTATTAATCAGGTTCAGACGAATAATAAGGCTAACTTAACATTCGCATCTGCCTTAAGATCAATCTTAAGACAGGACCCGGATATTATTATGATCGGAGAAATTCGAGACACTGAAACTGCTTCAATCGCGGTTCAGGCGTCTATTACAGGTCACCTGGTAGTATCGACACTGCATACTAACTCGGCAGCGAGTACTATAACTCGTCTTGAGGATATGGGAATTGAACCATATCTTATAGCAGATTCAACGGTTGGTATTATTGCTCAGCGTCTTGTTAGAAGATTATGTCCTACTTGCAAGCAGGAATATACTCCTGATGAGGAAGAATGTGAACTTCTAAATGTTGATCCAGCAACACCACCTAAAATCTATAAGCCTTCTGGTTGCAAGATGTGTGATAACACTGGCTACAAGGGACGAATCGGTGTATATGAGATTATGGAATTAACACATGATCTTAAGAATGTAATATCTCGTGGTGGAACTGCAGATGATATTAAGAATAAAGCGCTTGAAGAGGGAATGAGTACTCTTAGAATGAGTGCAACGAGATATGTTATTGATGGTATCACCTCAGTGGCAGAAATGAAGAAAGTAAGTTTTGATTCATAATCTTTCATTATATTAAGGAGCTAAAATGGCTAATTATCAGTATGAAGTAATTTCACAGGATGGAAAGACTATTAAAGGAACTCAGGAGGCTGAGAATCCAGAAGTTGTTCGTGCACAGCTTAAGGCTAAGGGATATATAGTTACTAATGTTTCTGAACAGAGTGCACTTAATAAGGAAATAAAAATCGGTTTTGAAAAGAAACCATCCCCCAGAGATTTAGGAGTATTTTGCCGACAGTTCGTTGCTATGTCAAGAGCCGGTGTATCAATATTGGAATGCCTGTCTCTTCTTAGGGAACAGACTGAAAATCCAGCGCTTGCCAAGGCGATTAGAGAAGTACAGGTAGAGGTTGAGAAGGGTGAAACTCTTGCTAATGGACTTAGTAAGCATCCTAATATCTTCTCTGATTTAATGATTACCACAGTTAATGCTGGTGAGCAGTCAGGTTCTTTGGAAACATCATTAGAGAGAATGGCAGAGCAGTATGAAAAATCTGCGAAGACAGCAGCCCTGGTTAAGAAGGCTATGATATATCCAGCAGTTATTGCTATTGTTGCAGTAGTTGTAGTAATCGTAATGCTTGTGGTGGTTATTCCTTCATATACAGATATGTTTGCTGATATGGGAACAGAATTGCCAGGAATAACTAAGGCAGTAGTAGCTATGTCAGATTTTATTATGGATTACTGGTACATTTTATTCCCAGCAGTTATTGCAGCAGTTATTGCAATTAAGTTTTATTTAAAAACGCCTGGTGGAAAAGTCCTTAAAAGTACGATTTCACTTAAGTTTCCAGCGGCAAAAAATCTGGTGGTTAAGAGTGCCTGCTCACAGCTTGCAAGAACTCTATCGACACTTTTGGCAGCTGGCGTTTCTTTAGTAGATGCAGTGGATATAGTCGGACAGACTATGCAGAATACTCATTTTAAGAATGCGTTAAAGGATGCGAAGGAAGAGGTTATTAAGGGTGTTCCATTATCGGTTCCATTGGCAGACTGCGGACTATTTCCTCCTATGATGTATCACATGATACATATAGGAGAGGAAGCTGGTAATACTGAAGAGATGTTAACAAAGCTTGCTGATTACTATGATGAAGAGGTTGAAATGGCAGTTCAGTCGTTAATGGCGGCTATGGAGCCTATGATCATCATGGTATTAGCGGTAGTAGTTGGTGGACTTATTGCTGCAGTTATGGCTCCAATGCTTACAATGTACCAGGCAATGGATAGCTTATAAAATTGGTTTCTAATTCCCGATGTAGGGGCGGGAATTTAAAACATATAATCATAATTAAAAAGGAGAGAATGAATTATGAAGAAAACAAACAACAAGGGTTTCTCCCTCGTAGAGTTAATCATCGTTATTGCTATTATGGCAGTACTTATTGGTGTTCTTGCACCTCAGTTCATTCAGTATGTTGCTAAGTCAAGAGTATCTACTGATCTTCAGAATGTAGAAGAGATGGTTGTGGCTACAGATACCTATGCTACTGACCATGAAAGTTTCACAACTGCAGATAAAAATACTGCCATTTCAATTTCAGGTAGTGTTGTGACACTTAATGCAGATGTTGCATCAGCATATGGTATTAAAAATACATACACATTAAAGGGAGATTGGTCTGCTGAAGCACCTAAGATTGAATATACAGATGCATCAGGATGGAAGAGAACAGGAAAAGCTACAGTTAAGGGTGGAACATACTCATTCGATGGAACATTCTCAGCTGACTAATATAGCGATTTAACCATGGACCCAATACTGATTTTTATCTACATTATCACCTTCCTCTACGGCATAGTGATAGGTAGTTTCCTAAACGTATGTATTTATCGCATACCATTAAAAGAGAATATTGTTAAGACACGGTCTCATTGCATGAGCTGTGACCACAAGCTTTCCTGGTATGAGTTAATACCGTTGTTTAGCTATTTGGTCCTTCGCGGCAAGTGCCGCAATTGTAAAGCAAAGATTTCTGTTCAGTACCCTCTTATTGAGGGACTGAACGGGTTGCTTTATGTAATTATTTTATTTATTAACGGGGTGAATGTAGATTCCCTACTCTACTGCCTGTTAATATCTGCTTTGATTACGCTTAGCGTAATAGACTGGAGGACATATGAGATTCCAGTTGGAATTAATATCTTTATACTGGCACTGGGGCTGATTATGACAGCTCTTCATTATGAAGACTGGGTTAATCACGTAATCGGCTTCTTTGCTGTCAGTACTTTCATATTTATTATTATTCTGGCCACCAAGGGCAGAGGCATGGGCGGAGGAGACATGAAGCTCATGGCAGCTGCAGGATTAATGCTTGGCTGGCAAAACACAGTGCTTGCATTCCTGTTAGGATGCATTATCGGATCCATTATTCATGTGATTCGAATGAGAGTATCAAAGGCTGACCATCAGTTGGCTTTCGGACCGTATTTAAGTGCGGGAATTTTAATAGCAGTATTATTTGGAAACGAAATGATTTCCTGGTACATAGGATTACTGGGATTGTAATAAATATATTAAGAAATAAAACTAATCTAAAGGAGCGAAAAAATGGCTGAGAGAGTTTTAAGTATAGAGATTGGCTATCTCTTTACGAAAGTATGTGAGGTTGAAAGGAATGCTAATGGTAAGAATAAGATCTTCAATAGCTTCGTTATTTCTACCCCAGAGGGAATGCTTGTTGATGGAAGCGTTCAACCTAATGAGACATTTAACAACACATTTAAGTCTTTATTAAGTAGTAACAAGATTAAGACTAAGAAGGTTATCTTCACCATTGCTAGTAGCAAAATTGCTACCAGAGAGGCAGTGGTTCCTTTTGTTAAGGAAAAACAGCTGCAGGATATAGTAAGAGCTAACCTTTCAGACTACTTCCCTGTAGAACCAAGTCAGTATATGTTCAGCCATTCTATTATTGGACTTGTAAGAGACGAAGCAGCTCCACTTGATGTAATAGATTTAGATAAGGAAGATTCAGACGCTAATTCAGCCGATGGCGATGAATCAGGTTCTAAGAAGAAGGCTAAGACTTCTAAGAGTTCATCAGCTAAGCTTTCTAAGCCTACTGGTTATAAGTTAATGGTTTTAGCAGCACCTAAGCTTTTGATTAGCTCTTATGAGAAACTAGCTAAAGACCTTTCACTTGATATCGTATCAATTGATTATAACGGAAATTCAATCTATCAGGCAGCGAAGGATGAGTGTCAGAAGGGCGTTCAGTTAATCGTTAAGATAGATGAAAGAAACTCATTGTTGATGGTTACAGAAGATGGTGCCATCACATTAAACCGTACTATTCCTTACGGTATTGATGAAGCAGTTAATGCACTTTTAGATACTAAAGCATTAGGACCTATGACTACTTATAATGATGCGTTAGAAGTAGCCAGAAGAAAGACAGTTATCATGTCAAGCTTCGAAGTAGCTGCAGGGGACATGGATGATGACTCTGAGTCAGCACAGATTAGAACAGATAAGAGCAATGTCACTCAGGCACTTAGAACTTTAGGCGGTGGTATCTTAAGAGTTATTGATTATTATAATTCTAATCATTCCCAAAGACCTATTGAAAAAGCATATATAACAGGACTTGGAGCTGATTTTTCAGGACTTCAGAACCTTCTTTCTAATGAATTAGGTATTAAGGTTAAGAATCTTACCAATCTTTCAGGTATCGATGTTGAGAAGATTTTCCAGGATGTTTCATATGGTGAATATGTAACAGTAATCGGTGCGACAATAGCGCCTATCAATTTTTATCCAGATCACGAAGAGGAAGGAAAGAAGGGTTCGGGTTCTTCTTCTGCTAATGATCAGAAGGGAACTATCATTGCATTATCAATCTTCTTAATATGCGTGGTGGCATCGGCACTTCTGTTCTTGCTAACATGGATTCCGCTTAATGAGGCGAAGGACTTAAAGGCTGGCTATGAAAAGACTATAGCTGATTGCGAGCCTGCAGTAGAAACATATAAAGAATATGCGAATGTAAGAGCTAATGCGGAGTATCTTAAGTTTATTGATCAGTCAGGCAATAACAGAAACTATGAGCTGCATAATTTCATAACATATCTTGAAAACGAAATGCCTTATACCTTCTGTCTTAACAGTATTGAATCTGACACAGAGAAGATTACACTCGATGCTACAGTTGGTAGTAAGGAAGAGTCAGCATATGTTCTTAAGAAGTTAAAAGAAAACGGCATGTTCTCCAACGCAGAACTTACCAGCGTTTCGCTCATCGAAAACGATTTAGGCGAAATTGTATATGGTTTCACAGTAGATCTTCAGTATGCTCCATATGAAACGGAGGCGCCAGAAGATGGTGAAGAAGCAGAAGATGTAGAAGAAGAGGAGGGCGTGTAAAATGACTAAGGTATCTACTAAAGATAAGAACATGCTCATAGGCGTTCTTGGAATTTTAATTATTGTAGTTGTATGGTTTTTAGTCGTTAGCCCTATGCAGGACGAACTTACAGCTATCGAATCAGAGAATGCAACTCTATCTAAGAAAGCATCAAGCTACCAGGCAATAATGGGAAGACTTGATGATTATGAAGCAGGAATCATCAATGCTAATGTGACTATTGATGAGATTTCAGACAGATATCCTGTTTTAGTATCTACAGAAGATCAGATGATGTTCTGGGCTAATATTGATACAACACTTCCTTTAGAACTTAGATTCGGAGATTTAGAGATTAAGGAAATTGATGATGCTGTTGCAGTAGCAGGAATTGATCCAGAGAGCCTTAAGGATGTTGATGTTTTCACTAATGAGGATGGTGATGAGACTCTTTTAGATTCTCAGATTGAGGATATTTCTGCTAAATATAAGCTTTTCGGAGCTCCAATGGCAATGAACTTCGCATGTACCTATAACGGATTTAAGTACATGTTAGATTACATCACCAGCCAGTATAATAAGAATTCTATCATCGGTATTGAGATGAGCTATGATGCTGAGACTGGTTACCTTTCAGGTGCTATAGGTGTTGAGCTTTACTATATTGAAGGCTTAGAGAAGGAGTACACACCTACATTCATACCTTCAGTACCTAAGGGATTGTCAGATGTATTCCATACAGGAGCAACTACTGTAACATTGTTCAGCGGTGATCCATCCGAGGCTCCGGCTGAAGCTAATGAGACAGATGCTACAGCTAACGAAGGAATTACAGAATAGTTAAATAACACACGATATTAGTACAAAGATATATTTTTACGAGAAAATCAGATGCTAAGAAGAAAAGATAGTCAACTGAATAATGCTGGATTCACACTTCTTGAAGTGCTGATAGCTGTTATTATTCTGGCTATCGTCAGCATTCCAGTTTTACGTGCTTTCGTAACATCTGCTAATGCTACATCCAAGTCTAAGCTTAAGATGTATGCAACCAATGCAGCTGAAAATATTATGGAAGATATGAAAACACTTACTAAGGATGCGATTATTGAAAAGTATCAGCCAGGTGCACTGCCAGACGCGGATGGTAAGTATGTGCTTAGTATAACCGGTGTTGAGGGTGGAACCTTCGAAGCATATGATGATGAAGTAAACTCAGCATTAGGAAAGGGATTTAATGTCGAAATAGAGATTGACCCTACCTATTATGAGAACACGAATGGTGTTAACCTTGCGAACTTTGATTCAGTGTCTGCGAATACAGCAGCTATTTTAAATATGGCTCAATCGATGACAGCAGAGGGAACTCCTGGATATTTTAGCGATGTATATGAGGAGAAGGCTTGTAAGGAATTCGAGAAGAGAAATGAAGCCTACAGAAAGCTTTATCCAACAGCAGATACTGCTACAGCACTTTCATTTTCAGGAAAGCTGGCAAGAGAAATCTATATAGATATTGAGAAGGCCGGTACAACTACTGACGCTAAAGGAAATGAGATTGATAAGATATCTGTTTTCGCAACGATTTCTTATATCCTTCCCAATAATACCAATAAGGTAGCAGATGATAAGACATCATATGTTGCCATGAAGAAGAAAATATACAGTAATGCATCATCAAAAACACCATTTAGGTCGATATTCTTAATGTACAGACCTAACTATGAGATGGCGAAGTCTGGTGGTGACATTATGATTATTAATAATCCTGACTCTGTAGAGTGTGATTTATACGTAGTGGCTCAGAATGCAACAGGTTCTGAGTGGGAGAGCTACAGAAAGTCAAGCGGGGCAGGATTAAATCTTCAGATTTATGAAAATGATATTGAAGATACTGAAAATGGCGGAACCAAGCAGCCTATAACATTAAGAACGAATCTCTATGACAGAGATAAGTTGGAATTCACGAAAACTAGTACATCCCAGCAGGTTCCAGTACAGTGCTATTTAAGAGTTGGTGGTGCTAATGCTAATCCTAAGGGAAAGAAGGATGTATTTAATAATACAGTCTGGACCAGAGAGAAGAACAAGAAGGGTTCTTTCGAGGATGCTGATGCTTCTAAAGAAATTAATGCACAGACACTTGAAGGAAAAACTCTTGATGCTTCAACTATTGAGGACAGACTATTTGATGTAAAGGTTACAGTAGAGAAACCTACAACAGATACAGAATGGCCTGTAGCTGTTGAACTTACAGGAACTTTACTTGAGTAATATAGTAAGAGTATGTTGGCGAAATTAAGAAATTATTACAAAAGAATAAATAACAATAAGGGTATGTCAATAGTTACGGTTATTATCGCTATTGGCTTCGTTTTGTTGCTTGTTAATGTATTGTTACTTTCTTCTGCAATTAACTTTAAGATGCGTAATGTCAATGTATATGCTAAGGATTCATTCTATTCAGCAGAAGTAGTACTTGATGAAATTAACGCAGGCCTGCAGCAGATGGTATCTGATGGCTTAAGCTCTGCATATTCTGAGGTTCTCGCCTCATATGATCTTGATGAAACGACTTCAGATGAGAAGAACGAACTCGTTAAGGGTAGATTCTATGAATATATTAAGAAGATGATAGGTCTTCCTGGAGATTCTGATACTTATATAGCGATGCCAGTAGATATGTCGGGATCAAGCCCTTCAGAAGGTCTCTATAGATTCGTTAAGTCATCAACCAGATGGAACGAGACCGGAGATGTTAATACAGAATATGGTGCATTCATTCGTTCTTCGAAAAATACTGTTAAGGATGCTGAAGGATATTCTTACTACACAGGTGTAATTAAGGATGAGAATAACAAGGGAATGGTTTTGAAGGATCTTGTTGTTTATTATAGAGATTCTAACGGTTTCGTATCTTCAGTTAAAACAGATATAAGACTGGTATATCCAGAGCTTAATTTTGATAATCCTGTTATGCCAGAGATTAGTAACTACAGCTTTATTACAGATACTGCACTCGAAGTTAAGAATGGTGCTAGTGACAAGGGTAGTGCGCCTGTTGTTACTATTGGCGGTAACTCCTTCGCCTACATGGTTGATACTACAGGAACCAGATTAGATTACAAGACGGTTAAGGATGGCGATGAAAAACATATAGTTGCTACATCTCTTAATCTTAAGAACGGTGGAATTACTACCTATGATGGAGAAACACTATGGGTAGATGATATCACCGCATACAGCTCTAACGTAACTCTTGATGGATATACCTATATTCAGGATGACCTTAATTTTAAGGGAAAAGACTGTGTAGGAACATTGAAGGGCTATTACATAGGATACGGAAATTCGTTAACATCGTCTAAGAACAGTTCGGCAATCCTGGTTAATGGTAAGAATACCAAGATTGATATGAGTGCTATTAAGAGACTTAATTTAGCAGGTCATGCATATGTTGGAACTAATACTAAAACCAGTAAGGGTGAGTACACAGATACTAATAAGAAGATTGGTGTAACAACAGATTCAACGGATAAATCTGAATCTGTCGAGGTTTACTTTGGATCATCTATTTCAGCCAAGTCAGACCAGCTTATGTATATGGTACCTGCTGAATGTATAGGTGTTAATGAGGCAGGTTTGTCTATGTTTAACAAGAATCCATTAACCTATGCTGAATATAACATAATAAGAAATGATGACACCTTGAGGCTTGTTGGTATAGATAAGCCAGTTTCGTCACTTGGAAGCGTATATACCCTGGGCGATTTCATGAAAGATGAAGAGGACTTTAAGACCGTATTCGTAAGACCTTCAGGATCTTCTGATACTTTAGTATATTTCTATATGCACTTTAAGGATGATGATGCAGCTAACCTTTATTTTGCTAAGTATTACGGAGTTAATAAAGAATCCGTTGACAAATATATGAAGATTTATCTTGATGCCATTACTATTCCTTCTTCATCGGATTTGGCTCTTAGATTAAATATAGCAAGTAATATTGTTGCAGATATGAACGATATTGATGGAGATGGCAAGAAGGACAGGCAGACAGTTGGATACATTAAGGTTCCAGGTTCTGAGTATGATTCTATTAAAGAATCCTTTGATGCAGATAATGAGTCATATACAGAGCAGTTCGATGGATACTGTACCAAGCTTACTCCTAACATGGAGGAACTTACTAACGTATACCTAAGAGGCAGCGAATATACGATAGAGGGAACAGGTTCTCACTTTGACAAGTCTCATGATAACAAGGCGCTCTTTAACAATCTTATTAATGAAGAAATGTTAAAGGAGATGGATGGTAACTTCGAAATCGATGGTAATAAGGCCATCATCAAGGATGGAAATGTTACAGTTTCCGATTCGAAGGTTCACTTGGTAGTAGCAACTGGAGATGTTACACTGACAGGTTCTTCCTTCGAGGGATTAATTATTGCCAGAGGAAAAATTATAGTACCTTCAGGTAATTTCGAATTCAAGCCTAATGATGAGCTTGTTAATGAATGTATGTTCATCGAAGATGAAGAAACTCATGTATATTCTGTAGCTGATGTATTTAGAGACATGGACGAAGTTAGATATGTTTCTAAGAAGAAAAACAATACAGAAGAGATTTCACTTGAAAAATTGGTAGTATTCGAGAACTGGACTAAGAGTGTTGATGTTTCAGCACATAAGTAGGATTCAGTAATAGAGTGTTGTAGATTAAAAATGAAGAGTAACAAAGGTTTTTCACTAATTGAATTAATCATAGTAATAGCCATTATGGTTATTCTTATTGGAGCTGGTGGTTTCGGACTGTCACTTCTTTTCGGAACAGAGGCTAGAAGTGCATGGAAGAACATGGATGCTCAGTTAAATGATGTTAAGACGGGCGCCATGAGCAGAGCATCAGAATGTATGTATGTTTATTACATTGATGTTCCTGACACAGATAAGGATGACTGGGCGCAGAAGGGTGTTGATACATCAGGCTTCTATGCAGATAAAAGAATCAGTACTATCGATAATGTCACAACCATAGTAACACCTATGGGAGATGGTGAATATTCAAGAATTGGATCTGCGAAGGTGACATTTAAGGCTATATGCACTGATGGAACAGAATATGAGATTAAGAACGATGGCTCAACCGCTATCGAGATAGAGTATGACAGAAAAACAGGTAAGCTTAATGACCTTAGAATGGGAAGTATGTCTGGAGTTAGCAGCTCAGGCGATGGAACATTTTCAAGCTCTTCAACAGGTACCTTAAAGGAGCTTACTTTTACTTATGGTTTAAGAACATATACCATTTCATTTGATGCTGAAGTTGGAACACATAAGATGGAATAATTTTTCAAAAAGATGAAGAAGATGAGAAGAAATAATAAGGGTGTTTCTTTAGTTGAATTAATTATTGCAATCGCAATCCTCTCAATTGTGGGGATTGCTATTTGTGGTTTCATGGCATTTGGTTCCAGAAATTTCGCAACTTCTACCAAGAATGTTAAGCTTCAGTATGATCAGCAGGTTACTGTTAACAGAATTAGAGATATCATACTTGAAACCAGCCGTGGAATTTCGTTCGATGAAGCAACTAACAAGCTTTTAGTGTTCGGAGATAATCCTGAAGCTACCAGTGATTCTGACAAATGCAGTGTTTCAGAACTTATTTTAGATGCTTCCAGCAATGAACTTAAAATAAAAGAAGGTGTGAAAATGCCTGATAGTACTAAGGTTTCAGCTATAGACCTTGGACCTACCAGTGTTTTGTCAGACAGTATTAGTGCCTTCAAGGTCGATTTAACAGAGGTTGATTCAGGAAAAGTAACTGTCAATATTACTTTCATAGCAGATGAGGATAGAACAATTGATGTAAGTACAGTTGTTGCTCTTCGTAACATGATCTCGAAGCTTGATGCAGATTCAGAAGAAGAGATTGGAACGGTATACGAAGAAGAGGTAACAGAGTTTTATTCGCATGTAGCAAGTGTCATTATTTCACGTGATGGACATAAGTTCAGTCAGGGAAAGACTGATACTATTGCTATGGCTGGTAATTCTACTACTGCTTCATATCAGGCAGAAGTTATTAAGAAAAAATCTTATGACAAAAATATAGATACATCAGTAACCTGGTCGCTTGATATAACTATGTTAAAAGAGGGTTATGATAAGTGTATTTCGATAGGTGCTGATGGAAGAGTTACTCTTAAAAATGTTACCAATGCAGGTGGCGTAGTTACAGACAAGCCGTCTGATTACATTAATGGAAATTACTTCGTAATCATTGCTACAAGTAATGAAGATCCAAGAGTAATGGCTAAGCTTAGAATTAAAGTTACTGATAATGGTGTATATCCAGTATCCATAACATCTACATATGATTCAATTAAGGATATTTATAGTGGAACATTAAAATATAAGCTTGCACACGAAATAACTTATACAGCTAAGATTAAAGATCCAAAGACTGGTACAATGGTTAATCCATTAACAGGTGAGGGTGTATATTCAAAGGTTAGTTATAGTGTTAAGGGTGCAACCGCCGAAGATGTCATTCCAAGAGGCTCCGGCTTTACTTCAACAGATGCTGTTAATGGTGAATTCATAGTAACTAAGCCTATGGAGGGCCACACATATATAATTACTGTAACTGTTAATCAGAATGATGTTGATGGTAATCTCGTAACTGATGAAATCACACTTACTATCCCTGAGGGTGCAGTACCACCTAAGACAGAGGTTACTATTCCTCAAATTGGTGGTTCAGATGAAGCTATGCGTGGAATGGCTAATCCACTCTACGGTCAGTGGTCTATGGGTGCCCCTAAATATTCAGGTAAGGGTAGTTTTGGTAATGATGTAAAGGATATGGCTTGCGTTTATTATCTAGAGTGGAAATTATCATATGATAATAATGAATGTGGTAACTGGAGCTCTGGTGAAAGAGATGATTTCAGTAAGTTAGTATACCTTTGTGATAAAGATGGTAATAAATTAGGAGATGGAAGAACCTATCTTAGCAGCCAGATTAATCGAGATGTAAGAGTATATGTAGAACCTCATACAGACTGGTCTAAGAATTTCACATACAGAGTTGATCTTCGTATGAAGATATATAATCCTAATACATCCTCATATCAGCAGCCAGATATTGAGAAGTGGAAGAGTAGTGCCAAGTATTATAAGCTTTCAGAAGATGGTTCTAATGATTTTAATAAGATTACAGGCAGCGAGGCTGAAGCATATGTAGCAACCAAAATCGTGAAATTAGGAAAGGTAGAGGTTGACCTGACTCCTTCAACAGTTGTATTCAAGGATCAGCAGAACCAGTCGGGCAAAGATATAGATTCTGTCTTCTCGACAAGCATGACTGTTGGTTTAGGTAAGCGAAAAGTAGACTGGGAAGGTGATCCTGCAACCTATTACTATAAGGTTTTCACTCCAACATTTAGGGGATTATCAGTAAATACATCTAATTACGGAAAAAACTTAGGTTTAATTTATAATTATCAGTCAACGAATCTGATTAATCCAGCACTTACCAGAGCGGATGGAACATCTGCAGGCTATTTGTTTTATGGAAATAACGAGTATGATAAGGCGCTGTTTACAACAGACTGGCGTGGAAGAGTAGGTAAGGGATTCGAAGCCGCATTTAAGTTTAATAATTCGATAGATAATAAGCTGTATCTGTACCTTAAGCTTCATCCAAGAGACTGGATGTCTACCCAGAAGTTGCCGCACAGCTTCACGTGGATATGTAGAATCTGTGATGGAAAAGGCAATTTCGTAACAGCGAAGTTCACGGATACTAACTTAGATACTAGAGAATATTTGATAGTGAATAGATATTATAACCAGTAAAACGGTTTACATAATTCGAATTTTCTGAATGTAGTAATATAAAGAATATGATGCTTAGTTAGCATAAAGAGGGATAAGAGCCTTGAGAATTACCGACAAATTAAAAAAGAGAATAATAGCATCTGGAGTAGCAGCTGTATTAACGGCTTCTACTGTTTGTGGTGCCCTTTATTTTAATAGTGGTAAGGCATTAGCTAAGGTTACACTTAGAGGTATTGATGATATAGTTAATGCTCATACTAAAAAAACAGGTGATGAGTCTCCTAATCCATTCACTATTTTAGAAATAGTACCTAACTTAAGTGATGCTACATTAGGTTATTTAGTTGGCGGTGAAGAACCTTTACATGATGGTAAGTCTTTAAAGGATATGCCTTCAACAGCTGAGAGAAATAGATGGCTCAAGGAATTCGATCCATACAATGATACGCATACTGGCAATTCCAATATTAGTCCAAATGCTTTTAAAATCGCGCAAGCTCTTTTAGCAGGTGAAGCATATAGGTTCGAGGCTTCTTTAGCTGGAAATTATACAGAAACCATTCCAGATCCACTACCAGATGGAAAGACAGTACGTGAGATGGAAATAAGAGGTACATTCCGTCAGACAGATCCTCCAGGACAGGGATATTATGCAGCTAATGATTATTCAGATGCCTTCAAACCAAAATATTATGGTTCAGCTCCATCTGATTATGATGGAACCAGTTCTACAGGGACTATAGATGGAAATGCTACATATCCAGTAAGTAATCTGTGGCATGAAAATAACCCAGATAATACGGATATCCCATATAGACATACTGAAGCTTATAGAAATAAGAATGATTATTATACAGGCAGTTATAGAATTCAGATAGGATATCTTCCTGACGCTGACAGTATGCCAGTAACTCATCATAGTGAAGGATCTCATGAGGTTAACAGCTCAACTGGACAGGCTCTTCCTATATACAACTGGCAGTATTTTAAGGCGAAATTGATAACTAAAGATACACCATTAGAGGAAGGACAGTGGATATTTATTTCTGAATCTTCAGGTATTAATACACTTGAAAGCTTTGGTTTGGTTGAAAGCTTTGATGAAGGACTTCGTGTTGTAAGATACAACAGTCATACCAGTGGAGAAGGTGCTTTTCCTATGTTACTTAGTATGGCGCCTTTGTTCGGACCAGGGTTAGATCCAGAAGCTACACCTACCCCAAGTGCTACTCCAAGCCCAACACCAGGGGAGGGAGACCCAACGCCAAGTGCTACTCCAAGCCCAACGCCAGGAGAGGGAGATCCAACGCCAAGTGCTACCCCAATACCAGAAGGAGATCCAACTCCTACAGCTGTTCCAGAAGGGGAACCAACACCAGAAGGAGATCCAACTCCGACAGTAGCTCCAGAAGGAGATCCAACCCCAAGTGCTACTCCAGAGGCTCCAGTTGATGGCAGTGCACCATTTATGTTAGACATGGCACCAGCTCCAGGTGGTTCTAAATCTCTTGAAGATTTGTTATTCGATGGTGACGGATACGACTATAACGAAGATGGAGAAATCACCAGTAGTGAAAAAAGATCTGGTGATAATTGTTATTACTTCATAGTAGAAGAAGTTAACAGTGCTGAGCAAGATAGTTTAGTACTTAAAAATGTTGCAGATGATAGCGATTCATTCTTAGGTAGAAAAGTTGAATATACTCAGGTTTTAGGTGATACATATAACAGTGACAACTGTAATGTTGATAAGGGACCTTATTATGTTAAAACTGCTGAAACAGATGATTATGTATATAGTGTAGATGGAAGTGGTAATCCTAATGGTGACTATAACTTTACAGCAGACTATTCTAAGCCTGTATATCAGACAGTAACATACCTTGATGGTATTTATAATAATGAATGGTTTAAAAAGTATGTTTTTGATAGAGAAGCAGGAACTCAGTGTGACAACCTGTATATTGATGTTGTACCTGTAACACCAGATCAGCTGACAGAGGAGATGGTTGATAAGGCTAACCTTATTTATTTTGCTGGTGACAGATATAACGATGATATTTCAGCGAAACTTGCTCAGAAGATATTAAAGAAGGTAGTTGATGATAATTTCCCTGTCATCCTTGAAAGATCAACTTATTATGCAAATTTGGATACAAGAACTGATTATAGTGTTAAGTTCGCAGTCGATACAGAAAGGAAAGATAAACAGGAAAGAGTTAACCTTACACTTCTTTCGCTAGCATTATTCCAGAACAATAAATCAGTAATAGAAGAAGCTGACTGGACTGCAATTACAGGTTCATCTGATTCGACATTGGTATTAGATGCAGGATGGGATGCTAATAAAGACTGTATGCTTAACAGACCTAACTCAGTAGTTATGCCTTCTAGTCCGAGTCCTGATGCTGAAACATATGCTAAGGATAATTATGTCAGCACTAAGCGTTCAGAATTATTGAATAGCAAGCGTTATTACGAGTCGGATATCAAGCAGAATCTTGATGTGAGCTTCGTTCGTGGAACGGTTTTCGTTAATGATGACTGGATTGGACCAATTTACAACAGCGATGGCGTTACTATTGATAATCAGGGACATTCTGCTGATGGTACTGATGGCAAATATAAGGTTATCTACTCAGACTTTAATACCCAGTATTCAGAAGGAAAGCTGAATGCTATTAATGGATTTAACGAGATTAAGAGTGAGTATGAAAATGAAAGATCTATTATTGAAACCTACGGAAAGTGGGAAGACTTTAATTCTGCTATTTCGAAGGCTACAAGTATTAGATATATTTTGAATGCTAATAATACCAGATATGTTGTTAAGACTAAGCTTAATATTCTTGATATTGAGCCATATCAGTCTTCTCAGTTTGATAACCAGAATGACCTCTATAATGGTGATATAATTAACACTACTTCAATTAATTCGAAGAAGCAGGATTATGTTGAAAAATATAGAGATATCATAGATAAAGATTGGATTTTGCTGAATCTTATTAATCCATCTCCAGAAGAGAGGGATCAGTTCACAATTAATGTAAGCCAGCTTGGAACTAAAGAATTCATTGGTAGAAATGAAGATTTAAATGCTACCTACGATATGATTTATATTGGTATGGATACTTTAGTTATGAATACTACTGAAGAAAATAAGAAGTATACTACCAAGTATAATAACTCTGAAATGAATGGCCTCGTATATGCACATATGGGTGATACATATACCATTGAGCATAATGATTCTAACGGAAGACCTTCCAGAACAGTTAATACTGCAGGAAATGACATTACGAAGGATAAGTTAAGAGAACTTACAGAGTATGTTCAGGCAGGATATGCTGTTATGGTATCAGATGGTTTCTTTAAACTAACTGATGATGGAAAAATTGACGGTATTGAAACGAAGAGAGTTGACCAGTCCTCTAACATGTATACCTTCATTAAGGACGTTGTTCTTGCGAAAAAGGATGATTCATATGTTTACTATGGAAAGAACGTCTTCAGAAAGGGCGATCTTGAAGTAGAGAAGGTTGGATATGATATTAACAGAAAAGATTTCGTTAAATATATTAATATTTCGAAGCTTGAGCTTGAGGTAATAGAGTCACCAGTTGCTTATAATAACGGTTCTACCAGTGGTCGATACCTCGATATTCAGCCAGATGGATCATGTAAACTTGATTTCCAGATTAAGCTAAAGAATGATGCTGCATTGGATTCTAATGATACTACGTATGATTGTAAGTTATATCTGGATTATGATGCAGATGGAAAATTCGAAGAAGGTGAAATCCTGGATGGTCTTGAAATAGAGGGACAGGATGTTTCTGAAGGAAAATATCATTTAACAGCTGGTAATACATATAAGATTTCGAGACGGACACCAGATGAATATGTTGGATTCCTCTCATGGAAGCTTGCATTCATCCAAAATGGTGGTAATGAAACAGATTCTGAAACAGCTAGAGTAAGAAGTGCTATTTCAGGCTTCTCAGCAGTTCCAGCAACTGGTCAGAGACCTCCGGTTAAAGTATTACAGATTATTCCGGTTAATGAACCTAATAACTTTAGTCTGGTAGATTTAAGAGATTCTAAGGGTAATAAACTGTATGATCAGGTAAAAGACTTTGATGTTCAGGTAACTCAGAAGGATATGTTCCAGTTCCTAATCAAATGGCCAGTTAATCAAGATGGTTCGCCTTCTGAACAAAATAAGTATTCATATTATGATTATCTATGTCAGTTTGATATGGTCGTATTAGGATTTACGGATGTATTTGGATTTAATGTATCCAATAATTCAAAATATGAAACATATAGTCCATGTACAAACCCAAATGGAACTCAAACATGGAGATTAAACACAGACTTATATCATGATGCAGCACTTGCAATCAGAGAATATGCATTATCAGGTCGAAGCATTTTGTTCACACATGATTTGAGCTCATATCATATAGGTCAGGATCAGTGGGGATATTATGCTAATAACTATTGGAGAGATATCCAGGGTATGGATAGATTCGGAGTTGTTAATAGAGGTGAGGACACATATATCTTCGATAGACCAAATGTTAAGGTTAAGCTGTATGAATCTGTATATGATGAGGCAAGCCGAAAAGGAAGTGGAATTTCTGATAAGACTGCACTTGCTGATGCCATTATTAATAGATATTCAAAAACAGCTGACGGATATGGTCTAACTACTCTTAAGAATACTAATCCTAAAGCATATAGTTTGGCTGGTGTTACTGCCAGTCAGACAGAAACAGTTACAGCTGTTAATAATGGACAGATAACGCAGTATCCATTCTTGATTACTGAAAATATAGGCGATACATTCGAAGTTGCAGCTACACATGCACAGTATTTCCAGTTAAATCTTGATACAGATTCAACGGATAAGAATGATAATGATGATGTAGTTGTATGGTATACATTAAGTAATAATGGTCAGACTACAGGAAATAATACGCCGTTCCACGGTTTTTATCAGTCTGTTCCTAATGATGTAAGAAATAACTACTATATTTACAGTAAAGGAAATGTAGTATATACAGGTTCTGGACACAGTCCCGTAACCTCAGATGAAGAAAAGAAGCTCTTCATCAATACATTGATTGCAGCATATAACAATGGAACTCATTCGCCAAAAGCTATATTTAAAGCACAGCCTAGAGAGTCAGCTGCGGAAATTAAATCAGTTATTCTGCCATATGATGTAACTCTTCTTGATGATAGTAATAATGAGGGAAGCTGGCTTGAGGATGCCGTTGAAGTTAACTTTAAGGTTATGAATAATAACTTTAAGGATAGTGGTAAGAAGATTTATTCAGCTTATTATGTTGGTGTTGATAATCCTGGAGAAGCTACATTAACAGTTGGAGATAAGTACTATAAGCGAATTGATCCTATTATGCCAGAAGCGGGCAAGGAAAAAACAGGTTTCTGGCAGGTTACTCAAAATGGTGCTGTAAGGACAGGAAACTGGCCTACAGAGCTTAATAACTACAGAATATATCAGACATACTTTAAAATTAGTGATTTAAAGATGAATGAAGGAATTATAGGTAGTAAGTCTGCGAAATTCTATGTAAGAGTAGGACTTGAAGGCTGGTTAGAGGATGGAAAATTTGATTCCCTGCCACCAGATGAAAGCATTAGTGAACTTGAAATCTGTACAGCCCAGTTATTCGAGCTTGAATAGCGTGTATTGATTTAGAAGTATATAGTTTAAATTAATTAGAAATATGAGTTATTAAAGGAAGAATCTTCGGATTCTTCCTTTTAGCAAATTTGGGAATAATGAAAGGGATATGATGGAATATTACAAGACAATACGAAGAGACTGGTTGAAGGCAGATACGAAAAGGGATGAGGGGCTTAAGGATTCGGATAAGCTTATAGCTATTGATAATATTCAGTATGGTCCATACGGTGATGAGAATCTGATGGATATATATTATCCAAAACAGAGTATTAATTCGGAAGAATCAGTTGGATCATTAAGCGAAGGTGGGACTGAGCCCAAAAAGAGATATCCTGTAATCATCAACGTCCATGGTGGGGCCTATGTATATGGGACCAAAGAAATCTACAGATACTATATGATGAGCCTTGCTGAACGTGGATTTCTTACGGTTAACATAAATTATAGACTTGCTCCTGAAAATTCATTTCCGGCAACTCTTGAGGATGTTAATGAAGCCATCAAATATATACTTGCACATGAAGATGAATATCCTGTAGATATGCAGAATATCTTCATGGTAGGCGATTCGGCAGGAGCTAATATGGCATCCTTATATGCATGCTTGTTGACTAGTGAAGAATATAGAAAAATAGTTAACATAATGCTACCGGCAAATATATCAATTAACGCCATTGCTCTTAACTGTGGATTGTACGATCCAGAATTTGAAGTGCCAAGTGATCTTCACCGTCCAGAGCTTAACAAATATCTTTTGAAAGAGAAGGATGTTGAAGCTTCGAAATATATAGGAACAGTAAATTATGTGACTAAAGATTTTCCACCAACATTCTTGATGAGCGGGTATTATGATTTCTTAAAATGTCAGGTTGAGCCGATGGAGAAGGCACTTACAGAAAATGGTGTTGAGCATATAACTAAAGTATATGGAACAAAGAAGGATAAGGAATTGTCTCATGTATTCCATGTTAATATGAAGCTTGATATGGCGCATGTATGTAATAAGGAAGAGTGTGAATTTTTTAAGAAATTCATTAAGTAAGCAAAAAACCACGCATTGCGACATTTTTCTTATTGTGTTACTATAATAAAAACGCAATGCGAGGTAAGATATGGATATAGCGAGAAGGATTATAGAATTAAGAGAATCAATAGGGATGACACGTAAGGAATTTTCCGAACATACGGGTATACCTATCCGTACGTTGGAAGATTGGGAGGCAGCTAGGAGGACGCCCCCAGAATATATACCTAGATTGTTGGCATATCAGTTATTATATGAAGGATTAATAAAGGAGATGGAATGATTCTATGGTATATGAGCAATTAATATCAAAGAAAAGTAGTGAAAATGGGTTTTCGGTCGAAAGAGATTATGTAAACAAGAAAGCATATCATGATAAATTTGAGAGATTGCCATTGAATAAGTCAGTCTATGAAATGATATATAAGGAAACAGGAAGGCTGCTAGAATATGTGGATGGTCAATCAAACGAATATATGATTGCTATTAATGGTAGAACAGGGGAATTTATAGTAGATAATTTAAATAGACCTGGTGATTCGTCTGGAACTACATTTAATGAGTATGAAATGGCTGAAATAGAGAAATGTGAAGATTCAATAATATTGATTCATAATCATTCATATAACCGACAGCCGTCAGGGAAGGATATTGCTTCTTATGCAATGAATGATAAAGTAAAGATATCGATAATTGCTTGTCATAACGGAGATGTATATGCTATTATCAAGGCAAATAAAGTTGTTGCGCAGATATATAACGAACTCTTTAATGAATTTCCAGAGACATATTCGAAAGAAGAAAGAAAAACTAGGGCAACGAAGATACTAGAGGCTCTTAATGGATTAGGAAACAGTTTATATGAGGTATGGAGGTTATAGTTATGGAAAGTCAATATTTTGAAATGGATGAAATGACTATGGACATACCAGATAGTCAGTCAGATGAAAAAGCCGCTATTGATCAAGCCATTGAGCAAGCAATTCGAGAAAAGTACAAGAAGTATTTAACAGCATAATATATGGTATGTAAGGGTAATCTTTTAAGATTGCCCTTTTTCTATGATTACAAAATCTTCTTGACAGATTCTTTTTTCCTTACTAAAATAGCAATTCGTAGACTTAAAACAACCAAAATGTATATCTTTGGACTGCCAAACAACATAGAAGTGGTAGTTAAAACATTTCAAAATGCAAGGTAAATAAGTCTGCATAATTGGGATAAGGGTTGCTATATAATATAGAAGGAATTCAAAATGGCGAAGAACTTAGTTATTGTTGAGTCACCTGCCAAGGTGAATACAATTAAAAAATTTCTGGGAACTAATTATCAGGTAGTAGCTTCTCAAGGACATGTAAGAGACCTTCCTAAGTCTCAGCTGGGAGTTGATCCGGAGAATGACTATGAACCAAAATACATTACCATTCGTGGTAAGGGTGATTTACTTGCTGACTTAAGAAAGGAAGTAAAGAAAGCAGATACCATATATCTTGCAACTGACCCTGACCGTGAAGGAGAAGCAATAAGCTGGCATCTGACCAAGGCCATCAAGATGGATGGTAAGAAGGTTAAAAGAATTACCTTTAATGAGATTACTAAAACAGCTGTTAAGGAATCATTAAAGAACGCCAGAGATATAGATATGAATCTTGTTGATGCACAGCAGGCACGTCGTGTACTTGACAGAGTTGTTGGATATAGAATTTCACCAATTCTATGGGCGAAGGTGAAGCGTGGACTATCAGCGGGAAGAGTTCAGTCGGTAGCACTTAGAATTATCTGTGACAGAGAAAATGAAATTGCATCCTTCGTTCCTGAAGAGTACTGGACTTTAGAGGCCAGCTTCCAGGAGAAGGGACAGAAGAAGCCTTTAGTTGCCAAGTATTATGGTGAAAAAGACACAAAGGTTGACATAACTTCAAAAGAGCAGACAGATAAGATCATTAGTGAAATCAAGAAGGCTGAGTTCAAGGTGTCTGACGTCAAGATTGGCGAAAGAACCAAGAAGGCGCCTCTTCCATTTACTACATCAACACTTCAGCAGGAGGCTTCCAAGCAGCTTAACTATTCAACACAAAAGACTATGCGTATAGCCCAGCAGTTATACGAAGGTGTTGAGATTAAGGGACATGGCACAGTTGGTATCATCACATATTTAAGAACAGATTCAACACGTGTATCCTTCGAAGCAGAAGCATTAGCAGAAGAATATATTAAGAACAAATTCGGAAGTGAATATGCTGCATCCAAAACTCAGGCCAAGAAGGAAGACAAGAAGATTCAGGATGCTCATGAGGCTATAAGACCTACATATCTTGAGTTCGAGCCATCGGTAATTAAGGATTCACTTTCACGTGAGCAGTTAAGATTATATCAGTTAATATACAAGCGTTTTCTTGCAAGTAGAATGGAGAACGCAAAATATGAAACTACATCAGTTAAGATTGATGCAGGAAAGCATAGATTTACTATCGCAGCATCCAAGCTTAAGTTCGATGGATTCATGAGTGTATATAAGGATGACGAGGATCAGGAAGAGCCTAATACACTTACATCTTCAATAAAAACAGGTGATATTTTAACAATGTCTGATGTTGAAGGCACTCAGCACTTCACGCAGCCTGCTCCTCACTATACAGAAGCAAGCCTTGTTCGTGCCCTTGAAGAATTAGGAATTGGAAGACCAAGTACCTATGCTCCAACTATAGGAGTAATTCTTAACCGTAGATATATAGTTAAGGAGGGCAAAAATATATTTGTCACCGAAATCGGAGAAGTAGTTAACCAGATGATGGTGGATGCATTCCCTGAAATCGTTGATGTTAACTTTACAGCTAATATGGAAGCACTTCTTGATGCTGTAGAAGAAGGAAATGTTAAATGGAAGACCATTATAGAGAACTTCTATCCTGATCTTGATACTGCAGTTAACAAGGCAGAGGCAGAGCTTTCAGAGGTAGAGATTAAGGATGAGCTTTCGGATGAAATATGCGAAGAGTGTGGACGCCAGATGGTTATTAAATATGGTGCCCATGGTAAGTTCATCGCTTGCCCTGGATTCCCAGAGTGTCGTAATACCAAGCCATTCTTCGAAAAGATTGGAGTTCCATGTCCTAAGTGCGGAAAGGATATTGTAATAAGGCGTACCAGAAAGGGAAGACGCTACTATGGCTGTCTAGGTAACCCTGAGTGTGATTACATGAGCTGGACTAAGCCTGCCTTAGAAAATAGTTCTGAAAAGTAAAACGAAATCCTATTAAGGTGATGTGACGCATAACAGAAGTGAATTGTCAGACAATTACCTTGATTAAACTAAAAATGTATGTTAAAATACCTCCATAGTGGTTATATGGAGGTATTTTTAATGAGTAGTGTTCAACTTTTGGATAAAACACGAAAGATTGGCAAACTTCTTCACAATAATAATTCGAGCAAGGTAGTATTTAATGATATCTGCTCAGTACTGTGTGAGATTCTTAATTCTAACGTATTAGTAATATCCAAGAAAGGTAAGGTACTTGGCATAGGATATGCTGACGGTGTTGATTCTATCACAGATATGATAGTGGACCGTGTAGGTGGATTCATCGATTCGATGCTTAACGAAAGACTTCTTTCAGTACTTTCTACCAAGGAGAACGTTAACCTTGAAACACTTGGCTTTAATGAGGCTGATGTTAATAAGTTTAATGCACTGATCACACCAATTGAAATAGCCGGTGAAAGATTAGGAACACTATTTATTTATAAATCACAGCAGAGCTTCGAAATTGACGATATTATCCTCTGCGAGTATGGAACTACAGTTGTAGGTCTTGAAATGTTAAGGGCTGTTAATGAAGAATCAGCAGAGGAAACAAGGAAGCTTGCAGTTATTCAGTCAGCTATTAATACACTTTCATATTCGGAGATGGAAGCAGTAATTCATATATTTGAAGAATTAAATGGTACCGAAGGTATATTGGTTGCGTCGAAAATAGCCGATAGAGTAGGTATAACAAGATCAGTTATAGTTAATGCGCTTCGAAAATTCGAATCGGCAGGCGTCATTGAAAGCAGGTCCTCAGGAATGAAGGGAACCTACATCAAGGTACTCAATGACATGGTTTTTGAAGAGATTAACAAATTGAAGCAAACTAAATAATTGCTTATCAGATATCCATTTGGATATCGATAGCAGGATGTTTAAAGGAATAACAGGTTTAAAGGGATTTATGTAGCGCCGCACATAAATCCCTTATTTTTATTCCTGAGGTACTAAAGTACCAAAAATATTTTAACGCCACTATATATAGTGGTTATGTAACCATGAAAATACAAGTCATAACCCTAAAACCCTTGAAAAATCGGCATTTCTCGACGGTTTAAATGACAAGATATGGTATTATGTCAACACGTGTGACCACTATATGATGTGGTTTTTGACCAAAAACACCTTGTCTTTTTTAGTATTTTCTATATAATTAAGTAGGGTGGGTGGATTATGCCCATATGGAGGAAATATATGATTAACACTAATGTTTATGATTATATTAATGTCCTTGGAAAAACTGCTGATGCAGCTTGGGAGAGAAATGAAGTTTTAGCTAATAACATGGCTAACGTTAACACTCCTGGCTACAAAAGGCAGGATATTAATTTCGAGGATCAGCTAAGGCATGCCCTTGGCAATTTCAGATATAAGTCAGTTGATGCTAAGGTTGCTAATTTAAAGACAGCACAGCTTAAGCCAAGAGTATTTACTGACGCTCAGAACTTCTCATATCGTCTTGATGGAAATAACGTTGATATTGATACAGAAGGTGTTGAACTTGCTTCTAACCAGATCAAGTATCAGGGTCTTATGCACAGTATCAATCAGGAATTCAGTAATCTTCAGATGGTTATGAAGTAAGGAGGTAGATTATGAGTATTTTTAATTCATTTAATATTAATGCTTCAGGAATGACAGCAGAAAGATACAGAATGGACGTAATAGCAGAGAACGTGGCTAATGTTAATACGACACGTACTGCTGAAGGCGGACCATATAAGCGTAAGGTCGTAACATTCGAAGAAAAAAAGGCAACTCCTTCAACCTTCAGCTCGTATTTAGGAAGAGCTACAGAACAGTATACAGGTCAGGGAGTTAAGGTTTCGAAGGTTTCGGAAGATAACTGGACACAGATGAATATGGTATATGATCCATCCCATCCAGATGCTGATGAGAATGGATATGTAACTTATCCTAATGTTAACATCGTTACAGAAATGACTAACCTTATTGATTCTTCCCGTGCATATGAAGCGAATGCAACTGCATTTAATACATCAAAGTCCATTGCAACAACAGGACTTACGATGGGCGGCAACAGTTAATAATATTGGCAGGTTAAGGATATTATTCTAAAGGAGAAGTAAATGGATATTTCGTCATTTTATAATATATCTTCTAAAGCAATTCAGAAGGCAGCAGATAATTCATCAATTGCGAACATCGAATCAACAGGTGAATTCGCATCTCTTTTTGATAAGGCTGTCGAGAACTTAAGTGTTACTAACTCATATCTTTCAGATGCTGAGAATGAAGAACTTAAGTGGGCTTTAGGTGAGACAGATAATACACATGAATTAACAATAGCGCTTCAGAAGGCTCAGACATCACTTCAGTATACTGTAGCTGTCAGAGACAAGGTTCTGGATGCCTACAGAGAAATAATGCAGATGCAGATTTAATATGCGTTTTGCATGACTTGATATATTCAAATATATTTGTAATCGGAGTATGGACTAATGCCTGATAAATTAAAAGAACTTCTTCAAAAGGTTCTTGATTGGTGGAACAGATTTACAACTAAACAAAAGACATATATCGTAGCAGCTGCAGCGGGAGTTATTTTAGCTCTTGCTATAGTGATTACTATATTAAGCCAGCCTCAGTATATAGTTTTATTAAACTGTAATACTACGAAGGAAGCTTCTGAGGTTTCGGAATTATTAGCTGGAGAAGGTCTCGATTATCAGGTGTCAGATGATGGATACCAGATTAAGATTAATAAAAACCAGCAGTCAGAGGCTAACCTTTTACTTGGTGCTAACGATATTCAGTCAAGTGCTTACACTATTGATAATGTAACTGATGGTGGATTTTCAACTACAGAATCTGACAAGCAGAAAAGATATGAGGTATATCTTGAGAATAGATTAGCTCAGGATATCATTGGAAAGTTCAGCTTCGTTAAGAGCGCAGTAGTAGATCTTTATATTCCAGATAACGATGGAACACTAATCTCTAAGGATGAGGATTCGTCAGCATGGGTTTTGGTGGATCTTGATGGTAATGAGCTTAATAATGATCAGGCAGCAGGACTTGCACATGCGGTTGCTGTAGCAATTGGTAATAAGTCTGACGAGAATATAGTTATCATGGATACTAATGGTAATACATTATTCTCAGGGGCTGATAATTACAGTGTATCAGGAACAGCAAGTACTCAGCTTTCGGTTAAGTCTCAGTTCGAGAATGTAGTTAAGCAGGAAGTAAGACAGGTAGTATTAGGAACTGGTGAATACAGTAAGGCAGAGGTTGCAGTTAATCTCGATGTAGATTTTAGCTCATATTCAGAAACAGATCATCAGTATTATGTAGAGGATGGACAGTCACAGGGCTATCTATCATCTGAAAGAACCTATAACTCAGAATCAACTAACGGAAATCAGGATGTTCCGGGAACTGATTCTAATGGTGATACAGAATATGTATGGCAGGATAATCAGCAGTCATCTTCAACGGTTGAGGAAATTGAAAGAAATTATCTTCCATCAGAAAAAATCACAGATAAGTCGACTCCGGCCGGTGCAGTTAATTATAGTAATTCATCTATATCTTTGGCCCTGACTAAGGTAGTGGTAGTAAGAGAAGAGGATGTTAAGGCTCAGGGATTCTTAGATGGTATTTCATGGGAAGAGTACAAGCTTGCTAATCAGGCACGTACAGTTTCACCGGTAGATGACAGCATCTATGATATGGTTGCTAAGGCGACTGGCTTTAATACATCGAATATTTCAATTGTTGCTTATTCGGAGAATATGTTCATAGACAAGGAAGGTCTTGGTATTTCGGCAACAGATGTGATGACGATTGCACTGATAATCGTAATTCTTGCGCTATTAGTATTCGTAGTATTAAGAAGTATGAAGCAGGAGAAGGCTCCAGAAGAACCAGAAGAGCTTACTGTTGAAACACTTCTTCAGTCACAGCCAGAATCTGATCTTGAGGATATTTCGACAGAGCAGGTTTCTGAGACTCGTCGATTAATAGAAAAATTCGTTGATGATAATCCAGAGGCGTCAGCTAACCTTTTGCGTAACTGGCTGACCGAGGATTGGGGGTAAGTAATGGCTAGGTTTCAGGATGATAGTTTAGGCGGAGTACAGAAGGCAGCAGTTCTTTTAATTGCGCTCGGACCAGAAAGATCAGCAACTATCTTTAAACATTTAAAAGAAGAAGAAATTGAAGAATTAACACTTGAGATTGCCAACACAAGATCAATCACTCCTCAGATTAAGGAGGCTGTTATTGATGAATTCTATCAGATATGTCTTGCACAGCAGTATATTGCCGAGGGTGGTATTAACTACGCAAGAGACCTTTTGGAGAAGTCATTTGGTAATGACAAGGCCATGGACGTTATCAGTAAGCTTACTGCATCGCTTCAGGTTAAGCCTTTCGAATTCGTACGAAAGACAGATGCTTCTCAGCTCTTTAACTTCATTCAGGATGAGCATCCACAGACTATAGCCCTTATTCTTTCGTACCTTCCGGCTACTCAGTCAGCACAGATTGTATCAGCACTTCCACCTGACAGACAGGCCGATGTTGCGAAGCGTATAGCTGTTATGGACAGAACATCTCCTGATGTTATTAAAGAGGTTGAAAAGGTGCTTGAATCTAAACTGGCATCACTTGTTAACCAGGATTACACAATCATCGGTGGCGTAGATGCTGTCGTTGAGATTTTAAATACAGTAGACCGTGGTACAGAAAAACATATCATGGAAACACTCGAAATCGAAGAGCCAGAACTTGCAGATGAGATTCGTAAGAAGATGTTCGTATTCGAAGATATCTTGCTTCTTGATGATAGAGCTATTCAGAGAGTTCTTCGTGATGTTGAAAATAATGACCTTGCAGTTGCCCTTAAGGGTTCTAATGAACAGGTACAGACTGCTATCTTCAATAACTTGTCTAAACGTTTGGTAACAATGATCAAGGAAGATATGGAATTCATGGGACCTGTACGTATGAAGGATGTAGAGGAAGCTCAGCAGAAGATTGTTTCTGTTATTCGTAAGCTTGAGGACGCTGGTGAAATTGTTATCTCTAGAGGTGGAGGTGACGAGATAATTGTCTAATTTACTAAAGGGTTACTGGGTATCGGTAGAAGATGATACCAGAATGGTTGACTCTAATAATTTAGTAGAACAGAGGGTCAGAGAAGAAGAGGAGCGAAGAGCGAGACTTAATCTTATTTTCGGTGACCAGAATAATATTGATAATGGCGATGAGAATTCAGAATTCTCGGCTGGACTTCAGGCGAAAAATCTTGATGCGCTACTTAGTGACGATTCTGCAACAGGTGTTATCCTTGGAGGCAATAGCCCAGGGTATGCCGATGGACAGTATGAGGAAGGCCAGTATGATGAAGGTCAGTCTGAAATGTCTGGCTATGAGAACGATGGCTTTGTGGCTGCTGACTATTCATCGATGCAACCGCCTACTAACAATCAGTCAGATGAGCTTGTTGAGGTAAGAGCAGAAATTGAGTCACTAAGACAAGAGGCTGCTTCTATTATTGATAATGCTAATAATGAGGCTATGGAAATAAAGCAAAGGGCGAATGAAGAAGGCTGGCAGGAAGGATATGCCGCTGGAAATCAAAGTGCCATGGAGGAATTGGAGGCCATGCGTTCTGACCTTGAAAGACAGGGAAGAGAAATGGCTGAAGAATATGAAAGGCAGCTCTCTGAGATAGAGCCTATGCTGGTTGATAAGATTACTGATATATATCAGCATATCTTCAAAGTAGATTTTGAATCCTACAGGGGCATTATCTTTGGCTTGTTGGCTGATGCTATTAATAGTTCGGAAAGCTCATCAGGAATTATAGTTCATATTTCGAAAACTGATTACCAGATGGTGATGGAGAATAAGGACGATATTTTAGTTGAAACCGGAATGACAGAGGATCGTATTGAATTCATTCAGGATGCCACATTGAATGAAGGTGGCGCTATGATAGAGACCTCTAATGGTATATTTGACTGTTCTTTAGAGACAGAGCTTAGTGAACTAAAAAGAAAACTCATGCTTTTAGCTTATCAATAAAAGCTTATAGATGCTATTAAAGAGATTAGTATGAACATAGATTTGAATAAATATAACAGCATATATAACGATAGACTTTTCAAGGTTAGAGGAAAGGTTGTGAATGCTGTAGGACTCACAGTTGAAACGGCTGGTCCACAGGCGAAATTAGGCGATGTATGTTATATTTATCCTTCACATCTTTCGGACAGGGTTGAACCTGCCATGGCTGAAATAGTAGGTTTTAAAGAGGGAAAGAACCTTCTCATGCCATATGATAATGTTGAAGGAATAGGTCCGGGTAGTAGTGTTGAGAACACAGGCCATCCATTGATGATTAAGGTCGCTGATTCTCTTCTTGGAATGACACTTGACGGACTTGGAAGACCTAATCAGGGAGAAATATTAGGTGGAGTTGATTATCCAATAGATGCTCCGGCGCCTGATCCTATGTCGAGAAAAATTATTTCAGACGTACTTCCATTGGGGGTTAAGGCGGTTGATGGACTAATAACAGTTGGCAAAGGTCAGAGAATTGGTATATTCGCGGGCTCCGGTGTTGGTAAGTCAACATTGATGGGAATGTTCGCCAGGAATACCAAGGCTGATATTAATGTAATTGCTCTTATTGGAGAGCGAGGCCGTGAGGTTAGAGAATTCATAGAAAGGGACTTAGGTCCTGAGGGTATGAAGCGTTCGGTTGTTGTAATAGCAACATCGGACAGACCTGCACTGGAAAGAAAGAAGGCTGCTCAGACAGCAACAGCCATAGCTGAATATTATAGAGACCAGGGAAAAGATGTTCTTCTGATGATGGATTCTATGACCAGATTTTGTATGGCCCAAAGAGAAATTGGATTAGCATCAGGCGAACCTCCTGTATCAAGAGGATATCCGCCGTCTGTATATTCAGAATTGCCTAAACTTTTAGAAAGAGCAGGCTGTTCTGACAAAGGGTCTATAACAGGACTGTACACAGTCCTCGTTGATGGTGATGACTTTAATGAGCCTATAACTGATACGGCGCGTTCTATTCTTGATGGTCATATAATGCTTAACAGAAAGCTTGCACATAAGAATCACTATCCTGCCATTGATGTTTTGCAGAGTATCAGTAGATGTATGTCGCAGATAGCTGCTAAGGAACATAAGGCGGCAGCAGGAAAACTAAAGAATGTATTGGCAACATATAACGAAGCAGAAGATCTGATTAACATTGGTGCCTATAAGTCAGGCTCTAATCCGGATATTGATAATGCAATTCAAAAGATTGGTTCAGTCAATGATTTTCTTCTTCAAAGTACAGAAGATAAATTTAGCTTCGAAGAGACAGTTTCAATGATGGAAAATCTGTTTTAAAGAGGCGAAGGGTGAGTAATGGCCAAGTTTATTTACAGAATGCAGAGTATTCTGAATATTAAGGAAAAACTTGAAACTCAGGCGAAGAATGAATTTGCCCAGGCCCGAATCAGGCTAGATGAAGAACTTGAAAAGTTAGCTTCTTTGGAAAGAAGAAAAAAAGAATATGAAGGTGAAGCTATAGCTCTTCGCAATACTACGCTTGATATTCAGAAGATTAACGAGAATAAATATGCCCTGGAAAGGGTTGAAGAATATATTCAGGGACAGCAGTCAGAGGTTTCGAAGGCTGAGAAGGCTTTTAATCGCGCTAGAGATAATTTGACCCGCGCGATGCAGGAAACTGAGGTTCAGAATAAATTGAAAGAAAGAGCTTTCGAGGATTTTAAAAGAGAGTTGAATGCTCAGGAAGCAAAAGAAGTAGATGAATTGACCAGCTATACCTATGGTCAAAGGATAAAGGAAAATGGCTGATGAAATGATGACTCCTGAACAGGCGAAGGCAGAGCATGCCCGTCTTAAGGAGGAGAAGAAACAACTTCAAAAGGAGCAAAAGGAGCAGAAGAAGGCTGCTAAAAGACGAGCTAAGGAAATAGCAAGCCAGGAAGCTGATCTTTATGATGAAGAAGAACAGGGTGGTGGTTCTGTTTTTATGGTAACGTTTGTTATTGTATTAATCTGGATAGCCATTTTATGTCTTGTTGTTAAGCTTGACCTTGGAGGCTTCGGCACCAATGTTCTTACACCTATTTTAAAGGATGTTCCAGTGCTTAACCTTATTCTTCCGGAATCTCAGGATACAGTAGTTACAGATGATGAATCTGGAAGCTATGGTGGATACTCTAATTTAAAAGAGGCTGTTGATTATATTAAGGAGCTTGAACTTGAATTAGAAAGGGCTAAGGCTACCGATACAACTAATACAGATGATATTACTACACTTCGTTCTGAAGTAGAAAGATTAAAGACCTTCGAGGATGCTCAGGTAGATTTTCAGAGAATCAAGACTGAGTTTTATGAAGAGGTTGTATATGCTGACAAAGGGCCTGGTATTGATGCATACCAGAAGTTCTATGAGGCAATGGATCCTGCCACTGCTGAATATCTTTATAAGCAGGTTGTAATTCAGAAGGAAGAGACGAAGGAAATAAAGGACTACGCCAAGGCTTATTCAGAGATGAAGCCAAAGGCTGCAGCCGGAATATTCGAACAGATGACAGATAACCTTGATTTAGTCGCAAGAATACTGTCCGTAATGGAGCCTGCGGACAGAGGAAAAATTCTTGGCGCTATGGATGAAGAGATTGCGGCAAAAATTACGAAAATTATGGACCCAGAGTCTTAAGTTTTCATCTTTTCGTCCGATATACTTAGTGTACCTTGAAATATTAATATAAGGAGGAGAGTAAATGACTAGTACATCAGTCAAAGACTTCGGCGGCCTTATGAATTACGTTAACACCTCTAACATGGGTGCGAATGGAGCAAAAAGCTTCTCGAATTCCATGAACTTCGGTGATGTAATGACTAAAGCCCAGGACAGTCAAACACCAAAAGATGTAGGTCAGGTTGATACTAAAACTCCTAAAACCGAAGCTAATGGCAAGGATGATTTCAAAAGTCAGGTTGAATCAGCAAGGAAGCTTGATAATAAAAAACCTGAAATTTCAAAGGATGAACCTAAAGAGGTTACAGAAGATGAAATGAATGCTTTAGAAGAAGCAGGACAGGAAATCGTAAAAGCTATAGCAGATGAGATGGAAGTTACAGTTGAAGAGGTTGAAGAAACAATTGAAGTCCTTGGACTTAATGTAATCTCTTTATTAGAACCATCAAATCTTCAAGATGTGGTTTTAGAGCTTAGTGATGAGACCGAGCCGATAGCCTTAGTAACGAACGAAAATCTCTTTGAATCTGTTAAGGATCTGACAACTATAGTGGACGCCACTGTAGCGGATGTAGCAGAAGATATGGACATCGAAGTTTCGGATGTTAAGAATTTAATTGAACTTGCCGAGGTTCAGGAAAATTCACCCGAAATGGAAATGAGTGTCGAAACTATCTCAGATCAGGATACTATCAAAGAGGCTCCCAAGTTTAAGGTAGAAGTTAATGATAAGACCATTGAAGTTGACAAGAACGGAAATGAAATTAAGACTACTACCGAAACACCATTAAAAGATACTAAGGTTCAACCAAAAGAGTCGAAGGAAGAATCTTCAAAGGAAGAATCCCACGACTTCAAGAATTCCGAGGGTACTTTAATTAAGAATCCGATGACGAATAACCTAGTTAATGAAATTGGTGAAAACGAGACGGAGATTCCCGAATCCCCAACTTCTTTCGTTTCAGAAGAAACACAAGATATTATGAACCAGATAATGGATCGAATGAAAATAGATCTTACACCTGATATGGATGAAATTGAAATTTCACTTCATCCAGCAAGCCTTGGTAATGTTAAAGTTAACCTAACAGCTAATAAGGCAGGTGAGATTACAGCAGAGTTCAAGGTTCAGAACGAATTAGTGAAGGCAGCAGTTGAAGCAGAACTGAATGACCTTCGAGAAACCTTTAAAGCATCAGGAACCAAGGTTACTGAGATTGAGGTTTCAGTAGAACTTCAAAGCTTTGATTCGAACCTCTGGCAAGGAAAGGGACATGAATCAGGAACTGAATCAGGAAACAGAGAGGACAGAAGACCAAGAAGAATTAATCTTAACGATCTGGACGCACTGTTCGAGGATGAAGCTTCTGAAGAAGAAATATTAGCAGCCAAGATGATGGAAGCTAACGGGAATACAGTTGATTTCACTGCATAGAAAACAGGTAACACACCTGGAAAGGAGCTAAAATGGCAGTTAGTGCAATCGTAAAGGATGGATCAATAGTTGAGACAGCAGCTCAAACTTCTACAGAAGCATCCAAGAATGTAAAAGCCAATAACGGATACGATAAAGATGCTTTCATGCAGCTTCTGGTAGCTCAGATGAAATACCAGGATCCCTTAGAACCAACATCCAATACAGAATATATATCACAGTATGCTACATTCTCACAGGTTGAGCAGCTACAAAACATGGCAGGAACCATGGAATTATCAAGAGCTTCAACAATGGTTGGCAAGACAGTTGAAATTTCAACAACAACAGCCAAGGGCGAAGACAAGTTAGTTGAAGGAATTGTAGATTATGTGAAATACGAAGGAAATAAAGCTTATGTTTCGGTAAACGGAGATTTGTATCCAGCAGATCAGGTTACGGCAGTAATCGATGAAACATACAATACAGCTTATAACCTTGCTAATAAGTTAGCTGAAGCTATTAATTCACTTCCTAGACTTTCAGAATTAACACTTAATGATTTAGAAGCAGTTTCAACTTTGGTTGAAGGCTTCGACAATATGACAGTATATCAGCAGTCGTTCTTAGATAAGAGCTATCAGGATTTATTAAAGCAGTACTCAGACAGGATGGAAGAGCTTGTTATGATAGCTGAGAAGGAAGCTGAATCTAAGGCAGAGGCCGAAAAGGCAGGCGAAACAAAAGCTGAAGAAAGTAATACAGTTAAAGAAGAAACTGAAGCTAATGAAGCTTTAGATGAAGAAGAAAAGGTTTCGCCAGTTGAAGAGGTTTAGACAAGGAGGTCAGAATGGATATTAATTCAGGAAGATTCTTATCCATAGAACAGCTTCAGGACCAATACCTTTCACCTAATAAAACTAATAATACCCAGAAGACTTCTGAGGGGCTATCGTTCAAAGATATACTTACTCAGAAGTCGGGGGTTGGAGAAGAGGTTAAGTTTTCCAAGCATGCAGCCAACAGGCTGTCATCAAGAAATATAGAGCTTACAGATGAACAGCTTGGAAGACTGAATGAAGGAACCCTGAAGGCTCAGTCAAAAGGAATTAAAGAATCATTAATAATGGTTGATTCACTTGCTTTCATAGTTAACATACCTAGTAATACAGTTGTTACAGCAATGAATCAGGAAGAAACACAGGACAATATTTTTACAAATATAGACGGTGCCGTAATAATATAGCCGGACCTTATGGAGGCATAGTTCTTTGAACGACAGATAAGAACATATTATGGCGAATAAATCTTAGGAGGTCACTTAATTATGATGAGATCACTTTATTCTGGTGTTGCAGGTCTTAAGACTCACCAGACAAGAATGGACGTAATCGGTAACAATATCGCGAACGTAAATACAACAGCATATAAGTCACAGTCGATGACATTTTCAGATTTAATGTATCAGACAACACAGGCAGCATCTGGTGCTAACGCAGCTACAGGAGTAGGTGGTGTTAATGCTCGTCAGATCGGTCTTGGTGCTAAGACTTCAGCTATTAAGACAGCTATCACAGGTCAGGGTGCTTCCCAGACAACTAACGATCCTTTCGATATTATGATTACAGGTTCTAACTTCTTCGTAGTATCAAATGGAAATGAAAACTTCTTCACAAGAGACGGTTCTTTCTATGTTGATGGTGCTGGTAACTTATGTATGACTTCTACAGGTTATAACGTAATGGGATGGCTTGCTGAAGAAACTGATGACAAGACACTTGCTATTAAGCAGGATACTGTTAAGCCTCTTCAGATTATGGCTGACAGATATATGACTTATCCACCAGAAGCTACATCGCAGGCTCAGATGTCAGGTATCGTTGATTCGTTCGATTCTAACGTAGCTAACGATGGTAAGCTTGTTACATTGGATTTCTATGATAACTTAGGTTTCAAATACACAGCTAAATTTAAGATTACTAACTACACAGAAGGGGCAGGCGGAGCTAAGACACAGCTTCCTGATGGACAGTTTAACTTAAGCCTTACAGAAATTGATAATCCTTTAGGTGTTAAGATTCCAGATGAGTCTTTGCCAGCAGTAAAGGATTGGAATTATACATTCAGTACTGTTGATGGAAAACTTACATCAATTACTCCTTCTGGTGGTGGAGCTGCTATTACAGATGGTAAGCTTTCACTTGATTTAGGTTCAGCAGGCACACCAATTGCCAGCTTCCCAGCAACTATCACAATCGACTGTACAGCAATGTCTAACTTAAATAACAATGGAACATCAACAACTGTTGCAACTCGTGGTTCTTCAACAGGTGGTGGCTCAGGACGTATGCTTGGTGAAATGTCAGGTGTTTCTATCCAGAAGGATGGAAAAATCTATGCTACATATGATAACGGTCAGTCCAGATTATTAGGTCAGATTGCTACAGCAGCATTTGCTAATGCATCAGGTCTTGCCAAGGAAGGTGACAACTTATATTCAGCTACGCAGAACTCTGGTGATTTCGATGGAATCGGTGTTGATATTACAGCAGGTGGCGGATATATGAATACTGGTGTTTTGGAAATGTCTAACGTAGATCTTTCTTCAGAATTTACTGAAATGATTACTACACAGCGTGGTTTCCAGGCTAACTCACGTATCATCACAGTATCAGATACATTGCTTGAAGAATTAACTAACCTTAAGAGATAATAGTAAATTGATTTATTAATAAGAAGGTTGTTACTGAAGAAAAAACATAATCGGCATAGCGGGGAAGCAGGCAAAAAGCCTGTTTCCCCTTACGTGCTATTTAGAATAACCACACGAAAGGGAGGAATAATATGATTGAATTAACTAAGCTGAATGGTCAGAAAGTACTTGTTAATCCTGACTTAATGGAACTTGTGGAAGAAACTCCTGATACTGTGGTTGCATTCACTACAGGTCGTAAGATAATAGTAAAAGAAGGTAGACAAGAAATACAAAATCTTGTAAAATCGTATAGAAAGGACATCTTCGCCCAATAGGCAGATGGAGGTTATTCAGAGTGGATTTAGCGTCACTTATTGGATTTTTCATGTGCTTAGGAATGGTGCTTTTCGGAATCATTAGTTCCACAGGCTCTATTTCTGGTATATCAAGTTATATTGACCCAGCATCAGCGATTATTACATTCGGTGGTGCTTTTGCTGCGACTATGTGTATGAACACCATGGGAAATTTCGTTGGTGGTCTTAAGTCACTGTTGCTTATTTTTAAGAGTCCAGTATTTGACGTTAAGGGAATTATCACCAAGATTATAGACTTATCCAATGTAGCAAGAAAGGATGGTCTTTTAGCTCTTGAAGAAGCAGCTAATGAGCTTGATGATGCATTCATGAAGAAGGGTATTTTGTTAATCGTTGATGGTACTGATCCAGATTTGGTTAGAGGAATCCTTGAAACAGAAATGGTAGCTTGTGAAGACAGACATAAGTCCAATATTCAGTTCTGGGAAGACTTAGGAGGCATGGGTCCTGCCTGGGGTATGATTGGTACTCTGATTGGTCTTATTAACATGCTTAATGACTTAAGTGATATTAACGCCGTAGGTCCTAACATGGCGGTTGCCCTTATTACTACATTGTATGGTTCAATGCTTGCGAACTGGATATGTGCTCCGGTAGGCGCTAAGCTTAAAAATAATAACAATAATGAAATGATGGTTAAGAATATTGTAATTGAGGGACTTCTTTCAATTCAGGCAGGTGAGAACCCACGTGTTATTGAAGAAAAACTTAAGTCATTCTTAGCTCCAGCGGACAGAGCAGCTGCTTCTGACGAGGGAGGTGAAGCTGATGGCTAAGAAAAAGCCCGAAGAACCACCTAAAGGCTCCCCAGCCTGGATGGCCACCTTCTCGGACTTGATGAATCTCTTACTTTGTTTCTTCGTGTTATTGTTCTCAATGTCCAGCGTTGACCAGCAAAAGTTCGAGATGCTTGCTGCATCATTTAATCAGACCTTTAGTATTTTCTCCGGAGGCGCAAAAGCCATTGGAGATGGTGTCATGATTAGTAATGGTGTGAGCCAGCTTAATGAATTAGATGAATATATTAATTCTACAGGACGTGGTGAAGATGGTGAAGATATCGGAAACGGCGATGCAGAAGATGAAGCTAAAGACGAGCTTCAGAAGGCTATGGAATCGATAGATGAAGCTAAATTAGCTGAATCTGAGGAGCTGGCAGAGAAGGTCGAGGAAGCGCTTGAAGAAGAAAAGCTTGATAAAGAGGTTGATATTGAGTTCACATCACAGTATGTACAGCTCACATTGAATGGCTCGGTTCTTTTCGATTCTGGTTCAGTAGAACTTAAGAGTGAATCAACACCAATGCTTCTTCAGGTAGGAAAAATACTTGAGCGCTATGCAGACTCTACTATTGAAATAGAAGGTCATACGGATAATGTACCTATGAGCCGTGGCGGTAAGTATTCGAATAATGATGAACTTAGTGCAGGACGTGCATTATCGGTATTCAATTTCATGAGAGATAATACGAGTCTTGATATGAGTACTGTTAAGCATTCCGGAAGAGGAGAGTATAAGCCTGTTGCTGATAACTCTACTGCTGAAGGAAGGTCTATGAACAGAAGAGTTGAGATAAGGATATACAATTCGCTTAGTAGTTACTAAGATGAGGAGAGAGAATGAAAAAGAATTTAATTTCGATTGGAATACTCGCACTTTTGATAGTGAATCTTGTGCTTACAGGAATCATGATGTTTAGTGTAATGAGCACCAATAAAAAGACAGCAGCACTTGTTACTGATATTGCTTCAGCTATTAAATTAGAATTATCTGATGGAACAACAGCAACACAGGAAGAAGAAACAAAGCAGTTATCGATTGCAGATATTGCAACATACACTATTGCAGATATGACTATTCCATTAAAAACAGGAGCTGATGGCAAGGATCACTTCGCTATGGTATCTGTAGCACTTTCTATGAATACTACAAGCGAAGATTATCAGACATATGGTCCTTCAATAGCAGAAAAGGTGGATTTATTACGAGGTCAGATTAATTCAGTTATCAGCCAGTATACAATGGAAGAAGCTAAGGCTAATTCCGCTGCTATATGTAATGAAATCCTGTTAAAGCTACAAGCTCTTTATAATTCAGACTTTATATTTGATGTAACCTTTAGTAGCGCCTTGTATCAGTAAGATACTAATCTGGGCCCTAAGGAGGTGAGAATTCGTGGGCGAGGTACTGTCCCAAAGTGAAATTGACAACCTGCTGGCAGCGTTAACTACCGGTGAGTTGGATGTGGATCAGATGCAAGATATCAATGAGAAACAGGTCAAGGACTACGACTTCAAACGTCCTGCGAAGTTCTCAAAGGAGCATCTTAGAACACTGGAAATTATATATGAACATTATGGTAGATTGATATCAACTAACCTGCCATTGTATCTTCGAAAAACGGTGCAGACTACAGTGGCATCATCAGAAACAGTTACGTTCTCGGAGTTTTCGAATGCGTTGTCTAATCCCGTAATCTTGGGAATAATAGACTTTAAACCTTTGAACGGAAATGTTATTATAGAATTATCACCGAATCTTGGTTTCGCCATGATAGACAGAATGCTAGGAGGTCCGGGACTTCCACTTGAGAAGAATCGTGATTTCTCTGAAATAGAGATGACTATCATAGAGAAGCTTATGATAATATGTATGCAGCTGATGAAGGAGCCGTGGAAGAACGTTCTTGAAATTAATCCTATTATGGAACGTATCGAAACTAATGCACAGTTCGCACAGGTTATTGCTCCTACGGATATGATTGCCATTGTTACGATGAATATCCGAATCGGTGAAACAGAAGGATTTATGAATATCTGTCTTCCTTACTTTACATTAGAGGAAGTTATGGATAAATTGAATACCAAGTATTGGTTTTCTACTATGCAAAAAGATGATTCTATGAACTATCAGGATCATATTGAAAGTTTAATAAAAAGAGTCGACGTTCCGGTACGTGCGGTATTGGGTCAGAGTTCAATATCCGTCAATGAATTCTTAGGCCTGCAGGTCGGCGACGTAGTAAGACTTAATTCGTCCGTTGATTCAGAGATGGACATCTATGTTGGAAATATACGTAAGTTTACAGCCTTGCCCGGTTCCAGCAAAGATAAATATGCTGTGCGTGTAACGTCAGTAAGAAGAGAGGGGGAGTAAGGCATGGACGGAGGAATGTTATCACAAGACGAAATAAATGCTCTACTTTCCGGAATGGATTTATCTGGAGGAGGAGATGCGCCAGCTAGTGAAGATGCACCAGCACCCGAAGAGGCAGCAAGCGCACCAATTCTTCAAGGCTCATCAGATCCTGGTGAGATTGATGAATCGCTTCTTTCTATGGAAGAGAGAGATGCTGTTGGAGAAATTGCCAACATTAGTATGGGTTCTTCAGCAACGACATTATATTCGCTTGTTAACAGAAAAGTTAATATCACGACACCTACAGTTACACTTGCTAACTGGAAGACAGTTATTGAAGATTACCAAAGACCGTGTGTATTTATTCAGATTAAATATACAGTAGGCTTGGATGGTTCCAACATCATGGTTCTTAAAGAAAATGATGTTAAGATTATCACCGATTTGATGATGGGTGGTGATGGAACTAATACAGATGGTGAACTTGGAGAATTGCACTTAAGTGCTATTTCAGAAGCCATGAACCAGATGATGGGTTCTTCGGCAACATCCTTGTCGACAATGCTTGGCAAGATGATTGATATTTCTCCACCAGAAGCATCGCTTGTTGATCTTACTGAAATAATGGATGCAGAATCAATTGCTCCATTCCTGGCAGGCACGTTTGCTAAGATTTCATTTAAGATGCAGATTGATGATTTGGTTGATTCAACCATCATGCAGTTATACCCAATAGATTTTGCGAAGGATTTATATAATACCTTCTCAGGAGCAGGAGATGAACCTGAACCAGAGCCGGCGCCAGCAGCACCAGCTCCGGCACCAGAGCCAGCGCCAGCACCTCAGAGTGCTCCGCAGCCCGTACCACAGGCCGCTCCATATGTTCCACCACAGGCTGAACAGCCAATACCACAGCCTATGCCTCAGATGGGAATGCCGATGGGATATCCTCCAATGGGTTATCCACCAATGCAGATGCCTCAGATGAGTATAAGCCCGGCACAGTTCCAGTCTTTCACACCTGATTATTCACAGGTTCCTGGAGCAGAGAACATAGGAATTATCAAGGATGTTCCATTAGAGGTAACTGTTGAGCTTGGAAGAACTAAGAAGTCTATTTCAGAGATATTGGACTTTGCACCTGGTACTATCATTGAACTTGATAAGATAGCCGGTGAACCTATAGATGTACTTGTTAATGGCAAGTTTGTTGCTAAGGGAGAAGTTGTTGTAATTGAAGAAAGTTTCGGTATTCGTGTAACCGAAATCATAAATTAAGGAGAGTAAAAATGGCGAAGAATATTTTAATTGTTGATGATGCAGCTTTCATGCGAATGATGATTAAGGATATCCTATCAAAGAATGGCTACAACGTTGTAGGCGAAGCTGAGAACGGTGCTAAGGCTGTTGAAAAGTATGCGGAATTACATCCTGATCTTGTTCTTATGGATATCACAATGCCTGAGTTGGATGGTATTGGTGCATTAAAGAAAATTAAGGGTTCCGATCCTAATGCTTTAATTATCATGTGTTCTGCTATGGGACAGCAGGCTATGGTTATTGAGTCTATTCAGGCTGGAGCTAAGGACTTTATTGTTAAACCTTTCCAGGCTGACCGTGTACTTGAAGCAGTTAAGAAGGTAGTTGGTTAAAGAATGCTCCTGTCAGAAATTTCATCCAGGACGAACAGTTTCTTACAGTTTTTCGTAGTCTTATTACTGTTCATATTCGTCCTTGTTATAACCTGGTTCACCACTAGGTGGATTAGTAAGGTTCAGAAGGGACAGATGTCAGGTGGAGATAATTTGGAAGTTATTGAGACCCAGAGAATCTCTAATAATAAGTATGTTCAGATTGTAAGAGCGGGGAATAAATATCTCGTAATTGCTATTGGTAAGGACGAGGTTAGTTTCTTGACCGAAATATCTCGGGATGAACTAATAATTAAAACAGAAGAAGAGTCTACACCTTCCTTCGCTTCGGTTCTTGAGAAAGTAAAGAACATAAACAAGAAGAAAGAAGATTAGGTTATCTTTCATGAAGAAGATAAAGACAATAATATGCCTACTGGTAACGGTGGGCATATTATGTATATTGCCTTCTTTTCCTGCGCATGCTGCACCTTTAGATACCGGTTTAACAGGTGAAACTGGTTCGAGAACTAATATTAACGAACCAGGAACAGCAGATTCACAGGAAGACTTAGGTGAACTTAATATAGCGAACAGCATAACCATTACTACTCGTGGAGATAATGGTTCGGTTAGTGGTACATTAAGAATTCTTATAACCTTAACTTTATTAGCGATTGCCCCAACATTGCTAATTATGTTAACCAGTTATACCAGAGTTATCATTGTTTTACACTTTACCAGAGCTGCACTTAGCACCCAAACAGCCCCTCCGAATCAGGTACTGATTGGGTTAGCTTTGTTTTTGACCTTTTTCATTATGAGACCTACATTAGGTCAGGTATATACGAACGCACTAGAACCGTTCGACAAGGGGGAAATCACCCAGGAACAGTTCTTTGAAGAAGCAATTAATCCTTTAAGACAGTTCATGTATGGACAGACACAGACGAAGGATGTTCGAATGTTTCTTGAAATTAGTAAAGATGAATGGGATGGATCTTTGGATTCGATACCTACAGAGGTTTTAGTTCCTGCGTTCGTTGTAAGTGAGTTAAGAACAGCCTTTATTATAGGCTTTTTGATATACATTCCATTTATTGTAATTGATATGGTAGTAGCCTCAGCACTTATGAGTATGGGTATGATGATGCTGCCACCAACCACGATTTCCATGCCGTTTAAAATTTTATTGTTCGTTCTTGCAGACGGATGGAATCTTATTATTGGAAATTTAGTTAAGACATTTTACTGATTAAGAGGATAAGCTATGACGATAGATGACGTTGCTGCTATTTCCAGCGAAGCGTTATATTTAATAATTAAAACTTCAGCACCTGTTCTTTTAGTGTCATTAATTGTTGGTCTTATTGTAAGTATTTTTCAGACAGTAACATCGATTCAGGAACAGACGCTTACTTTCGTGCCTAAGATCATAGCAATCTTTTTAGCAATTATAGTTTTAGGACATTGGATGCTTAATAATATGGCTGGTTATATGGAGTCATTATGGGCAGATTTTAGTGTTTATATTAAGTAGCGCGTATGTTTGATTACTCTTTTACATATCAGAATTTAGAATTGTTCTTTTTAGTGCTAATGAGGGTGGCGAGTTTTGTTTATGTAGCACCATTCTTTAGTATGAGTAATACTCCAAGACATGTCAGAATACTTCTTAGTATTTTTCTTAGCGCACTTATCTTTAAACTAATTCCAACTGATGGTCCGGTTTATGATTCGTTAATTCAGTATTTTTTATTAGTCCTAAAAGAGGTTTTAGCAGGTCTTATCATAGGCTTTGGTGCTAATGTCTGCATGATGATAGTTAATTTCGCAGGTCATATAGCAGATATGGAGATGGGACTTAGTATGGTTACACTGATGGATCCAACAACCAGAGATTCGGTAACCATCTCGGGAGTATTTTACAATTACTCTATAATGCTCATGCTTTTGTTATCTGGAATGCACAGATATCTTATTGAAGCATTAATAGAAACATATACATTAATTCCAGTTAATGGAGAGGTATTTCACATTAATAGATTAATGTCAGGAATGCTTGAATTCATGGGGGATTACGTTCTTATAGGCTTTAGAATATGTCTTCCTATATTCGCGACAATGATTATCCTTAATGCTGTCCTTGGTGTTTTAGCTAAGGTTTCACCACAGCTTAATATGTTTGCTGTTGGTATTCAGATTAAGGTTTTAGTTGGACTTAGTATATTGTTCTTATCAGCAGTAATGCTTCCTGATGCAGCGAATATGATATTTACTGAAATGAAGCATATGGTTGTTACCATGGTGGAGGCTATTAGCTAATGGTGTTGGAATATAATCTTCAGTTCTTCGCAAAGGACGGACCTGGTGGTGAAAAAACTGAACAGCCTACTGGTAAGAAGTTAGAGGATGCCAGAAAAGAAGGACAGGTAGCCAAGAGCAAAGAAATAGCTAACGCAGCCGGAATTATGGCTATGTTCATTTTGATAAGAGTTTATATAGGAACTCTCGGAACTGATTTTCTTGGCCTTTTCGAGCATATGTATTCAGGTATTTCGGGAATTATCCAAAGATATGATGGGAATACACCTGCGGCTGCCATTTCAGTATTTTTGAGAACTGCAATGCTAAGAATTTTAGTAATGGTACTGCCATTTTTCTTAGTTGCTTTCATAGTTGCTTTCATAAGTGATGTAATTCAGGTTAAGTGGAAACCAACCACTAAACCATTAAAACCAAAATTTAGTAAGCTTAATCCGATTAATGGATTTAAAAGAATTTTTTCTGCAAATTCATTAATAGAGCTTGTTAAGTCACTCTTAAAGCTCATACTGGTTGGATATGTCGTATGGAATTATATTTCGGGAGTAGGAAAAGAGATATATCTTCTATATGATATGCCTGTTAAGCAGGCTATAGGATTAATAGGTGAAATCGTAGTCGATTTGGGAATCAGAATCGCTGCTGTATATATAATAATCGCTGCTGGAGACTTTGCTTATCAGAAATGGAAATTCCATCAGGATATGATGATGACCAAGCAGGAAGTAAAGGATGAGTATAAGAACCAGGAGGGAGATCCTCAGGTTAAGGGTAAGATTAAGCAGCGTATGCGTGAAGCTTCAATGCGTAGAATGATGCAGGAGCTTCCAACAGCTGACGTAGTAATCACGAACCCTACTCACTATGCTGTTGCTATTAAATATGACAGAGATTCAGATGTGGGAGCTCCAATTGTTATAGCTAAGGGAGCAGATTATTTGGCACAGAAAATCAAGGAAGTCGCCAGAGAAAACGACGTTTATATTATGGAAGATAAGCCTTTGGCCAGAATGCTGTATGCAACAGTAGAGGTCGGACAGCTTATTCCGCCTGAACTGTATGAACCAGTTGCGAATGTTCTTGCGTTCGTATATCAGCTTCAGGGCAAGATTTAATCAGGTTGACCTTTTATTAAGGTTCAATATGAATACTATTAAGGAAAGGAGGAAAACCTCGTGAAGATATCAAGAGCCGATGTCGGAGTTGCCGTATATGTAGTTGCAGCCTTCATCATGATGATTATCACGCTGCCATCAGGATTTTTGGATGTTCTTTTGGCTGTTAATATCTCTGTGGCGTTTACGATTTTATTCGTTTCGATGTTTTCAGTTGAGGTATTAGATCTTTCCTTTTATCCGACAATTCTGTTATTCACAACCATATTCAGAATTGCACTTAATATTTCATCTACCAAGCTTATCCTAACGACTGGTGACCCGGGAAAAGTAGTACAGACCTTCGGAGGATATGTAGGTGGAGGTGATTTGATTGTTGGTACCATCGTATTTTTGATTCTTCTTATAGTACAGTTCATGGTTATCAACAAAGGTTCAGAGCGTGTAGCTGAGGTTACAGCAAGATTCACACTCGATGCTATGCCTGGTAAACAGATGGCCATTGATGCTGACTTAAATACAGGAGCAATCGATGATGCCGAAGCAAAGAGAAGAAGAGATAAGATTCAGGAAGAAGCATCGTTCTTTGGTTCAATGGATGGTGCTGTTAAGTACGTTAAGGGAGATGCTACAGCAGGTCTTATTATTACAGCTGTTAATGTAATTGGTGGTATCGCCATGGGTGTTATGAGACAGAACCTTGATTTTAGCGCAGCACTGAATAAGTATGTTGTCTTAACAATTGGTGATGGTTTAGTATCGCAGATTCCTTCACTTCTTATATCTTTGTCAACGGGTATTCTGGTTACTAAGGGTTCTAAGGATGCTGATTTTGGTTCTGTTTTGGTAAAGCAGTTATTCGGCCTTCCAAAAGCTCTTTATATAGTTGGTGCAATCCTTTCCTTATTAGGTATTATTACACCACTTCCAACAATTATATTCCTGGCTTTAGGTCTTGTTTTCATAGTAGTTGGAAGAAGCGTTTCAGCACATATTGAAACATCGAAGATTGAAACAGAGGTTACGAAGGAAGAAGCTGCGGCAGAGGAAATCAGGCAGCCTGAAAATGTTAATTCTCTTTTGCAGGTTGACCCTATCGAGCTTGAGTTCGGTTATGGAATTATTCCGCTTGCGGATGTTAATCAGGGTGGAGACTTGTTAGACCGAGTAGTAATGATTAGAAGACAGATAGCTCTTGAGCTTGGTACAGTTGTTCCTATCATTCGTCTTCGAGATAATATCCAGCTTAATCCTAATCAGTATATAATCAAGATTAAGGGCATTCAGGTTTCGGAAGGCGAAATTCTGTTTGATCACTATATGGCGATGAATCCAGGTTATGTAGAAGAGGAGATTATGGGTATTCCAACCTTCGAGCCATCATTCCATCTTCCTGCTATATGGATTACTGAAAGCCAAAGAGAGCGTGCTGAGTCTGTAGGATACACAGTAGTTGATCCTCCATCAATTATAGCTACGCATTTAACTGAAATAATAAGACAGCATATTGCAGAGCTTCTGACCCGTCAGGATGTTCAGAATCTTGTTAATAATCTTAAAGATACTAATCCTTCACTTGTTGATGAACTTGTACCTAAGCTTCTTGGCCTTGGTGAGGTTCAGAAGGTATTGCAGAATCTTCTTCGCGAAGGAATTTCAATAAGAGATTTGCTTACTGTATTTGAAACACTTGCAGATTACGCAACAACTACAAGAGATACAGATATTCTGACAGAGTATGTAAGACAGGCTCTTAAGCGTGCAATTTCCGGCAGATTCTTTGCTCCTAATGAAATGACTTCTGTTGTAACAGTTGATCCTCAGATAGAGCAGGACATTATGGCATCGGTTAAGCAGACGGAGACAGGTGCATACTTAACACTTGATCCAGAAAAGACGAGAGCTATTATTAATTCGGTTCAGGCAGAGGTTGATAAGCTCGAAAATATGGGCAAGAGCCCTATTGTGGTTACTTCTCCAATCGTCAGAATGTATTTTAAGAGATTAACAGAGGACTACTTTAAGGATTTAATAGTAGTATCTTATAATGAAATTGAAAGCAATATAGAATTACAGTCCGTAGGAATGGTGACAATCAATGATAATTAAAAAATTCCAGGGAAAAACTAAAGAAGAGGCATTAAACGCAGCATATCAGGAGCTTGGTCCTAATGTTGTTGAAATGAATGTTCGTAATGTTAAGAAAAAGGGACTTTTCAGCTTCCTTCTTCCTCAGATGGTAGAAGTGACTGTAGCGTTAGAAGACGAAGTCGTCCGCACTCAGAACTCCGAAATAGTAGAAGCTATAGCGGGGGTTAGAAGTGTTGCAGATAAGATTATTAAGAATGAAGAAAAGGATGACACAGAGGCTCGTAATGAGAGTGCAGTTGAGAAGCTTATTTCTTCTAATAATGACAAAGATATACGTCCAACAATAGACCTAAAGGCTGAGGAAGTTATCACACCTACTGCAATTGAAAGACTTAGTAATAGAAAAAGCGACAGCAGTGTCATAGAAGAGAAGCTGGATTCTCTTCATACAATGCTTGAAGCACAGCTTCAAAAGCCTGAACCACAGGCAACTGTGAATAAAGAAGCCGAGGCTCCAAAGAGTGAAAGTAAAAGCTCTGCTCCTGAGATTTCAACAGAGGTCAGCAAGTTCGTTAAGCTTCTGTATAATACCATGATAGATAATGAGATTAACGAAAAATATGCTAATCAGATTATTGAAGAGATGGAGAAGAACATTAATCCTAACACACCTTTTGAGATGGCGTTATCTAACACATATCAGAAGATGATATTAAAATTTGGAAATCCAGAAACTATCAAGCCATCAGTTAAAGGACCAAAGGTTGTATTCTTCGTTGGACCTACTGGTGTAGGAAAGACTACAACTATAGCTAAGATTGCATCAAAATTCAGTGTTGACTATAAAAAGAAGGTTGCTCTTTTGACAGCAGACACCTATAGAATTGCTGCGGCAGAACAGCTTCATACCTATGCTAATATTCTTGAAATACCATTTAGAATCATTTATGCGATAGAAGAGGTAGAGAAGGCATTAACCGATTTTAAGGATTACGATTATATTTTAGTTGATACAGCAGGACACTCACATCATAACGAAACTCAAAGAGAGGTTATGAATGGGTTCATTCATTCTGTTGACGGGCAGGTTGAAAAAGAAGTATTTTTGGTACTTTCGGCAACAACCAAGCTTAGAGATTTGATTAGTATCGCCGATACATATACTGCGATGACTGAGTATAAGCTTATATTTACGAAGCTTGATGAGACAACAACTTTAGGAAATCTTCTTAATGTAAAGCTTCATACAGGAGCTGCATTAAGCTATGTTACATGTGGTCAGAATGTACCGGAGGATATTGAGGAATTTAATCCTCAAAAGACAGTAAAACAGTTACTTGGCGGAAGACGAAACTAGTTCGAGGTAAAGAATGGATCAGGCAGAACAGTTAAGGAATATAATAAAAGCTGAAAATATCAAAAAGAACTCTCGTCCTTTGGCCAGAATTATTACTGTTACGAGTGGAAAGGGTGGCGTTGGAAAGTCCAATACAGCAATCAATCTTGCAATTCAGTTTAAGAAGATGGGCCAGAGAGTCATTATCTTAGATGCGGATTTTGGACTTGCTAATATAGAGATTATGTTCGGAGCGGTTCCTAAGCATAATCTTAGTGATTTGATATATCAGAACAAAAATATAAAAGAAGTAATAACCTGGGGACCAGCGGAGGTTGGCTTTATTTCGGGTGGTTCAGGCATCGCGGGCTTATCTAATCTTAGCAGAGATTATTTAGTATATATTATTCAGAATCTTGCAGAATTGGATGCTATTGCAGATGTTGTTATTATTGATACAGGAGCTGGAATTTCAGATGCAGTTCTGGAATTTTTAGTAGCAAGTGGAGAAATTATATTAGTTACTACACCAGAACCTACATCTATCACTGACTCATATTCTTTATTAAAGGCATTGAACAGACATCCAAGATTCCAAAGAGAATATTCAGAGGTTAAAATGCTTGCCAATAAGGTGGGTGGAAAAGAAGAAGGTCAGATGCTCTTTAATAAGCTGAATGCTGTAGTTGCCAGATATTTAAAGCTTCCTATTACATATTTAGGAGCCGTTCCAGAGGACAGTCAGCTGTCGAAGGCTGTTATGCAGCAGACACCTGTATCTTTGGCAACGCCTAGCGCTAAATCTGCATTAGCATATGAAGAAATAGCTAACAAATTAATGAACAAAGAGTTCGAAAGCAAAATTCCAAGGCGTGGAATGGCGGCATTTTTTAGTCATATAGTTGCTGGAAAGAAAAATAACTAGTTTGGAGGAACTATGCTATCTAATTACATCGTACCAGGAAACAAAATAGAAATTCAGGCGGTTGAGAGGGTTAAGCATGCAAACGAGGAAGAGAAGAAGAAGGTCTATGTATCTCAGGTAAGAGATATCATAAGCGATGATGAAATCGAAATCGATATGCCTATGGAAAAATCGAAGCTCATTCTTCTTCCTGTTAATACTGAGTTTGACCTGTATTTTTATACTCCTCAGGGATTGTATCAGTGTTTCGCTAATGTAATAGACAGATACAAGGATGGAACACAGTATGTATTATTAATGGAGCTTACATCTAACTTAAGAAAATTCCAAAGAAGAGACTATTACAGATTAAGCTGTGCACTTGAAATGAGTGCGAGACTTCTTGAGAAGGAAGAAAAGGAGGCAATGGATAATAAGGCAGATCTTTATCTGGTGCCAGGACTTCCATTAAAAAGATCAGTGGTAGTAGATATTTCTGGAGGCGGAATTCGTTTCATCAGTAGCTTCCAGTATGAACCTGATAATCTTATTTATTGTAAATATAATCTGATAATTGATGGTGTGTCGAAGGAATACACACTTATCTGCAAGGTGTTAACAGCAAGAGAACTGGATAACAGACCAGGAGTTTTCGAACACAGAGCTCAGTATATTGATATAGACACGTTAGACAGAGAAGAAATCATACGATTCATATTTGAAGAAGAAAGAAAACACAGAAAACGTGAAAAAGGAATGTAAATTTTCTGAATATTTTACTACCGAATATTACTTTGCACGCATGTGAAGTTTTTGCTGTGGTATACTATTTTCGTGACTATAGTGGTAAGGAAAAGGCATAAAGCATAATGGGAATAGAAAAGAAGATAGTAGCACTTGCTTCTTCGACAGGGGGACCCAAGGCGCTACAAGAGTTTATTCCGCTGCTACCGTCAAATCTTAATGCACCGATGTGTATTGTTCAGCATATGCCTGCCGGATTCACCAAAGCTCTGGCGGACAGACTAAATGAGATTAGTCCGATTAGTGTTAAAGAAGCCGAAGAGGGAGAGCGCATTGAAAAAGGTCATGTGTATATTTCTAAAGGAGGTATGCATATGAATATAGTAAGAAGTGCAGCTCACTACATTATTCATTATACGGACGAACCGCATCGTGAAGGTGTTAAGCCATGTGCTAACTATATGTACGAATCACTTATTAATTCGGGTTTTGATGAGATTGTGTGTGTAGTACTAACAGGCATGGGGGCTGATGGAACAGCTGGAATTAAGTCACTTAAGGAACATAAAAAAACAACCATATTAGTGCAAAATGAAGAAACGTGTACCGTGTATGGCATGCCGAAATCCGTAATAAAGGCAGGGCTTGCCAACGAAGGACATACGCTTCAACAGCTTGCAGTAGAGATTATTCAGAACGTGGGGGTATATTAGAATGGACGTAAGCCAATATTTAGAAATCTTTTTAGACGAAACAAGAGAACATTTAGAGTCATTAAACACTCAGATTCTCAACCTTGAGCAGAATCCTGAGGACTCTGATACTATCAATGAAATTTTCCGTGCAGCACATTCTCTTAAGGGTATGGCTGGAACCATGGGTTATAAGCGTATGCAGAACTTAACTCATGATATGGAAAATGTTTTCACAGAAATCAGAAATGGTGCTATGAAGGTTACTTCTCCAATGATTGATACATTATTCCAGTCATTGGATGCATTAGAAGAGTATACAGCTAATATTCAGGCATCAGGAGATGAGGGTACTAATGATAATCAGCCTATCATCGATATGCTTAATGAATATTTAAAGAATAAGGGTGAAGTTCCAGCAGCAGCTCCTAAGGAAGAAGCTAAGGCAGAAGAGCCTAAGAAGGAAGAGGCAGCTGCATCTGGGGATGAAGCAAAATATAAAGATGTTGCTATCGGAGAAACAGAGAATACAGTATTAAGTGCAGCTAAGGCAGAAGGAAAGAACGTATACGGCTTAACAGTATATGTTAATGAGAACTGTCTTCTTAAAGCAGCCAGAGCGTTCCTTGTTTATAAGGCTGTTGAAGAAAAGGGTGAGATTATTGTATCTAATCCTTCAGCACAGGATATTGAAGATGAAAAGTTTGATTTTGACTTTAGCTTAATCGTTATTTCAGAATCTAAGCTTGATGATATTTTGGCGGCTGCAAGAGCTGTATCAGAAATTGACAAGGTAGTTGGTGGAGTTCTTGAGATTAAAGCTGCTGAAGCAGAAGCTGTTAAAGAAGAAGCTGCTGATAGTGCTCAGCAGACAACTGCAGTATCTAAAGAAGCTGCAGCTCCACAGCAGAATGCTCCAGCTAAATCGCAGTCTAAGACAGGTGGTAAGCCAGTTGTTAACAGAACGGTTCGTGTTGATATCGAAAAACTTGATGTATTAATGAATCTTGTATCAGAGCTTATCATCGCGAAGAACTCACTTGTTTCTGCATCTGTTTCTGAAGGTGTTTCAGGTGCAGGCTTTAATGAACAGATTGAATACCTTGAGAGCGTAACAACTAACCTTCATGAATCAGTAATGAAGGTTCGAATGGTTCCTATTGAATCAGTTGTTTCTAAGTTCCCAAGAATGATTAGAGACCTTTCTAAGAAGCTTAACAAGAAGATGGAACTCTACATGTCAGGTGAAGAGACAGAACTTGACCGTACAGTGGTAGATGAAATCGGTGATCCTTTGATGCACTTACTTAGAAATTCAGCTGACCATGGTCTTGAATCAGCAGAAATTCGTGCTGAACGTGGTAAGCCAGAAGTTGGTTCTATTTTCCTTGATGCTTATCAGGAAGGAAACAACGTTGTTATCGAAGTAAGAGATGATGGTAATGGTATCGATGTTGAAGCTGTTAAGAGAAAGGCTATCGAGAGAGGAATTATCACACCAGAGCAGGCTGAGAATATGGCAGAAAAGGATGCAATCAATCTCCTTTTCAACGCAGGATTCTCTACAGCAAAGGTTATTTCAGATGTATCCGGAAGAGGTGTAGGTCTTGATGTTGTTAAATCTAAGATTGAATCCTTAAGTGGTGAAGTAGATGTTCAGTCTAAGTATGGTGAAGGTAGTGTATGGACCATCAGATTACCATTAACACTTGCTATTATTCAGGCATTGATGGTAGTTGTTGGTGGAGAAAAGTATGCTATTTCATTAGGAAGTATTCAGACTATCGAGGATGTTTCTCCAGACGAAATTAAGTTTGTTCAGAATGAAGAAGTTATTACATTACGTGGAAATGTTATTCCTATCATCAGACTTGATAAGAAGCTTGATACAGAATCTACTAAGGGACCTAATGAGAATCTTATTGTTGCGATTGCCAAGAAGGGCGAGAAGCTTGCAGGTCTTGTTGTAGATGAACTTATTGGACAGCAGGAAATCGTTATTAAGTCATTAGGAAAGTATATTAACAAGAGTAAGCTCATTAGCGGTGCAACAATTCTTGGTGATGGTGAAATCGCCTTGATTCTTGATGCTAACGCATTGATTTAAGGATAGGGGGATAATAAGATGGAAAACGAAATTAAAGTAACCAATGCAGACTTAATAGTGGATGAGGGTGAAAAGGTTCAATACATCGTTATTAAACTCGGTAATGAACAGTATGGTATTGATATCAAATATATCGATAACATCGTTAGAATGCAGAGTATAACACGTGTTCCCCACGTTCCTAACTATATTAAAGGAGTAATTAACTTAAGAGGTGAAGTTATTCCGGTACTTAATTTAAGACTTAAGATGAATCTTGAAGAAGTTGAAGAAACTAAGGCATCAAGAATTATCATCTTAAAAATAGAACAGTATGGCCTTTTAGGTTTTATTGTTGATGAAGTAAAAGAAGTTGTTACATTAAGTGAAATCCAGATTGAAAAGACTGCTTATGATGGAACAGAAGAAAAGCAGAACTTCGTTTTTGGTGTTGGAAAGAATGATGGCCAGTTAATCTCATTACTTGATATGAATGTTGTTTGCCAGGAAAAGTAACAACTAGGAGGATATATGTCAGAACTTAGTATGGAACAGTTAACACATGAATATTTCGATGTGTTAAAGGAACTTGGAAATATTGGAGCTGGTAATGCAACTACAGCATTGGCAGAACTAATTAATTGTAAGGTTGATATGATGGTACCACAGGTTAGACTTTTAGAGTTTAGCGAACTTGGCGATCTCTTAGGAGGAGAGGAACAGGTTTTAGTTGGTATTTATCTGCAGGTTGAAGGTGATGTTGATGGAAGCATGATGTTCACATTGCCTCAGGAATCTGCAATGCATTTAGTTAATAAATTAATGGCAGGTATGCTTGGTATTCCAGAAAAGCCAATTGAGGAAATGGAATTCGGCGAGATGGAAGTTTCTGCCATGAAGGAAGTTGGTAATATTATTACTGGTGCGTATCTTAATGCGTTATCTACAATTACTAACTTAAAAATATATCCTTCACCACCACAGCTTGGAATTGATTATGCGGGTGCATTACTTAGTGTTCCTGCTGCGGAATTTGGTATTTTAGGTGATAACATCTTACTTATTCAGACCAAGTTTTCTGATGATATTGATCTGGATGGATATTTTATATTGATTCCAGATATGGATTCGTATCAGAAGATACTTCATGCACTTGGAGTAATGTAATAATACTTGATTTGGTAATTGGAGAGTTAAAATGAGTGAGATAATAAAAGTCGGTATGGCCGATTGGAAAGTATGCTCTAAGGAAGATGGAGTAACGACACTTGGTTTGGGCTCATGTGTAGGTGTTGCTATTCGTGATACATCATCAGGAATAGGAGGACTGGCACATGTTATGCTTCCAGACAGCAAAGATACTATTAACAATACTAACAGAGCAAAGTTTGCTGATACTGGTATCACAGATATGGTTGCAGAACTTGTCAAAAAGGGTGCCAACATGTCTAAATTAGTTGCTAAAATAGCTGGTGGTGCACAGATGTTTGCTTTCGGATCTGCTAAATCAGATATGGTTAGAGTAGGGGAACGAAACGTTGCCGCCTGCAAGGCTAAGCTTAAGGAATTAAAGATTCCAATTTTAGCAGAAGAGACAGGTGAGAACTATGGTCGTACAGTAATTTTCTATCCTGCGACAGGTGAATATATTATTAAGGCCGTAGGAAAACCGGAGAAAACCATATGAGAAAGAATAAGCTTTTTGCTCCGTTTTTAACATTAGTTGCAGTAGCAATTTCACTTTTTCTAATGCTTAAGTGGGGCTATAAGCGGATTGATATGCTATGGACCTTATTAGTTATTTTGATAGTATTTTATGTTATAGGTTCATTGATTCAAAAGCGTGTCAATAAATTTGTTGAAGCTAATGAGGCACTGTTAAAAGAGCAAGAAGAGCTTGAGGGTGCGGTTATAGAAAAAGAGGCTACCAACGAAGAAGACCTTGATAATTCTGAAGCTGGTGAAGAAGCGGGTGGTGGACTTCCACCATTGACAGGTGCTATGCCAGAAGGAGAAAGGGCAGATATATCTTAATAGAGGGGTTTTAAGAGGTATTGATGAACGAGGTACAAAAGGCAAGGCTTTGGTCGGATTACGCCAGAACGAAATCAACTGAATTAAGAGAACAATTAATATTAGAGTACGCTCCGCTGGTTAAATTAGTTGCGGGGCGCCTTAGTATGTATTTAGGTTATAATGTTGAGTACGAAGACCTTTGTAGTTATGGAATATTCGGATTGATAGATGCTATCGATAAGTTTGATACTATGAAGGATGTTAAGTTTGAAACATATGCCTCACTTAGAATCAGAGGATCAATCTTAGATCAGATAAGAAAGATGGACTGGATTCCAAGAACAATCAGACAGCGACAGCGTCAGATTGATAATATTATGAAAGAAATTGAGGCAACCAAGGGAAGACCTGCAACAGATGAAGAAATAGCTACAGGTCTTGGTGTGTCTAACGAAGAATATGCAGAGATGCAGTCTCAGATGAAAATTACAGGTGTAGTTTCATTGAATGAGTTCATGGAAACGGGGGCAGAGGTTCCATCAGAACAGACTACACAGTATCGTTTCGAGACACCAGAGGAGGCGCTTGATAAGGAGGAACTTAAACAAAAGCTTATCGAAGCCTTACAATTACTTACAGAGAAGGAACAGAAGGTCGTTACTTTATATTATTATGAAGATCTGACCTTAAAGGAAATTGCTAATATCTTAGAGGTATCAGAATCAAGAGTGTCGCAGCTTCATACTAAGGCACTTGCGAAAATGAAGACTAAGATGGGCGATTATATGGGAGTATTTAATGCATGAGTAATGGTTACTTCAGAATTGGCTGTACACCAAATGGAACTATTATTAAGATGTATAAGCCAACAGATGGCGGTTCGGCGGTTACGGCTAAGGAAATCACGGAATATTTGTCCAGTAAGAATATATTATATACTGCAAGTACGGTGGGTCAGGGTATCGAGGCACTTCGCGCGTCAGATAAGCCTGACCATTTAGTTTTATTGAACAAGGATTTTATAGGTGAGCTTAGAGAAAGTTATATTCTTAAATCCTCTTCAGATAAGATGACACTTACTGCAAGATTTTATCCTCCATCATTAAAGGGTGAGAGACTTACTGTTGACGAGTTCATGAATGACCTTAAATACAAGGGCGTTAAGCATGGAATAAAAGAAGATGAGATTAAGAAGTTCTTTACTAATCCGCAGTATTGCACTGATATAGTTGTTGCAGAAGGTACACCAGTAGTACAGGGCGAGAGTGCCAGAATTGAGTATTTCTTTGATACTGAACTTAGCCTAAAACCAGCTCGTAATGAAGATGGTTCAGTTGACTTCTTTAATCTTAAAACTTTCACTTCTGTTAAGGAAGGCGATATTCTGGCTCGTCTCATTCCTGAGGTTCGTGGAACGAATGGAATGACAGTATTTGGCGAACCAATTAAAGCAATAGAAGTAAAAAGAAAGATATTAAAATACGGAAGAAATATCTCAATATCAGAGGATAATCTGGTATTAACAGCTGATATAAATGGTCATGTATCAGTAGCAGATGAAAAGGTATTCCTTTCAGATGTAATGGAAATAGATAATGTAGGACCTGCTACAGGTAACATAGAATATGACGGTAATGTCATAGTTCTTGGTAATGTTCAGGAAAACTTTAAGGTAAAAGCAGGTGGTTCTGTTACAGTTAAGGGTGTAGTAGAAGGCGCTGAAATAGAAGCCGGAGTGGATATTATCATAGCTCGTGGTATGAAAGGAATGTCTAAAGGAAAGCTTACTGCAGGAAATAATATTCTGGCAAAATTTATCGAGAATTCCACAGTTACAGCTAAGGGTTATATCGAAACAGATCTGATTCTTCATAGTGATGTAAGTGCAGGAACTGATATTACTGTTAATGGTAAGAAGGGCTTTATTACTGGTGGAAGAGTAAGTGCTGCTAATATGGTTAAGGTTAAGACTCTAGGATCTGATATGGGTGCTGATACTGTTGTTGAAGTTGGTGCTGATCCAGGTGTTAAAATCAGAATTCAGCAGCTTCAGAAGAGTATTCAGGAAACTCAAAAGGCTATTGAACAGTCAAAGCCTACAATCGCTAATTTTATGGCGAAGATGAAGTCAGGAGCTTCGCTATCAATGGATCAGAAGCTTTATGTTAAAACACTTATTCAGGAAGAGAAGGAAAAGACAGAAAAGCTCATCGCAATGAAGCAGGAATATGAATCGTTAGAGACTGTATTAGATACAACAACTGATGCTATAGTTGAAGTTACTGGTGATGTATATGCAGGTACCAAGATATGTATTTCTGATGTGTCGATGATAGTAAAGACGACTATGACCTACTGCAGGTTTAAGAAAATTGATGGTGACGTTAAGATGCAGTCATTATAATGATTTAGAATACTTTTTAATTAGGTCATTTTAAATAAGGTGAATTCATGACTATTTCAAGAGTTGAACTTCAGGGCCAGACAATGAGAGCTCTGGACTATACCAATATTAAGCATAATGAAGATAATAAGGGAATGGTAGAGCAGACCAATATCATGCAGAGTAATGATAAGGCTGCTACAGCCAAGCTTCAGCATGTTAATGATACTGAGCATTCAGAGAACAGACAGAAGCGTTTCGATGCCAAGGAAGAAGGTTCGAATCAGTATCAGGGTGACGGTGGTCAGAATAAAAAGAAGAAGGAGCCTGATGGAAGGGTACTTATTAAGGGCACTCAGCAGGGTTTTGATATAAAGATATGATGATAGGTTATATACTCTTAGTTATAGGATTAGTAGTTTTCGTATTAAGCTTCATGATCCCGGTTAAAACTGAAGATGAAAAAGCAACTGAATTTAGTGAAGATGTAATTAAGGATCTGGTAGGAAAAGAGGTAGAGTCTGCCAAGGTTCAGATAAATGATATTGTTGATGAAACAATAAACTATGCTATGGAAAAGACTGAGCGTAGCATGGACAGAATCACTAATGAGAAAATGATGGCTGTAAATGAATATTCAGACACAGTTCTTTCTGAAATCAATAAGAATCATCAGGAGGTAGTATTTTTATATGACATGCTTAATGATAAGCATGAGAATTTAAAGGATGCTGTCTCTGAGATGGACAGAAAAGCCTCTGAGGCCAAACAGGTTGTTATGGATGCTGCAATCACGGCAGAAGAAACCAGAACCTCTGCTATTGAAAGATTGAAGGAATTACAGGCAGAGAAGGAAGAAGAGATTGTTGAAGATTTCACTCCAATGAGTGTTCCGACAGTTGAAATTGAGGCTCCTAAGCCTAAAAAGAAGCGAACGACTAAGCCTAAGGTTAAGGAAGAGGCAGTAGTATTTGATAATAACGCGATTTTGGATTCTTCCTTTGATCCTAATCTTGAACTTATTACAACAGAGGAAGTACCTGATAACAAGGTTAAGAAGGAAGGCCCTAATCTTAATCTTGGCGTTGACGGCGCAGGAAAAGCTGTTGGTGGAAGAAATAAGAATGACAAGATACTTGAACTTCATAATTTAGGTAAGTCTAATATGGCTATAGCCAAAGAATTAGGGCTTGGTATTGGTGAAGTTAAGTTAGTTATAGATTTGTTCGAAGGAATGTAAGATATATGAATCTTAAGTATTACCTACGTGGCTTAGGTATAGGAATAATAGTAACCGCTGTTATTATGCTGGTTATTTCTTCACAAAATAATAAAGAGATGACAGATGCCGAAATTAAGGCCAGAGCCTCTTTACTTGGAATGGTAGAAGAGGGAAAAACACTTTCAGATACTGTAGCTAATAACCAGGCATCGTCAAATGCTAATGATAGTTCCAGCACTTCAAATGAAGCTCAGGTAAATGATGCTAAGGACAATGCATCATTAAAGGATGCATCTACCATAAATGAAGTAATTGATAATGTGGATTCTGAAAATAATGATCCTGAAGCAACACTTACTCCTGATGAAGAAAAGGCATTAATCAATGTAGTTGAGGGTGACACTAAAACACCGGAACCAACTAAGGAACCAGAACCTACTAAAACACCAGAGCCAACAAAAGCCCCGGAGCCTACTAAAGCTCCAGAACCAACTAAGGAGCCAGAGCCTACTAAGGCACCGCAGTCTTCAAAGAAACCTTTGTTAGGTGATGATGAAGATAATGATTCAGAAAGCAAGAAGACAGAAGAAACGAAATCAGATAGCAAGGATTCGATTTCATTTACTGTTAAACAGGGTGAAGGCTCATACACAGTAGCGAAAAACCTGGCTTCACTGGGTCTTGTAGCTAATGCGGGTGACTTTGACACATATCTTTGTTCTAACGGAATGGATAGAAGAATATATGCAGGAAGTTATTCAATTCCGAAGAATAGTACAGAAGAAGAAATAGCGAAGATTATATCAGGGAAAAAGTAAACTGTCGGTGAAAAATATCGACAGTTTTCGTCGTTTTTAAACATCAGATAATTGGACCTGTAACTAACTATATTTTAGGAGAAGAGTTATGAAGGATGATCTTTTTAATAAAAAAAGCATAGAAAAAATCAGTTCGCCAGACAAACTTGATGAATATATAAAGGTGACGAATCCAGGAATATGGCTTTTGCTGATAGCAATTGTAGTGTTTTTGGCAGCGACTGTCATCTGGAGTACAAGCGCCCAAATGGTTACTAATATTAGTACTGTTGCCGAGGTTGTGGATGGAAAAGGAAGCGTATATATTGCTGAAGAAGATATAGAGGATTTTTCTGATGACGCTAACGTTGTCTTAACACAGCTTAATATAGCTAAGCCAGTTATATCTTTGTCAACATCAGCATATGAAGCTTCTGATGTTATGGATGAATTCATGTTAAGACAGGCCAAGATAGCAAAGAATGAATGGGTATATATAGCCACATTTAATGCGGAAGATGTTGAGAACGGAATTTATATATCTGAAGTTCAGTATAATGGAACGAATTTATTTACTTATGTATTTAATTAAGAGAGGTAAGTATGAAATCTAAAAAGGTTGTTAAAGTTCCATTTATTATGCAGATGGAATTTTTAGAATGCGGGGCCGCATGTCTTGATATGATACTTGCTTATTATGGAAAGTGGATTCCACTTGAAGAGGTAAGAAAGGATTGTGGCGTTTCAAGAGATGGCTCTAATGCTAAAAACATGGTATTAGCTGCCCGTTCTTATGGCCTTGAAACTAAGGCATACAGGATGGAACCGGGTGCAGTTAAATCAAATGCCACATTCCCTTGTATTATTCACTGGGATATGAATCATTTCGTGGTTCTTTGCGGATTTAAGAATAATAAAGCGATTATAAATGACCCGGGAAGAGGTACAGTTAAGGTCCCTATGGAGGAATTCGAAACCTCCTTCACAGGAATAGTAATGATGTTCCAACCCTCTGAAACTTTCGAAAAGGGTGGAAAAAGAAAAAGTGTTTTGGCATTCGTTAAGTCGAGACTTAAGGATGCTAAAGCAGCCATAGCTTTCGTTGTTATATCATCCGTAATTGCTGCATTGATTGGAATAATTAAACCAGCGGCTGAAAGAATATTCATAGATGAAATAGTAACGAAGAAGAATCATTATTATTTTGATTATATTCTTTTGTTTATAGGAATACTTGCTGTTTTTGAGATTATTATAGAATGGATCAATTCTATTTATTCTCTCAGAATTAATGGAAAATTATCAGTTATTGGAAGCTCCTCATTTATATGGAAGGTTCTTCATCTTCCTATGGATTTTTTTTCACAGAGAATGGCAGGAGATATTCTTTCAAGACAGGCAGCTAATGCATCCGTTGCATCGTCGCTGGTTAACACCTTTGCTCCACTAATATTAAATACTGGAATGATGGTATTTTATTTTGTGGTAATGCTTCGTTACAGCAAAATACTTACAATTATTGGTATTAGCTCAATTCTTATTGACTTCATGGTATCTAGAATTATTTCAAAAAGAAGAATTGATGTAACAAGACTTCAGATGCGCGATTCCGGAAAACTTGCCGGAACCACAATTTCTGGTCTCGAGATGATGGAAACTATTAAAGCCAGTGGTGCAGAAAACGGCTTTTTCGGAAAATGGGCGGGTTATCAGGCCAGTGCTAATAATCATACAGTTAAATTCAATAAGCTTAACGGTTATCTTGGCATGATTCCAACATTGGTAAAGACAGTAACGGATTTGCTAATTACTGGAATTGGAATATATCTTATATCTTTGAACAACGGAACATTTACACTTGGTATGCTTATGGCGTTCCAACAATTTTTAGAATCATTCATGGAACCGGCAGGTACACTCATAAGCTCTGGACAGATTATTCAGGAGATGCGTACCAGTATGGAGCGAATTGAAGATGTAATGGAATATCCTGATGACATTCTGTTTAAGAGTGAAGATATCATTGCTGAGGGTGAAACCTATGCCAAACTTTCTGGTGATATTTCGATAAAGAATGTTACATTCGGATACTGTAAATTGACAGAGCCATTAATTAAGGATTTTTCGGTAGATATCAAGAAGGGCAGTCAGATTGCAATAGTTGGTTCTTCAGGATGTGGAAAATCAACTATATCGAAACTAATTTCAGGACTTAACAGACCATGGAGCGGAGAAATTCTGTTTGATGGAAAGTCTATTGATGAAATAGATATGAATGTTTTTCGTGGCTCACTTGCTGTAGTAGATCAGGACATTATTCTCTATGAGGATACGATTGGAGAGAATATAAGCATGTGGGATAAGTCCATTGAAGATTTCGAACTGATTCTGGCAGCAAGAGATGCAGGAATATATGAAGACATCATGCAAAGAAGAGGCGGCTTTAACTACAAAATACTTGAAGGTGGAAAGGATTTTTCAGGAGGTCAAAGGCAGAGACTTGAAATTGCCCGCGTTCTGGCACAGGATCCTACCATGATTATTTTGGATGAAGCTACATCTGCACTTGATGCGAAGACAGAATATGAGGTTGTTAAGGCCATTAGAGAAAGAGGTATTACGTGCATAGTAGTCGCACACAGACTCTCAACTATAAGAAATTCAGATGAGATTTTAGTTCTTGATGATGGTGTGATTGTTGAGAGAGGAACCCATGATGAGCTTATGGCTATGAATGGACGATATGTTGAACTGGTAACTAATGAATAAAGAGATAGGTTTAGATAGATGAGTTGGTTTGACGAACAAATTCGACAAAGAAAAGAAAGCGACAAAGAAATAGTAGAAAGTGCCCTTGAAAGCATTGCATTCGCTGTTACTGGAGAGAATAAGGATGACTTCTTCCTGAATGATAAAAGTGACATTGAGGACTCGCTTAATGAAATTCTTCATTACTATCATATCAGGCACAAAAATATACCTGATTCGGTAGAGAGGGCAGATGACAAAATAGAATATCTTTGCAGACCGAATGGAATAATGTATAGAAACATCACTTTAGAACCAGGATGGTCACGCAATTCGTATGGTGCGTTCATTACTCGCTTTAAGGGGACAGAAGATGGATATGTCGCTATTATTCCTAGTCGTACTACAGGATATTACTATATAGATAAGACGTCGCAGGATAAGGTTTACATAACTAAAAGAAAAGAGGCGTTGTTTGACAATGAGGCCATTTTATTCTATAGACCGCTTCCAGCTAAGAAGCTTAAGGTGTTTGACTTAGTTAAGTATGCTATTTCAACATGGTCTTTGGCAGATATTATCATGCCTTTGGCTATGACAGGTCTGGTTACACTTTTAGGCCTGCTACTTCCTAAACTTAACTATTTTTTGACTAACGAGGTTATGCATTGGGCGTCGCAGTATCCGATAGTATTGATTAATACACTGCTTTATATGTTCAGTGTATATTTGACCTCGAATCTTTTGAAGCTTGCGCAATCTCTTTTCTCCTACAAGAGTGATGCTAAGCTTTCGATATCTGTTGAAGCTGCAACCATGATGAGATTATTATCTCTTCCGGCTAATTTCTTTAGGAAGTTTTCGGCAGGTGAGCTTCAGTCAAGATCAGAATCAGTAGGAGCCTTGTGCTCTTCGATAATGAATTCATTGACATCGACTGGTATTACGGCTGTTTTTTCACTAGTTTACATAACACAAATATTTGCATATGCACCAAGTCTTGTTATTCCATCACTGGTAATCACTTTAGTTACAATTTTGCTTACACTAATGACTACTATAAGACAGATGCGAGTGACCCAGAAGATAATGGAAGGTGATGCGGATGAGAATGGTATTTCATATGCCATGATATCTGGAATTCAGAAAATTAAGCTGGCAGGAGCAGAAAAGAGAGCTTTTTCACGCTGGGCAGAGTGCTATGCTCAGACAGCAAGACTTAACTACAATGGGCCATTGTTTTTAAGACTAAGCAATGTTTTAATTCTTTCAGTTGGTCTTATAGGAAATCTTATAATTTATTATCTGGTAGTTAAGAACGGAATTTCTGTATCCGAATACTATGTATTCAATTCAGTATATGGTATGGTATCAGGTGCTTTCATGTCATTAGCAGGTATGGCTTCTATTTTTGCTGAAATTAGACCAATGCTTGAAATGGTCAGACCTATTCTTGAAGCAGAACCAGAAAATGCTGCGAATAAAGAGGTTTTAACTGAAGTAACAGGAAGAATTGAAATTAGTAATCTAACCTTTAGATATAGTGATGATATGCCATTGGTTCTTGATAATCTGTCACTTAAGATTAAAGCTGGACAATATGTCGCCATAGTTGGAAAAACAGGCTGTGGAAAATCTACACTGATAAGATTGCTACTTGGATTTGAAAAAACTGACAAGGGTGCCATTTATTATGATGGCAAAAATATAGACAAAATAGATTTAAGATCTCTTAGAAGAAAAATAGGAACGGTAATGCAGAATGGCTCATTGATGCAGGGAGATATATATTCTAACATTGCTATTTCCTCTAATAATTTAAGTATGGATGATGCCTGGGAGGCAGCAAGAATCGCAGGTATAGCTGAAGATATAGAAAAGATGCCTATGGGAATGTTCACTATGGTAATGGATGGTGCCGGTGGATTTTCAGGAGGACAAAAGCAAAGACTAATGATAGCCAGAGCTATAGCACCTAAGCCTAAAATTCTCATTTTCGATGAGGCGACTTCTGCACTTGACAATATAACGCAGAAGAAGATTTCCAATGCTCTTGATGAACTTAAGTGTACGAGAATTGTAGTAGCGCACAGGCTTTCAACTATTAAAAACTGTGACAGAATTATATATCTTGAAGACGGAAAGATTAAAGAAGATGGAACATATGATGAACTCATAGCTCTTAATGGTTCGTTTAAGGAACTGGTTGAAAGACAAAGGCTGGATTAATATAAGAAAAGGGCATGGGTGAATACCTTAAATTAGCGCATAAAAAAGTCGGAGTGACAGGACTTGAACCTGCGGCCTCTTCGTCCCTAACGAAGCGCTCTACCACCTGAGCCACACCCCGAAATGTGTCATATTATTCATCTGACTATTTCAAAGAAATTATATATTTAGATGTAACTAAAGTAAAGGACTATTGTAATTAAAGGATATATCGCGGTGATTAATAAAGAAAATTTTAATATATTAAATTATGTAAAAAAAGAAGAGTATACAGGTTCCATGGATGGAATGAGGTATATGCTAAAAAAGATTTCAGGTGAAGAAATGGAAGTAATTATATGGCCTGAACCATATTCGTATGGACATACAGATGAGGGACTAAAGCAAAGAACTACTTTTCCTTTGTCAAAAGAAGGTGTAGAAGAAGCATGCGATTATCTTAATGAACAATATGTAAGTCAGAAATCTTTGTGGGATTTAAATAAAAGATAACAGTAAAAAATAGTTTAAAAAATTAAAAAAAAGGTGTAGAATACTTTAAGAATATTTTGATGAGGTTAGGAAAATGGCTCAAGGTATTGAATCTAGTATGTTTAACAGAGAAGTTGCATTCTGTAGAATATATAGCAAGGACGCAAAGGAAAAGCTTGAAAAGTTATTTTTAAATAACAGAATTTCTTATTTCATTGAATGGGAGAATCGTTCTTTTATTTCTAAACTTTTAGGAAGTAAGGAAAAGAATGTTTTTACTATCAAAATTAATGAAGAGGATGTTCAAAGAGCTACTGAATTAGTTAAAGATATGCAGTCAATCAAAATGCGTAAGAAAGCTTAACTGCCTAGAAATATGGACCTTACAAAACAAATATAAAATTTAACGAGAATCTAATATAAAAAGTTGAAAAACCCTTGCATTTCCAAGGGTTTTTTGTTATATTAGACAAGTTGTAACTATAAAACACGTATCTTAGGGTGGCAGGTGCCTGGCTCGAGGTTGGCCACATTAAACCAAAGGTGCGGATGATTAAACCAAATGGAGGTAACAAAATGAGCGTAATTTCAATGAAACAGTTATTAGAAGCAGGTGTTCATTTCGGACATCAGACAAGAAGATGGAACCCTAAAATGGCTCCTTACATCTACACAGAGAGAAATGGTGTACACATCATCGATCTTCAGAAGACAGTAGGTAAGGTTGACGAAGCTTACAGAGCAATTTTCGAAATTGCACAGCAGGGTGGAACAGTTCTTTTCGTAGGAACAAAGAAGCAGGCTCAGGACGCAGTTAAGTCTGAGGCAGAGCGTTGTGGAATGTACTACGTAAACGAAAGATGGTTAGGCGGAATGCTTACTAACTTCAAGACAATTCAGTCTAGAATTGAAAGACTTAAGAAGATTGAAGCTATGTCACAGGATGGTACATTTGATGTATTACCTAAGAAGGAAGTTATTGAATTAAAGAAGGAATGGGATAAGCTTGAGAAGAACCTTGGTGGTATCAAGGAAATGAAGAGAATCCCTGACTGTATCTTCGTTGTAGATTCTAAGAAGGAAAAGATTTGTATCCAGGAAGCACACTCACTTGGTATTACATTAGTAGGTATCGGTGATACTAACTGTGATCCTGATGATCTTGATTTCATCATCCCAGGTAACGACGATGCTATCAGAGCCGTTAAGTTAATCGCTGGTAAGATGGCTGATGCAGTTATCGAAGCTAAGGAAGGCGAAGAGAATATTACTGCAGCTGATGCTAATGCTGATGTTGAAGCAGAAGCAACAGATATGGAAGAGGTTGCTGACGCTGAATAATTCAGTATCCGCAGGGTAGATTTTAGATTATATACGGAGGAAATAAAGATGGCTAATATTACAGCTTCTATGGTTAAAGAGCTTAGAGAAATGACCGGTGCTGGAATGATGGAGTGTAAGAAGGCACTTACAGAGACAGACGGTAATATGGAAGCAGCTGTAGACGTTCTTAGAAAGAGCGGCGCTGCTAAGGTTGAGAAGAAGGCTTCAAGAATTGCAGCTGAAGGTATTGCTAAGGTTTCAGTTTCAGGAAATACAGCAGTAGTTGCAGAAGTTAACTCAGAGACAGACTTCGTTGCTAAGAATGAAGTATTCCAGTCATTCGTTCAGGCAGTTGCTGATAAGGCTCTTACAGTTTCTGTTGACGAAGCAAAGGATGGTGAGGATTTAGTTAGCATCCTTGATATGAAGGCAGAACTTGATGAGAAGACTCTTACTATCGGTGAGAAATTATCTATCAGAAGATTCAAGAAGGTTACAGGCGATGCTGTTGCTACATACATCCATGGTGGCGGAAGAATTGGTGTTCTTGTTGCTGCTGATGGTGCTACAGGAGATGACGTTAAGGAAGCTCTTACTAATGTGGCTATGCAGATTGCTGCTATGAACCCAACATACATTTCAAGCAATGATATTTCAGATGCTGAGAAGGCTAAGCTTGAAGAAATCACAATCGACAGCGCATTAAATGATCCTGCATCATTACCTAAGCCATTATTAATGAAGTTAATTGATAAGGCAATGAACGATTCATTATGGTCAGCTGAAGACAAGGCTATCTATGAAGAGAAGAAGAGCAACATGAACTACATCTTCAATTTCTTATCTACAGAAGCTAAGAACACATTAGTTGAACTTGCTATGGCTGATAAGGAAGCAATCGTTGCTGATAAGATTTTCGTTGGATTAGTTAAGGGTCGTCTTGCTAAGCAGGAAAAGGAAATCTGTCTTTTAGAGCAGGCATATGTTAAGGCTGAAGACGGAAAGCAGTCAGTAGGTCAGTACTTAGCATCAGTTAACAAGGATATCAAGTTAACTCAGATGGTTCGTTACGAGGTTGGTGAAGGTCTTGAGAAGAAGAACGAAGATTTCGCTGCTGAAGTAGCTGCTCAGATGAATGCATAATTATCTAAAATAATTAAATTGTTTTTTGGTGGGAGCATTTTGCTCCCACTTTTTTTATGCTAAACTTAAGAAGATACAGTTGGTTTTAGTATATTAAATATATTTATGCATGTTACTATTTGGAGGTTAAGCTATGAAGGTATATGTATTTTTGACAGATGGATTCGAAGAGATTGAAGCACTGACAGTTGTTGATCTTTTAAGAAGAGCTAATATTGACGTCATTACGGTTTCTCTGGTTGGTAAAAGCGAGGTTATGGGCGCAAGAAAAATTCCAGTACTTGCAGACACACTTTTTGATGAGGTTTCGTATAACAAGGATGATATGCTGGTTCTTCCAGGTGGTTCTCCTGGATGGATGAATCTTGAAAAGGATGAAAAGCTGATGAAACTAGTTGATGAGTTTGCTGCTTTGGGAAGAAAGATTAGTGCTATCTGTGGGGCGCCATCAATTCTTGGACGCCGTGGGATTTTAGATGGAAAGGTTGCTACTGTATATCCTGGAATGGATGATGAACTAAAAGGTGCTAAGGTGACGCATGATGAAGTCGCAAAGGATGGAAATATAATAACATCAAGAGGACTTGGTACGGCAATTCCATTTTCGCTTGCGCTTATAGAAGAAATTTTGGACAAAGATACAGCTAAGAAGATATCTGACAGTGTAGTGTATAAACTGTAAAAAGGTGCAATGAATTCAGGTGATATTAGCCTATATAATTCATTCGCAAAATTTGAAAAAGAATAAGCAAGGTTTAGGAAGATTTCATAGCCCCTTCTGTTTATAGTATTAGTAAAATGGTGTAATAACACTAATTATAATACTCTAACAGGAGGGGCTATGGACGTTTCTAAGAATGAAAAATTAGTTGATGAATACCGCGAGAAGGCTCGCGAATTAGTGTCCAAGATGACACTTGAGGAGAAGGTATCCCAGACAATGCATCATGCAGCAGCTATTGATAGACTGGACATCAAGGCTTATAACTGGTGGAATGAGGCACTTCATGGGGTTGCAAGAGCCGGCATTGCGACAATATTTCCACAGGCTATTGGATTGGCTGCAACGTTTGATGAGGATTTATTAGAAGAGGTTGCAGATGCTATTTCCACAGAGGGAAGAGCTAAGTTCAATATGCAGACTAAATATGAGGATAGAGACATTTATAAGGGCCTTACATTCTGGGCTCCTAACGTTAATATATTCAGAGATCCAAGATGGGGAAGAGGACACGAGACATATGGTGAAGATCCATATTTAACATCACGTCTTGGTGTTAGATTTGTTGAAGGTATTCAGGGACATGATGAAAAATATCTGAAGGCGGCAGCATGCGCTAAGCATTTTGCAGTACATTCTGGTCCGGAAGATATAAGACATGAGTTTAATGCTGAGTGTACAACTCAGGAATTATATGAAACATATCTTCCTGCATTTAAAGCGCTTGTTAAAGAAGCTAAGGTTGAAGCTGTAATGGGTGCTTATAACAGAACTAATGGTGAGCCATGTTGTGGTTCTAAGACACTTCTTACAGATATACTGCGTACTGACTGGGGATTCAAGGGACATGTAACATCAGACTGTTGGGCTATCAAGGATTTCCACGAAGGACATGGAGTAACCCAAAGTGCGGTTGATTCAGCAGCTATGGCTATGAATAATGGTTGCGATTTAAACTGTGGTGAGATGTTTGAAAATCTTTTCGCAGCAGTAAAGGCTGGAAAGGTTGATGAGAAGAGACTTGATGAAGCATTAGTTAATCTTTTCTCTGCCAGAATGAAGCTTGGCGTTATGGAGAAAAATGATGATAATCCATTCGACAAGATTCCATATAGCGTGGTAGACAGCAAACCTATGAAAGAGCTTAATCTTAAGGCTTCAGAAAAATGTGTTGTATTGTTAAAGAATGAGGATAACCTTCTTCCGTTGGATGCTTCCAAGATTAAGACTATAGGTGTTATTGGACCTAACGCTAACAATAGACGTGCTTTGGTTGGAAACTATGAAGGAACCGCATCAAGATATGTAACAGTTCTTGAAGGCATTCAGGATTATCTTGGAGAGGATGTTCGCGTACTTACATCAGAAGGCTGTCATCTTTGCAAGGACAGAACACAGAACCTCGGACAGAGCTATGACAGAACTTCAGAGGTAAGAGGAGTATGCGATGAGTCTGATGTTATTATTGCATGCTTCGGACTTGATTCTTCATTAGAAGGCGAAGAGGGAGATGAAGGAAATGAATTCGCATCTGGCGATAAGATGACACTTAACCTTCCAGGAATCCAGGAGGATGTACTTAAGGCAATATATGAGTCAGGAAAGCCAGTTGTATTAGTTCTTCTTGGAGGTTCAGCACTTTCTGTTGACTGGGCTAATGATAATATACCTGCGATTTTGCAGGGCTGGTATCCTGGAGCAGAAGGTGGAAAGGCTATTGCCAGAATAATCTTTGGTGATGTTAATCCAGAAGGTAGGCTTCCGCTTACGTTCTATTCTAACAAGAATACACTTCCTGAATTCACTAATTATTCAATGAAGGGAAGAACATATAGATATATTGAAGAAAAGCCATTGTATCCATTCGGATATGGTCTTTCATATACAACCTATAGCTACAATAATTTAGTAGCTAATAAGACGAATATCGATGAAGATGGAATTGAATTAAGTGTTGATGTTACTAATAATGGTGCATTCGATGGAGTTGAAACTGTTGAGTACTATGTAGTACCAAAGGATATTAAGAATACAACTAATGTTCCTAATTCGTCATTAAAGAAGATTGCGAAGGTTTCACTTAAGAAGGGCGAAACTAAAACAGTTAAGGTAACAATTCCTGAGGACGCATTCGCATTATTTGATGAAGATGGAAAGGCTGTAGTTCATGAGGGATTATATGAAATTTCTGTAGGTGGACAAGGCCCTGATGCACGTTCGGAAGAACTTACTAATACTAAAACATTACGTGTTGAAGTTACTAAATAAAACTCATAACTGATATTGGAGGATGGGATGTACGAAAACAAAGAATACAGAAATGTATTTAAAGAAGTCGGCATTAGCGAAGAAGCCATTAATAAGAGATTAGAAGAAATTAAAGAAGAATATTTTTATGGTGAAAATAAAGTATATTTTGACGTAGAACCAGATACTGGATACATCATGGACACAGGAAATTATGACGCCAGAACTGAAGGTATGAGCTATGGAATGATGCTCTGTGTTCAGCTTAATATGAAGAATGAATTCGACAGAATCTGGAAATGGTCGAAGGATAATATGTTCATGAACGATGGATTTCATGAAGGATACTTCGCCTGGTCGGTTAAGCCGGATCTTTCTATGAAGGCCAATGGACCAGCTCCTGATGGTGAAGAGTACTATGCGCTAGCGTTGTTCTTCGCATCTCACAGATGGGGAGATTCCGATGGGATATTTAATTATTCACATGAGGCATGTGAAATCCTGTCAGCAATGATTCATAAAGGAAACGGAAGAGTTGGTGTTCCAATGTTTAATAATGATAATCATCAGATTCTTTTCGTTCCTGGAAGTGAATTCACTGATCCTTCATATCATCTTCCACATTTCTATGAGCTCTTTAGCGAATGGGCATATGAAGAAGACAGGGAATTCTTTAAAGAAGCTGCTAAGGTCAGCAGAGAATTTTTGGTGAAGGCGTGTCATCCAAAAACTGGTTTTTCAGCTGAATACTCATGGTTTGATGGTAGTCCAATGTCTAAGAAATTACCATGGACCGATGACAGACATGACTGGTTCTACTCAGATGCATACAGAACTGCAGCTAATATATCTTTGGACTACGAATGGTTCAAGACGGATGTTGGACAGTGTGCTATGGGAAATAGAATTGAAGAAACACTTTTAGATGATATGAGAAATGACACATATCATATTTATGAAATAGATGGCACTGTTGCAGGAGAGAAAGCACTTCATCCATTAGGTATTACTGCGACTGTTGCAGAGACTGCTCTTTTAGGCCCAGTGAATGAACTTTCGAAGGAATGGGTTTTGAAATTCTTCAATTCACCACTTAGATTAGGTGAAAGAAGATATTATGATAACTGCCTTTATTTCTTCTCGTTCCTTGCGTTGAGTGGAAATTACAGAATCTATTAATTTTGAAGTGATTACAAAGATATCAGGAGTGACACAAATGTCAGAAAATTTTAACGGGCCAAAGGCTCCAAAGGATCCTACCAAGAAAAACCCAGGCTTTTTCATCATGAGGAATAAGGGAATCTCATCTTCTCCAACAGATGATGGAAAGGGAGTTGTATATATTTATGAATCTGATGGGAGACTTAAAAGCTCAGCCAAGATTATAGGAAATATTACGGATGAGTCTATGCTTGATCTTTTAGATACTACAGAAGGCTTTAAGAAGCTGGTGCATAGTATCGGAGTGACCATTGAATGTGATGATAAGGATGAAACTGTAAGATTCGTATTTCAGATGTATGGAAAAATTGATGCTTATGGTGGAGGAACCAACATTATTTCAGACGTTAAGGCTGATGGAATGGAAAAGGTTACAGAATTGTCATCGATTAGCTGGAGAGAGGATGATGATGTTACAGGTCAGATAAGATTTGAGTTCGAACGCCCATCAACCAAGGCTACGGTATCTGTAAAATTATATTTGAATGATGGATATGAGGCTCCAGAGGTCGAAGATGAATTTCCAGTAGATTTTTCATCGAAAGAATATCAGGAAATGATTGCCAAGTCTGTGATGCAGACTGGTAATAATCATAGACTGAAGAATGCTTTAGAAAAAGCGCGAAGTGGTGAAGAGGTAACTTTTGCTTTCATAGGAGGTTCAATAACACAGGGCGCTGGAGCTGTTCCTATCAATACAGAGTGTTACGCAAGAAAAATGTTCGAGGGCTTTTGCGATAAGGCTGGAAGAACATATGATTCCAATGTTAAATATATTAAAGCCGGAGTTGGAGGAACACCTTCTGAGCTTGGCATTTTAAGATATGATGAGGATATATTAAAAGAAGGGACACCTGATATAGTGATAGTTGAATTCGCTGTTAATGATGAAGGCGATGAAACCAAGGGTGAGTTCTATGATTCATTGGTTAGAAGAATATATCATGGAGAACAAAGACCGGCAGTAGTTCTTTTGTTCTCAGTGTTCGCAGATGATGGTAATCTTCAGGAGAGATTAAAATGTGTAGGTGAAAGCTACAAGCTTCCAATAGTAAGCGTTAAGGACGCCGTGGTTGATCAGTTCTATAAAAAGACTGGCGAAGGAAGAGTGGTAACGAAGAGCCAGTTCTTCTATGATATGTTCCATCCAACTAATGTAGGGCACAGAATAATGGCCGATGGTTTCTTGAAGCTTTTGGATATAGTTGATGGTATGGAACAGGATCAGGATATAGAATCCCTAGAAGGCATTAAGCCTCCTAAGGGAGCGGATTTTGAGAATGTAATAAGAATAGACAGGAAGGTTAATGCTTCTTTAATTAGGCTTGATGAAGGGTCGTTTACGTCAGTTAACGATGAGCTTCAGAAGGTCGAAAGGAATATGGACTTATTCACAACGCCACAGTTTCCTGATAATTATATGTATAATCCTAAGGATAATAATGGCGAGTTTAAACCGCTTACTATTGATGCGGAGTTTAAAATCTTCATGATGGTATTTTTAGATTCGGCAGATAACAAGGTAGGTAAGGCAGAGGTTTTCGTTGATGGTGAAAAAACTTATTACGCAGATCCTAAGGTTGTGGGATGGACTCATTGCAATGCGGCAATAGTATACAGAAGTAATGAAAGTAAGAAACATCATATAGAAATCAAAATGGCTGACGGATCTTTGAACAAAGAGTTTACGATTCTTGGATTCGGAATAGTGAAATAGGAGGAACTAATTTATGTCAGTTACAGCAGTAAATCCAATATTATCAGGATTTTATCCAGATCCAACAATATGTGCAGTTGGTGATGATTATTATATTGTTAATTCATCTTTTTGTTATTTTCCAGGTCTTCCAATTATGCATAGTAAAGACCTTGCACATTGGGAACAGATAGGAAATGCGATGGATAGAAATTCTCAGCTTCCATTGGCCAAGGATGAAGTTTCAAGGGGATTATTCGCTCCAACAATAAGATATAACAATGGAACATATTATCTAATCTGTACCAATGTTACATTCGGTGGAAACTTCATTATTACAGCTAAGGATCCAAAGGGTCCATGGAGTGAGCCTCATTATATAGAGGGCGCAGAGGGAATTGATCCTTCATTATTCTTTGATGATGATGGAAAGTGCTATTATACAGGAACTCATCCAAATCCAGATGGATGTCAGTATGATGGTGACTGGTATATTTATACTCAGGAGCTTGATATTGAGAATTTTAAGCTGGTTGGAGAATGTCATAACGTATGGAATGGTGCAATGAAGGGTGTTCACTGGCCTGAGGGTCCACACCTTTATAAGATAGGTGAGTATTATTATATTCTTCACGCAGAGGGAGGTACTGGTCCTAATCATGCAATAAGTGTTGCACGTTCTAAGAATGTATTCGGACCATTCGAAAACAATTTTAATAATCCTATTTTTACACACAGACATTTAGGCGTTGAATATCCAATTAAATATGTAGGTCATGGAGATCTTTTTCAGGCTGCTAATGGTGAGTGGTATATCATAATGCTGGCAGTAAGACCAATAGATGGAAAGACTACCATGGGACGTGAAACTTTCCTTGCTAAGGTTACGTTCGAAGAAGACTGGCCAGTTGTGAACGTGGGAGTAGGAATTCTTACTAAGGAGGTTGAAATTAATCTTCCTGAATTTAAACCTGAATGCACTAAAGATCTGACACCAATGTCAGAAAAGAATTATAATTTTACATCGATGAAAGAGCTCCCATACTCAGTTCTGACACTACATAATCCAGATGAGGATTTGTGGAAATTGACAGACAAGGGTCTTGCAATAAAGGGCGGGGTGAAAGAACCATCATATCTTTGTGTAAGACAGGATTCACATGCGTTCGAAGCAACATGCGAAGTGTTAAGGGAAGGTTTAGGCGATGGAGTGAAGGCAGGACTTATTCTTTTCCAGAATGCTAAATATAATTTAAGAGTTGAATTTGATGGATGTAAGGGATCAGCAATCCTGATGAATGATGGAGTTGAGGAAGTTATCGATTCAATGATTATGGCAGAAGATAAGATTTCGATGTTTATAAGTGTTAAGGGACTTACCGCTTCATTGTTCATTGGAAATGATCAGAAGGTTGAGCCTTTAGCTAAGAATCTTGATATTTCGACTCTTTCGACAGAGGTCGCTGGTGGATTCGTAGGCTGTACAGTTGGTATGTATGTAACAGCTGGTTTAGATAATAAGGATGCAAGTGCTACATTTAAGTCATTCTCATATCACCCGGGCGTTTATTAATGAGGGAATTGATTAAAGAATAATTATTTTCCAGTACACAGGGCTCTATATTCAGTAGGAGAGCAGTGGTTGATGGTTTTGAAGGTTCGATTAAATGTCGAAAGCGATGCGAAACCAGCCTGGAAAGCAATTTCAGTAACTGACAGTTCAGGCTTTAGAAGTAATACTTCTGAAGCCTTTACTCTTTTAAAGCAAAGATATTCATGGAAGTTCTGACCAGAACACTGCTTGAAGAGTCTTGAAAAATGAAACTTACTAAAGCCAGCAACGAAGGCAACATCCTCAAGAGTTACTTCTTCAGTATAGTGAGTGTCTATGTAATCAAAAGCAATTGCTAATTTTTGGCTAAGCTCCTTTTGGCGGTTGGTGTCACCTAAAGAGTAATCCTTGTCACCAAGCATTTTGTATCTTCCAACAGCAACGAAGAAGCTTATTAATCTTGAATATATTACGAGCTCGTAGAAACTGTTCTGAGTAGTATACTCATAGAATATCTGATTCAAAAGATTAAATACTCTCACGTAAACCGGACTTTCAGGGTCGTTTTTGATACATGTAAGCTGTGAAAGGAATGGTGTAAGAGAAGAAAAACCGTTGAGGTTGGAGATGGCAGCATAATCAAATAAGCCAATCATTCTTGATCCGCTTTCGGGAGTTATGAGCTCATGAAGCTCACCAGCTGGAATGATTAGAATATCCCCAGGGTTTAAGGTTATTTCTTCTTTCTTAGTTCTTACTAAATACGTATTTTCCAAGGGCATAATAATTTCAACAGCATAATGCCAGTGAAGAGGAAAAGAGTCAGTCTGATCGTTATACCAGATTTTGGTAGACTGAGCGCTAAAATATTTAACTATCTCCTGATCACCTTCGATTATTCTGTGGGATTGAGCCGCAGAAACTGATCGACATTTTAAGAGCATTTCTTTGTCTAAAGAATCAAGAAGTGTTGTGTCCATAATTCTCCTATTATTATTCCCAAAATTAACTGATTCATGATATCATTTATAGGACAAAAATATATTGTGATATCTTCATCATAATATGACATAGAAGTTGTTACTGTCAAACCATAAAGGGCATAATTAACACCTTTTTCACAATATTCATATTTCGTTAATAATGAAAAAATTAAAGATAAGAAGATTTAGAGATTTAATAGAATATTTAAGAAAATCGAACACCATAAGAATGTATATTCTTTTGGTTATGGTGCCGCTTCTTCTGGCGGATTTTGCGTTCGGCTATATACTAATTAGAGCAGATCAGTCAGAGCTTTCCTATAAGTATGACAGTGATATTTCAGCACTCAACAATCAGCTTAACTTCTTCGTTGATAACGCGTCTAATTTCGCTATTGAAATAGAAAGAAATGAAAGACTTAACGAGTTTTTAAATACTGTATATTTGTCTAATACTGACTACTATACGAAATATATGGATATTACTCAGAATTCCTTTTTGGCAACTAAGGCTGGATCTAATGACATTTTTCCTAAAATTTATGTGGATAATTATACCTTCGTTAATGGAGCTGAATTTGCACAGATGAACTCTATTAAGGACAAAAGATGGTATAAGGAGTTCATTGCTAATGATAGTAAAGACCTTTTGCTTTTTTATTATGATGATGATATGAGTGTGGCAGCTGTACCTCAAAGAAGATTATTCTATATTAAGAAATTAAGAACCTATGGAACGCATAAACGTAATGTAATTGTAAGAATAGAGATTGATTATAGTTCGCTTGTACAGCAGATACATCGAAGCAATTATTCTACGCAGGTTATTATCTCGAAGAATGGAAAGATATTGCTTGATGGTAAGGGGACTAATAACCTTTATCAGAATTTCGATGATCTGGGTAAAGATATTTCGGTTGGAAAAACTCTCGCGAAGAATGAATATGGAACAACATTTGATATTGTAGCTTTAGAAGGAAAGAGTGATGTGCTTGAATTATTATGGGGTAATAGATTCTTCGTAATAATCCTTCTTCTCATCAACATGGTATTCCCTGCCGTATTCCTAAGCCTTACACAGACTCTTCAGGAGGGAAAATTAAAAGAGCAGGAAATGGATATTGCAAGGCAGAATGCGGAGCTTTTAGCACTTCATTCACAGATTAACCCACACTTTTTATTCAATGCTCTTGAAAGTATCAGAATGCACAGTATTCTTCGAAATGAGGAAGAGACGGCAAGAATGGTAGAGAAGCTTGCTATTATAGAAAGAAAAAACGCTGACTGGAATGAAGATTTCATAGAGATAGATAATGAAATGGAATTTACTGAGGCGTACCTTGGATTACAAAAATATCGTTTTGGTGACAGACTTAACTATGAAATCGATATAGATGAAGAGTGTAGACACTTAAAGATTCCTAAGCTTACGATAGTAACCTTCGTTGAAAATGCCTGCGTTCATGGAATTGAAGGAAAAAGTACGCAGGGTTGGATTTTCGTATCAGCATCTTTGAAGGATGAGAATCTGATAGTAGAAATAGAAGATACAGGTGAAGGAATTTCGGAAGAAGAGCTTGAAATTTTAAGAAGCCGAATAGACAACGCTTCTATTGATGATCTTAAAAATAAAGGCCGAATAGGTATGATTAACGCATGTTTAAGGCTTAAGATGGCAACCCAGGATACGGTCAAAATTACATTTGATTCAGAAGAATCAGTTGGAACAACTATTCAAATTATAATGCCACAAAAATACTGTTACCAGAATAGGGAAGGTGAATATGCTTAGAGTATTATTAGTTGATGATGAGCCATTTATTATACAGGGACTAAAAGCCTTAATCGAATGGAAAGACGAAGGGTTCGAGATAGTCAAGACATGTATGAACGGTCAGGAGGCATATGATTATTTAAAGGAAAATAAGGTTGATCTTATTATTGCTGACATTCAGATGCCAATAATGACAGGACTCGAGCTTCTAAAAAGAATAAAAGAAGAACATATATCGGATGCGTTTTTTGTAGTGCTTACAGGCTACAAGGATTTTAGCTATGCACAGACGGCTATTGAATATGAAGCTATGAATTATCTATTAAAGCCGGTTGAAAAAGCAGAGCTTATTAATATATTGCGAAAGATTAATAATATATCTGTTTCGAATGCTAAAGAAGAGCAGTCAAGAAAAGAGATGGAGGCTGCTTATCTTGCAAGAAACATAATGGCGCTTCTTTTCGGAAAACATGACAGACAGAATGTTGAATATGTCAAAAATCATATGCAGATAGAGGGCGGCGTCTATTATGTGGTTATAGAATTCATAGACGAATTCATAATGAGTGAAGATATAGATGAAACAGAGATGCGACAGACCCAGAGGCATCTATACCGAGCATGCCAGGATTATTTAAAAGAAGATCAGGGACATTGTATTTTTGATGTATCGCGAGATGAGAAAAGCTATGACATCGGACTTTTGTATTGCGAATATATGGGGGCCAAGAGAGAAGCTGATATTCATGGATTTTTAAATGATTTAAAGGATTATCTCGAAACTGCAGTTGATATGCGACTTAGGATGTTCGTTGGGAAGAAAGTTGACGATATTAATTCAATATCCAAGTCATATACATCAGCATGTACACTTAAATCGTTAGAAGCCTTCAGAAGTAAAAAGGATATATATTTTTATGAAAGTGAGGTATCTGTTAATAATACAGGAGTTGTATTATGCAAAAACAGTCTCGATGATCTTATTTCGTCTATTGAATCAAAAGATATAGATAAGATAGATGGATGCGTTATGGCTCTTTTCGAGGAGTTCAAAAAATCTGGCCTTTCATCACAGACGGTCAACTTAAACGTTAACTATCTATTATTTCAGCTGATACATCTTGCCAGCGAATTAGATAGTGAAATAGACCAGGAGGAAATACTAAGATTTATTGGTGAGCATTCTGTTGAGGATGGAACTATGCGAGGAGATAAGGAACACTTATCTTTGTTCGCAAGAGAATACTCAATGTATTTGGATCAGCTAAGACAGAATGTGTCAGGTGGAATTCTTCTTGATATAGAAAAAGAGGTAAGAGAAAATTATAAGGAAAATATTACCTTAAAGGACTTAGGACAGAAGTATTTTGTTAACTCATCATATTTAGGTCAGATATTCCAAAAAAAATATGGCTTGTCATTTAAGGATTACCTGACGAATTATAGAATTAATGAATCAACCAAGCTTCTGCTTAATACTGATATGAAAATTGTTCAGGTTGCAGAAGAAGTAGGATACAAAGACAGTGACTATTTCGTTAGAAAATTCATTGAAATAAACGGTTGTACTCCGACTAAATGGCGTAAACAAAAAGCTTGAGAATAAACTAAAGGAACCAGGACAAAATATGTATTACCCCCTACAAATTTTAGGCATCTAGAATTTGTGGGGGTTTTTTCTATAATTACTCCATAGTTAAAATTTTATTAAAGAAATATAATTTTTTCATAACCAAATAACATACTCATAAGGGAGGTAGACATGAAGAAAAAGGTTATTTCGATCTTACTCGCTTCTGTTATGGCTGTAGCAGCATTAACAGGATGTGGCGGATCAACAGACACAGCAGCTTCATCTGCAGCAGCTAGCGCAGATGCATCAGGAGCAACAACAGACGCTTCTTCTGGAGAAGCAGCAACTCCAGGTGAAGTTACAGATTTCACATTCTTTATCACAATGCCTGGTTCAGAAATCAATGACGATAACGAAATCGCTCAGATGATCGCTGACAAGTGGGGCGTTAAGGTTAAGGAAACATGGTTAACAGGACAGACAGCTTCAGAAGCTACAGGTACAATCATCGCTGGTGGTGAGTACCCAGATTTCATCGATTCAGATGAAATGAACTTACTTGTAGATGCTGATGCATTAGTTCCACTTGATGATTATATTGATCAGTATCCAGAATTCAAGGCAGCTTGGTTCACAGATGAAGAGTGGGAAAAGTTCCGTCAGCCAGATGGACACATTTACTGGATTAACCCATTCGGTAACACAATGGGACAGTCAAGAGCTACAACTCATAATGATGAAGCTTTCTGGATTCAGGTAAGAGTTCTTGCTTGGGATAACTATCCAAAGATTGAGACAATGGATCAGTACTTCGATTTATTAGAGAGATACATTGCAGCTAACCCAACCATGGATGATGGTACAGAGAACATCGCTTACACAATTCTTTGTGAAGACTGGAGATACTTCTGCTTAGAGAACGCAGGTCAGTTCCTTGGCGGATATCCTAACGATGGTTCAGTTATTGTTGATAAGGCTACAATGACAATCAACGACTACAACACATCTGATGATACAATCGCTTACTTCAAGAAGTTAAACGAAGAGTACAACAAGGGATTCGTAGATCCTGAGTCATTCACTCAGACATACGATGAGTACATCGCTAAGTTATCTACAGGTCGTGTTCTTGGTATGGTTGACCAGTGGTGGGATTTCGCATACACAGTTAACGATGTATTCAAGCAGCAGGGCTTAGATCTTAAGGGATGCAACTATGTTCCTCTTGGATTAACAACAAAGCCAGGTATGGAAAACAGATGGCATACATATGATGATACTGTTAACCAGGCATCAGGTATCGCTATTACTAAGGATTGTAAGGATGTTGATAAGGCATTCAAGTTCCTCGTTGACACAGCTATGGATCAGGAATTACATGATTTAAGATTCTGGGGTGTTAAGGGTGTAGACTACGAAGTAGATGAGAACGGTTTATACTACAGAACAGATGAGCAGAGAATGAACTGGGCTGATACATCTTACCAGGCTTCACACAGATGTCAGTACTCTTACTTCTTACAGTGGCATGGTACATCAAAAGATGGTAAGAATGCTAACAAGCCAGAAGAGCAGCCTTCAGAATTCATGCATGACATGGCTCAGCCTTTACAGGATTGCTTCAACGCTTATGGCGTAACAACATATCCAGAAATGATCGGATCAGTTGTTGAAACAAACGGACCATGGTTCCCAATGTACTCTTACTCTAACAACTTCACAACAGAAACTCCTGGTGGTGTTGCTTGGGCTAAGATGGGTGAAGTTAAGCACGAATGGTTACCTAAGGTTGTAATGGCTAAGGATTTCGATGCTACATGGGCTGATTACATGGATGTTTATAATTCATGCAACCCTCAGGACTTCCTCGCAGAAATGCAGGCAATTCTTGATGGATTCAAATAAGATAATTTAAAATCCAAAATAAAGTGGTGGGCAGCCATAGAGCTGCCCATTCACTTAATATAAGGAAGGGGTGTACCATGGCAGGCAACGATGCAGTGGTTAAAAAGGACAAAAGAATAACCTGGAAAGAAATTAAGAGGCAGAAAACTCTTTTAATCATTACTTTCTTCGTTACCATTTACGGAATTATTTTTTACTATTTGCCTTTATCCGGATGGATTATGGCATTTCAGAACTATAAGCCAAAGAATGGTTTGTTACATTCAACATTTGTTGGTTTTGATAAGTTCAAATTCTTATTCGAGGATGCAACCTTTTTAGGCGTAATCCGAAACACGTTCTGTATGGGATTGCTAAACTTAGTAACTACCACAATTATGGCTGTTTTATTCGCAATTCTTTTGAATGAAGTTCGTCACACATTATTAAAGAAAACAATTCAGACTATCTCGTATTTACCACACTTTTTATCATGGATTGTTGTTACAGGTATCTTACATGATTCATTATCAAGCACAGGTATTATTAACGACGTTCTTTTAAATCTTGGTATTGTAGATCAGGCTGTTAACTTCTTTGCATATCCAAAGTATTTCTGGCCAATAGTTGCTTTCGCTAACTGCTGGAAGGAAACAGGATGGAATGCAATTATATATTTGGCTGCAATCACATCAATTGACCCTTGTCTTTATGAAGCAGCTTCAATCGATGGAGCAAGCCGTATTCAGAAAATTAAATACATTACACTTCCAGGTATTAAGCCTACATTCATGATTCTTTTACTTATGAACATTGGTAATGTATTAAATGCAGGTTTCGAAGTTCAGTACTTGTTAGGTAACGGTTTAGTACAGAGTGTATCTCAGACAATTGATATTTATGTATTGAAATGGGGTATTTCTCAGAACGACTACTCACTCGGTACTGCCGCAGGTATATTTAAGAGTGCTGTAAGTATTTTGTTGATTGTTATAGCTAACCAGGTCGCTAAGAAGGCCGGTGAAGAGCGATTATTCTAGGAGGAGGAAATTATGAATACAAAAAGACATAAACACTCCTCATTAGGAGATAATTTATTGACAGTATTTGTTGTAGTATTCATGGTAGTGTTTGTAATATTCACACTTTACCCTGTACTCAACACAGTTGCACTTTCGTTTAATGATGGTATCGATGCTGTACGAGGCGGTATTTACTTATTGCCACGTAAGTTCGCGACTAAGAACTACACAACAGTTCTTGGAATGCAGAACCTTTTGATTGGTGCTAAAATCACAGTTTTAAGAACAATAATTGGAACACTTTCATCATTGTTAGTAAATGCATTAGTTGCATTCGTTATAAGCCGTAAGAGATTCCTCTTTAAGTCAGGAGTTTCACTTTTCTGGGTTATCACAATGTATGTTAATGGTGGACTTATTCCTACCTTCATTCTTTTCAAGAATTTAGGTTTAACCAACAGCTTTAATGTATACTGGATTCCAGGTATGGTAGGAGCATTTAATATCCTTGTATTAAGAACCTACATGCAGGGCCTTCCAGATTCATTAGAAGAATCAGCACAGCTCGATGGTGCTGGATATATGACAATTTTTGCTAAAATCACTTCTCCACTTTGTAAGCCAGTATATGCAACTGTTGCTCTTTTCGTAGCAGTAGGTCAGTGGAACTCATGGTTTGACGCTATGTTATATAACCGTATGAAAACAGAGTTCACAACATTACAGTACGAGCTTATGAAATTATTAAGTTCAGTAATGCAGCAGAGCGGAAGTGCTGAAAATGCTAAGAATGGAACAGATGCTATCACACCTTTAACCATTCGTGCTTCTGCCACAGTAGTAACAATGTTACCTATTATCTGCTTGTATCCTTTCTTACAAAGATATTTCGTAACAGGTCTTACGATCGGTGGTGTAAAAGAGTAATTTTGCTTTAATCAACTCCCTGCTTTTTGCAGGGAGTTTTTTTATCAGATAAGATATATTAAAAAGCAAAGCATGGTTCAAAAAGCAATAATTGATAAGCGAATTAGCAAAATTTTGAGTGTGTATTTACGCGAAAAATGATAGTATATTATTAAAAATATTGTAGCCTTTGAAAGGAGCAAAACATGTTATATATTGGAGTAGATTTAGGTACATCTGCAGTTAAATTATTACTTATGGATGAGACTGGAAAGATTGAGAAGATTGTATCAAAGGAATATCCTTTATACTTCCCTAATCCAGGCTGGTCTGAGCAAAAGCCAGAGGACTGGTGGACACAGGTTAAGGCTGGAATTAAAGAGTTAGTTGCTGAAGCTGACAAGAGCAAGGTTGCTGGTATCAGTTTTGGTGGACAGATGCATGGTCTTGTTGTTTTAGATGAGAATGATAATGTTATTCGTCCAGCATTATTATGGAATGATGGAAGAACAACAGAAGAGACAGATTATCTTAACAATGTTATTGGTAAGGAAAAGCTGTCACAGTATACAGCAAATATCGCGTTTACAGGATTCACAGCACCAAAGGTACTTTGGATTAAGAATAAGGAGCCTGAAAACTTCAAGAAGATTAAGAAGATTATGCTTCCTAAAGACTATATCGCATATATGTTGTCAGGTGTTCACTGCACAGACTATTCTGATGCATCAGGAATGCTTTTAATGGATGTTAAGAATAAGTGCTGGTCAGATGAAATGTGTGAAATCTGTGGCATCACTAAGGACATGCTTCCTAAGCTTTATGAAAGCTTTGATGCTGTTGGAACACTTAAGGAGGATGTTGCAAGTGAACTTGGACTTCCAGCAAGCTGTAAGGTAGTAGCAGGTGCAGGCGATAACGCTGCAGCAGCTGTTGGTACAGGTACAGTTGGTGATGGAATGTGTAACATTTCACTTGGTACTTCAGGTACTATCTTCATTTCATCTAAGAATTTTGGAGTTGATAAGAATAATGCTCTTCATGCATTCGCTCATGCTGATGGTGCATATCATCTTATGGGATGTATGCTTTCTGCAGCTTCTTGTAACAAGTGGTGGATGGAAGAAATCTGTAATACTAAAGAATATGGAAAAGAGCAGGAGCCTATAACAGATGATAAGCTTGGAAATAACCACGTATATTTCCTTCCATATCTTATGGGTGAGCGTTCTCCACACAACAATCCAAATGCAAGAGGTACATTCATTGGACTTACAATGGACAATACAAGAGCAGATATGACACAGGCAGTTTTAGAAGGTGTTGCTTTCGCATTAAGAGATTCCTTCGAGGTTGCTAAGAGTCTTGGAATTAAGATTGAAAGAACTAAGATCTGTGGTGGTGGTGCTAAATCACCATTATGGAAGAAGATGATAGCCAATATCCTTAACGTTAAGGTTGATGTAATAGAATCTGAGGAAGGTCCTGCATTAGGAGGCGCAATGCTTGCAGCTGTAGCTTGCGGTGAATATGCTTCAGTAGAGGATGCAGCAGCAAAGATTGTTAAGATTATCGATACTGTTGAACCTACAGAAGAATTAGTAGCTCGCTATGAAGAAAGATATAATCAGTTCAAGCAAATATATCCTGCTTGCAAGCCTATCTTTGATGTAATAAAATAGTATAAGGGTTTGGACAAAAACATTCATTTTAAGGAGGGTTTATATCCATGATTAATTTACCAAAAATCAAAATTGGTATTGTTGCGGTTAGCCGTGACTGTTTCCCAGAGTCTTTATCTGTTAACAGACGTAAGGCTTTAATTGATGCTTACAAGGCTAAGTATGATGTTACAGATATCTATGAGTGCCCAATCTGTATCGTTGAATCAGAGATTCATATGGTTCAGGCATTAGAAGATATCAAGAAGAACGGATGTAACGCACTTTGCGTATATCTTGGAAACTTCGGTCCTGAAATTTCAGAGACATTACTTGCTAAGCATTTCGATGGCCCTGCAATGTTCATTGCAGCAGCTGAAGAGTCACAGAATGACTTAACAGATGGTAGAGGTGATGCATACTGTGGTATGTTAAATGCAAGCTACAACTTAAAGCTTAGAAACATTAGAGCATACATCCCAGAGTACCCAGTTGGTACAGCTGAAGAGTGTGCTGATATGATTAACGAGTTCGTTCCTATCGCTAGAGCAGTTGTAGGACTTAACAGCTTAAAGATCATTTCATTCGGTCCTCGTCCATTAAACTTCCTTGCTTGTAATGCTCCAATTAAGCAGCTTTACAACTTAGGTGTTGAAATCGAAGAGAACTCAGAGCTTGATCTTTTCGAAGCATTCAACAAGCACGCTGGAGATTCTCGTATTCCTGCTAAGGTTAAGGAAATGGAAGAAGAACTCGGTGCTGGTAACAAGAAGCCAGAAGTATTAGAGAAGCTTGCTCAGTATGAGTTAACACTTTTAGACTGGGTTGAAGAGCATAAAGGTTATAGAGAGTATGTTGCAATCGCTGGTAAGTGCTGGCCTGCATTCCAGACACAGTTCGGATTCGTTCCTTGCTATGTTAACTCTCGTTTAACAGGAATGGGTATTCCAGTTTCTTGTGAAGTTGATATCTATGGATGTCTTTCAGAGTTCATCGGAACAGCTGTTTCAGATGATGTTGTTACATTACTTGATATTAACAACTCAGTTCCTGCTGATATGTACAAGGAGTCAATCGAAGGTAAGTTCGATTACACACACAAGGATACATTCATGGGATTCCACTGCGGAAATACATGTACTAAGAAGCTTGCATTCTGCGAAATGAAGTACCAGAAGATTATGGCAAGAAATCTTCCTATCGAGGTTACTAATGGAACTCTTGAAGGAGATATCATCCCAGGAGATATCACATTCTTCCGTCTTCAGTCTACAGCTGATGCTAAGTTACGTGGTTACATCGCTCAGGGAGAAGTTCTTCCAGTAGCTACTAAGTCATTTGGTGGTATCGGTGTATTCGCTATTCCAGAGATGGGACGTTTCTACCGTCACGTATTAATCGAAGGAAATTACCCACATCACGGTGCTGTTGCATTCGGTCACTGGGGTAAGGCTTTATATGAAGTATTCAAGTTAATCGGTGTTGAGTTTGATGAGATCGGATTCAATCAGCCTAAGGGAATGCTTTACAAGTCTGAAAATCCATTCGCATAATTAATGTGAATATTAAGATTTGATTTATTTAAGGGTATGGATTATTCCATACCCTTTTTGTATAATTTATTAGGTGTTATTTTTATTCTGTTATAGCAGAAGATGAAAAATATTAGTAAGTGTTTTTTGAAAGGTATTGAATGAAAACTAAGAATTCATTTTTAGAATTATTAAGAATTGTATTTTGCCTCATAATATTCATGCATCACAGTGGATTTTTGGCAGAAGATGGCATGAATTATCCGTTTAAAAGTGCTGGATTTTTCGCGGTTGAGTTTTTCTTCATATTAACAGGTGCACTAACCTGTAAGCATATCGAGAAGAAAGTACATAACTCATCCTCTGTTGGGGTAGATGACGGCATTATGAAATCATCATTATGCTACACCATGACCAAACTTAAAAAAATATTCCCATATGCGCTTTTGGGAATAGTCCTTTCTTATGTCTTTTATTTTGTGTCAGCCGATTATACTAAAAGTGTCAAAGATATAGTATTTGGAAGCTGGAATATCATTTATGAAGCTTTGTTTCTTCCAATGACTGGAATAATGAATGCTGATTTGAATGTATATTTAAATTCGCCACTGTGGTATCTTTCAGCAATGCTTATAACACTTCCTGTGATCATGTATCTGAAGGAACGTTTTAACGATGTGTTTGATAATTATTTATGCATATTTTTGCCACTTATTATGCACGGATATCTTATTAACAAATATGGAACAGTAGGAAGCTTCGGTACCTTTGGTGTGCTTACTTATACGGGAGTAATACGAGGCTTTTCAGATATTCTTCTAGGATTTTTGGCATATAGAATAGCAAAAGTGATTGATGGGAAAATGAAGAAGGATAATATTATTCTTACTTTTACTGAAGTCTTATCCTATATCTTTGTCATATATACCTTTAATACTAATGTTGATGCGTATACATACGAGTTCGCAATTCTTTTATTGATGCTTTCTTTGGGAATATCTTTTTCGGGGAAAACATATACATCGAAAATTAGTGCTAATTTCCTTAATCACTTAGGAAAACTCAGCGTTCCTATATATTGTATACACTGGCCAGTATATAAATTCGTAAGCTTCTATTTTGACGGCGTTACTTACTGGCTGGGAGTTTTGGTTACACTTCTGGTATGCGTTTTAATATCAGAATGCATGATGTTTATTGTGAAAAAGAGGAATTCTTAAATGGTTAATTTCGAAAATGAGGTAGATTTTAAGGCCGATTTTGATCTTGAAAAAATAGCAAATCTTGTATGTGATACAATCCTTACAGAAGAGGGTTGTCCGTATCTTTGCGAAATAGATCTTTTAATTACAGATGCAGATTCAGTTCGAGAGATTAACAAGGAGTTTAGAGATATTGATAATACAACAGATGTATTGAGTTTTCCTAATGTTGACTGGACGGCACCTTCAGACTATGAATGTGAATCCTTTAATGATGATCTTTTGGTTAATCCAGATACAGAATTAATCATGCTGGGACAAATCATCTTAAATAATGACAGAATAGTGTCGCAGGCAGCTGAATATGGACATTCAGTTAAGCGAGAATATGCTTTTTTGATTGCACATAGCATGCTTCATCTTTTAGGTTATGATCATATGGATGATGAAGAGAGGAAAACTATGGAGGATAAACAGTCTAAGTATTTAGAGATGATTGGCATAAAAAGGTAGAAAAGATTACTATATTTATTGTATAATATTTGGAGCATTTGTATAAATACATTTGCACAACTAATTTATATATTAAATCATTTTATATAGGAGGCAGAAAAATGAAGTTAAATCCATTAGGCGATAGAGTTGTATTAAAGCAGCTTGAAGCAGAAGAAACAACTAAATCAGGTATTGTATTACCTGGTCAGAATAAGGAAAAGCCACAGCAGGCAGAGGTTGTTGCTGTTGGTCCTGGCGGAATTGTTGACGGAAAAGAAGTTAAGATGGAAGTTTCTGTTGGAGATCAGGTTATTTACTCAAAATACGCAGGAACAGAAGTTAAGGTTGATGATGTAGAATATATCATTGTTCGCCAGAGCGATGTTTTAGCAATATTAAAGTAAGGAGTGGTTGAATCATGGCAAAAGAGATTAAGTATGGTGCAGAAGCACGTGCAGCCTTAGAAGGCGGCGTTAATAAATTAGCTGATACAGTAAGAGTAACATTAGGACCAAAAGGAAGAAACGTAGTATTAGACAAGAGCTATGGTGCTCCACTTATTACTAATGATGGTGTTACTATTGCTAAGGAAATCGAGCTTGAGGATGCATTCGAGAATATGGGAGCTCAGCTTGTTAAGGAAGTAGCTACTAAGACTAATGACGTAGCTGGTGATGGAACAACAACAGCAACAGTTCTTGCCCAGGCAATGGTTAATAATGGAATTAAGAACTTAGCTGCTGGTGCTAATCCAATTATCTTAAGAAAAGGTATGAAGAAGGCAACAGAGTGTGCAGTTGAAAATATTAAGGGAATGAGCTCACCAGTTAATGGAAAAGAGCATATTGCCAGAGTTGCTGCAATTTCTGCAGGAGACGATGAAGTAGGTCAGCTTGTAGCAGACGCTATGGAGAAGGTTTCAAAGGATGGCGTTATTACTATCGAAGAGTCCAAGACAATGCTTACAGAGCTTGACTTAGTTGAAGGTATGCAGTTCGACAGAGGTTATATCTCAGCTTACATGGCAACAGACATGGAAAAGATGGAAGCTAACCTTGATAACCCATATATCCTTATCACAGACAAGAAGATTAGCAATATTCAGGATATTCTTCCAGTTCTTGAGCAGATTGTTCAGTCAGGAAGCCAGTTACTCATTATTGCTGAAGACATCGAAGGTGAAGCATTAACAACATTAATCGTTAATAAATTACGTGGTACATTCAATGTGGTTGCAGTTAAGGCTCCAGGATATGGTGACAGACGTAAGGCTATGCTTGAAGATATCGCTATCTTAACAGGTGGTACAGTTATCTCAGCTGATTTAGGTCTTGAACTTAAGGAGACAACAATTGATCAGCTCGGACGTGCTAAGTCAGTTAAGGTTCAGAAGGAAAACACTGTTATTGTTGATGGCGAAGGAAATAAGGATGCTATCACTGGAAGAGTAGCACAGATTAAGCAGCAGATTGAAACAACAACATCTGATTTCGATAGAGAAAAGCTTCAGGAGCGTCTTGCTAAGTTAGCAGGTGGTGTTGCAGTTATTCGTGTTGGTGCTGCTACAGAAACAGAAATGAAGGAAGCAAAGTTAAGACTTGAAGATGCATTAGCTGCTACTCGTGCTGCAGTTGAAGAAGGTATCGTATCAGGTGGTGGTTCAGCTTATATTCATGCATCTAAGGAAGTTGCTAAGTTAGTTGATACTCTTGAAGGAGATGAGAAGACAGGTGCTTCTATCATTCTTAAGGCATTAGAAGCTCCTCTTTACTACATTGCTACTAACGCTGGTCTTGATGGATCAGTTATCGTTAATAAGGTTAGAGAGAGCGAAAAAGGATATGGATATGATGCATTAAATGATGCATATGTAGACATGGTTGCCGCAGGTATTCTTGATCCTGCCAAGGTAACACGTTCAGCTCTTCAGAATGCTACATCTGTAGCTTCTACATTGTTAACTACAGAATCAGTTGTAGCAAATATTAAAGAAGATGCTCCAGCTATGCCAGCAGGCGCAGGTGCCGGCGGTATGGGCATGTACTAAAAATACCAAAAGTATTAGTGATTTAACCGAGCGTGCCCAAAGGCACGCTCGGAATATTAGAAGAAAAGTACAGGTAAAACTATGGATGAATTACATCAAAAAGAAGTGATTTTTGACTATGGTCGAATTGAGAGTATAGAAGAATTTCAAAGTCCCGAACAGTTGTATCGCGACCTTCTTTTACGTGTGCGAAAATATCATCCATCAGGTGATTTATCTTTGATTGAAAAGGCTTATCAAATAGCGTATCAGGCCCATGAGGGACAGGTACGTAAATCTGGTGAGCCTTATATTATTCATCCACTTTGTGTAGCTATTATTCTTGCAGATCTTGAAATGGATCTTGAAACAATAGCTGCAGGATTATTGCATGATGTAGTAGAAGATACTGTTCTTACAGATGAAGAATTGAAGGAGCAGTTCGGTGCTGATGTTGCACTTTTGGTTGATGGTGTAACAAAATTGCAGAAACTGCAGTTCATGGGAGCAGATGGGACGCAGGCTCCTGACAGACTTGAAATGCAGGCGGAGAACTTAAGAAAAATGTTCCTCGCCATGGCAAAAGATATAAGAGTTATCCTAATTAAACTTGCTGACAGACTTCATAATATGCGTACATTAAAATACCAGAAGCCTGAGTCACAGCAAAGAATAGCAAAGGAAACTCTTGAGATTTATTCTCCAATAGCTTCTCGTCTTGGTATTTCGAAGGTTAAGGTTGAATTAGAGGATCTTTCTTTAAAATATCTTGAGTCAGAAGCTTATTATGATTTAGCAGATAAAATTGCTCAGAGAAAGTCTGAGCGTGAAAAATATATTCAGGATATTGTTAATGAAGTGTCAAAACACATTCATGATGCAGGCATTAAGGCACATATTGATGGAAGAGTTAAGCACTTTTACAGTATCTATCGAAAGATGGTTAATCAGAATAAGACTATTGACCAGATTTATGATTTATTCGCAGTAAGAATTATTGTAGACAGCGTGAAGGACTGTTATGCTGCTTTGGGCGTAATTCATGAAATTTATAAGCCTATCCCTGGCAGATTCAAGGATTATATTGCGATGCCTAAGCCTAATATGTATCAGTCACTTCATACTACACTTATAGGCCAGTCAGGACAGCCTTTTGAAATTCAGATTCGTACATATGAGATGCATAAGGCTGCTGAATATGGTATTGCAGCTCACTGGAAATACAAGACAGCTTCTGATGGTAAGGTTGTTGAAGAGGCTGAAGAGGAGAAGCTTTCATGGCTTAGACAGATTCTTGAATGGCAGCAGGATATGTCAGATAATAAGGAGTTTTTAAATCTTTTGAAATCTGACCTTGATCTGTTTTCAGACAGTGTATATTGTTTCACACCTACAGGAGATGTTAAGAATCTTCCTGTGGGTTCTACGCCAATTGATTTTGCTTACAGTATTCATTCTGCTGTAGGTAACAAGATGATAGGTGCCAGGGTTAATGGAAAGCTGGTTCCTATTGAGTATGAAATTAAAAATGGTGACAGAATAGAGATTATGACGAGCCAAAATTCGAAGGGCCCGTCAAGAGACTGGTTATTGTTAGTTAAATCTACACAAGCCAGAAATAAGATTAATCAGTGGTTCAAGAATGAATTTAAAGAAGAAAATGTTACCAAGGGAAGAGAAATGCTTCTAGCCTACTGTAAGGCTAAGACTATTGAGATATCCGATATCTTTATTCCTAAGTATAAGGAATTCATTCAGAGAAAATATGGTTTTCAGGACTGGGACAATGTTCTAGCTGCTGTAGGACATGGCGGATTAAAGGAAGGCCAGATTGTTAATAAGATGCTCGAAATGTACGAGATTGATAATCCTAAAGAGATTACCAATGAAGAGGTTGAGCGTGCTATTAACGAAAATACAGAGAAGGCTACGCAGCATATCAAATCAAAATCAGGAATTATAGTTAAGGGTATTCATGATCTTGCGGTTAGATTTAGTAAGTGCTGTGCACCTGTTCCTGGAGATGAGATTATTGGCTTCGTAACCAGAGGACGTGGTATTTCTATTCACAGAACAGACTGTGTCAATATGCTCTCTCTTCCGGAAACAGAAAGGAATAGGATAATAGAAGCTGAATGGGAAGCATCAGCAGATAATGAATCAGGTGAGAAGTATATTGCTGAAATTCAGATAGTTGCCTATAACAGAAATGGCCTATTGGTTGACATAACAAAATGTCTTTCGGAGAAAAATATTGACATTATATCTCTAAATACGAGAATGACGAAAAAGGGCGTAAGCACTATTGTACTTTCGTTCGGAATCAGTAACAGAGGAGAGCTTCAGAAACTTCTTGAGAAGCTTGGAGCTATTGAAAGCGTTATTAGTGCAGAAAGAACTGCAGGCTAGGTTAAAGAATGAGTGAAATTAAAATCGGAAAAATTACATTAGGAATGTGTATGACGAATACATATTTCATATATAGAGAAGACACTAAAGAGGCTATAGTTTTTGATCCTGCAGATCAGGGCGAGCTTCTGTTTAATAAGCTTAAGGATCAGGGCATTAGCATTGGCGCCATAATGATAACTCACGGTCATTTTGATCATATCTGGGGAGTAGAAGAGATGAAAGCCTGCTCTAATGCATTAGTTTATGCATCTGAAGATGAAAAAGGCCTGCTGGCTGATGCGAAGAAAAACTGTTCAACTGGATGTGGAAGACCTTGCAGTATAGCCGCAGATGTTCTTTTGAAGGACCAGGAGAGTGTATCTTTGTGCGGAATTGATATTAAGATGATTAAGACTCCGGGACATACAGAGGGAGGCTGCTGTTATTATGTTGAAGAAGCAGGTTTTCTTATTGCGGGAGATACATTGTTCGCAGAATCAGTTGGAAGAACAGATCTTCCTACAGGTTCTATGAGTGTGCTTGTTCGTTCTATTAAGGATAAGCTTATGTCTCTTCCAGAGGATACGAAGGTATATCCTGGACATGGACCAGCTACAAGCATAGGTTATGAAAGAGATAATAATCCATTTTTATGAATAAATTAATTGTTTCAACCAACGATTCTTCTTATGAATATGATATTCATTCTTTAGTTAAGGCCTTTTTTCCTGAAGCTGATGTTAAGGTTAATAAGGTTCTTAAGGATGATAATGACAGTGATGGATGTGAAAAAGAGACTTTAAATGCCGAAGCATCAGAAAGCTATTTTCCAGATCTTACCATCAGATTCTTCGATGATTCCATATTATTATCAAGTGTTTCAAAAGAAAGAGTAATAGGAAATAAAATTAGTATCGCCGGTCTTGACAGGACAGGTGTTAAAAGTGCGCTTAAAAAGCTTATTTATAAGACTTTGGAGGAAGAGACAGGTATATCTTTGCCATGGGGAACATTGACGGGTATAAGGCCAACTAAGATTCCTATGAAACTTTTGGAAGAGGGCGCTACATTAGATGAAATAAGAGAGTACATGAAGGAAGTGTACTTAATTAGTGATGAAAAGCTTGAGCTCTCAATTGATATAGCCAAGAGAGAGAAGGCTCTTCTTGATAAGATTAATTATGAGAATGGGTACAGCTTATATATTGGAATTCCATTTTGTCCAACGACTTGTATGTACTGTTCTTTCACCTCTTATCCTATTTTTGGTTACAAAAATATAGTTAGTGACTATCTTAAAGCGGTATCTTTGGAATTAGACTATGTGGCTTCTTCTTTTAAGGACAAAAAGCTGGATACTGTCTATATTGGTGGTGGTACACCTACAACACTTGAGGCAGAAGAACTCGAGATTCTTTTAAATAAAGTAACGACAAGCTTTGATATGAGTCAGGTTCTTGAGTTTACGGTAGAAGCAGGAAGAGCAGATAGTATAACCTATGAAAAGCTCAAGGTGTTAAAAAAATATAATGTTACCAGAATATCTGTTAATCCTCAGACTATGAATCAGTGTACGCTTGATATGATAGGAAGACGTCATACGGTAGATGAGGTAATAAAAGCCTATGAGATGGCAAGAGATCTTGGCTTTGACAATATCAACATGGATATTATTCTTGGGCTTCCGTCCGAAGATGTTAATGAAGTTAAATATACAATCGACAGGATAAAAGAGTTATCTCCAGAGAGTTTAACAGTACATTCGCTTGCAATTAAGAGAGCTTCAAGGATGGCAGAATGGATTAAGGAGAATGGCCTTTCTACTTTGAAGAATACTGATGAAACAATGGAGATAGCATCTATTGGCGCGAAGGATATGGGAATGAATCCGTATTATTTGTACCGTCAGAAAAATATGTCTGGTAACTTCGAAAATGTTGGATATTCTAAAGAGGGAAAAGAAGGTATATATAATATCCTTATCATGGAGGAGGTTCAGACCATCATAGCGTGTGGTGCTGGAACAGTCACTAAACGTGTGTATGGAGACGGCCGAATTGAACGCTGTGATAATGTGAAGGATGTCAAACTCTATATTGAAAAGATAGAAGAGATGATTAATCGAAAGCGCGAGCTTTTTAAAGACTAAAATATAGTTAGCCTAAGCTCCTTTTTTGAAATTTTGCTCCGGCTATATCAAGCTCCTTCTTATATTCAGTTGGTGAAATGCCATATTCTTTTTTGAATGCCTTATAAAAATTGGAATAATCAGAAAATCCACATGTAATTGCAACCTCAGCCAGGTTATCGTTATTGCAGGCATAATCCTTAAACAGGTCCAAACGCTGCTTGATAATATACTGATGAAGGGATATGCCAAGGCTGTCCTTGAATGCATGTGATATATGATACTTATTAAGATAGAAATTTCCTGCAATTGACTCAAGAGATAGGTCATGATCAGTAATATGACTATCTATATAGGTTACAAGCTTTTCGTATAGTGATGTATCTTTGCTCGATTTTCTTGGATGCTCATATTCATAAGCCATTCTGTTAAGATCTAAAATTAAATCACAGACACATAATCTAAGCTTCGCATTTTTTCCGAATCTGTCCTGCTGCATTTCCTGAATAAGGCCGAATATCTTAGCCTGAATTGCGTTGAACTGAAATGTGTCGAAGTGGAAGATGTAGTGCTTGTTAATTGTAGCGGCCTGCATTATATATCCATAATTCTGAGAAGTCTTAATAAGCTGATTACAGTATTCTTTACTAATCCAGAAAACAAATCTCTGATAATATTTGTTCTCATCATTAATGATTGCATAGTGTGGAACTCCAGGTGGTATTAAAACAAGCTCGCCAGGAGTCAGGTTAAAGTGTTTATTTCCAATAGACATAGTAACATCACCACCTATGAAGAAATAGAATTCATAGTAGTCATGTGTGTGTGTCTCACCACTTTTTGCATGTAAATCGCTATAATAGTACAGCTCATAATCTTTTGACAGCATGTACTGTCTTGTTAAAAAATCAGTTCTTAATTCGTTTCTCATATTAATTCCATGTTCTATGCTGCCGTTAGTTTGATACGTTTTTCTATATTATATTCTATATAATATTTTGTTATGTAAAACAATTATTGCACGAAACCGCAACTTTTGCAATGAAGCACACAAGGTGTGCAATTGTTACAAATAAGAACGAAAACTATAATGCAATTATAAAAATAAACCAAAAAGAAGATAAAGGGAACGAACAATGGAAATGACATTCAGATGGTTCGGTTCGGGCTATGATACAGTTACATTGAAGCAGATTCGCCAGATTCCTGGTGTTACAGGCGTTATCACGACACTTTACAATAAGATGCCGGGTGAGCTTTGGACACAGGAGGAGATAAGAGCACTCAAGGAAGAGGTTGAGGCAAGCGGACTTCATATCTCAGGAATCGAAAGCGTTAATATCCATGATGATATTAAAACTGGATCAGGCGACCGTGACCTGTATATTGAGAATTACATTAAAACACTTGAAAATCTTGGAAAAGAAGATATCCACATGGTTTGCTATAACTTCATGCCGGTATTTGACTGGACGAGAACTGAGCTTGCAAGAGTAAGAAAAGATGGTTCGACAGTTATGGCATACACTCAGGCCAAGGTCGATTCGATAGATCCAGAGAAAATGTTCGAGTCGATTAAGGACAGCATGAACGGCACAGTAATGCCAGGATGGGAGCCAGAGAGAATGGCTAAGGTTAAGGAACTGTTCGAGGCGTACAAAGATATAGATGATGAAAAATTGTTTGATAATCTTAAGTACTTCCTTGAAAAGATTATGCCAGTATGTAACCAGTATGATATCAAGATGGCTATTCACCCAGATGATCCTGCGTGGAGCGTATTTGGCCTTCCAAGAATAATAATTAACAAAGAGAATATTTTAAGAATGATGAAGATGGTTGATGATCCACATAACGGAGTTACATTCTGTGCTGGATCATACGGAACTAACTTAGCCAATGATCTTCCAGATATCATAAGATCGCTAAAAGGAAGATTACATTTCGCACATGTTAGAAATCTTAAGTTCAACTCACCTGATGATTTCGAAGAGTCAGCACATCTTTCAAGTGATGGAAGCTTCGATATGTATGAGATTATGAAGGCTCTTTATGATATTGATTTCGATGGTCCAATAAGACCAGATCATGGAAGAATGATATGGGACGAGGTTGCGATGCCAGGTTATGGATTGTATGACAGAGCATTAGGAGCAACATATCTTAATGGATTGTGGGAAGCAATTGTTAAGGGAGAGATGAAAAAGTGAGACTTGATTACGAAGGAATAAAAGACACCGAATGGTGGATTGAAAAAGGATGTAAGCTTCCATTATTTGACATTGATGAAGTTCGGGAAGCAACTTATAACTCTCCAGAATGGATTCATTTCGGCGCTGGTAACATTTTCAGAGCTTTCCAGGCAAATAGAGTCCAGGACATGTTGAACAAGGGACTTACCAACAAGGGATTAATCGTAGTCGAAGGATTCGATTATGAGATTATAGAAAAGATAAATAAGCCGCATGATAATCTTTCAATCCTGGTAACACTTAAGGGTGACGGAAACATAGAAAAGAATGTGGTAGCTTCCATAACAGAAGGATATGTTCTTGATCAGGCTAATGAAGATTACGAAAGATTAAAAGAAATATTTGCTAATCCTTCATTAAAGATGGCAAGCTTCACCATAACTGAAAAGGGATATCAGTTAAGAGGAAATGATGGTGAATATCTTCCGAATGTGAAAAAGGATTTTGAAAATGGTCCGAATGATGCTACCAGCTACATAGGAAAGGTTGCAGCTCTTTTATATCACAGGAGTTTAGTCGATGGAGCTAAGCTTTCGATGGTCAGCATGGATAACTGCTCACATAACGGTGAAAAGCTCTACGGGGCAATTCATGAATTCGCTATCAAGTGGTTCGAAAATGGACATGTTGGTGAAGACTTCATAAAGAAGGTAGAGGATGAAAAAGTATTCGCCTTCCCATTCACCATGATTGATAAGATAACACCAAGACCTGATGAGAGCATATTAAATATGCTAAAGGCTGATGGTGTAGAAGATATTGATCCTGTTATTACATCAAAGAATACATATATTGCACCGTTCGTTAACTCAGAAGAGTGTGAATACCTGGTAATAGAAGATTTATTTCCTGGTGGAAGAGAAAAACTTGAAGATGCAGGCTTCATATTCACAGACCAGGAAACTGTTGAAAAGGTAGAGCGCATGAAGGTGTGCACCTGTCTTAATCCTTTACATACAGCACTTGCAGTATATGGATGTCTTCTTGGATATACCAAGATTTCTGATGAAATGAAGGATGAAGAACTTGTAACCTTGGTTAATAGAATCGGTTATGTAGAGGGGCTTCCGGTAGTTGAAGATCCAGGAGTATTGAATCCACAGGAATTCATAGATGCAGTTGTTAATATGAGAATTCCTAATCCATATATGCCGGATACACCTCAGAGAATTGCAACAGACACATCTCAAAAGCTGAGTATCAGATTCGGAGAAACTGTTAAAAAATATATAGCATCCGATGAATACGAAATATCAGATCTTAAGATGATACCACTGGTGTTCGCAGGATGGATTAGATACCTTATGGGGGTTAATGATGATGGAGAAGACTTCACACTAAGTCCTGATCCAATGTTAGAAAGTGTAAGACCTCTGGTTAAGGATATTAAACTTGGGGATAAGATTACAGAGAATGATTTAAAAGACATTCTTTCGAATGAAAAAATTTTTGGAGTAGATCTTATTAAAGTCGGATTAAGTGATTTAGTAGTTAGATACTTTAATGAACTTAATGAAGGTATTGGGGCGATAAGGAATACACTGAAGAGGGAGGTTACCAATGAAGAAGAGTAGTAAGACAGGTTCTTTTACTACATACATGAAAAGATACTGGCAGTTATATGTCATGCTTTTACTTCCAATGACATATTTATTCATATTCAAGTATCTGCCAATGGAGTATGTTCAGATTGCGTTTAAGGATTATAACATCACTAAGAGTGTATGGGAGATGCCATGGACCAGTAATCATGGTATGAAGTATTTCGCACAGGCATTTAGTAACAGAGATTTTTTATATGCTGTTAGAAATACATTAAGACTTAACATATTAGACTTAATTGTTGGTTTCCCTGTACCAATTATTTTCGCAATTATTCTTAATGAATTAAGAGTACCTAGATTTAAGAAGTGCGTACAGACAATTGCATATATGCCACACTTCCTTTCATGGGTTATTATTTCAAGTTTGGCACTTCAGTTATTTGCTCCTTCATCAGGTCTTATTAATATGGTTATTCAGAACCTTGGAGGAGATCCGGTTCCATTCCTTAATGAGTCTAATCACTGGATGTTCACCTATCTCTTTATAGGTGTATGGCAGAGCTTTGGATGGAACTCAATAGTATATCTTGCAGCTATTACAGGAATTAGTCCTGAACTATACGAAGCGGCTTCGGTTGATGGTGCCAGCAGATGGAGAAAGATATGGCACATAACTCTTCCAGGACTTAAACCAACAATCGTTGTACTTTTAATCATGAACCTTGGTAATATTTTAGGTTCTAACTTTGATAGACCATTTGCTATGCAGAATAACATGGTAATGGATGTTGCAAATGTTATTTCAACCTTTGTTTATACACACGGTATTAAGGGATTGAAGTTCTCACTAACTACGGCCGTAGGCTTGTTCCAGTCAGTGGTAGGAGTTATTTTCCTTCTTCTTGCTAACTGGATATCACGTAAGCTCGGCGAACGTGGAATAATGTAGGAGGTTGATATGGAAAACAGAAGTGTAAAACATACGCAGCTTAGCGATGTTATTTTCATAATATTATGTTGCCTGGTTTTAGTAATTTGTTTACTGCCAATGGTGAACCTCCTGGCAAAATCTTTAAGTGGTGCAGATTATTTAGTAAAGCATGAGGTATATCTTATTCCTAAGGGATGGTCACTTAGTGCATATGGTACAGTTTTGAGTGATCCGAAATATATTAAGTCATTCTTATGGACTGTATTTTTGACAGTAATATGTACAGTATTTTCGTTAGTGATGACAACGCTTTGTGCGTTCCCTCTTACTTTTGAAAAACTTAAGGGACGTGGATTTTTCAATATAGTTATTACTATTACAATGTTCTTCAATGCAGGAACAATTCCTAACTATCTTTTGCTTAAGTCACTGGATATGCTTGATTCGCCGACGGCACTTATAATTCCAAGCTGTCTTTCGGTATATAACATGATTATTATGAGGAGTTTCTTCTATGGAATTCCAGAATCCTTGAGAGAGTCAGCAGAGATTGATGGAGCAAGCTTTTTCAGAGTATTATCATCAATCTATGTTCCACTTTCCAAGCCAGTACTTGCAACACTTGCTCTGTTCTATGCGGTAGGAAGATGGAATGGATACTCAGATGCTCTTATGTACATTAAGAATAAGGATTATTATCCATTACAGCTACTTTTATATAACGTAATTAATAATATCAACAGTGTAGAAGTAGCAACACAGGAAGGTTTCTCAACACCTGGACTTACAGAGTCACTAAAGGCTGCTATCGTAATGTTCTCAACGATACCTATCCTGTGTATTTATCCTTGGTTACAGAAATATTTCATTCATGGTGTAACCTTGGGAGCGGTTAAGGAATAGTCAAAAATATTATTTTTGTTATTCATATAGAAATTATTTTCATAAACAATTATTTTCTTAAGGAGGGAAGTAGAAAATGAAAAAGAAAATTCTTGCAATGCTGCTTGCAGCTACTATGGTTATTCCAGTAGTAGGTTGTGGCGGTCAGGGACAGGAAAATGCATCAGCATCTTCGACTGATGCAAGCCAGGCTTCAGTTGAAGCAAGTGCATCAGCTGATGAAGCTAGCGGAGAAGCAGTGGCTAGCGAATTAACAGATGGTAAGTTCGCAGACACAAGACACATCGTTGTAGAGGTTTATGACCGTGGCAATGATGGTGGTTCAGATCCAACCAACAATATGTACACAGACTATATCAAGGCTGGTATGCTTGCTGATCACAATGTAGAAGTAGAATTCAAGCCAGTTCCACGTTGGACTGAGGTTGATGAAATCAATAACCTTCTTGCAGCAGGTGATGCACCAGATATCTGCGTAACTTATGATTATCCAACAGTTCAGACTTATGGAAACATGGGTGGTGTTCTTGATATGTCAGGACTTCTTGAGCAGTACAAGAGTGAGCTTCCAAACCTTTGGGCTTGGCTTGGCGAAACAAACATTTACTGGGATAGGAATCCTCAGGATGGAACAATCTGGGCAATTGAAGGTAAGCGTGCTACAACAAACAGAATTAACACATTCGTTCGTAAGGACTGGCTTGAAAAGTTAGGACTTAAGGCTCCTACAACTAAGGCTGAGTTCGAAGAAATGCTTATCGCATTCAGAGATAACGCTGATACACTCCTTGGCGCAGACGCTAAGAAGATGATCCCATATTCAGTAAGCTACGATGTGGGTTGGAGAGCAGCTACACTTATCGAATCATTCTTAGATCCTAACATGTCAGATTTTGACTACTATGTAAATGGTTTCGATGACAGAAAGCTTACAGAAGAAGGAACAAAGGAAGCTATCAAGCTTCTTAACAAGTGGTACAATGATGGTCTTATGTGGAATGAATTCGCTCTTTATGGCGAAGGCGACACAACAGAAGATGATATGATGAAGGCTGGTTATGTTGGTGCATTCACACATAACTGGGATTATCCTTTCAGAAACGGTGAAGATTCAATCAACGCTAACCTTCAGAGAATCGTTGGCGAAGATGCTGCATTCATCGCAATCGATCCATTCGAAGATTCAAAGGGAACACATACTAAGTTCGTAACATCTACAGCTGGTGACCGTAAGATCTTCTTCCCATCAACTAACACAGAGCCTCTTGCTTGTATGCTTTATCTTGATTGGATCTCAAATCCAGAGCACATCCAGTATCTCCAGATTGGTGATGAGGGTGTAACACACAACAAGCTTGATGATGGTTCTTATGAGATCAAGGCAGCTGAAGGAAATGCTATCATGAACTCAGGTATGAACATCGACTACACAATTACATGTAACGGTCTTCACCTTATGGATGATGCTTTAACTGCTAAGTCTACAGCTCACAGCTATGCTAACATCGATCCAGCTATCGTTGAAGAAGCTAACAGAATTGCTAATGTAGATAACAGACGTGAGAAGAACGTTAATGTAGGTCAGGTTACATCTGAGGATGGAATGGGTACAGCTCTTGCTGAGAAGAGAAATATCCTTTATGATAAGGCAGTTTCTGCTTCAGTAGATGAGTTCGAATCAGTATGGAATTCTTACCTTGAAGACTATCTTGCATCAGGTGGTTCAGCTATCCAGGAAGAGAGAGCAACTCTTTGGAAGGCTACATATGGTGATACAGATTCACTTAACTAATTAGTAATATAAAATATGATAGATGGTGGCTGTCGCTAGCGGCAGCCATCATTTATAATAAGGAATGAATATAAATTCGCGATGCGGATTTTTCTTTTATATTAAAGAAATTTAATTTGGAGCAGGTCATGAAATATATATTTAGTGAAAAATATTTAGAAGACGGCAGCATTAAGCTCATATATGGAGATGAGGAATACAGTGGTGTTGTTAAGATTATGGATATGGTTTCGAAAGATATATCATTGGTCTTTGGAAAGAAACCATTAGTGGAAAAATATGACCCAAATAATGGTAGTGAACTTAGTATGCCGGTTATATGTGGTACAGTAGGAAAAAGTTCACTTATTAATGAATTAGAAAATAAAGCTTATTTAAGCTTTGATGATATAAGGAATAAAAGAGAAGTATATAAAATTGCTGTTATCGAAGGTGCTGAGGGTATAGGAAAGAGTGCAATAGTAATTGCTGGATCTGATAAAAGAGGCACGATTTATGGAATGTTTAAGTTATCTGAAATGCTTGGCGTTTCACCATTCGTAGACTGGCTTTCGGATATGCCCAAAAAGCTTGAGGTTTTTGAATTAGATTCTGACTATATCTTTGTCTCAAAAGAGCCTTCTGTCAGATATAGAGGATTCTTCATAAATGATGAGTGGCCAGCTTTTGGTAACTGGTGCAACAAGCATTTTGGAGGATTTACTAAAGAGTGCTATGTCCATGTGTTCGAGCTTTTGCTTAGATTAAAGGGAAATTATCTGTGGCCAGCGATGTGGTCATCAATCTTTGCTAATGATGGTCCAGGCCTTGATAATGCAATTCTTGCTGATGAGCTTGGTGTTGTGATGGGTATGTCACATCATGAACCTTGTCTTAGACATGGAGAGGAATATAAATACCTAAGGGGAAAGGATTCCATATATGGAGATGCATGGAATTTTAGAACCAATGAAGAAGGAATAACCAGATTCTGGGCTGATGGACTTAAAAGAAACGGTGATTTAGAGAATGTAATTACTGTTGGTATGCGTGGTGAAGCAGACTCAACGATCATGGGAAAGGATGCTACTTTAAAGGACAATATTGAACTTTTAGAGGACGTTCTTAAGACTCAGAATGAGTTAATTAGAGAAAATGTGTGCGAGGATCTTGATAAGGTTCCAAGAATGCTTGCTCTTTACAAAGAGGTTGAGCCATTCTTTTATGGTGATGAAAATACTAAGGGATTAATGGATAACCCTGAGCTTGAAGGTGTAACATTAATGCTTTGTGATGATAATTTCGGAAATATGAGAACTCTTCCTACAGAGCATATGAGAGAGCATAAGGGCGGATATGGTATGTATTACCATTTTGATTATCATGGTTGGCCAATTTCATTCGAATGGGTTAACAGCTCGTATCTTCCTAAAGTATGGGAGCAGATGACTGAGGCCTATGAATTCGGAATAAGAGACTTGTGGATTGTGAATGTGGGTGACATTTTCACTATGGAATATCCGTTATCGTATTTTTTAGAGCTTGCATATGATTATGACAAGTGGGGCTTAAGTAATATAAACAGTGCAAGAGAATATACAGAAAAATTCGCAAAGAAAATCTTTGGTGGCAGAATAAGTGATAATAAGGTAAAGGAAGTTGAAAATCTTTTAATGGATTACACTAAGATTACTTCAGCAAGGCGTCCTGAGGCTATGAATGATAATATCTACAGCCCGTCACATTATTCCGAATGTGAAGAGATGATAGAAAAGTGTGATTTAATAATGGATAGAACTAATATGCTCTATGATGAGCTAGAAGGTGACGTTTCTTTCACATTCTATCAGCTTGTAAAGTATCCAGTGCTGGCTAATCTTAATCTTCAGAAGATGTGGCTTTTAACAAGCATGAATCATTATCTTACATCAATTAAAGCAACACGCGCCCTCATGTATGCGGACATGATTGAGGAGTGCATAGAAAAGGATACGAGTATAGTTGATGAACTTCATACCATAGCCGATGGAAAATGGTATGGCATGGGACTTTCTGAACACGTAGGCTTCACCAGATGGAACGAGGAAGAGTGTCAGTATCCGGTAATATACAGATGGAAGAAGGCTAATAAACCACGTATTGTTGTTACCATTAAGGGCACTGACCAGCATACTGAAGGAGCGTTCTGGTCAGGAATTGATCTTACAATAAAAGACTTCTTAAATCCTGGCGAAAATAAGGCAGTTATAAGACTCTATAGCGCATGCGGAATGGACACGAAGTTTAGCTGCTTAACGGAATCTTCTTGCTTAAAGCTTGATATCGAAAACGGTGTAATAGAAGCAATGGGTTATCAGGATATAGTTGTTAGCCTTGATAGAACTAAGGTTTCTTCTGCCAAAGAAGAGCTAGTTATAGTTAAGGTTCCTGATGGAGAGGTTAAGATACATGTGCCAGTTTACTGCCTCGACACAAATTATGGTGAGAATACTTTTATACTTAGCGGTGATTATGCATCGATTGAGGCTGAACATTATACTAAAAATGTTGCATATGGGGAGGATAAATTCGTTAAGATACCAGAATATGGAAAGACCTTGAGCGGTATGAAGGTTATGCCAGTTACCAATACCTATAATGATATTGAGAATTCCCCATATCTTGAGTATTCGTTCGTAACAGAAAAAGAGGGTGAGTATGAGGTGACTTTATATACTACTCCTACGAATCCTACTTATAGAGATAACAAATTAAATGTTGGTATAAGCTTAAATGGTGAGAATCAGATAATAAGTCTTGTTCCAGAAAAATTCAAGGTATCTGATGATAATTCAGACTGGAAGAGAGGCGTTCTTGACAATATAAGGCTTAACACACTTAATGTTAACTGTACTAAGGGATTAAATGAACTTAGAATTCATGCCTTAAGTACAGGACTTGTACTTCAGAAGATAGTGATTAACCCAATAGAAGTAAAAGTCCCATATGGCTATCTTGGACCTAAAGAAACGTTCAGATGCTAAAAATACGAATTAGCCAATCAGGTATTCGTACAAAAATACAATTAATTCATCAATGATAAATGGCTTAGTTACATGACCGTTCATGCCATGTGACTTGGCCATTTCTTTGTCTTCCTCGAAGGCATTTGCAGTCATGGCAATGATAGGTATATTTTTCGCAATGTCATTATCAAGCTTTCTTATTAAATCGGTAGCTTCATATCCATCCATACCAGGCATCTTAACGTCCATAAATATCATGTCGTAAGAGCCTTCCTTTAGGGATGCTGCGATATTGACGGCATCTTCTCCACTTTCACATTCGTCGACCAGCATTCCTCTGTCTTCTAAAAGACGTTTAACAACAGTTCTGTTAATTTTGTTATCATCAACTACTAAGAATTTCTTATTGCTAAGAGCCTTGATCATTTCTTCCTTAGAGATATCACTTTTTGATGGATTGACAGAGTAGTTATATTCTTCGTTAGTAATAAGAGTAAGCGGAAGAGTAATAGTGAATATAGACCCTTCGTTTATTTTACTTTCAACCTCAATTTTGCCACCCATCATTCTGACTATATTTTCGGTAATGGACATACCAAGACCTGTACCCTGAATAGAAGATGTTGTCGAATCCTGGGCTCTTTCAAAAGGTTCGAAAATGCGTTTTAGGAACTCCTCGGTCATACCCATTCCGTTGTCAGCAATTTTGAATACATATTCTTTCTGGCTTTGGTTTTCTAATGAATCTTTTTGTGTTAATGATACTTTGATATGACCACCATCAGGTGTATATTTAACAGCATTTCCTACGCAGTTAAGAAGAACCTGATTAAGCTTTAATCTGTCACACATAACGTAAGGGTGTGTAAGATTTTCAACTATAGTTTCATAGGTCTGGTTCTTTTGATCTACATTGGCTTTTGTTAATTTTTCAATGTCCTTAATAACATCATCCAGGTTACAAGGAGCACTTTCAATAGTGACCTTTCCGCTTTCAATACGGCTCATATTAAGTACATCATTGATTAAAGACAGGAGATGATCTCCGGATGACTTAATGGTAGACAAAGACTCTTTGACTTCCTTTTCGTCATTAATATGCTCCATGGCAAGCTGAGCATAACCAAGAATAGCGTTCATAGGAGTTCTTATATCATGTGACATGTTAGAGAGGAAGGTTGTCTTGGCTTTGCTTGCTTCTTCTGCAGCAATTAAAGCTTCCTGAAGGTCTGACTTTGATTTTTCAAGGTCAGCCATAACCTTAAGCTTTTCGTTAATAAGCTCTCTTTTGTAGATTTCATCGTCGATATTCTGTATAACGCCCTGATAACTTGTCATATTTCCTTCGTTATCAGTTATTAAGCTTCCTGTACATAAGAACCAGTGGTAGGAACCATCCTTGTATCTTAGTCTTGTTTCAATTCTATATTCTTCGCCCTTTAAGCCATTAGCAAAAGCAGCAATAGAACGTTCCTTGTCATCAGGATGAAGTGATTCAGTCCATAGAGCAGTGATGTCAACATCATCATCGATGCTATATCCTAGAAGTGACTTGATGTCTTCACTCCAAGATCCATCACTTACGGAACCATCGTTGTTAAAATAGATGAACCAGGTAGAGGTTTTCATGAGCTGATGAACGGTATTCGTAAGCTCGTCCTCTCTTTGCTTTGATACTTCAAGTTCTCTGGTGGCTTTGATCATTTTCTGGTAGTCAGGAGTTTCAAAGGCGAAAAGGAGAATAAGGCATGATATTCCATAAATAAAGTATATAAGCATCTGGTTCCCAAAAAGGAAAAATTGTAATAAGGCACCTGAAAAGGTGATTACTACGAATACGATGACATTTTGTGTCTGTCTTTTGCTAAGTGTTTTGATATTCTTAAATATTCTTGACATTGCGAATATGAGATAGTAGCCAGACAAAAGATATGTAACTACATATGCACCTGAAGGCGTAACCTCTTTATTCTCAAGCTTGACATAATAATGAAAAGGAACTGATATGATGCATGAGATGGCATATAGAATTATTGATGCCTGATTTATTCGATCACTTAGTTTTAGCTTGTTTTCAGGATCAACTAAAACACGGGTATACTTGGTTAATATATATGCACAAGCACCTGAAAAATAAAGATAAACAGAATAGATAAGGTATAGGGAACGTGAAGCTGGCATAATAGTCAGTAGAAAATCACACACAATATTAAGAAAGGCTGTTAATATGATGCATCCGACAAGCTGTAGATAGCTTCTGCTTGTTTTGGCCTTAAGATCGTACTGGAGTAAAAAGTATACAAAAACGAAGGTCAGCATGATTATTGCTGCTATATTAAAATCCATGTTTCTTATCATAATCTATCCTCAATCCGAAAATTAACTATATATAACTAATTATACTATATTTAATGGGATTAGTGGCGAATCTTTTTGAATACATTCTGCTAATCTAAACTGGTACTAAAATACTATAAATAGTTTAACTAAATTGCTTGACCCCAAAATCTGGTACCTATATAATTTATGTAAACAGAATTATGTGAACAAATAAATTATATAGGATTTGGCTAATTATGAAAAAAGTATTGAGAATTGCATCAGTTTCATTAAGTATATGTTTGGGATTTTTATTTATCTTCACAACTCCAACTAGTACCCTTGGCATAGAGAATAAAAATATACCTGTAGCTATTGATTATGAAGCTATTAAGGATCAGCTTGCACAGGATGTGTTTAATAAAATAAATGAGGCACGTAAGAAAAAGGGACTTACTTCATATAACTGGAATGAAGATATCGAAGAAATCGCCAATAAAAGAGCTAAAGGTATTTCAAAATGCTTTAAACATAATCTTCCTGATGGAAGATCATTCGAGGGATTATATTTTGATTCAATGATTCCATATTCATATGTAGGTGAGAATATAGCATATGGGTATACTAGTGCGGATTCAGTAGTTAATGCGTGGCTTAAGCATTCGATGCACAGAGATTTAATCTACAGTCCTGTATTTTCTGACTGTACTATAGGAGTTTTTGTTAACTCATCTGGCAGGATATATTTCGCAGCTGAGTTTTATAAATAGAGTCCCATTGCGAAATCCTTGATTTTTGATATTATTATATATATTAAATAGAAAGGAATTACATTTTTGGACTCGGACAGTATAAAACAATTAGTTATAATTTTCTTTTTGCTGATTATGTCAGCATTCTTCTCATCATCAGAGACAGCACTAACGATGGCTAATAAGGTCAGACTTAAAGCACTTGCGGATGAAGGAAATAGAAGGGCGAAAACCGCTCTTAGGGTATTAGAAGATTATGGAAAAATGTTAACAGCTATTCTGATTGGGAATAATATAGTTAACATTGCGGCGTCTTCTATAGCAACCATATTCGCAACCAGGATTAGTATAAGTGTTGGTGTTGTTACATCAATTCTCACAGTAGCGATATTAATATTCGCTGAAATTGTTCCTAAAAATATTTCAACAGTTAAATCGGAAAATCTGGCACTGGCTTTCGCAGGCATCATTAATGTTTTGATGATTTTGTTAACGCCGGTTATTTTTCTTGTGGATATTTTCGCTAAGGGAATAATGAAGCTTCTTAGAATTGATACCAATGAGAAGAATGCAATGACAGAGAGTGAACTTCGTACATATCTTGATGTAAGTCATGAGGATGGTGTAATTGAAGACGAAGAGAAGGAAATGATTATTAATGTGTTTGACTTCGGAGACTCTGTAGCAAAAGATATTATGATTCCGAAGGTTGAAATTATTTTCATAGAAAAGGATTCCACCTTCGAAGAAGTGCTTAGTAAATATAAGGAGCATATGTATACCAGATATCCTGTATATGATGCGACCAGCGACAATATTTTAGGTGTGATTAATGTTAAGGATTTATTATTAGTTGAAGATACTGACAGCTTTAAAATAGAAGATGTCATGCGACCAGCATATTTTACCTTTGAATACAAAAAAACAGCAGATCTTCTCCCTGAGATGAGAGCGAAGGCTGAGACCGTTGCATTCGTACTTAATGAATATGGAAGCTTCGAGGGTATGGTTACTTTAGAAGATTTATTAGAAGAAATTGTTGGTGAAATACGAGATGAGTATGACGACAGAGAAGATTTAGGCATTAAGAAAATGGAGGAGAATGCGTATTTAGTAGAAGGCTCCATGAAACTTGATGATATTAATGATGAAATAGGAACTACCCTTTCATCTGAGAATTATGATTCAATAGGAGGTCTTGTTATTGATTATCTTGAAGATCGACTCCCAGAAGATGGCGAAACCATTAAAACTGATGATGGAATTGAAATTAGAGTGTTAGGTGTTGATCAAAACAGGATACAGAAGGTAGTAATAAAACTTCCTAGTATAGAAGATGAAGAAAAGGAAGAAGAATCAGAATAAGAACTGTTTTATTCTTAAGAAAAGTGTGTTATAATTTACATTCGTGTAATTATGAATTTTAGCCAGTAAGGCAAAGAATGGAGAAGAGTTATGAAAAAGAGTACTTCTATTATCAGTATGATAGTATTGGTTGCCCTCTTAGTGGTATTCGGAATATCTGCAGCCACAGGTTTTAACTTTGATGGACAGGGTGCAGCCTCAGACATTCCTTTAGGTCTTGATCTTGAAGGTGGTGTTTCAATTACTTATCAGGTAGTTGGAGAGGAGGAGCCTTCCTCAGAGGATATGGCTGACACTATTTACAAGTTACAGCAAAGAGTGCAGAACTATAGTACTGAAGCACAGGTTTATGCAGAAGGATCAAATAGAATTAATATAGAGATTCCAGGAGCAGAGAATGCGAAGGATATTCTCGCTGAGCTTGGAAGACCTGGTTCACTTTATTTCATAAGAGAAAAGGATGCATCAGGAAACATCAACTATGTTCAGGCAGGAATCGATGATCAGGGCGAAATTGTATATCTTTTACTTAAGCCAATCGAGCAGTGTCTTGCCGATGGAGATGTTGTATTAACAGGTACTGATGTTAAGTCAGCACAGGCTGGATCAACTCAGGATAACTTAAAGAACAGCCAGTTCGTTGTATCTTTGTCAATGACACCTGAAGGAACTTCTAAGTTCGCTGATGCTACAGATAAGGCATTCAAGGCTGGTGAATCAATCGCTATTTACTATGATGGAAAGATTGTATCAGCACCTAATGTTAATGCATCAATTACAGATGGCCAGGCACAGATTACTGGTAACTTCACATATGAAAAGGCAGACAAGTTAGCATCAACAATAAGAATTGGTGGATTAAAGCTTGAACTTGAGAATTTACATCATAAGCAGGTTGGAGCACAGCTTGGTTCAGATGCTATTAATACTTCGTTAAAGGCAGGTCTTATTGGTTTTGCTATTATCGCAGTATTTATGATAATTATCTACAGAATTGCAGGTTTTGCTGCAGCATTAGCATTAAGCTTATATGTAGAATTAATGGTTATTTTACTTGATGCATTCCAGATTACATTAACTCTTCCTGGTATTGCAGGTATCATTCTTTCAATTGGTATGGCCGTTGATGCTAATGTTATTATTTTCGCGAGAATTCGTGAAGAAATCGGAAAAGGTAAGACTGTTGAAACCTCAATGAATATTGGATATAAGAAGGCTCTTTCAGCTATCGTTGATGGTAATATTACAACACTTATTGCAGCAGCTGTACTTGGAGCATTAGGAACAGGTCCAATTAAGGGATTTGCTTCAACTCTTGCTTTAGGTATTATCCTTTCAATGTTCACAGCATTATTCGTAACAAAGTGGATTATGAAAGCGTTATTCGCACTTGGAGCTAAGAGCGAAAAGCTGTATGGCGTTGCTAAAGATGCTAAGGCTGTTAACTTCCTTGCTAAGAAGGGAATCTGCATTACTATTTCAGTTATCGTTATGGTAGCAGGCTTCGTATTCATGGGAATCAATGCAGGAAAGGGCGAAGGTTCATTAAACTATAGCCTTGATTTCGTTGGTGGTACATCAACAGAAGCTACATTCACAGAAGATTACAGTATTGAAGATATAGATGGTAAGATTGTTCCTGTTATTGAAGCTATCACAGGTGATGGAAATGTTATTCCTCAGAAGATAGAAGATTCTAATAACATCATTTTCAAAACAAGAACATTATCAGAAGAAGAGAATGCTAAGTTAGCTGATGCTTTAAGCTCTAACTTCTCTGCAACAGTTATTGGCTCTGAAACAATCAGTTCAACTATTTCAGATGAAATGAGTAGAGATGCTATTTTGGCAGTTGTTATTGCTTCAGCATTAATGCTTCTTTATATCTGGTACAGATTTAAGGATGTTCGTTTTGGATGTTCTTCAGTATTAGCACTTGTTCATGACGTATTGGTTGTACTTGCTTTCTATGCTATTGCGAGAGTTTCAGTCGGTAGTACATTTATTGCATGTATGCTTACTATCGTTGGTTACTCAATCAATGCTACAATCGTTATATTCGACAGAATTCGTGAGAACAAGGCGGCTATGGCTAAGAAGGATTCGCTTGATGATGTTGTTAATATGTCAGTAACACAGACATTAAGCCGTTCGGTATTTACTTCACTCACAACATTCATTATGGTTGCAGTTCTTTATGTATTAGGTGTTACATCAATTAAGGAATTCGCACTTCCATTAATGGTTGGTATCCTTTGCGGTACATATTCATCAATCTGTCTTGCATCTTCATTCTATATGATTTTGCGAAAGGTCATTAAGCCTAAGAAGACAGTCTAAAGAAATATAAGGTAGCCCTTCATCATGAATTTGATGAGGGGCTTTTTCTATATATTTGTAATTAGTAAAATACATCCTGAAGGAAATTAAAATTGGTTAAACAAAGATGGGTAGTCACTGCGAAAAGAGCAGATTTCGAGGCTATATCAAAACAATTTAATATTGATCCTGTAATGGCCAGAATTTTAAGGAACAGAGATCTTTTAACCAGTGAAGATATAGAACGCTTCTTAAGTGGTGATATGAATTCATTAAGAGATCCGCACCTTTTAAAGGACATTGACAAGGCTGCTTTGATTCTTAAGGAAAAAATCAAGGAAAAAAAGAAAATCAGAATAATCGGAGATTATGATGTAGATGGTATTTGTTCGACTTACATCCTTCTAAAAGGCTTAAAGGTTATGGGGGCAGATGTTGATACTGTTATTCCTCATAGAATTAAAGATGGATACGGATTAAATGATAACCTTATTAATAGTGCGCATGAGGATGGAATAGATACTATATTAACCTGTGATAATGGCATATCTGCATTCAGCCAGGTTGAGCTTGCCAAGAGCCTTAATATGGATGTGATAATTACAGATCATCACGAAGTGCCATACGAAATGGATGGAGATAAAAAAAGGTATATAGTTCCTGATGCGTTAGCTGTCGTTGATCCCAAGCAGGAGGACTGCAAATATCCTTTTAAATCTATCTGTGGTGCTTTCGTTTCATTTAAACTGATTTCGATTATGCTAGGCGGTGAGCATGATGAAGTTATAGATGAACTTATTCCGTTCGCAGCTATGGCGACAGTATGTGATGTGATGGAGCTTTTAGATGAAAACAGGGTAATAGTAAAGGAAGGCATTAAACGTATGTCCAATCCTGTTAATATAGGACTTAAGGCACTATGTATGGTGACCGGTCTTAAGGACAAAGATATATTATCCTATCATTTCGGATTCGTTCTGGGGCCGACAATCAATGCGACAGGAAGATTAGATACGGCAAAAAGGGCACTGGAGCTATTTTCAACAGACTCATTTAATGAAGCTTCCATTATTGCTACACAACTAAAGGAGTTAAATGATTCAAGAAAGGCAATAACAGAAGAAGGAACCCAAAAGGCATCAGAAATCATTGATAATTCTTCTATTAAAGACGACAGGGTTTTGGTTATATATTTAGAGGATACTCATGAATCCATAGCTGGAATTATAGCAGGAAGGATTAAGGAGAAGTATTATAAGCCTACCATAGTTTTGACAGAAGCGGAGGATGGTATAAAAGGCTCTGGAAGGTCAATAGAAGATTATGATATGTACGAGGAGCTTACGAAGGTTAAGCATATCTTCACTAAATATGGCGGACATAAGATGGCAGCAGGTGTATCCCTGGCCAATAAGGGGGATGTTGAAACGTTAAGAAAACTTCTTAATGAAAACTGTATTCTTGGTGAGAAGGAACTTACTAAAAAGCTTGTTATTGATGTTCCGATGCCACTTTCGTATATAAATATGAATTTAGTTGAGTCATTTTCAATGCTTGAGCCATGCGGTGTAGGTAATCCCAAGCCAATGTTCGCAACCAGTAATGTTTCACTACTTTCATATGAAAAAAGGGGAAAGCAAAGAGTTATTGGCAAGCTCAAGGTTAAGGATGAAGCTGGAAGAAGATTTGACATGGTATACTTTGATTCGTTAGAGGATTTTGATACCTTTTTGATTGATAATTTCGGTCAGGAAAAATTCGATGAATTGTTAAACGGTCGATGTCAGGATGGTGATATTAATATTAAATTAGCTTATTATCCGGATATTAATGAATATAATAATATAAGAACAATTCAGATAGTAATGAAATATTATGATGTATAATAAATATGTCGATATAATTAATAGATATTAATTAGGAATCATGAGATTGGGGGCAGAATATGATAGCTACAGTTACACTTAATCCAGCAGTTGACAAGACGATTCACGCATCGAGAATTGTACTCGGCTCGGTTAACAGAGTAGATGATGTAATTAATATAGCAGGTGGTAAAGGTATTAACGTAGCCAAGGTTTTAAGACAGTATGATATGGATGTAAAATGTCTTGGCTTTTTAGGTGGATATTGCGGAGAACTGATTAGAGATTCTGTTGAAATGATGGGGGCAAAGGATGCTTTCACAACAGTTAAGAATGAAACCAGAACCTCAATTAATATTATTTCAGAAGACGGTTATATAACAGAATTCTTAGAACCGGGACCTCAGATTGCTGAAGATGAGCTTAAATCTTTCGTAGAAAATTTTGAAAAAGAAATAGAAGATTGCGACATAGTTGTCATATCAGGTTCATCACCTGTTGGAGTAGATGCTTCTACATATGCCAAGCTTATTACAATTGCTAAGGATATGGGAAAGAAAGTTCTTTTAGATGCATCAGGTGATAATTTAAGAGAAGGTGTAAAGGCCTGTCCGTTCATGATTAAGCCTAATATGCGTGAACTTGAAAATCTGATGGGAAGAAGGATACAGGGAATTCAGGATGTTCTATCTGCTGCTTCTTCGATAATAGAAAATGGAATTCCTAATGTTGTAGTTTCTATGGGAAGCAAAGGAATTTTGTATGCCAGAAAGAGTGAAGATAAGATAGATGCGTACTATGTTCAGGCTCCGACGATACGAGTAGTCAATTCAGTTGGATCAGGAGATTCAGCAGTTGCGGCATTCGCATTTTCTATAGCTAATGGAATGTCTCCGGAAGATACAATTAAAAAATGTGTAGCGATTTCTGTAGCAAATGCATTAAGCTTAGAAAACGGTGTCATATCAAAAGAAAAAGCAGATGAGATTGAAAGTAATCTCAAGGTTACAATCCCAGCATTTTAAATAACACAAAAATAAGCCCCCTAGAGGTCATCTAGGGGGCTTTTATGAGGGGGGAGATAGTGAGTTTCAACTATCTATGCAATTAGATTACAAATAAATTGTGTTCAAACTGTGTCCAATTGCTTAAAAATATCTAAAAACATCACAATATGGTATAATAAAATGACTTATAGGGCGATTATACCCAATATCTTTGACATAAATATTAGGAGATGCGTATGAAAAATCTGGCTTTATTGTTATCGAAAATAGAATATGAGGTAGTAATTGGTAGTGTTGATAAGGATATTTCGACTCTTGTTATTGACTCAAGAAAAGCCGAAAAGGATTCTATGTTCATATGTATACCAGGTTTTAAGGTGGATGGTCATTCATTTGCCAAGGATGTTGTAGAAAAGGGTGCAGGAACCTTAGTCATTGAAAATGAGGTTAATGTTGGAGAACTTGTTTCAATTAATCCATCTCTTAGTATTATAAGAGTTAAGGATGCAAGATACGCCATGGCTTATATTTCGGCAGCATATTATGATTATCCAGCTGACAGTCTTAAGGTGATTGGAATTACAGGAACCAAGGGAAAGACCACCACATCATATCTAGTTAAGTCTATCCTTGAAAAATCAGGATTCAGTGTTGGCTTAGTTGGAACGATTGAAACAATTATTGGCGATGAGCATATTAAAGCAAGTAATACTACTCCAGAATCATTCCTTCTACAAGGGTATTTTAGAAGAATGGTTGACAGTGGTATTGAAATAGTCGTAATGGAGGTTGCGAGCCAGGGACTTAAGCTTTTTAGAACAGAAGGATTTAAATTCGAACTTGGAATATTCACGAATCTTTCTCCAGACCATATAGGCCCTAACGAACATGAATCATTTGAAGAATATGCTGAATGTAAGAGCAGACTGTTTAGACAGTGCAAGGTTGGAATTGTTAATGCAGATGATGACAATCTTCTTAAGATAATCAAGAATCATACATGTAGTCTTCAAACATATGGGTTTAATAAAGAAGCTGATATCTATGCAGATAACTTAGAGTTAATGGATGAGCCTGGAAAGCTTGGAATTGCGTTTGATGTTAAAGGGGATGAAAAGCTTCATGTTGAGGTTTCAACACCAGGTAAGTTTAGTGTCTATAATGCATTAACAGCTATTAGTGTATGTAAATATTTCAATGTTGAAAACAGTGTAATTATAGATGCTTTAAAGAGCATTAGTGTAAAGGGTCGAATTGAAATAGTACCGACCCCTTATCCTATTACATTATTAATTGATTATGCACATAATGCATATAGTCTTGAGAGTATTTTGACTACATTAAGAGAATATAATCCTAAACGATTGGTATGTCTTTTCGGATGTGGTGGCAACAGATCAAAAGATAGAAGATATGAGATGGGTGAAGTTTCAGGACGACTTGCAGATTTAACAATAATTACATCAGATAATCCAAGAGATGAAGAACCTCAGGCAATAATTGATGATATTAAAATTGGAATGGCCAAAACTACTGGTAAGTATGTAGAAATTCTTGATAGAAAGGATGCCATAAGATATGCCATTCATAATTCCAAGCCTCAGGACATTATAGTTCTTGCGGGTAAGGGACATGAAGATTATCAGGAGATAAAGGGTGTTAAGTACCCTATGGATGAAAGAGTCCTCGTTCGCGAAATTTTGAAGGAGAATTAGTGTTAGTGGGAAAATTTGCTAACGTAGTAATAGATATTTCACATGAAAAGGTAGACAGGCTTTTTGGTTATATTATTCCGGAAACACTTAGAGATAAGTTAGAAGTAGGAGATCTGGTTGAGGTCCCGTTTGGAAAATATAATGCGAAAAAAGAAGCTTATGTTATAGAAATTACGGATACTTCTGATTATCCGGAAGATAAGATGAAGGAAATCATTGATATAGTTCCTAATGCGGTTAGTGTCGAAAAGGATGCCATTTTGCTTGCGTACTATATTAAGGATACTTACGGATCTACCATGATTCAGGCACTAAAGACCGTTCTTCCGGCTAAAAAAATAGTTAAACCAAGGCAGAATAAAAAAATAGTCCGAAAGCTTGGAAGGGATGAGATACAGTCTCTTTATGGAGAGTGCATAAGAAAGAAGCAGTCAGCCAAGGCCAGAGTATTAAAGGAATTAGTTAATGAAACAATTATTCCATATGATATTGTGGTTTCAAAATTAAATGTAAGCCCTCAAACATTAATGAGTCTTACGAGGGATGGAGCATTAACTGTTGAAATCGAAGAGGTATATAGAAATCCGGTTACTAATACAAATGATGAGGATAATAAGCTTATATTGTCCGACGAGCAGCAGGATATAGTTGATACAATTTCTTCAACATTCGATGAAGATGATCCATCGAAGGGAAAATTCTTAATACATGGAATAACAGGCTCCGGAAAAACAGAAGTATATATAAGGCTTATTGAAGAAGCAATAAAAAGAAATAAGCAGTGCATAATGCTTATACCGGAAATATCATTAAGCTATCAGACGCTTATGAGATTTTATAAAAGATTTAAGGACAGAGTGTCTGTTATTAATTCAAGTCTTTCACAGGGCGAAAAATATGATCAGTGTCAAAGAGCTTTGAATGGTGACATTGATGTCATAATTGGCCCAAGATCGGCACTGTTTACCCCGTTTAAAAATTTAGGCTTAGTCATTATAGATGAAGAACATGATGGAAGCTATATTAGTGAATCTACACCTAAGTATCATACTAATGAGGTTGCACTTAAATTGTGTGAGATTAAGGGGGCTTCTATCGTATTAGGTTCGGCGACACCTTCAGTAGATACATATTTTAGAGCTAAAAGTGGTGAATACAGACTCTTTAATATGACTAAAAGGTTAACAGGTGGTGAGCTTCCAAGAGTTTCGATAGTTGATTTAAAAGAAGAATTAAAAGAGGGTAACAAGTCTATTTTCAGCCGTGCTCTTATTGAAAAGATAGATGAAAAGCTAAAAAAGAAAGAACAGATAATGCTCTTTTTAAATAGAAGAGGATATGCAGGCTTCATAAGCTGTAGGGCGTGTGGAAACGTTATTAAATGTCCTCATTGCGATGTATCTTTGTCAAGGCATTATGGTGGAAAACTGATATGCCATTACTGCGGATACGAAACCAAAGATGTCAATACATGTCCGACGTGTGGTTCGAAATACATATCTTCCTTCAAGGCAGGAACGGAGCAGATAGAGGAAGCACTAAAAAAGACATTTAAAGATATTAAAGTTCTAAGAATGGATGCGGACACGACTAAAACAAAAGACAGCTACGAAAAGATATTAAGTGCATTTAAGAATAATGAGGCAGATGTTTTAGTTGGAACCCAGATGATAGTTAAGGGACATGATTTTCCGAATGTTACCTTGGTAGGTGTTATTGCAGCAGATCTTTCACTTAATGAGGCAGATTTTAGAACTGGAGAAAGAACGTTCCAGTTATTAACCCAGGCAGTAGGAAGAGCAGGGCGAGGTGAGAAGGAAGGAGAGGCAATTATACAGACCTACAGGCCGGATCACTATAGTATAATTCATGCTTCCAACCAGGATTATTTAGGCTTTTATAATGAAGAGATTTCATATAGAATGCTTATGGATTATCCACCTTGTGGGAAACTTCTACATGTGCTCATACAGTCAAAGGATGAAAGAAGGGCACTCGGGCTTGCAACGGCATTAATGAAGCGAAAGACAGAAGGAGTCAGAGTTATAGGTCCAGCGATTGATTCTATATCCAAAATAAATGATTTTTACAGATATAATTTATATGTGAAAGCAGGTAATGAAGACAGGATTATTGAGTATAGAAAGGTGATGGAAGATTTTCTTAAGACAGCACCATTAAAGAGTGAAATAGTTACATTTGATTTTCAATAAGATATTGGAGGGTGAATAAAGAATGGCTACAAGAAAAATAAGAGAGATGGGTGAATCAGTTCTTGGCAAGGTGTGCAAAGAGGTTAAAGAGGTTAATAAAAGAACTTTAGATCTCATAGATGATATGTTTGATACTATGTATGAAGCACAGGGCGTTGGCCTTGCTGCTCCACAGGTTGGAATTCTTAAAAGAATTTTCGTTGTTGATGTAACAGGTGAGGATCCAATGGTATTTATTAATCCAACTATCCTCGAAACAGATGGCGAACAGACAGGCTATGAGGGCTGCCTTTCAGTTCCAGGAAAGACAGGAACTGTTACCAGACCTAATTATGTAAAGGTAAGAGCTTATGATGAAAATATGGAAGAGTTCGAGCTTGAAGGAGAAGAGCTTTTAGCAAGAGCAATTCTTCATGAAAATGATCATTTAGACGGACATTTGTATGTTGAAAAGGTAGAGGGTGAATTATTAAACACTGCAGATCTGGCTGATGAAGAGGAAGAAGCGTAATGAAAGTTATATATATGGGAACTCCGGATTTTTCGGTTCCTCCATTAGAAAAATTAATTGAAAATGGCTATGATGTATGTCTTGTTGTGACACAGCCTGACAAGGAAAAGGGAAGAGGAAGAGAAGTTTCGATGAGCCCTGTTAAAATGTGTGCACTCAAGCATAATATACCAGTATTTCAGCCGGTGAAAATAAGAGAAGAAGAGGCTGTTAAGACACTAAGAAGCTATGGCGCTGATATATTCGTAGTAGCAGCTTTTGGCCAGATTGTTTCAGAAGAAATATTGAATATGCCAAAGTATGGCTGCATTAATATTCATGCATCACTGCTCCCAAAATACAGGGGGGCTGCTCCTATCCAGTGGTCCATTTTAGATGGAGAAGAATACACAGGAGTTACCATTATGAAAATGGCTAAGGGAGTAGATACCGGTGATATTTATTCTTCTACTAAGGTGAAAATAGAAGATGATGAAACAGGAGACAGTTTATTTGACAAGCTTACACTGGTTGGTGCAGACCTTTTAATTGATACACTTCCTAAAATTGAGGATGGAAGTCTTGCGCCTATTCCACAGGATGAAGCATTGGCAACACATACATCCAAAATATCAAAGGAGCTTGGTCTTATTGACTGGAATAAGGAAGCTTCAGTCATTGAGCGATACATAAGAGGTCTTAATTCATGGCCTTCAGCATATACATATCTTGATAAGAAAACTCTCAAGATATGGAGGGCAAAGGTTGTGGACATCACCACTAAGAAGAATGTTAAGGGCTCTGTTATAGAGGTAAAAAAGGATTCCTTCACAGTTTCAACTGGTGATTATGGAATAGAAATTTTAGAAATACAGCTTGAAGGAAAGAAGCGTATGAGGGTTCATGATTTCCTTCTTGGCTACAAAATTGAAGTTGGAACCATACTTGGCTAAAGGTGAAATATATTGGCATCAAACGAACGTGAAATAATATATGAAAGCTTAATAGAAATTGTTGAAAATGGTTCATTCAGTCATGTTGTTGAAAAGAATGTTCTTGATAAGTATGACTATTTAGAGGGTGTTGAAAAGGCCTTTATTAAAAGAGTTATTGAAGGTACTATCGAGAACCAGCTAATTATCGATGATGTAATTAATGATTATTCGAAGGTTAAGTGTAATAAGCTTAAACCGGCAATTCGTACCATTTTAAGAATGAGTATATATCAGATTCTTTTCATGGATAAGGTTCCTGATTCTGCGGCATGTAATGAAGCTGTTAAGATAGCTACTAGGCACGGTTTTAAATCACTTAGTGGTTTTGTTAATGGTGTATTAAGGAATGTTGCAAGAAATAAGACATCGATTAAGATAGACACTAATAATGCATTCCCTGAATGGATTGTTGAACATTTTGAGTCAAATTATGGCAAAGATATATCAGAAAAAATACTTAAATCCATGCAGGAGGAGAGTCTTGTTACTATAAGAGTAAGAGATGAGCTTTCAGATTATGGTGGACTTTTGAAGGTTAAGGACTTTGATGATGCTTATTATGTATCTAAGGGAAAGTCCATATATGATATAGATGGCTATGAGAGTGGAAAATTCATAGTGCAGGACTTAAGTGCTCAGCGTGTCATGAAATTTTCCGGAATTAAAGAAAATGATATGGTACTTGACTTATGTGCTTCACCTGGAGGCAAAGCCATCCATGCTGCTGATTTAGGCGGAATAGTAAGAGCACGTGATCTTACAGATGATAAGATATTAAGAATTGATGAGAATATTGAACGCTGTAATATGTCCAGCAGAAAGGTTGACATAACTACGGAGGCTTTTGACGCCGCGGTATTTGATGAATCATCTGTAGGCAGGTATGATGTAGTAATTGCAGATCTTCCCTGCTCAGGACTTGGTGTTATGGGAAGAAAGGCTGATATAAGGTTTAAAACGAAAAAAGAAGATCTTAATGCTTTGGTAAGTATTCAAAGAGATATTCTAACCAATGCATGGCAGTATTTAAAGCAAGGTGGAAAGCTTATTTACAGCACATGTACCATTAATAAGGATGAGAATGAAAACCAGGTAAAGTGGATGATAGAAAAATTCCCACTTGAACTTATATCTGAAAAACAGTATTTTCCTGGAATAGACGAAGGTGATGGTTTTTACATTGCCCAATTAATAAGAAAATGAAAGATTTAAAATCTCTTACATTAACTGAATTAACGAATGAACTTGAACTTATGGGAGAACCAAAATTTAGGGCAGGCCAAATATATAGCTGGCTCCATGTTCACATGGTAAGATCCATAGATGAAATGGGTAACATTCCTCTTAAATTAAAGGAAAAGCTCAAAGAAAATTATGAATTCACCTCTCTTAAGGTTGCGAGGATGCAGGAGTCTTCGATTGATTCGACCAGAAAGTATCTTTTTGAATTAGAGGATGGGAATTTCGTAGAATCAGTATTCATGAAATATAAGCATGGAAACAGTGTATGTATTTCTTCCCAGGTTGGATGCAGAATGGGATGCAAGTTCTGCGCATCAACACTTGATGGGCTGGAGAGAAACTTAAAGCCTTCAGAAATGCTTGATCAGATATATGCCATTTCCAAGGATACTGGGGAGAGAGTTTCCAATATAGTGGTTATGGGAACAGGAGAGCCGCTTGATAATTACGATAATCTGTTGAGATTTTTAGACATGATATCGAATAAGGACGGCCTTAACATAAGCCAGCGAAATATAACTGTTTCAACCTGCGGACTATTACCTAAAATTATTGAATTATCCAAAGAAAAGCTTCAGATTACACTGGCATTGTCACTACATGCAACTACGGATGAAAAAAGAAAGAATTTAATGCCTATTGCTAATACGTATGCAATCGAAGATCTGATGGAGGCGTGTTCGGAGTATTTTAATAGCACGGGAAGAAGAATAAGCTTCGAATATGCTCTTGTTAAGGGAGTTAATGATACTGATGAGGACGCAAGAGAATTAACCAGTCTTGCAAGACCTCTTAACTGTCATATAAATCTCATACCAGTTAATCCAATAAAGGAAAGAGATTTTAAGAGATCTTCTCGTGATGCTATTGTTGCATTTAAAAATAAACTTGAAAAAAATGGGATAAATGTTACTATTAGAAGAGAATTAGGGGCAGACATTGATGGCGCGTGCGGACAACTGAGAAGACGTCATGCATCCACATGCGCTGATTAATTTTGCCAAAAATTAGGAGGAAGTAAGTGACAGTTTCTTTTTCGAAGACCGACATTGGTCAAAAAAGACAACTGAATCAGGATTTTGTATTTTCACAGGATGAACCTGTAGGAAAGCTTCAGAATCTATATATAGTCGCAGATGGCATGGGTGGTCATAACGCTGGAGATTTCGCTTCTAAATACACTGTTGAAACAGTAGTCAGGGAAATCAAGGGAAGTGTTGAGACTAAAACCTTCAGGATAATAGGAAAGGCCATAAGAGTTGCCAATGAGCTTCTTCGGGCCAAGGCCAGAGAAGATGTTAAGCTCTATGGAATGGGTACAACAATTGTTGTAGCTACTGTTGAAAACCATCAGGTAGAGATAGCCAATGTTGGAGACAGCAGACTGTACATTATAGGCGAGGATGGAATAAGGCAGATAACAAGAGATCATTCCCTTGTAGAGGAGATGGTCAGAATGGGTGGAATGAATAAAGAGGCTGCCCGTAATCATCCGGACAAAAATATAATAACCAGGGCTGTCGGTGCAAGAGACTCAGTTGAGGTTGATTTCTTCACTGAAGAATTGAAGCATGGTGATATAGTTTTAATGTGTTCAGATGGATTGTCTAATATGCTGTCTGATGAAGAAATTGAAAGTATCGTTTCAATGAATCTTCCACTTGAAGATAAGGCACAGATGTTAATAGACAGTGCTAACAATAATGGTGGAAAAGATAACATTGCAGTTGTTTTAATAGATGATTTTGGTAAGTGATTTAGGTGATTGAATGGTCAAGATGGGTATGTTAATAGGTGACCGATACGAGGTAATGGAAAAGATCGGCACTGGGGGCATGTCTGATGTTTATAAGGCGAAGGATCATAAATTGAACCGTTTCGTAGCGGTTAAGGTCCTAAAACAGGAATTTAGTGAGAATGCAAATTTCGTATCGAAGTTCCGTGTTGAAGCCCAGGCGGCAGCAGGATTAATGCATCCAAATATAGTGAATGTATATGATGTAGGCCAGGAAGATGGTGTACATTTCATTGTTATGGAATTGGTTGAGGGTATTACTCTCAAAAAATACATTGAAAAGAAGGCACGTCTTTCATTTAAGGAAGCAGTTAGTATTGCTATACAGGTATGTATGGGAATTGAGGCTGCTCATAATAACCATATTATTCACAGAGATATTAAACCTCAGAATGTTATTATTTCAAAAGAGGGTAAGGTTAAGGTTACAGACTTTGGTATAGCAAAGGCTGCAACTTCTAATACTATTACATCGAATGTAATGGGCTCTGTACATTACACTTCTCCAGAACAGGCAAGAGGCGGATATTCTGATGAGAAATCAGATATTTATTCTCTTGGTGTTACATTGTTCGAGATGATTACAGGAAGAGTTCCATTTAATGGTGAAACTACTGTTGCAATAGCAATTAAGCATATTCAGGAGCAGATGCCTTCTCCTAGGGAATTCGTTCAGGAAATTCCTGTTTCAGTTGAACAGATTGTGTTAAAGTGCTGTCAGAAATCACCAGACAGACGATATCAGAATATGGCAGAGCTTATCAGGGATTTAAAACAGGCATTAATGAACCCTGATCAGGTTTTTGTTGATACTACAGGCTATGACGAGGCAGGAGAGACTAAGACTCTTGATGATGTGGTAGCTTTAAGAACAGAGCGTGAGGTTAAAGCTCAAAGAAGAAGACAACAGCAGGAGAATGCGTATTCATCAGAATATCCTGAAGAGGGGTATGATCAGTATGAAGATGAGTATTATGAAGATGAATACTATGATGAGTATGATGATGAATATTACGACGATGATTATGATGACTTCGAAGGAAGGAAAAAGGGAAGTTCATCTACAGAAAAGCTGACGACTATTATAGCAATAGTTGCTGCTGTTATTATAGGTGTTGTAGTTATAGTGATTCTTGCTAATGTTTTAGGTCTGTTTGGTTCTGAGGAGGAAAAATCTTCAGATTCATCGAGTGAAGCAAGCCAGGAAATGGTTGAGATGATAGACGTTGTTGGCAAGAAAGCTGAGGATGTAAAAAATGCTCTTTTAGAGTATGGTCTTACACCTGTGCTTGAGTATGAAGAAAGCTATGAGGTTGCGGAAGGTCTAATTATATCTTGCTCAGTAAAACCAGGCGAGCAGATACCGGTAGGCTCAGAGGTAGTTCTTACTATTTCTGCAGGTGAGAAGGGAATAGAAGTTCCTAATGTAGTTGGAATGACAGAAGCAGAAGCTGTTTCAACATTGTTAAATAAGGGATTCAAGATATCTAAGGCTGATGGTTTTGATGGATCAGTTCCAGTAGGCTCTATTTTTAAGCAGTCTCCGGAAGGAAATGCAAAAGCACCTGCTGATACTACAGTTTCCATCTTTATTAGTAAGGGACCAGAAGAAAATAAGGTTACAGTTCCTAATATCTGTCTTCAGGATGAGATGACTGCAATGGCAATTCTTACAGAGAATGGTCTTACATTAGGTCAGGTTACAGAGGTTAACCATTCTGATCCTGCATATACAGGCTTAGTATGTGTACAGAGTATAGAGCCAGGTACATTTGTTGAAAAAGGAACAGCGGTTGATATTAGCGTAAGTATAGGACCAAAGGAAGCTACATATAAGTTCGTTGAATCAATTCAGGAACCAAACTCTTCCGAGGATCCAAATTATAAATCAGGAACTTTAGTTACAGTATCGGTTATGGCTGATGATGGAACCGTATTGATGAGTACTCAGACTACATCATTCCCTCTTCCAGAGCAGAGTATAACGGGTATTAAGTCTCCAACAGGAATTGTTAAGTTCCAGTATGTAAATCAGGGTGAGAGCTCAACAGTAACTAATGATGATGGAAGTATTACTACAATTGAAGGTACTTCTGAAACTAAGGAATTTTCAAGACCTGTAACATTCATCCAGGAAGAGGAATAACCTATATATTTATGACAGGAAAAATAATTAAAGGAATCGCAGGCTTTTATTATGTATTTACTACCCTTGGTCTTGTTGAATGCAAGGCCAAGGGTACTTTTCGTAAAGAGGGTATTAAGCCGTTAGTAGGCGATAATGTTGAACTTGATATTATTAGTGATGATGAGGGTGATCTTAAGGGGAATATAATTAAGATACTAAAGCGGAAAAATTCGTTAATACGACCATCTTCAGCTAATATAGATCAGGCGCTTATAATATTCGCCATCACTAAGCCTGATCCTAATTATAATCTCCTGGACAGATTCTTAATCAGTATGAAGAAAGAAGATATTCCAACAGTTGTATGCTTTAATAAGAAGGATATAGCAACTTCTGAAGAGATAGAGGCTTTAAGGGCTGCTTATGAAGGCTGCGGATGTAAGGTTTTATTCGTAAGTGGCATAATTGAGGACGGACTTGATGATATATTAAATGTTCTAAAGGGGAAGACCACGGTTGTTGCAGGTCCATCAGGTGTTGGCAAGTCGACAATAGTTAATGCTCTTTATCCAGAAGCTAATATGGAAACAGGTGAGATATCAAGGAAAATTGAAAGAGGAAAGCATACCACAAGACATGCTGAAATATTCGCTTTGAATTTAGATACATTCATAATTGATACACCGGGATTCACTTCACTTAATGTAGAAGGAGTGGATAAGGAAAATCTCTGGAAATATTATTCTGAATTCATTGAATATGAAGAAAACTGTAAATTCGCTGGCTGCTCACATATATCAGAGCCTGTATGTGGAATAAAGGAAGCAGTTAATGAAGAAAAGATTAGTAGAATAAGGTATAATAATTACGTACAGATATATAAGGAAATTAATTCTAAGAAACTGTATTAATGTAATTATGATTTCATAATAAGAAAGCTTGTTATGAATATGTATCTAAGGGAAATTAATATTTAACAGGAGGATGCAAGAATGAAGAAGATTAGAAGAATTGCCAAGGCAGCAGTTTTAGCATTGTTAGTAACAGCTCTTTTCATACCAGTTCAGTTCGCTTATGCGGATGAAACATTAAGTGTTGAGAAAACACCGTTTTCTTATGAGCATGATCCAAGACTTAACGCTAAAACAATGGAGGATGTCGTTGCTAATCCTGAGGCAATATATGGATATTCACCAGATCCTAATTCGGTGAGATTAGGAGAGTACGCATCCTATGACTGGACAGATCCAAAAGTTGTAGCCAAGGCAACAAAAGACAGAATAGAATATTTAGAGCAGTTTAATGAAATGTATATTCTTTGGAAGGATCTTGAGGCTAAAGGAAAAGGAATTGAGGAAATAGCACGTGCTGTTAGTAAAAGACGTAATGAAATAAGACTTGAGTCATACAAGGATGATCCAGTAGGATTGGCTAAGGTTAAGAAAAGTAATTTTGATAAGTATGGAAATGAAGAGGGCCCAACAGCAATTAGTTTGTTCGAAAAATATGGTTCATGGGAAAAGGTTTTAGAAAAGTCTTTTGCTTCTAACTCAGGAATGGATGCATGCCTTGGACTATATGACATAGAGTATGAACTTAATGTAGCAACAGGAGAGATTAAAGAATCATACCCTGTTAAGTACACAGTTAAGAAGAATGATTCATTAGCTAAGATTGCCCAAAAGTATTATGGAAATTCTGCATACTGGATGTTCATATATAACGAAAACAAAGATATTATTAAAAATCCTAATACTATTTTAGAGGGTTGGACAATCATAGTTCCACTTCGCTAGAAAAGGTTAATTATGGCTGATTTAATGAAAAAAGCAATCAGGCAGACCTTCATGGAAATGCTTGAGGAAGTACCACTTAATAAAATTACTGTCAAAGAGCTTACGAATAAGTGCGGTATTAACAGGAATTCTTTTTATTATCATTATCAGGATATTCCACAGCTTATAGAGGAAATAGTTAAGACTGAGTGTGATGAAGCTATTAAGAGATATCCGACACTTGATTCTTTAGAGGAGTGCATTAATCTTGCTACGGAATTTAGTATAGCAAGGAGGAGAGAAGTTCTTCATATATATAATTCTGTTAACAGGGATATATTCGAAAGATACCTTTGGGAAATGTGTGATTACGGTATAACCCAGTATATTAATTCGCTCCTTAAGGACAAAGATATAGATGAAGGAGACAAGGTGATTCTCATTAGATATCACAAATGTGAGTGCTTCGGAATCATTATTGACTGGCTGGACTCTGGAATGCAGGAGAACATAATGGAATCCTATAAGCGTATTCTTGAAATTAAGAAGGACCAGCTATATCTTTCTATCGAAAGGCTTGAAAAATCAGCTGAATAATATAAAAAATTAGTCATTTTTTGACTCGTGCCTAAAAAATAGACACGAGTCTTTTTTTGTCCATTTTTTGACAATTAAATCTTTGTTAAATTGTTCACTGAAGAAAACAAAAAAAGAAAAGGATGTGATTTTTATGAAATTCGCGAAAACAGTTGTAAAGGGGAGAGTGCTGATCCTGATAATATCAATAGCATTACTTATTCCTTCAATAATTGGAATGGCGAAAACGAGAATTAACTATGACATGTTAGATTACCTTCCATCAGATATCGATACGGTAATCGGTCAGAATGAACTTAAGGAGGAATTCCAAAAGGGCGCCTTTTCATTCATAGTCGTCAAGAATATGGATGTTTCGGATGTCGCTTCTTTACGTGAAAAAATCGAAAAGGTTGATCACGTAGACACAGCACTTTGGTACAGCTCAATACTTGATATTGATGTGCCTATGGAAATACTTCCAGACAGTATCTATGATGCCTTTAATACTGAGGATGCCACGATGATTGCTGTGTTCTTCGACAGCGCAACATCAGAGGACGTTACCATACAGGCTATCAAAGATATTAGAAGTATATGTAACGAGCAGTGCTTCGTATCAGGAATGTCTGCTTTGGTTACAGATTTAAAGGATCTTTGTGAAAAGGAAGAACCAATTTATGTAGGACTTGCGGTAGTGCTTGCAACCATAGCAATGATTCTTCTTCTTGATGGATGGATAATTCCATTGGTTTTCCTTACAAGTATTGGTATTGCGATTTTAATTAATATGGGAAGCAATATCTTCTTTGGTGAGATTTCCTACATTACGAAGGCTCTTTCAGCAGTACTTCAGTTAGCAGTTACCATGGATTATTCAATTTTCCTATGGAATTCGTACAACGAAAAGAGAACTCATGTGGATGATAACAATGAGGCAATGGTTCTTGCAATAAAGGATACCTTAGGTTCAGTTGTTGGAAGTTCAACAACAACTATTGCCGGATTCATAGCACTTTGCTTCATGTCATTTACTTTAGGAAAAGATTTAGGAATAGTAATGGCGAAAGGAGTAATTCTTGGAGTAATTTCCTGTGTTACAATACTCCCTTCATTAATTCTTTTACTTGATAAACCACTTCAAAATACGAGACATAAGTCACTTATTCCTAAGGCTGATAAGTTAGCAGAGGGACTTACTAAAAAGTATCCAGTATTCATTATACTGTTTATTTTATTGGCTATACCTGCATTTTACGGTTATAGCAAAACTAATGAAGAAGTCTATTACGATATGGGACAGTGCCTTCCAGAGGACATTGAATATGTAATAGCAAATACAGAGCTTAGAAACGAGTTTGATATAGCTTCTACCCATATGGTTTTAGTCAGTGCCGATACACCTACAGATGATGTAAGAAGTATGATTGCTGAAATAGAAGAGGTTCCAGGTATCAAGTATGCAGTAGGCCTCGAGTCAGTTGTTGGACCGCTTATTCCCGAGGAAATTCTTCCTGAATCAATAACAGGAATGTTAAAGGGCGACAAGTGGGAACTCATATTAGTAAACTCTGAATATAAGGTAGCATCAGAGGATGTTAATAATCAGATTAACAGTATTAATTCAATAATTAAAAAATATGACAGCAAGGGAATGCTTATTGGAGAAGCACCTTGTATGAAGGATATGATTGAAATAACAGATCATGATTTCACAGTTGTTAATGCAGTTTCCATCGCAGCTATTTTCATAATCATTTTGTTGGTAACAAGAAGTATTTCACTTCCTATTATTCTGATTAGTGTAATCGAGCTTGCGATATTTATTAACCTTGGACTTCCACATTACTTAGGACAGTCGCTTCCTTTCATAGCTCCTATATGTATAAGCACTATTCAGCTTGGAGCAACTGTTGACTATGCGATTTTGTTAACTAACAGATACAAGAAGGAGAGAGTGTCAGGCTGTACGAAGCATGAAGCAGTTAAGATTGCTCTTAGCACCTCTTTCCCTTCAGTAATCGTAAGTGGAATGGGATTATTCGCAGCAACATTTGGAGTAGCAGTATATTCTGACATAGATATCATATGCTCAATGTGTATGCTGATGGCCAGAGGTGCAATCATTAGTATGCTTTTAGTATTATTCATACTTCCAGCGTTAATTATGCTCTTTGACAAGGTTATCATTAAAACAACTTACGGAATGAAAATAAAGGAGAATTAGTAAAATGAAAAAGAATATAAAAATTGTTATGACATTAGGCTTAACAACTTCTTTAGTAGCTTCATTGTTATGGACATCAAAAGGATTAACTACTTTAACATATGCGGATGATAATGTTAAAAGTGAACAGACAAAAGAAACTAACGCTGATGACAATGATACAGAAGCATCTGGTAAGAAGGGGGATATTGAATATATCTTATGTGATGCTAATGGAGAAGCAAGAAAATACATAGTTAAGGATGATGCAGAGAATAAGCTTAACTATATGGATAATGACAGCAGCTTTCCGATTAATGCAAAAGTTGTATATGAAATGGATGGAAAGGAAATGACTGCAGAGGAAGTAGAAAAGAAGAGCGGAGATATTAATATTAAATATTCTTTCGAGGCTGATTCTTCTGATGAGACATATTCATTCGCTTCAATCATGGTATTAAATGAAGACAAATTTGATAAGATTGCTGTTGATGGTGGAAAGGTTATTTCGGATGGTGACAAGAGTGTCATAATTGGATTCGGAATGATGCCTAAGGAAGTTACAGTAATGACTAAAGCAAAAGAATTCCATGTAGAAATGATGTATGCTGTAGCAACTAATTCACTACTTGGAGATATTAATCTTGAGGATCTTGATTTTACCTCTCTTCTTGGAATTGATGTAGATAAGCTCAAGGATACATTAGGTGAATTAAAAGCTGCAGGAGAGGAAATTGATGGAAACAGCGTATCCTTACTTGATGGTGTTGGTAAGCTTACAGATGGTATATCACAGCTTTCTGATGGATTAAATACTCTTGATGATAATAGCGACCAGTTAAATGCTGGAGCAAGACAGGTATTCATGTCATTACTCGATATGGCCAACTCCAAGATTAAGGAAAGTGGAGTAAATCTTCCAACTCTTACTATAGATAACTATGCACAGGTATTAGACAGTGCTATAGCACAGGCAAGCAAAGAAGGTGTAATTAAAACAGCGCGTAATACAGTTGAAGGTAAGGTAAGACTTAATAAAGAAAAGATTAGCGCAGAGGTAACCAAGGCAGTAATTAAGGAAGTTGAGGCTAAGGTTGAAGCAGGTACTAAAAAATCTATCATGGAGGCAGTTTTGGCTTCTCAGGGTATGACTATGGATCAGTACGTTGAAGCACTTAAAGCTGGAATGATTACAAGTGATAAGGTTGATGCAATAGTAAATGCTAAAATGCAGGATCCTGCAATTCAGGCCAAAATGAAGGCTACATTGGATGAAAAGCTTGCTTCTAATGAAGTTCAGACAATTATCCACGAAAAAACAGAGGAGCAGATTAAGAAGCTTACAGATGAAAACATGAATGCTCCTGAGGTTCAGGGACAGATTCAGGCAGGAATTGCCAGAGGAAGTCAGGGCGCTGCCCAGCTTAAGGAATTAAAGGCCGAGCTTGACAGTTATAATAAGTTCTACAGAGGTCTTAAAACATATACAGATGGTGTGGCTAAGGCCGCAGAGGGTGCTAACACTATCAATGATGCAACATCAGCATTCACAGGAAACATTGATACATTCTTAAATGATGATACACTTGGACTTCTTAATGATGCAGATGAGATTATTGACAAGACTAAGGATTTAACCAATAAAGAATCCGTTAAATATATCTTCAAATTTGATTCAGTAAAATAGTACAAAGCTATTATACTGATATCAGGTTTAGGATATGACTTTGATGAGATTGTAGTTTTGATCTACCAGTAGTAAGTCAGAAGCTTTGCCAACAGATATAGAGCCTGTCTCATCGTATATATTTATACTACGGGCAGGAGCAATGGTGGAAGCATATATGGCATCTTCTGGTGGGATACCAATTTTTATTGCCATTCTCATACAATCATATAAATCACAGACGCTGCCAGCAATTGTCTCTTTCATCGGAGCATTGCTGGCAGTATCATTTGGGGACGGTTCTTTTGTCACAGTATCATTTGGGGACGGTTCTTTTGTCACAAGGAGTGTCCCTGTGGCATTTTCTTTGGTTAATAGAGTAGCCTTCTTTTGAGATACCTTAACTGTCTGTCCACCAAGCTCATATATCCCGTCCAAAAGACCTGTTGCTCGCATGGAATCACTTACTAAAATCAGTCTGTCCTTAAACATGCTGAAGGCTAGTCGCACCATACTGTCGTGTATGTGTAGTCCATCGCATATAAGCTCGACCATAATATCTTTATTGTCAAAGGCAGCAGGAATGAGACCAGGCTCTCTGTGACTGATTGGTGACATTGCATTAAATAGGTGCGTAACATGATTGGCACCATTTTGAAAAGCTTCGGTGGCTTCCTCGTATGATGAAAGACTGTGGCCAAGAGAGATGTTAGTAACAGAGGATAATTCCTTAATAAACTCATTGGCGCCAGGAAGATTGGGAGCCAGGGTTACAAGCTTAATCATATTATTGGATAATTCGTTACACTCTTTGAAAAAATCAATATCAGGATTTAGAAGGTGCTCTTCTTTGTGAACTCCTTTTTTCTTGGGGTCAAGGAAGGGCCCTTCCATATTAAGTCCAGCGATCTTTGCATGCCCTGGTTTTCTTTCATAGCCTTTGACTGAGGCGTATATGGATTTTAATGTATCTTTGTCTAAAGACATAGAGGTTGGACAGTATGAGGTAATACCATGCTCATATTCATAGGAAAGAATAGAATAGAGTCCTTCTATATCATTGTCCGAAAAATCGTGACCAAAGGCTCCGTGGGAATGTATGTCGATTAATCCGGGGATTACATATAACCCTCTGGCATCAATGCATTCTTCTTCAACACAGGATGAATAGTCATCCCTCACGTCATCATCTATGGCAGTAATAATATGGTCCTTAATTGTTATATCAAGCTTTTTAAATGTCTTGTTTTCTCTAAATACTAATCCGTTGATTATTTTCATATGCTTCCTTTGGGGACGGTTCTTTTGTCACAAGGAGCGTCCCAGTGGTAGTCTGGCGGTAGCTACAGTGGTATTCTGTGATGTAGTGCCATAGGGACGTTCCTTGTGACAAAAGAACCGTCCCTGTGGTATTATGTCATAGTTGAATCATATAAAACAATCAGAGGAAATAGCAATGCCTAAAAAGCAGATTGTTAAAAATCTTATCGATATACTAATGATGGTTTCCGTGATACTTCTCATGTCTTATGCTCTTATAGGAGAGAAAAATCATGAAATAGTCGGTGTTACTATGTTTGCTCTTTTTATAGTTCATCATGTATTTAACTGGACATGGATTAAGAATATAGGAAAGGGAAAATACACACCCTTTAGGAAAATTCAGACATGGATGGTTATTCTGATATTCGTATGTATGATTCTTCAGATGCTAAGTGCGATAGTTATATCAAAGCATATTCTGACTTTTATAGGCCTTCCAATTTCGGTATCCTTTGCCAGAATAATACATATGCTTGGTGCATACTGGGGATTTGTTCTTATGAGTGTTCATATGGGACTTCATTTGAATGCTATGATGGCTATGATGGGAAAGCGGAAGGAAAAGAGTGCTCTATTAAAAATATTATTAAAGGGCGTCGGATTTTTAATTATTGCATATGGTCTGTATGCGTTCATTAAGAGAAATATCCTGAGCTATATGTTTGTACAAAATATGTTCGTATATTTTGATATGGATGAGCCGAGGGTGTTCTTCTTTCTTGATTATGTAGCTATAATGGGAGCATTCGCGGGTATTGGTCACTATGTAGCTAAGAGAATTAAAGGATAAATGTATAGCAATCTGGTAACAGGTAGGAGAGAACAAGATTGTTACCAGATTATAGGAAAGGAAACGAATATTGTGAAAGAGCATATTAGGAAACATAAGAAATTATACAAAATTTTGGGAATTATTATTGTGGCAGCAGTTATTGTGTGGTTTGCATTCGGCCGTATGTATATTAAAAGGCATTTTAGCGAGGTGTCAGTTAATGTTAGCGATGCAGCAAAGCTTGATGCAGTTGATACTGGGGACAAACATATACTTACTGTTTATTTCACACGTGTTGGCAATTCTCATTTTGAAGAAGGAATTGATGCGGTTTCCAGTGCTTCATTAATGTCTGATAATGGTACACTTGTTGGTAATAGTGAGCTTCTTGCCAAGATGGTTCAAAGTGCGACGAATAGTGATATATATGCTATTTCTACCATGAAGGTTTATCCATCTTCGTATACGGAAACATGTATGGTAGCAAAAGATGAATTCGATGTGGATGAGGTTATTGAATTTAGAGAAGAACTTCCAGACCTTTCAGGATATACGGATGTTGTTCTGGTCTATCCAGTATGGTGGATGACTATTCCTAATGCGGTTAAAACCTTCCTTCAAAAGGAAGACATGTCGGGAATTAATCTTCACCTTATTGCAACACATGGAGGAAGCGGCGTTGCACAAAGCCTTAAGGCTGTAAAAGAAGCAACCAATGCTAATGTGGATGAAAATGTACTGGATGTATATGATGATGATGTAATTAAAGCAGGCGAAAAAGTGTCGGCGTGGCTTCAAGAGGGACGTTCATGATAGAAAAATTGAGATCTGTATTTAAAAATGAAAGAGGAGTTAAATTCTTTCTTTTGTCATTGTTTGCTACAGGAACAGGCTATGGAATATATAAGGGAATAATAGATAACTATTTTGCAGAGGTAGTTAAAATAGGAGAATTCGACAGAGGATTAATAGAATTCTTTAGAGAAATACCGGGACTACTATTAATAGTTATATTAGCCGCCTTGTATATGTTTTCGGCAGAAAAGTTATATAAGATAGGCGCTGTGATTATGCTAATTGGAATGGGCATGCTGTCAGTTGTATCACCAGGAAAAATAGTAGTTACTCTGGCGGTTGTTATTTTTTCACTTGGTGAACATATTCAGCTTGGAATGAAGAACACTTTGTCCTTAGAATATTCAAAAGAAGGAAAGGGCGGACAGGCATTAGGCTATCAGCAGGCACTGAATCAGGTTGGTACTTTGATTGGTTATGGTGTAATCATAGTTGCGTTTTCACTTCTTCTTGAAGATAAGCCATATAAACTCTTTTTCGTTATAGCGGCAGTACTTATAGGAATAAGTGCGATACTGTCTATGAGACTTAATGCTAATAGTGAAACTGATAAAACCAAGAGCAGGTTTTATTTTAGAAAGAAATATACCAAGTTTTATATGCTCGAGATTTTTTATGGAGCAAGAAAGCAGGTGTTTTTCACATTTGGTCCTTATGTGCTTATATTGTTTTATGGGGCAAATGCCACAGTCATAAGTCTTCTGTTTGCTGTTTCTGCGCTGCTTAGCTTTTTCCTTTCGCCGTTGGTTGGGAAGATAATAGACAGATTTGGATATAAGATAGTTATGGTGTCAGATACACTGATTCTTGTTGTTGTGTGTTTCTTTTATGGGTTTGCTCACCATATTTTTCCAAGAAACATTGCCTTTATTATATGTTGTTTAAATTATATTCTTGATTCAATTATATCTTTGGCATCTATGGCCTCTAATGTATATGTACAGGATATTTCGGAGGACAACGAGGAGATGAGGGCAACTATCTCAACTGGTATATCAGTTAATCATTTGATAACGATTCTGATAGCTTTGTTCGGTGGATGGATATGGCAGAGCCTCGGAATAGAGACTTTGTTCATGCTTTCGGCAGTGCTCGGCTTGTGTAACAGTGCTTATGCGGCGACGATATAGGGACGGTTCTTTTGTCACAAGGAGTGTCACTGTGGTATATATTTGTAGCATATATCTTGATTATTGATTTATGACTCGCTGGATTGTTCCTCTGGATATTCCGGTGAGTCTATTTATTTGTCGTACAGATAGTCCTTGATTATGAAATTCTCTAATATATTCATTTCGCTTGGAAATCTCTGTTTCCTGAAATTCACTGCAACTATCTTTTTGTGTGATATCACATATGATTTCTCTTGCTACATCATCAGGCAAACGCCTTTTTATAGTGTCAACATCAAGGCAATTATCATCCAAATAATCTGACTGCCTGGTTAATAAATCATTTTTGGAAATTATATCGAATACAAAGGCAGAATCAACAAGCATATAATCCTCTGCTATATATTCACATATGCTACTCCAAAAATACGAAGCCCCAGGATAGGTTTCGAGTCCCGCCTTTAATGGGTTGTTATGAATATATTTTATGACATTAATAAAGTATTGCTTGTTTTCAACAGGTTCACTATAAAACCGTTCTTGCTGTAAATGACCTATTCGCTGATATTTCATATTGAACCATGTGGCATAGTTTGTATTGAGCTTTCTGAAAATGGTTTCAAGCGAAATATCAGTTGTCTTAATTAATAGATGAATATGATTAGACATTAAACAATATGCGTACAATTCAAAGTGGCATTCAGTCTTATAAAACAATAGTAATTGCAAATATTTTTTATAATCTTTTTCACTCTCAAACATAATTTGTCTGTCTAGGCCTCTAATTACAATGTGATAAATTGAAGTAGACGAAGATTTTCTGGCTTTTCTTGGCAATATAACAACACCTCCATAAAATTATTAATACAATACGGAATTGGATAGCTCAAAACGATGCTTATCCTCTAGCAGAAAGCTAGTTGAAATATGATTTACGAAATTATAAGACAAATATTGCAGAATGTAAAGTGGTATGATTGTGATTTTTGCTTCATTATGATATTATTCTTCTTGGCCTAACTATAATATAGGACAAATATATAGGTTGTGTGACAAAGGGACACTCCTTGTGACAAAAGAACCGTCCCCAAAGGAGAGAAAATATATGAAATTAGGTATCGTTGGATTACCAAACGTTGGAAAATCTACATTATTCAATTCACTTACTAAGGCGGGAGCTTTGGCTGCTAATTACCCATTCGCAACCATTGATCCTAATATAGGTGTCGTTTCGGTACCAGATGACAGAATTGTTAAGCTTGGAGAACTTTATAATACTAAGAAAGTAACTCATGCAGTTATTGAATTCGTTGATATAGCAGGTCTGGTAAAAGGTGCAAGTAAGGGCGAGGGTTTAGGAAATCAGTTCCTTGCTAATATTAGAGAGGTAGATGCTATTGTACATGTAGTACGTTGCTTTGAGGATGCTAATGTTATTCATGTAGATGGTAATATCGGACCTAAAAGAGATATTGAAACAATTAATTTTGAACTAATTTTCTCTGATTTGGAAATCCTTGAAAGAAGAATAGCAAAGGTAGCTAAGCAGGCAAGAATGGATAAGACTCTTGCGAAAGAGTTAGAGCAACTTGAAGCAATTAAGGCACACTTAGAGGCTGGTAAGATGGCCAGAACTTTCGAGGTTCCTGATGATGAGGATCTTCAGAAGTGGTTCAATGAATATAATTTGTTAACAGCAAAGAAAACTATTTATGCTGCGAATGTTGCTGAGGATGATCTTCAGGATGATGGTGCATCTAATAAGAATGTAGCTGAGGTTAGAGAGCTTGCGAAAGAAGAAGGCTCTATGGTCTTCGTAGTATCTGCTAAGTTAGAGGAAGAGCTTTCAGAACTCGATGATGAAGAAAAGGCATTGTTCCTCAGCGATTTGGGCGTTGAATCTTCAGGACTTGATAAACTGGTTGCAGCAAGCTATGACCTTCTCGGACTTATTTCGTTCCTGACAGCAGGAGAAGATGAGTGTAGAGCATGGACTATCAAGAAGGGAACCAAGGCTCCACAGGCAGCTGGAAAGATTCATACTGATTTTGAAAGAGGATTTATTAAGGCGGAGGTTGTCAACTATCAGAATCTTTTGGATTTAAGTTCGCTTTCGGCAGCCAGAGAAAAAGGTCTTGTTGGTATGGAAGGTAAGGATTATGTCGTGCAGGATGGAGATGTAATTCTCTTTAGATTTAATGTATAGGATTAATTGTTTTTCTTAGGAAGATGGAGTGAAAATGGGCGCAGCAGATATAGCGTTTCCTAATCTTGGAATATATTTAAATAATGTTCCTAAATCTTTTGAAATTTTTGGATTTAGTATAGCTTTTTATGGAGTACTGATTGCTATAGGAATGATAGCAGGAACCGTGGTTGCTGCGAAAATGGCGAAAAGAGCGGAATGGAATCCTGAGTATGTATGGGATTTTGTAATTTATGCAATCATAATATCTGTAATTTGCGCACGAATTTATTATGTAATTTTCCAGTGGCAGTATTACAAGGATGATTTACTTAGTATATTCAATCTTCGCCAGGGCGGGCTTGCTATCTATGGCGGTGTTATAGGTGCTTTTTCGACTGTTTTTGCGTATTCGAAGATTAAGAAAATAAGTCCTTATCAGTTGGGCGATGTGTGTGTCGGAGGTCTTATCCTTGGACAGGCGATTGGAAGATGGGGAAACTTCTTTAACAGGGAAGTTTTCGGTGAATATACTAATAATATTCTGGCAATGCAGCTTCCTATAGAAGCAGTTAGAAAATCAGATATTTCAGATGCGCTTGGAGCTACAATAATAGATGGGACTAATTATATTCAGGTTCATCCGACCTTTCTTTATGAAAGTTTATGGAATCTTATGGTGTTTGTTCTTATTGTAGTATTCTTTAAGAAGCGTGCTTTCATAGGAGAGGTAATTCTCTGGTATCTTGGAGGTTATGGACTTGGAAGAGCATGGATTGAAGGGATAAGGACTGACCAGCTGTATATTCCGGGAACTCATATTCCGGTATCACAGGTACTTGCCATAATTCTTGTAGTTTTTTCTGTTGTTATGGATATTGTTGTCAGAACTAAGAATAAGAAAAAAGCTGTTAAAGAATAGCTTTTCGGTACAAATATATAGGCTATGCTATAAAAGACTTGCAATTTTTATTGCAGGTCTTTTTTTGATAAATCCTTAAAAAAGCCTTGAAATATAAGCGTTTTTCCTGTATATTAATACATAGGTGGGAAAAAGTGGCGCAAAGTGTCATAGAAGTGTAACTAAGTGGTGAATTAATATATGTTATTCATGGGAGAATACAATCACACATTGGATGCTAAGAACAGACTTATCATTCCATCGAAGTTTAGAGAACTCCTTGGAGAGGAGTTCGTTGTAACTAAGGGAATGGATGGCTGCTTGTTTGTATTTACTAATGATGACTGGGATGAGTTCACTAAAAAGCTTAAGGAACTTCCTATGATGGACAAGGAAGCCCGCCAGTTTGTAAGATTTTTCTTAGCAGGAGCTACAAGCTCTGAAATAGATAAAACCGGAAGAATAATCCTTCCACAACCGCTAAAGGACTTTGCAGATATAACTAAGGACGTTGTTTTGGTTGGTGTAGGATCAAGGGTCGAGATTTGGAGCAAGCAAAGATGGGATGGCGAAATGTCATATCAGGATGTTGATGATATCGCCAAGCATATGTTTGAACTGGGAATTGGTATATAAAATGGAATTTAATCATACTTCAGTTCTTTTAAACGAATGTATAGAAGGTTTGAATATCAAACCTGATGGAATATATATGGATGGTACCTTAGGTGGTGCCGGTCATTCTTCAAAAATAGCTTCATTACTTAATGAGAATGGTCTTTTGATAGGAATAGATCAGGACTTGGAAGCTATTAAAGTGGCAAGTGAAAGGTTAGAAAAATTTGGTAAAAAAATTAAAATTTTTCACAACAATTATGTAAACTATAAAGAAGCGCTTGCCGATATATATATTAATGCTGTGGATGGCATACTACTAGATCTTGGTGTTTCTTCTTATCAGCTTGATAATGAAGAAAGAGGTTTTTCGTATAGATACGATGCTCCGCTTGACATGAGAATGAACCAGGATAACCCGTTAACAGCTAAGGCTATAGTTAATACTTATAGCGAGAGCGAGCTCTTTAGGGTAATAAGGGATTACGGTGAAGATAAATTCGCTAAGAATATAGCGAAACATATAGTTCGATACAGAAGCGGAAAAGAAATAGAAACAACATTCGAGTTAAACGAGATAATTAAGGCTGCTATTCCTGCTAAGATGCGAAAAGATGGCGGTCATCCATCAAAAAGAACTTTTCAGGCAATTCGAATTGAATGTAACAAGGAACTTGATGTATTAAAAGATTCTATTGATTCTATGATAGATTCGTTAAATCCAGGCGGAAGGCTATGCATCATAACCTTCCATTCGCTAGAAGACAGAATTGTAAAAAATATATTTAGAACGGCGGCTAATCCGTGTACGTGTCCTCCTTCATTCCCTGTTTGTGTATGTGGTAAGAAGAGTAAAGGAAAGGTAATTACGAATAAGCCAATTCTCCCTAGTGAAGAGGAACTTCTGAATAATTCAAGATCTAAGAGCGCGAAGCTCAGAATATTTGAAAAGATATAGAAAATATATTAAAATTGGAGTATAAAATGCAGTACGCAACAGCTAGAAATTTAAATACAAGACCAGTTAATTCTTTTGATAGAGAATATGCGATTATAAAGGGAAGACGTAAGTCAAGAGCAGTTACCAGAGTTAAAACTGCACTCTTTTTAATGGTTACATTCGGCGTACTTGCAGTTGTTATTACTTACTATTTGTCATTACAGGCTGGTATTACCAATTCAGTTAAGGTTATCTCTGCAAAGGAGAGCAGGCTTAACGAAATAAGACTTGATAATGATGAGAATTATAGTAGAATTACAAGTAATGTAGATTTAGAAGAAATTAGAAGAGTAGCAATACAGGAATTGGGTATGCGCTATGCTGAGGAAGGTCAGATTATTTCCTTTGATGGTGAAGGTTCTGACTATGTAAGACAGACAGGAGTTATACCCGATTAGGAGTTTTCGTGAGCACACAAACACCCAGAAGGTATGTAAATAAAGAAATGAAAAAGAAGTTACTAGTACTATTTATGGTAGTGGTAGCTCTTTTTATTTTACTCATATATAGATTATATTCTATTACCAAGGATAACGGAGACTCATACAGAAAGCAGATTCTCAGTCAGCAGAAGTATGACAGCACTATTATTCCATATAAAAGAGGTTCTATTTTAGATAAAAATGGTAGTATTTTAGCCTCTTCTGAAAAGGTATATAACGTTATTCTTGATTCTAATCTTTTGAATTCAGATTCTGACTGTATTGAGCCGACATTTTCAGCATTAAGAAAAGTGTTAAATATTGATACCAACAAGGCCAGGGATTATTTTGATGCAAACAAAGAAACATCAAGATATTACATTGTTGCAAAAAAACAGTCCTATGAGAAGGTTAATGAGCTTCAGACCATGCTGGATGATCCGGAGTCAAAGGTTAAGGGACTTTGGTTTGAAAGTGAATATCAAAGAGTATATCCAGGTGGATCTTTGGCTTGTGATGTAATTGGTTATACGACATCTGATAACGTTGGATTATATGGTCTTGAAGAGCATTATAATGATATTCTTTCAGGTAGCGCTGGACGTATATATGGTTATATGAATGATGAGGGCGCACTCGAAAGAACTACTATTTCTGCAGAAGATGGAAATAGTATTGTTACTACCATAGATGCCAATATTCAGAGCATGGTAGAAAAGTATTTGAAGAAGTTTAATGATGACTATTCTAATAATGCAAGAACAGGAAATGGAGCCAATAATGTAGGCTGCATAATAATGGATATTCATTCCGGTGAAATTCTTGCTATGGCATCTTATCCTAATTATGATCTTAATGATGTAAGAAATGTTAATCAGCTTATTGGTATGCCAATGCTTGATGAAAAAGGTAAGAGAGTCATTGATGAAGAGAGCGGAACCAAGGTTACTATTACAGAAGAAAATGTTCACTCATTGGAGGGTGAAGCTCTTTATATGAATCTTAATAACTTGTGGAAGAACTTCTGTATTTCGGATGCATATGAGCCAGGTTCGGTTTCTAAGCCATTAACGGTTGCATCAGCTATTGAGTGTGGATCAATTAATGGTAACGAAAAATATAATTGTGAAGGTAAGCTTGAAATTGGTGGATATGAAATTCACTGCCATAACAGATATGGTGACGGCCTTTTGTCTGTAACAGAGGGTATTGAAAGATCATGTAATGTATGCATGATGTACGTTGCACAGTCAATGGGAATTAAGAACTTTACCAAGTTCCAGCATGTATTTAATTTAGGATTAAAGACCAATATTGACCTTGCTGGTGAAGCTAGAACAGATTCTTTAATATATACAGCTGATAATATGAATGCTTCAGAGCTTGCTACATGTAGTTTCGGCCAAGGTTATAACTGTACGATGATACAGATGATTTCGGCATTCAGCTCATTGATTAATGGTGGTTATTACTATGAACCACATTTGGTTAAGAAAATAGTAAATGCTAGTGGTGCAACTGTTGAAAATATAGAACCAAGATTATTAAAACAGACTGTATCAGAAGAGACTTCAAGAAAAATTATTGAAATGTGTAACACTGTTGTTACAGGTGAATATGGTACTGGTAAGACTGCAAGACCTGCAGGCTATATGATAGGTGGAAAAACAGGAACAGCTCAGACACTTCCTAGAGGAAATGGCGAGTATGTTGTATCATTCATGGGATATGCACCTGCTGATAATCCAGAAATTGCCATATATGTAGTTGTAGACAGACCTAATGCATACGGACAGGATGATGCTAAGTATGCTACAAGAATAGTAAGAAGTATTCTTACTGAAGTTTTGCCATATATGGGTATCTTTATGACAGAAGAGCTTTCAGATAAGGAAAGAGCAGAGCTTGAGGAACTTCAGATTGAAATAACCACACCAAAGAATGTGGAAGAGGAAGAAAACACTGGCGAGGAAGCAACTGGTAGTGAAGAAGAGAACACTGAAGAAGTTCCAAAACGCGAAGAAATATGGAAGACCTTCCCAATTGATCCGGCAACTGGTTATGCGGTAGATCCTAATACAGGAGAGTATGTTGATCCGGTGACTGGTTCTTCTATTGGATATACAATGGCAGAGTCAGTAAATAAGAACCCTGAAAACGCAGAGGGAGAAGATAATACTAATGAAAAACCAAAGGGTGAAAATGTCGGAGTAGCAGGAGAAAATGCGACTGCTACAGAAGAGGATTCACCCTGGTAAGTATAATAAGGATAATTATTCAAAGGCGAAATGGCTAACAGATTTACGATTTTAAAAAATAGTAAAATTAGATATTTTGATTCAATCCTGTTCCTTACTGTCATATTTTTGATAGTATTCGGACTGGTTATGCTTCTTTCAGTAAGCTCGTACGATGCGAGTGTTAACTATGGGGATTCGGCATATTATTTCAAAAGACAGCTTTTAAATACAGGTGTTGGTCTTGTTGCCATGCTGTTCGTTGCACTGGTGCCATATCACTTCTGGCAGAGGCTGCAGGTTGGAATTTATGTATTCTCGGTAGTATTGCTTTTACTGATTATTCCGTTCGGAACTACAGTTAATGGTGCTAAAAGATGGCTTAATGTTGCAGGTATTTCGATTCAGCCTGCAGAGGTGGCAAAACTAGCAATTATTATTGTTCTTTCGCATATTATATGTAAGCTTGGAAATTTCATTAATTCATGGAAGGGATTTGTGTATGTCATGGCACCTTCGCTTCCTTTGGTATTCATGATTTATGCCATTACCAGAAACTTAAGCTCGGCAATTATCGTTTTAGGAATTGCATTCGTTATGTGTTTCGTAGCAAGTTCAGAATATAAGCGATATGTATTCATTTTATTAGTAATGATTGGAATTGCAGCACTTGCAGTATTCGTGGTAGTTCAGAATCAGGATTCAAGTATTGGATTTAGAGGAGAGCGTATACTTGCGTGGCTTGATCCTAATGCTTATGCTTCAGGAAAAGGTTTCCAGACGCTTCAGGCTCTTTATGCTATAGGTTCAGGCGGCTTCATGGGCAAGGGAATAGGTGAGAGTATGCAAAAGCTTGGATATATCCCTGAAGCTCAGAATGATATGATTTTCTCTATCATATGTGAGGAATTAGGATTTGTTGGAGCACTTTGTGTAATCGCATTATTCCTTCTTCTTATCTGGAGATGTCTTATCATCGCTCACAATGCGCCTGATTTGTATGGTTCACTTTTGGTTACTGGATTTTTAACACATATTGCCATTCAGGTTATATTAAATATTGCCGTAGTTACGAACACAATTCCTAATACAGGTATATCTTTGCCGTTCATAAGCTATGGAGGAAGTTCTGTAGTGTCGCTTTTGGTTGAAGTTGGACTGGTGCTTAGTGTTCAAAAAGAAATTAAGGTAAGGGATTATTAGTGGACTTTTGGAAAAATCACAAGAGCATAATCATAGTTAGCAGTATTATCATTCTTGTTCTGGGAATTGTTGCTGCTTCAGTTACGTATATTGTTAATAATTATAAAATAACAACTGTTTATGTTGATGGTAATAAGCATTATACTAACGAAGAAATACGTAATATGGTGATGGATGGCTTCATGGGAGATAACTCTATGTTTTTGTCCCTGAAGTACAAAGATAAAAGTATTGAAAACGTTCCATTCATTGCCAAGATGGATGTTGAGATAGTTGATCCTAATACTATAAGAATCAATGTATATGAAAAGGCTATAGCAGGTTACGTTGAATATCTTGAAAAATATATGTATTTCGACAAGGATGGCGTTGTGATAGAAGCGTCAACCCAAAGAACTAAAGGAATACCTCAGGTAACAGGACTTACATTTGACCATGTTGTAATAAAGGAACCGCTTCCTGTTGAAAATACCGACATTTTTAATGCAATTTTGAATATAACACAGCTGGTTAATAAGTATAATCTTTCAATTGATAAGATATATTTTGCTAAAGATGATAGTATCACGCTTCATTTCGAGAGAATTAAGGTTGCTTTAGGACAACCGAATAATCTTGATGAAAAAATCATGAAGCTTCAGTATATTCTGCCTGAAATCAAAGGCAAGAGTGGAATTATCCGTCTTGAAACATATACGGATGATACACAGAATATTTCTTTTGAACCTGAATCTGATTAAAAATCGCATGTTATCTCAAAATAATATTGATAAATCAAATTAAAATAAGTATTATATAAAGTGCGACTATTTGGTAAAAGGGAGGAATCCGTCCGTGATAGAAATTATTAGTAATGAAGGAATAGCAGGAGCTAAGATCATTGTTACAGGTATCGGTGGTGCCGGTGGCAATGCTTTAGATAGAATGATCGACGAAGAAGTTAAGCACGTCGAATTTATTGGAATTAATGCAGATAAGCAGGCCCTTATGAGATGTAAGGCTCCAAAGAAGATCCAAATAGGCGAGAAGTCTACTAAGGGACTTGGTGCAGGTGCCGTTCCTGAGGTTGGAGAAAAAGCTGCAGAAGAGAATATTGATGAAATTAAGGAAGCACTTGAGGGTGCTGATATGGTTTTCGTTACCTGTGGTATGGGTGGTGGAACTGGTACAGGAGCAGCTCCAGTTGTTGCTAAAATAGCTAAGGAAATGGGTATTTTAACAGTAGCTGTAGTAACTAAGCCTTTCCCATTCGAAGGTAATAAGCGTATGCAGAACGCTAATATGGGTATCGCTAAGATTAGAGAATGTGTTGATACCATGATCGTTATTCCTAACGAGAAGATTTATGAAATAGTTGATCGTAAAACTACTTTCCCTGATGCACTTAAGAAGGCTGATGAAGTTCTTCAGCAGTCAGTTCAGGGTATTACAGATATTATTAATGTCGATGCCATGATTAACCTTGACTTCGCTGATGTACGTACAGTTATGACAGACAAGGGTGTTGCGTATGTTGGTATCGGAAAAGGAAAGGGAGAGGATAAGGCATCTGATGCTGTTAAGATGGCAGTTGAATCTCCATTACTTGAAACATCTGTTAATGGTGCTACAGATCTGATCATCAATGTTACTGGTGATATTGCCATGTATGATGTTCAGGCTGCAGCTGAATATGTAAAAGAGCTTACCGGTGATGATGTTAATATCATCTTTGGTGCTAACTATAATGTTACAGAGCCTGATACATGTACAGTAACTGTTATTGCTACAGGAATTCAGGATAACTCATTACCAACCAGACAGTCAGCAATTCATTCTAATGTAATGTTTAGCTCAAGTTTGGTTAGACCATCGCAGGTTCCATCATTTGGAGTAAGAAGTCCACAGCAGGCTTCTTCAGGTGTTTCAGAACTCAATGTATTGCAGAACAGGTCAACAGGTTCTATGCCTAAGTTTAATACACCTACGCCAAGTACTCCACAGGGTGGCTTTGCAACAGGAATTACTTCTCCTTCAGATGTTCGTTCATCAGTTAAGGACAGCAAGTTAAATATTCCTGATTTCTTACAGAAGAAGTAAATTAAATTGATTATATTGTGAAGGGAACTGCAAAAAGGCAGTTCCCTTTTTTATTATCCACGATGAGTCAAGTAAATATTTATGCTTGCATGAATATTATTATATTGGTTCAGAAATTTGGTTTACAGAAAATGGTTGACATAATCGAAAGACCACATTATAATGTACCTAAATATAATAATAAACCACATATAGGGGGTACAATATGAAGTGTCCATTTTGCGGCCATGAAAATACAAGGGTAATAGATTCTAGACCAGCAGAGGATAATAATTCCATCCGTCGTCGTAGAGTGTGTGATGAATGCGACAAGCGTTTCACAACTTATGAAAAGGTAGAGACTATTCCACTTATCATTGTTAAGAAGGATGAGAACAGAGAAACCTTCGACAGGGCTAAAATTGAATCAGGTGTTTTACGTGCATGTCATAAAAGACCTGTATCAGCAAGACAGATTCAGCAGATTGTTGATGATGTTGAAACAGAGATTTTCAGCAAGGAAGATAAGGAAATTCCAAGCTCAGTAATTGGTGAACTTGTAATGGATAAGCTTAAGGATGTAGATTCTGTAGCTTATGTCAGATTCGCATCAGTATATCGTGAATTTAAGGATATCAATACATTTATGGAAGAGCTTAAGAAGGTTCTTAAGTAAAGTTTACGTACTAAATTAAAAACATTAGACTTGGCTATTGTATGCCAAGTCTTTTTTTTATATAATATTGTTAATTAAATAACAATATAGAAAGGAATTTAGAAACATGAAACAAAAGAGCTTTAAAGGGCTCCTTAAGGTCTTCGTGGTTTTCGCACTGACTATTGCACTGTGCGGTTGTGCAGGCGATAAGGAAGGAAGTGATTCTTCTTCTATCATCGTTGGTATACCTCAGGATCTTGAGGACAGTCTTGACCCACACAAAGTTGCAGCGGCAGGAACTAAGGAGGTATTATTCAACATTTTTGAGGGTTTGGTTAAGCCTTCATCCAACGGTGAATTTCTTCCAGCAGTAGCAAAAAGTTATGAAGTATCAGAGGATGGCCTAAGTTACACATTCGAACTTAGAGATGGAGTTAAGTTCCATGATGGAAATGCAGTTACTCTGGAGGATGTCAAGTATTCTATTGATAGATGTGCTGATGACGGTTCTGGCAACTGCCTTGTTCCAGCATATGCTAACATCAAAGACACACAGATTATGGATGGTGGAAAATTCGTTATCAATCTTGTTGAACCAGATACCGAATTTTTAGCTTACATGACAACTGCCATTATTCCTAAGAATAATGCTACACCTGATACTACACCTATTGGTACAGGTCCATATAAGTTCGTGTCACGTTCTCCACAGGAAAATTTCATTATTGAAAAGTTCGCTGATTATTATGATGAAGAAAAGGCAGCTCATATTAATACAGTAACCTTTAAGATTATTGGTAATATGGATACAATTGCTGTTGAACTTGAATCAGGTGCAATGGATATGGTAGCAAGAATTCCAACAGCTCAGGCTGATCAGTTATCTGATAAGTTTGATATACTTGAAGGAACAATGAACCTCGTTCAGGCGCTTTATATTAATAACAGTGTTGCTCCATTTGATGATGTGAGAGTAAGACAGGCACTTTGCTATGCATTGGATGTTGAAGAAATTAAGTCTATAGTGTCTGATGGAAAGGGAGAGGAAATTGGTTCTTCAATGTTCCCTTCATTCGGTAAGTATTATGATGAAACATTAAAGGATGTTTATAATACGAACATAGATAAGGCTAAGGAATTATTGGCTGAGGCTGGTTATCCAGATGGATTCAGCTTTGATATTACTGTTCCTTCTAACTACACACAGCATGTGGACACAGCACAGGTTTTAGTTGAGCAGTTTAAGAAGATTAATGTTAAGGCTAATATCAAGCTTATTGAGTGGGATAGCTGGTTATCAGATGTTTATTCAGCTCGTAACTACACAACTACTGTAGTTGGTGTTGATGCATCTTCCTTAACAGCTTCGGCACTCCTTCAGAGATTTAAGTCTGATGCGTCAAATAACTTCATAAACTTCTCATCCAAGGAGTATGATGAGACCTTCTTAAAGGCTCGTTCAACAACAGATGATGATGAGAAGACTAAGTTATATAAGGAATGTCAGAAGATATTAACTAACGAAGCAGCTAATGTTTATATTCAGGATTTACCTGAATTCGTTGCTTTGAATAAGAAGTTTACAGGTTATGAGTTCTATCCTATGTACATTCAGGATATGTCTAAGATTAGATTAGCAGATTAATTTATGAAATTTGTAATTAAAAAGTTTGTTACCATGGTGATTACTATCATCATGGTAACGCTTTTTGTATTTATTGCATTCAACTTAATATCAGGAGACGCAGCGATTTCATCTTTGGGAACGCAGGCAACTCCTGAAAGAATTGAAAGTTTAAGAAATGAACTTGGATTAAATGACCCAGTGCTCGTTCAGTATGGAAGATGGGCAATAAACTTCTTGAAGGGTGACATGGGCATTTCATACAGCTACAGAATGCCAGTATCTACAATGATAATGGACAAGGTTCCAGTTACCTTGACAATGGCTTTGATAGCTTTTGTTTTGATGCTTATTTTTTCGATACCAGTTGGTATATATACCTCGAAACATGAGGATGGATGGATTGATAGGAGTATTATTATTATCAATCAGATTCTTATGGCGATTCCGCCATTTTTTTCAGGAATATTAATTACATTTTTATTTGGAAGATTACTTAAGCTATTTACTCCTGGTGGGTACATATCTTATGACAAAAATATATTTGGCTTCATTGGCTATATGTTTTTTCCAGCCCTGGCAATAGCGCTTCCTAAGGCTACGATGGCTGTTAAAATGCTAAGAAGCTCTGTCCTTAAAGAGGCCAAGCTTGATTATGTAAGAACAGCCTATTCTAAGGGAAATTCTACTAATGAAGTCTTTTATCATCATGTATTAAAGAATGCTATGCTGCCAGTTATTACATTCTTTGGAATGACATTAACAGACATGATAGCAGGCTCGATTATTGTTGAACAGGTATTTAGTGTACCAGGACTTGGAAGGATTTTACTGACATCAATTTCCAACAGGGATTATCCGGTTGTAATGGCAATTATTGTGATAATTTCCGTGATGGTTTTACTTATAAATATGCTTGTAGATATACTCTATAGTGTTTTAGATCCGAGAATATCTATTGAAGATAAATAACTATATATTTGTAAAGGATATTAGTTTGAAGAAAAACAGCTTGAAAAATAATCGTAATTTCATAGCAGGAAGCATCATTGTCGTTTTCATGATGATTTTCATGTTAGTTGGCATGATAGCGTCTCCTTATGATCCAACAGCCATTGACAGTAGTGCTAAGTTTCAGGGAATGAGTCTTGCTCACTGGTTTGGTTGTGATAATTTTGGAAGGGACATTCTCTCAAGAGTTATGGAAGGAACCTATGCTACTTTTAAGGTGGCATTTGGTACAGTCATTATAGGAACACTTTTTGGAATAATAGTAGGTGCTCTTACCGGATATTACGGCGGACTTATAGATGAAATTTTAATGCGAATCAACGACTCGATATTCGCATTCCCAAGTATTTTATTAGCATTACTGTTCATAAGCCTTTTGGGCGCAGGAACATATCAGGTGACTCTTGCTTTAGGAATTGCATTTATTCCATCCTTTGCAAGAATTGTAAGAGCTGAATTTTTGAAGGCCAAAAATATGGATTACGTCAAGGTCGCGAAGCTTATGGGTGCTTCAGATTTTAGAATAATATTCATACATATTCTTCCTAATACATATACTGTTTTATTAAGCTCAATTATGATTGGATTTAATAATGCTGTTCTTGCAGAAGCATCAATGAGCTTTTTAGGAATAGGAGTACAGCCTCCGGATCCAAGCCTTGGAAGAATGCTTTCAGAGGCGCAGATTTATCTTGCGAAGGCTCCAAACTATGCGCTATTTCCAGGTGTTGCCATTATTTTGCTTATATTAGGATTCAGCCTCATGGCAGATGGAATAGGGAGGGATTGATTATGGAAGATAAAAAATTGATCCTCAAGGTGACAGATTTAAATATAGAATTTCATGATCATTTGATTCCGGAGACAGTAGTATTTGACTTTGATTTAGATTTATACGAAGGTGAAATTGTAGGGCTTGTTGGTGAATCTGGATCAGGAAAGTCGATGTCAGCTATGGCAATAGCAGGACTTCTTGACAGGAAACACATGAACAAGAGAGGGTCGATAGATTATGATGGAATTGATCTTCTTAACTGTAAAAGAGATAAGCTTCGTACGATTCAGGGAAATGATATAGGTATTATTTTTCAGGAACCGCTTACCAGTCTTAATCCTGTATACAGAATCTATGATCAGGTTGAGGAACCTTTAAGAATTCATACAAGTCTTACTAAAGAGGAAAGATATGAAAAGGTGTTAAAGGCCCTTAAGGATGTTGAATTAGATGATCCAGAGCTTGTTATGAAGCAGTATCCACATGAATTAAGTGGTGGTATGAGACAGAGGGTCATGATAGCAACAGCTATGATTATGGAGCCTAAAATTCTCATAGCAGATGAACCGACAACGGCTCTTGATGTTACGATTCAGGCACAGATAGTCAAGGTGCTTAAGAAATTAAATAAAGAGCATGGCACAGCAATTATCTTTATTTCACATGATTTAAGTCTTGTAGAGAAACTATGTGAGAGGGTTCTTGTTATGAAGAGCGGATATATTGTTGAAAGCGGGCTTACGAAAGATATATTCAATAACCCAAAGGAAGAATATACGAAGAAATTAATTAGCGCCATACCCAGGATAGATTTTGATTAAATGGAAAAAGTACTTACAGTAGAAAATTTAATAGTGGAATTCAAGAATAAAAAGTCCCTGTTTGATAAACCATCGATTAAAAGAGTTCTAAATGGTGTTTCATTCGAAATTAATAAGGGTGAAATAGTTGGTCTTGTTGGAGAATCAGGCTCAGGAAAGTCGACTATTGCTAAATCAATTTTAGGTCTTATTCCATTTGAGGGAAGGATTGAAAATTATACAGCCAGACCTCAGATGGTATTTCAGGATCCATATAGTTCACTTAATCCATCCAAGAAGGTTGGCTGGTTATTAAATGAAGCCCTTTATCTTGATGGAGTTAAGGACAAAGATATACGGAAGAATAAGGTCGAGGAGATGATTAATCTCGTTGGACTTTCGAAGGAACATCTTGAAAGATATCCGAATGAATTATCAGGTGGTCAAAGACAAAGGGTTTGCATAGCGCTTTCTTTGATTAGTGAGCCTAAGCTTCTTTTGGCAGATGAACCGGTATCAGCACTTGATGTTACTATTCAGGCACAGATCCTTGAATTGTTAAAAGAATTATATAAAAAAATGGATTTGTCCATTTTATTTATTTCCCATGATTTAAGAGTGGTGTATAATATATGTGACAGGGTTTTGATACTTAAAAAGGGTGAGATTGTTGAAAGCGGAACTCCGAAAGAGGTATATCAAAATCCTAAGCATGAGTACACTAAACAGCTTTTAGACTCTATATAATGTGGTATGAAAATTTCTAAACACTATTTTAAAAATAGGGCTAAAGTTACCAGTTAAGTAACCGATATAATTACTATCACAGGAAAACTTATGTGAAAGGTGATGAAAGTTATGGGTATTCAGTTTTATAACGGATTAAGCAATTATTCATATAATGACTACAACAGAAGAAACATTCCTCAGGTTACACCTGAAGAAGCTTTAGCTAATGAGAATGCGCTTAAGGTTAATGCTGCTAAAGAAGAGAATACTGTATCTTCGTCACCAGTTGTAGACAATAGATCAAGAGTCGCCACTTTAGAAGATGTTTCATTAACATTTAATAAGGAAGACAGCTTTGATTATATTGGAACTGAGGCTCCTATCGAAAAGCTTGATATGCAGCAGGCTATTTCTGATATGAAGAAGGATAATATTCTTAAGGAGTACAACTATTTCGTTGGATCATCTAAGAACCTTTATCAGGATGCAGATGGAGCAGTTATTATTAAATAAAATTACCTCTCTATAAAATATGTTTAAAGTATAACCCCTTGTCTTAGGACGAGGGGTTTTGCTATAATTTTTCTATGTTTAAAAGTTTATATCCCAAACAATATATAGATTCTACATACAGTATAGATTTTGACAACCTCTATGAAAAAGGATACAGAGGCATTATCTTTGATATCGATAATACATTAGTTCCTCATGGCGCGCCCGCAGATGAAAGGAGCATTAAGCTGATTACACATCTAAAGGAGCTGGGATTTAAGGTTTTATTTTTGTCAAATAACAAAGAACCCAGAGTTAAGATGTTTAATGATGCGGTGGATTGTATGTATATTTTTAAGGCGAATAAGCCATCGCCTAAAGGGTATCTTTCAGCAATGGAAAAAATGGGAACTAATACAGATGATACGCTGTTCGTTGGAGATCAGATATTTACTGATGTATGGGGAGCTAATAAATCAGGTATTTATTCGATTTTGGTTGGAAAAATTGCACCCCAGGAAGAAATACAGATAGTCTTAAAAAGAAGATTGGAATGGATAGTCCTAAAATTCTACAAAAGATATCAGAAGAAGCATAATATAGGATGATGTATAATATTTCTTCTTGAAATCAAGGCAATTTTAGTATAAGATAAATGAGGTTTATGTTATTTAATATTTAGGAGGATAATATATTTATGATTTCTGCAGGTGATTTCAGAAATGGTATTACTATTGAATTAGAGGGTAGTGTATATCAGATAATCGAGTTCCAGCATGTTAAGCCTGGTAAGGGTGCAGCATTCGTTAGAACTAAGCTTAAGAACATTATAAGTGGCGGTGTTGTGGAGAAGACTTTCAGACCTACTGAAAAATGTCCACAGGCACGTATTGATAGAAAAGATATGCAGTATTTATATGCTGATGGCGATTTATTCAACTTCATGGATGTTGAAACATATGATCAGATCGCATTAAATGCTGATACAGTTGGCGATTCTCTTAAGTTCGTTAAGGAAAATGAAATGGTTAAGGTATGTAGCTTTAACGGTTCTGTTTTCTCAATTGAGCCTCCATTATTCGTAGAGTTGGAGATCACAGATACTGAGCCAGGATTCAAGGGCGATACAGCAACAGGTGCTACTAAGCCTGCTATCGTTGAAACAGGTGCTCAGGTTATGGTTCCTCTTTTCGTAGAGCTCAATGATAAGATTAAGATTGATACAAGAACTGGCGAATATCTTTCACGTGTTTAATCTTTTTTTGATTATAGCTTGCAAGGCAGCGATGATTTCATCGTTGCCTTTTTTGTGCGCTTTTTTCGCGTACTTATCCTAATACCACAGACTTGCAAAAAATGGTTATTATTGAAAGGATAAAGTATGGATTTTAACAAATTTACGAAAATGATGATGTGTAAGGTGCAGCTTTTTATGGGGGCTGAGTACGAAATAATTGAGCAGGAGGTCACTAAGAATAATTCAGTAAAATATACCGGGATTATGGCGAAGAGTAAGGATACCAATGCATTTCCAACTATATACATAGATGAAATGTACGATTCTTCAATGAATGAGGATGATGTTGATTACCTTGCTATGAAGGTGGCGAATAATCTAAAAAATGCCAAAATTGACGATACGTCATATGTTTATAATTATTTCAATTTCGAGGAGTCTAAGGACTCTATTTATATCAAGGTTATTAATGCAGAAAAAAATAAGGATCTTTTGCAGGATGTTCCATACAGAAGATGGCATAACTTAGCTATAGTGTATTTTTATCTGGTAGATGGAAAAGAAGATGATAAAAGGGCTACAGTACTGGTTAGAAATTCTCATTTAAAAAGCTTCGAAATTGACGAGAAGAAGTTATATGAAACTGCTGTAAACAATATGAAAAGAGATATTGAACCTAAGATTTTTTCGATGAATGAACTTGTACATGATCTTTGTGGTCGAAATATTATAGAAGAATGTCCTATGTATGTTTTGTGTAATAGCATAAAGCTTTTCGGGGCGTCGCTAATTCTTGATAAGGAACTAATGAAGGAAGTGTCAGAAAAACTGAATGGGAACTTCTATATTCTTCCAAGCTCAATACATGAGCTTATAGTTCTTCCAGAGCATCTGGCAAGTGATGTCAAGGATATGGCATCGATAGTAAGTAGTATTAATAAAACAGAAGTGTTGAAAGAAGAGGTACTGGCAGATTCTGTTTACTATTATGACAGGGAACTTGATGAGGTTATGTGGATGGCGTAAAAATCGCGAAACTAGACATTTTGATACCTATGTGGTATTATAAACACGGTGTGCTTGTAACATTTTTGTAACTTTTTGCACCCGTAGTCTAATGGATAGAACGAAGGCCTCCGACGCCTTTAATGCAGGTTCGATTCCTGTCGGGTGTATTAAACCCACAGGAGTTATCTTGTGATTGAAAGGGTTATTATGAATGATAAACTAAAAAAATTAAAGGATAAAGTTATTAATATTAAAGACTTTGTCGTCGCTCATGGAAAGATTGTGATGCCTATTGCGTTAATAGTATGTGTGGGAATTACAGTTCTTATAGCAGTCTCAATTAATCAAAAGGACAGCCTACAGGATGAGGCACAGGCTCTATTAGAGCAGAATGCTTCTGTTGGTGATGGAACAGCTCTTGATTCTATGGGAGTAACACCTCAGTATGAATTAGAAGAGAATGCTCATCCAGAGATTACTAATATTGTTAAGACATATTATAAGGCTCAGGTAGAAGGTGATATTGATACAATATCAAAGCTTAACAGTTATCTTAATGATATAGAAGTAATTCGAGTTAAGGAACTTAGTAAATACATTGAAGATTATACAGAAATTAATGTATATACCAAGCCGGGACTTTCTGAGAATACATATGTAACATACGTAGCTTCTAAAGTTAAGTTCAAGGATTTAGAGAGTCCAATTGCAGGCTTTCAGACTTATTATGCTGGAAAAGATGCTGATGGGAATGATTTCATAACTGAAGGAACATATGACGACACAGTATATGAATATATTAGTAATGTAACAGTGCAGCCTGATGTTGTAGAACTTAACAACAGGGTTGTGGTGGATTACAACAATTTATTAGCAGAGAATCCTGAGGTTAATGAATACGTGGCATATCTTAAGGAGAAGGTTAATGAGGAAGTAGGTGAAATCCTGGCTAAGGAAGAGGCTCCAACTCCATCACCTACACCGGCATCTTCCAATGGAGATGATAATCAGAATCAGACATCTACATCTGTTGTTAACAAGGTTAGAGTTAAGGAAAAGGTTAATATCAGAAAATCTGACTCAACTGGAGCCGACAAGTTAGGATCAGCATCAGCTGGTGAAGAGTTTACATTAATCGAGAAGCAGGGAAATGGCTGGACTAAGATTGAGTATAATGGAGGAGAGGCATTCATTAACTCTGATTATGTAGAAGACGTTGAAACAGTCACTGTTGAAATCAAGGATAACAATACAGAAAATAATAACTCTAATACTGGAGCTAACAATAATTCTAATAGTGATGCTAAGCCTACTAATAACACAGAGGTTAAGGGTAAGGTTACTGTTAATGATAGTGGTGTAAGAATCAGAAAAGAGCCTAATACCAAGGCTGAGGTTCTAGGAACAGTATATACCGGAGATAAGCTTGACTTCATTGAAACTACAGGTGATTGGACTAAGGTTAAATATAAGAAAGAATATGGATATATTAAATCTGAGTTTGTAGATAAGAATTAAAATAGTTCACCAGAATATGATTTAAGGAGATTTCAAAAATTTGAAATCTCCTTAATTTTTTTCTTGCCAAATATATAATCAACATATATAATATTATTGTTCTAAGATTGTATACAAGTACACAAGAATTATGTAATGCAAAAGTGTAACTTAAATAAGGAGGAAAGAAAATGTCATACGTTGACGAGATTTACGACAGAGTAGTAGCACAGAACCCAGCTCAGCCTGAGTTCCACCAGGCAGTAAAAGAGGTATTGGATTCATTAAGAGTAGTTATCGAAGCTGATGAAGAGAAGTACAGAAAGGACGCTTTATTAGAGAGATTAACAACACCTGAAAGACAGATTTTATTCAGAGTTCCTTGGGTAGATGATAAGGGACAGGTTCAGGTTAATAACGCAATGAGAGTACAGTTCAATTCAGCTATTGGACCATACAAGGGTGGATTAAGATTACATCCTTCAGTTAATTTAGGAATTATCAAGTTCTTAGGTTTCGAGCAGATTTTCAAAAACTCACTTACAGGTCTTCCAATCGGTGGAGGTAAGGGTGGTTCTGACTTTGATCCTAAGGGCAAGTCAGATAGAGAAGTTATGGCTTTCTGCCAGAGCTTCATGACAGAGCTTCAGAAGTATATCGGAGCAGACACAGACGTTCCTGCTGGTGATATCGGTACAGGTGCTCGTGAAATCGGTTATATGTATGGACAGTATAAGCGTCTTACAGGACTTTATGAAGGAGTTCTTACAGGTAAGGGCCTTTCATACGGCGGATCTTTAGCTAGAACAGAAGCTACAGGATATGGTCTTTTATACATGACAGAGGAAATGCTTAAGTGTAATGGTATTGATATTGCTGGTAAGACATGTGCAGTATCTGGTTCTGGTAACGTTGCTATCTACGCAATTCAGAAGGCTCAGCAGTTAGGTGCTAAGTGTGTTACATGTTCTGATTCTACAGGTTGGATTTATGATCCAGAAGGTATTGATGTAGCACTTCTTCAGGAAGTTAAGGAAGTTAAGCGTGCTCGTTTAACAGAGTATGCAGCAGCTCGTCCTTCAGCTCAGTATCATGACAAGGCTAAGGAAGGAACAAATCAGTGGACAATTAAGGTTGATATCGCACTTCCATGTGCTACTCAGAACGAACTTAACCTTGATGATGCTAAGACATTAGTAGCAAATGGCGTAATCGCAGTTTGTGAAGGTGCTAACATGCCTACAACAGCTGATGCTACAGAGTACTTCCAGAACAATAAGGTATTATTCGTTCCTGGTAAGGCTGCTAACGCTGGTGGTGTTGCTACATCTGCATTAGAGATGAGCCAGAACTCAGAGAGATTATCTTGGACATTCGAAGAAGTTGATGCTAAGCTTAAGCAGATCATGATCAACATCTTCCACAACCTTGATGATGCTTCTAAGAAGTATGGAATGGAAGGCAACTACGTAGCTGGTGCTAACATCGCTGGATTCTTAAAGGTTGCTGATGCTATGAACGCTCAGGGTATTGTTTAGTTCCTGATTGATGCATTAAAGAATAATTGATATTTACTCCGCAGATTAATATCTGCGGAGTTTTTTTATGGTTGTATTATCCTTGTTTGCTATATGGCACTATGGTAAAATTAAAATGTTGGGTTTATTTAGGTTTATAGCTTTTTGTTGAGGAAAAAATATGCAACTAGCCAAGTTATTACAGTTTAATCAAATAACAGTACAGTGTCATGATAATCCAGATGCAGATGCGATAGCATCAGGGTTTGGACTATATTCTTTTTTTAAAAGCCAGGGAAAGAATGTAAGATTCATCTATTCTGGAAGAAGTGAGATTAATAAAGCTAATCTTATGCTTATGCTTAAGAATTTGGGGATTGATTCAATAATAGAATATGTTCCTAAAACTGGGGATGACATTAAGCTGGAAGGACTTTTGATTACTGTAGACTGTCAGTATGGCTGTGGTAATGTTACTAAATTTGAAGCGGATCAGATAGCGGTTATAGATCATCACCAGCTTGAAATCAAAGAAGATGAGTGGTGCGAGATTAATCCAAGACTAGGAAGCTGTTCAACACTTGTTTGGAGTATGATGAAAAATGCTTCATATACATTTGATGACATTAATCTGGGTACGGCATTATATTATGGATTGTTCACAGATACTAACTCGTTGACAGAGTTATCTAACCCACTGGATATGGACCTAAGAGATGATATTATATGTGATCAGTCATTGATTAATATGTTTAAAAATTCAAATCTTTCTCTTGAAGAGTTGGAAATTGCTGGTGTTGCTCTTATCAAATATATTTTTAACGAAGAGCATAATTATGCAATTATTAAGGCCGCACAGTGTGATCCTAATATTTTAGGTCTTATAAGCGATTTCCTTATTCAGGTGGCAGAGGTATATACGTGTGTTGTATATAATGAATGGCCTGATGGATTTAAATATTCTGTCAGAAGCTGTACTAAAGAGGTTATGGCAGATGAAATGGCAGCATTCATAGGTGACGGAATAGGTTCCGGAGGTGGACACAGAGAAAAGGCAGGTGGATTCATCAAGAAGTCACTTTATCATGACAAATATCCAACATTGCATACGGAAGCCTTCTTCAGCACCAGAATTAATGAATATTTTGATGGCTGCGAGGTATATTATGCGAAGGATACCATATTAGATACCAGTGATATGGCATTGTATGTTAAGAAGAAGATTCCGTTTGGATTCGTTAAAGCTTCTGATATTCTTCCTATTGGTACTCCGGTTACTGTAAGAACCTTGGAAGGAGACTTAGATATCGAGGTTAAGGATGATACCATTATCATGATTGGTATGAGAGGAGAGGTATATCCTAGCTATCAGGATAAATTTGAAAAGTCTTACACTGTTACAGGTGAAAAATATAAAGAAAATGATGATGGTCAGAAGATATATTATAGACCGACTATAAAGAACAGGGCTACAGGTGAAACACTTAAATTAACTGATTATGCTATGCAGTGTATTTCGAGTGGTGGAACGAAGATTTATGCAAAACAGATGTATAAAAGAATGAAGGTTTTCGCTTCGTGGGATAACGAAAAGTATATGCATGGAAAGAGCGGCGACTATATAGCCGTTAGAACAGATGATGAACATGATATTTATATCATAGATCATGACATTTTCAATGAATCGTATTCAAAGTGTGATTAAACATATAATAGTTTCAGGAAAGTAAGGAAAAGAGGTAAATGATGTCAAAGTATAAGTATGATGCATTTATTAGCTACAGACATGTAATGCCAGACGAGTTCGTGGCACAGCAGGTACATAGACAGTTAGAAAATTTTAGACTGCCTAAGAATATAACTAAAAAGCTTTTAGAAAAGGATCCCAATGCAAGAACTAGAATAACACGTGTTTTTAGAGACCAGGAAGAACTCCCACTTGCATCTAATCTGGCAGATCCAATAGTAGAGGCTCTTAATGATTCAGAATATTTAATTGTTATCTGTTCGCCAAGGTTAAAGGATTCTATATGGTGTCAAAAAGAAATAGATACATTTATTTCGCTTAGGGGCAAAGAACATATATTGGCAGTGCTAGCAGAAGGTGAGCCTGGAGAATCTTTTCCTGAGGTACTATTGACAAGAGATGTTACTGTTACAGATATTAACGGAATAACGAGTGTTATTCAAGAAAAGGTTGAACCTTTGGCAGCTGATGCCAGAGGTAATAGCGAGAAGGAACGTAAGAAGAAGTTAAAGACGGAATTATTACGTCTTGCGGCTCCTATGTTTGGAGTGTCTTTTGATGATTTAAAGCAAAGACATAAAGAGCAGAGAATGAGAAGAATTTTGGGAATTAGTCTTGCCAGTTCTTTGATATTTTTAATCTTCGGAATTATAAGCTCTATGATGGCATTAAAAATCAGCTCTCAGAATGATGAGATTACCAAGCAGAACAAGGAGATTGTTAAGCAATCTGAGGAAATCAGCAAGCAGTCCCAGAAGATTAACGAACAGTATCAGGAGGCTCTGATTAATCATGGTGTTGCTATGGCCCAAACAGCCAATATGTATTATGAAAAGGGAGACAGAATGGAAGCTGTTAAGACAGCATATGAAGTATTCCCTAAAACTCAGGATTCAGTAGTTCCATATGTTGCTGATGTTGAGAATGCATTAAACAGGGCGTTACATTCATACGACGCCGGATTTAATTATTCTCCAGAAAGAATTATTAGAGCGTCAACTAACATCACTTCTTTAGTATTGTCTGGTGATTACGAAAGAATGCTTACTTGTGATCTTTCTGGTGAGGTTATTGTATGGGATCCTCTTAAGGGAGAGAAAATATGGAGAAAGAATCTCTTAAGCACGCCTTTGTATGATAGTGATGAGCTTGCTTTTATAGGGGATGGTAAAATTATTATTAATGCTTCCTCTTCAGTTGTTTTATATGATTATAAATCTGACAAAGAGGTTTTAAGTTTAGAATCTTTTGGAGATTCTAAGATTAGACTAGTACCTAATTCTAATAAAGCTATATTAATTGACGCTGAAAAGTTTGTTTTAATAGATGCTGATTCAGATAAGATTATTTACAGCATGTATTTTGATGAAGGTAAAAATGTAAATCGTATTGAAACTTCGAAAATAGATTCAACTGGACAGTATTTTGGTCTTGTATATGAAACAGAAGGCAAAAAAGTTCTTTCGTTAAGAAATGTTAGTGATGGAAGCGTTGTTTGGGAGACTCCTGTTTCAGCTAAGTATATTGGATTCATCAGAGTATTTGATGATGGGGTATATCTTGCTGCTAACGATGCTTTGGAAGGATCGATATTGGGTACGAATTCCAGCTCAGTTGTATATTCATACGACTATAATGGAAATGTACGATGGAAACTAGATATTGATGATAATTGGGTTTCTGGAATTGTCGAAAGCAATGGAGAAGGTAATAGCATGGTCGCATATGGCTCCGATCTTGCTTATGTAATTACTAAGAGCGGAGAACTTAAGCATGTATATACACTTGGATCAAGTGTCGTTAATGCTTATGCTTCAATGTCAAAAGGTAGTGGAATAGTAATTTTCTTAACTCGAAATGGTGAATGGGTTAATATTAGCGTGGATCAGGAAATTGCTGTTATATCCACATTCTTTACTGAAAGTAATTCGGACAATTTAAGTGAATTCTTGATTGCTAACGCCCAAGAGCCATATTTAATTACACATCCATATTCTAGCAACGAAGTTACTTTGTACAAAAATATAAAATCTCCATACTGCGAAACAATTATGGAAGAATTACCTTTTGGTCTTATGACAGAGGCAGTTAATGAGGAGATATCAATGTATGCAGGCGTTCGTTCTAACGATGTTAACCAGGGCGCTGATATTGAAGTGGTAGATATTAAGAATAAGAAATTATTAGGAACAGTAAAATCTGAAGATTATGTGAAGGGACTATTCTTCGATGACAATATGCTGATATGCATGGCAGAGAATAGTGTTAATATACTTGATGCGAATACATTAAATACAATTAAAACTATTAATGGAGAATCGTTTAGAGAATTGCTCGCATACGATACGGATGCTAAAAGATTTTACTTCACAAGCTACGAAGGATTAGGCTACTGTGATTACGAGGCTGGTAAGATTAGTAAATGTATTAATGTTAAAAGACCAATTCTTAGTCAGGATGGAACAATCATGATTAGTCCTAATGTGGAGAAGGATCAGTATGAAATAAGAAAAATAGATACTGATATGTTCGGTAAGGTTAAAAATATAAGCGATATAGAAATATCGGACGTTATTAATGAAAATTATACTTTTATAGAGAAGATTATTTTTGATAATAGTGGCGAGTATCTGTTTATTTCCTATTATGATAATAGCTTTGATGTGATTAGAATATCTAACGAGGGTAAGCTTGATAAGGATTCAAAGGTTCATTTTGATGGTGTTGGAGAGAACATTATCAGAGCCACCTACGATCCGAATCTTGGATATGGAGCATTATATACCATTTATGGTGGAAATATATTTAAAGCGGACAATGGTGAGCTTAATAAGCTTGAGATAATAGGTGATGTTAAGGGACTTATCGCATCAGATAAGCTTGATAAACTGATTATTTCTGATAGAAATACTTTGATCGAGACTCACATTCTATCAAAGGATGAACTTGTTAAATTAGCAAAGGAAACGCTTGGTGAATAGCCGATGAGAATAGTAAAACAGGATTTTTATGATAAATTTTTGTGTGCAGCAGATAAATGTATAGATACCTGCTGTCAGGGCTGGCAGATAATAGATGATGAAGGTAATGTACTTCCTTTTGTAGACAATAAATGTCCTAAAATGAATGAAAAGGGCCTATGCACACAGGTTCTTGAAAAAGGCGAAGAATCATTATGCTATATTTGTCATATGTATCCAAGACATGTGGAAGAGTATGATGGAGTAAGAGAGTGGAGTCTTTCGCTATCCTGCCCTGAAGCACTTAGAATGACAATATGTGAAGAAAGACCAGCATCATATGTAGTTGAAGAAAATGACGAAGAAGAGCCTATGTCAGATGATTTCGACGATTTTGACTATATGCTCTATAGTAAGCTTGAGGATTCAAGAGAATGCATGTATGGAATTCTTAAGAACCAGAATCTTGATATATATAAGCGAATGGCTATAATTCTCAAGATGTCATATGAACTTCAGCTATGTGCAGATGAAGGTCAATATTTTGATATGGATGATATTATAAAAAAATATGAGGACATATCTTATATTGAGGGGATAGAGTCTTTAAATCCATATGATGAGTTTGATGAGCATTCTGGTATTTTGTTAGAACTTGAGAAACTGTGGGAAGATTGGAATGATGTGCTTAATAAAATTCCAGATATCAAATCAGAAAAGAAGAAGAGTATTGCAACACCAATGATGCTTGAAAATATTCTGGAATCCATGATCTATACCTATTATTTGGGAGCTGTATATGATTATTTTATATACGCTAAGACGGCATTTTGTGTGTATACAGTTATATTTACTGACAGACTAGCATCTCTGGCATCTGATATGGACGATTATTTAAGAATAGTATATAAGTACGCAAGAGAAGTAGAGCATTCAGATGAAAATATTAACAAACTGCTTGAGTACTGGGATGAATTTTGCAAGTAAAAATGCAAGATTGAAAGAAAATGAATTGATATAGGTAATATAAATGATAAGGATCGCTTCAAATTATGTTAACCACATTTTGAGGCGATTTTTGATAAATACCTATTTGGATTAGAAACGAAGTTGATAATTGATAAAAAACGCTAGTTATCATATAAGAATTGAGAGGTTGACATAAAGTATTATGGTAAAAAAGATTGTTGATGTTATTGATGAGATTATAGTAAATGCCCCTTTAAAAATAGTGTTATCAAATGTAAAAAATAAAGACGTTTCGTATAAGAAAATTGTATTTACGGCTAAAGAAATAAGAAATGCTGAGGTTTTTCAGATTGAAAGATATACGAAGACACAGGTCTTTCATATGAATATTGAAAAAAGCAGCCTGAAAGAGGAATTATTAGCCGTTATTGATGGATATAAGCAGCTAAATGTATTCTTCAAATCTTCATCATGGGAAGTTAAAAGCAACAGGAATGGTGAATGTATAATTAATAAACAGGAGAGTATAGCTAAGATAATGCCAAAGGGCAATAACAGAGAGAAAAACTACATACTAAAAGAGGGAGAAAACATTCCTGTATTCGTAGAACTTGGTATATTTACCAAAGAATATAAGGTTGTTAATTCTATGTATGATAAGTTTAAACAGATTAACAGATTTGCTGAGCTGGTTGATGATGTTTTGAAAAATTATAATAAGGATGAGATTAACATTATCGATTTTGGATGTGGTAAGAGCTATCTAACCTTTGTATTGTATTATTATTTAGTGGAAAAGAAGAAAATTAAGGCCAATATCATAGGATTGGATTTAAAAAAGGATGTAATTAATAAATGTAACAATCTTGCCAGAAAGTTTGGTTATAACGATCTTAGATTCGAGGTTGGAGATATCAATGGATATAAGGCAGAATTCGAAGTAGATATGGTGGTTACGCTTCACGCTTGTGACACTGCAACAGATTATGCTCTTTATAATGCTATCAATTGGAAAGCAGGTGTTATCCTATCTGTGCCTTGCTGTCAGCATGAAATTAACAAACAAATGAAGTCAGACAATTTATCAGGATTAACGAAATATGGTATTGTAAAAGAAAGAACAGCTGCTTTGATAACTGATGCTATAAGAGGATGTATGCTCGAGTATTCTGGATACAAAACAGAATTATTGGAATTCGTTGATCTGGAATATTCACCTAAAAACATAATGATTAGAGCCAGAAAAGCGAATATTAGCGAAGAAAATAAAGAACGGTCGCTAACACAAGCAAGGAATCTTTGCGAAGAATTCGGATTGAAGCAAACATTAATGGAAAAGTTATGTTAACAAAACTGTATAAGGCAGCTTGGGGAAAGTTACATAAAATTACTTATGAGATTATAAGATAAATTAAATCAAGATTATACATATATATTGTGAAAAGGTATTAAAAACGAAAAAATTGCGAAAAGCATATCAACCTTGCACTGAATTATAGGAATGGGATGGATTTGCATAATACGTATGATTTGCAAATATTGTTCTGAAATTAGTAAAATCTAGATTAAATATATATAAAAATTGCTTTTGATATTTATAAAGCTGATATCCTAAGTATGAGGAAGAATAAGCATGGAAGAAAAAATAAGACTTAACAAGTATATAGCAGAATGTGGAGTGTGTTCCAGAAGAGATGCTGACAGACTGATTGATGAAGGAAGAGTAAAAGTAAATGGTATGGTGGCATCTCAAGGAATGAAAGTTGATCAAAATGATGATATACTAGTTAACGATAAACCGATAACGAGTAAAAATGAAAAAGTGGTCCTTGCGTATTATAAACCTATTGGGGTCACCTGTACGGAAAAAGATAAATTTGCTGAGAAAAAAATAATTGATGTAATAAATTATCCTGTCAGAGTTACATATGCAGGTCGCCTTGATAAGGAAAGTGAAGGATTAATTCTTCTCACTAATGATGGAGAGCTTATAAATGGACTTATGAAGGCTTCAAATTTTCATGAGAAAGAGTATGAGGTTAAGATAAATAAAGAAATTACTCCAGATTTTATTAAAAAAATGTCATCGGGTGTTTTTTTAAAGGAACTTAACATAACTACACGTCCTTGTAAGGTGGAAAAAATAGGAAAATACACTTTTAGGATTATCTTGACTCAAGGAGTCAACAGACAGATTCGAAGAATGTGCAAGGCAAATAATTGTTATGTAACCCAACTTAAGAGGGTTAGAATCGCAAATATTGAGCTTGCAAACTTGCAAAATGGACAATTGCGTGAAATTAGTGGAATAGAATTACAGACGTTATACAATGAAATCCACAAATTAAAGTGATTTTTCCTGGATTTATGGTACTATATATTGTGATTGGATATACTTTTGTAAATTGTTTGAATTGTATATTCATTTTGTGCAGAACATACAGGTAACAGGTTATATGTAATGCCGTTTTGACAGAAAAAATGATATTTTTGCAAGATAACTTGCAGAATTTCAGCTAAAAAGGACACGAAAATGGACAAAAAAGAGAGAATTCTAGAGCTGATATCCTTATTAAACAAGGCTTCTGACGCATATTATGGTGGAAACGATGAATTAATGTCGAATTATGAATGGGATTCATTTTTTGATGAATTGATGTCATTAGAAGAAGAGACTGGACTTGTTTTTGAAGATTCACCTACTCAGAAGGTATCTTCAGAGCAATTAGATAATGATTCAAAAGCAGAGCGTGTAATACACGAGTTCCCAGCTCTTTCTTTGGCTAAAACCAAATCAGTTGAAGATTTGAAGGACTGGGCAGGAAATAGAGATATTTGGATTAGCTATAAATTAGATGGGTTAACATTAGTTTTAACTTATGATGATGGCATGCTTTCGACTATAGTAACAAGAGGAAGTGGAGTGGAAGGAAATAATATTACTTTTTTAAAGGATGTTATTTCGGGATTCCCTAATGAAATTTCCTATAAAAAGCATATGGTAGTCAGAGGAGAAGCTACAATATCATATACTGATTTTGATAATATTAATGCATTGATAGATGATGATGAAAAATATGCTAATCCTAGAAATTTGGCATCAGGTACGCTTGCTTTAGATGATCCTTTTAAGGTAAAGGAGAGGCATGTATGTTTTAACGCTTTTACATTGGTCCATATTGATGATGACATTACATCCTGGGGTGAGAGGATGGCTTTTCTTGAAAAAGAAGGCTTCACAACTGTAGAGCACGAAAAGGGAGATTCTTCTTCTATACAGTCATTAGTTGATAAGTTCACTAAAAAAGTCGAAGATGGGAAAATGGATATTCCTGTTGATGGACTGGTTATCTGCTATGAAGATAATGAATATGCAAAGGGTGGTTCGGTTACAGGGCATCATGCAACCAGAGCTGGACTTGCTTTTAAATGGGCTGATGTTTCGGCGTATACTAAATTAAAATATGTAGAATGGTCGTGTGCTGCATCAACTATTTCTCCAGTTGCGGTATTTGAACCTGTATCTTTAGAAGGAACAACCGTTTCCAGAGCTTCTTTATGTAATATTTCAGAAATGGAGAGACTTGGAATTGGTGATGACTGTGTTGTAGAAGTTATTAAAGCTAATAAGATAATTCCTAAGGTTATTTCGGTTAAGGAATCAACCAACAGTTTCAGTATCCCTTCTGTTTGTCCAGTGTGTGGAAAGGAAACAAAGCTTCTTATTTCGGACAAGTCTAAAACTAAGACACTTCATTGTACGAATGCTGATTGTGTTGCTAAATGGGGACAGAAATTCTCGCGTTTCGTATCTAAAAGTGGAATGGACATTGATGGACTATCTATCCAAACCATGTTAAAATTCATCAATATGGGTTATCTTAGAAGCTTTCTTGATATTTTCCATTTAAGCGAACATGCAGATGAAATAATGGAGCTTGAAGGTTTCGGCGAGAAGTCTATGAAGAACATGCTTGATGCCATAGATAAGTCAAGAAATGTTAAGGCTGTAAATTTTGTTTATTCTCTTTGCATACCTATGATAGGGCTTGATGCTGCTAAAAAACTTATTTCTTCGTTAGGCTTTAGTGGTCTTGTGGAGAGGCTAAAAACAGAAGTAGGTTTTGAAGATATAGATGGTATAGGAAAAGAAAAGTCTGCTTCTATATTAAAGTGGTATTCAGAAGGTGAAAATGCCAGAATACTTGATGAATTGATTAATGAAGTTGAATTAACAGATGCTGAGGCCAAAGTTTCGGAAGGCGATTTATTAGGACTTACATTCGTAATCACTGGAGATGTTCATCAGTTTAAAAATAGAGACGAATTTAAAGCCTATGTTGAGTCAAAGGGTGGTAAGGTTGCAGGTTCTGTATCTAATAAAACCGCCTATTTAGTTAATAATGATGTTGAGTCTAACTCTTCTAAAAATAAGAAGGCCAAGGATCTTGGAATTCCTATTATTTCGGAGGATGATTTTATAGAACGTTTCGGAGGAAGTTTAAATGCCAATTAAGATTAAAGATTCGTTACCAGCACAGTCGATTCTTGAAGGTGAGAATATATTTGTGATGACGGACTTTAGAGCCATGCATCAGGATATAAGACCTTTAAATGTGCTTATATTAAATCTTATGCCGACGAAGATTGTTACAGAAACGCAGCTTCTTCGAAAACTTTCTAATAGTCCGCTACAGGTTAATGTAGAGTTTTTGCAGACTGCAAGCTATACTTCACAGCATACAGATACATCTCATTTAGAGACATTCTACAAGACCTTTGATGAGATTAAGGGTATGAAATTTGATGGAATGATTATAACGGGAGCACCACTGGCATATGTTAAGTATGAGGAGGTTGCTTACTGGGAAGAATTGTGTACGATTATGGACTGGGCTGAGACTCATGTTCATTGTACATACTATCTATGCTGGGGAGCGTTCGCAGGTCTTCATTATCATTATGGAATTAATCATTTCTATTATGAAGATAAGCTTTCAGGAATATATAAGCATAAGATGAATAAGCCTAAATCACCATTATTCAGAGGATTTGATGACGAGTTCTATGCTCCACAGTCAAGAGAAATTGGAATAAGAGAAGAGGATATAAATGCTATAGATGATCTTGAAATTATGGCTTATTCTGATGAGGCAGGAGTTACCATTGTTAAGTCGAAGGATTCTAGAAAATTTTTCGTCCTGTGTCATGCAGAATATGATGCAGACACATTATCAAATGAATATTTTAGAGATTTAAATAAAGGACTTAATCCTAAAGTCCCTAAGAACTATTTCCCAGATGATGACCCAAGTAAGGCACCAATAGTTAACTGGAGATCAACAGGTCAGCTTCTATATACCAATTGGCTTAATTACTATGTATATCAGAGTACACCTTATGATGTAGAGTCGATTGGCGGTAAAAATTAAAGAAAATGCAGTATTTATGCGGCTTCGCGACATTGATGCGGAGCCGTTTTTAATTTAACCAAGGTATCCGATTTTAATCAAAAATAATCGATTTTACTCCATTTTTTGGGGTGAATTTGGGGGTTAAAATAGTGCTTCGGCATAGTTGACTTTGAAGTTTTTCGTGATTTTACATAGCATTTTAAGCAGCCTTTTGGGCTGTTTTTTATGCTTAAAAATCATTAAGGAGGACGAAGATATGAACTTCGAAGAATTCAAACAGCAGATTATGGAAGATCTGCCCGGGGCACTTCCCGAAAGACTCTCTAATGTGGAGATTGAACCCGTAAGCGTGACCAAGCTTCAGCATGGCAGCTACGACGGAATCACAATCAGGGAGGAAGGTTCCAACATCGGTATGAAAGGGTGAAAAGGGAATAAAGATAATTGCACCGTCACCGATTAAAAAGAAAGTCGAAACGAACATCGTTGACAAAGACGGTAATGAAGGACTCACGGTTACAGGAACTTACGGAGCTTCAATAATCGGATATCTTAATGCCGAGGTTAAGACAAAAGAAGTAGAGATCATTATTCTTCGATTTCATGTGGCTACGGTATTTGATTATTCTCAGACGGAGGGACGTGAACTTCCGTCAATCGGAGTGGATGAGCTTATCGGCAATGTGGAAGGCTTCGAAAAACTGATTGCAGCACTTGAAGAGATATCTCCGGTTCCTGTAGAACGTGCTGCAATTGATTCAGGTGCCAAAGGATATTTTAGCCCCTCAGAACAGAAAATAGTGCTGCAGGAAGGAATGAGTGAAATCCAAACGGTAAAGACTTTGATTCATGAGACTGCGCATGCATTACTTCATGATAAAGACGGTGCGAAGATAGAAGGAGTAGAGGGTACAGATGGAAAATCAAGAAACAGTAAAGAAGTGGAAGCTGAGTCGGTTGCTTATACCGTGTGCGATTATCTTGGCATTGATACCGGCGATTATTCATTTGGTTACATCGCGGGATGGAGCCAGGGAAGAGAATTAAAGGAACTCAAAGAATCAATGGAGACAATCCGAAAAACTGCATCGAAGATAATATCAGGAATTGAAGACAGGTGCTTTGAGAAAAATGCAGAATTAGAAAACATGAAATCTGAGGATTTGGAACCTGCGATAAAACGTAAAAAAGTGAATCTTCATAAACGACCGGAGCAGATAGCTCTGGCATAAGAGATGGGCGCTGCTCCGGGTGGGGCGGCGCCCGGATTTTTTATTTTCACAAAACACAACTGGCGGTGGATAATCAGAAAAGAAAATACAAGATTTTGTTGAAACTGTTCGAGGTTTAGAATATACTAAAAGAGGTGATTTATAGGCAAATATTTGGAGGATTTGTATGATCGATTATATGTCTGCCAGAGAAAAAGCTGAAGAGTGGAAAATATCTCAGCGAAGAGTTGCAATTTTGTGTAAAGAGGGAAGAATTCCGGGTGCATCTATGGTCGGAAATATGTGGCTTATACCTAAAAATGCAGAAAAACCGAAAGACCCAAGAAGAGTCCAGAAAATTGGACAGCATGTGTGAGAAAATTATGATGACGATTTTTGTAATATAACATAACTTGGAGGACTTATTATATGAACAAAAGCTTGATAAAGCGAATGAAGGAAGAAAGATTTTCACGTGTGAGTATTGATTTATTCTCAGGTCCAGGTGGATTGTGTACGGGCTTTAAATGGGCTGGTATATTGCCTCTTGTTGCAGTTGAATGGACAGATACAACCGTAGAAACATATTCTGTTACTCATAATGCAGAGGTGTTTGAACTTTTTGAACAGGTTTTATCCGCGTATAAAGATCAATTAGAAAAATGGGTTTTAGGCGGAATTGGTGGTGAGGGCGATCCGAAAACTCAATGGGCATCCCACATTATTACGGTAAATGATAAAGAAACGGAATGTAATGTTTGTTCAATAGATGAATACATTATTGAATGCCAGCAACGAGGGATTGAAGGACAGTTGGGAACACCATTCCAGTGGACCTATCCTTCGGGCGGAAAAGGAAAGAGAATACAGTTAAAGGGTAAGATGATATAAGGAGGGAAAATAATGCAACCAGATCATAAGACATGGACATTAGCTGATATAGCAGAAGAAATTAATTTGACGTATTGCATGCAGATTTTATGCAATTGATTCGCAAAACAAAAGTTTTTTCAATGATGATAAATTAGGCGATACATGAAATAAATGATTTTGGGGTGAAAACATTATTCATTTCATAGATAATTCTGTGTCTAAGAATGAAAGAGTGCAATTTGCTATTCCATTTAGGAGGTTAATATGACAAACCAGTTTGAAGCAAGAGATTATGGATATACGATTATTTCAAGATTTGAGGAAGTCCTTAGAAATGCAATACAAGAATATTGTGAAATTAGTGCGGGAGATTATGAAGAATATATTCCGAAGGGCGTGAAAACTGCGGCGTATAATAGAAATTCAGAAATTGATAGCCTAGAAACGTTGCTTGAAAGCATCGAGTTTATACATTTGAAAGAGATAATTGTATATAACAAAAACTATACAAAGATTATTCAGAATGGTAAATTGGCGCAAGAAGCATTTTCATCAACAATGGATTCACTGTATGCATTGAGATGTAAGATTGCTCATATAAGAGATTACTTTACATCATCGGACTTAACATTTTTAATTAATGAATCTTGTTTGATAAATGCAGCTTTGAATAATTATTCAGACTCTTTTGAAATGTTTACAAAAGAGATTATGAATAATCCCCAAACATTAGTAAAAAAGACTCCCATAGAGTTTTATACAGATGAAAACAAGATTATTAACAATCTTCCGATGCCCGATTATGAATATGAAGGCGGATATGTCGGTCGAGGTGAGGATATCGAAAAAATAATTAAGATGCTACAGAATGACCGAATTGATGTTATTACAATAGCCGGGGCTGGAGGCGTGGGCAAATCTGCATTGGCTTTGAAAGCCGTAAATGAAGTTATTAATCGCAATCTGATAAAGTATGATTTTGTCGTCTGGGTTAGTGCTAAAGAAAATAAACTTTCATATTTAGGAATTGAAGATATTGAACCAACATTGAAGAATTATGAAGAGTTACTGGATACGATACTTAACGTGTTGGATTTTGATTTATCCGAATATGAGAATAGTACAGAAAAGAAGGAGGAAGACATTTTTTCCTTATTGGACGCTTGCGATAAAGTTTTGATAATAATCGATAATTTGGAAACGATTACGGATGAAAGAATTATTAATTTTATTTTGGATGGGCATCGAAATGTTCAGTTCTTAATTACTAGTAGAAGAGGCTTAGGACAGGTTGAAAGAAGGCATGAACTTAAGGAATTAAAAGAAAAGGATGCAATACAATTATTTAGGGTTATATGTAGAGAAAAAGGATTAAATGAACTCCAGAAAGCTGATGATAAATTAATTTCTACCTACGTAAAGAAAGTGTTCTGCTATCCACTGGCGATAAAATGGGTATTAGGACAAGCAGCTATGGGAAAAGATATTTCTCAAGTTATTTCATCGATAAATGAAAAATCAAGTGATATTTCACAGTTTTGTTTTGAGCAAGTCTTTTCTGAATTAAATAAAGATGCAAAGAATATTTTGTACACACTATGTCTTGAAAATGACGCAGTTCCGCAGGGAGTATTGAAATATATATCAAATTTGGATGATAAAGTGTTTGAAGATACAATATGGGAATTGCAAATTGTATCATTAATTTTACCTGAGCAAAGAGTGAATAAAAATAGTAATGAAATTAATAGTTACTATTCTTTGTTGCCGTTAACTCGTGGCTATGTAAAGGTTCAATTGGATAAGAACATTGACGAAAAGGAAAGACTGCAAGAAAGAATGATGACGGTTGACAACACCTTGGAGGAAGCTGATCGAGCTAAAGCTCAATATAGATTTAGTCTTTCAAATTTCGGAGCAGTGACAGAAGAGGAAAAAATAGCTTCCGTATTAGCTCAGACTGCATATCAAAAACATCAGGCTGGTAGTTATGCTGATGCCATTGAGATTTTTAAAAAGGCAGTAAATATTGCTCCAAGTTTTGCACCAATATATAGAAATTGGGCAATGATTGAATCTATGGAATCACATTGGAGTGAAGCTGACGATTTGATGGAAAAAGCTTCAAAGTTGAATCCTAATGATACTCAGATATGGTTGGTCTGGGGTAATATGAAACGTAAAAACGATAAAATAAAAGAGGCATATGCTTATTATCAAAAAGCGTATCAATTATCTCCCAAAGATAATGTTGTTTTAAATTCATATGCTCAAGCTATAAGTAGAATGGGTAATTATTCGGAAGCAGATATATTATTTAGGCAAGCTTTAGAATTGGTTGAAGGAGTTCCGCATAATAAACATTTGATAATTAACAATAGCTCGATTGCTGAGAATTTAAGAAAATGGGCGGAGAGCTTAATTGAGGATCGAGATTATGAGAATGCTAAACATAAATTGGAGGAGGCACGTAAAGCTATTGAGTTAGTATTGAAACTCGATAGATTCGATGAAAAGGCAAAAACACTGTACGCTGATATTTGGGGTATGTACAGTGTGATTTATGAAAAACAAGATGATTATGACATGGCGTTATTCATGTTAAAAAAGCAAGCTGAACTTACACAGAATAGTACAAGAATTAAAACAATACGTACGCATGCTAGGGCTATTTTACGGATGATTCAGTTGTTGATTGTACAAAATAAACTGGACGAAGCGAGTGAAGTTCTTGCAAAAAGCGAAAAGGATATAAAAAGAGACAGAGATGAAAGAACAATAGAAAAACATCGCAAAATAAAAGAACGATTAAATAGAGCGTGCAATGAAAGAATAGGCACTATTGTTCAGATAAACAAGGAAAGGAAATTTCTTATTATTGAAGATGATATTAATCATGAAAGATATTTAACTTTTTTAAACGCATTTAAAGAGTACATATATTTAGAAGAGGATTTGTTAGGGAAAAAAGTCAATTTTTCTCCAATTGAAGAAGGCGAGAAACATAGGGCGGAAAATGTTTCTTTTGTTAGGCGGAACGAAGAATAAATTGGTATGACATTTATATGTAGTACAGACACTGTATTTTTCATGTGAAGAAACTTCAGTAAGAAGTGGGTGTGAATAATCTCTGATGTGGATTGTAAAACATATTATTGAGGCTGACTATGGCTGCGAAGAACGTTCCGGTAATGAGTCACTTATGGTTCTTATTACACTAGATTCTGATGATGTAAGAGTAATGCAGTTTGAGGTGGAAGATGCGTGCTTGCTGAGCAGGGAATTGATGAAGGTGACGAATGACGGATGATGTTGAAGCGCATATTGTTGAAGAAGAAAAAACATCAAATATGACTGACTTTATGAATAATTACTATGAAAAGAAATGAGGTAAAGGTATGTTTGCTGAGTCAAAAACACTTATTGTGATTTCTAAGGATGAAATGGCAATTAATCAACTGAAGAAGCTAGTTGAATCTGATAAAGAGAAATTCCCAAATGTAAAAGTGGTTGCATGGAATGAAAAAGTATGGAATGCAAATAAGAAATCAGGAAATATTGATTCCAAGGTTTTGTTTCTAGGAGAGGTGAAGGGAATAGATAAGCTTATTCCTGTCCTAGATGAAAAATATAATCACAATGGAGTAAAGTTTGGCTGGGCAGGCAAACAGGCTGTCGTTTATTCGGATAATAAGGAATTAGCAGAGCAGTCGAAGTATGATGAGTTTTTTGATGAGTTGGAGAAGATGCCCGTCCCGGATATGCTTAAAAAGCGTGTTACATCATCAAAGGAATTAGTAGAAGATACTGATGAAGCAGAAAATGTAGTTGTTGAGGTTCGCCTGGAAGAAGATGCCGAAGATAGCGATATGGATGAAAATGATAAGAATGTAAAAAAGACTCCGATAGGTATTCTTAAGGCTTTCGGAGAAAAAATAAAAGAAGGAGCGGATTTTGTTGGCGATGTTGCTACGAAAGCTAGTAGTGAGGTGACTTCTATTGCTCAAGATGTTTTTAAGGATAGAGCGCTAATAAAGAGACAGATGCTGTTCTTTGGTGTTATAAAAATGTGTGAAGAGGGCTTGGATGAGTTTGTTAATTCATGATGGAGCTAATGATATGAAAGATACTAGTGCAATAGAGCAGGGCTGGAATTTTGCAGCACATCTTGCAGGTGTTGATTTTGCTGCCAATGCTGGTTCTGATTATGTAAGTAAAGTTTCTGATGCTATAAAGGAATTAGAAAATAATATTAATAACCATCCTTATCGTGGTCAAGACATAGCGCATTTTAAGGGCTATGTTGCAGAGGAATGGCATGCGGGTACATTTAATGTTGATGCCGTTGCGTCAGGTTCTGCGGATAGAGCTATGGTTCTTCACAGTAATGCATCTGGCTCTGTTGATATTGAACTTAGTTCGGGTAGCCAATATAGCGCTAAGGTGTATAGCGACGGTGCGAAAAGTGCGGTTGCACAAGCACATGTTAATAATGATACAGGTATGGCCTCATATAAAGGTCAGCACCGATTGGTTCCACAAGACCATTTGAGTGATGCACAAATAAAAGCGCATGCAGAAGCACTTCGTAATGCAGAAATTAGGCCGAATGTTTCGGAAGCATATAGTGAAACTGAACATATGTTGACAGATAGGGTTCAAAATGATGAAGGTGTTTCGTCTATAGCAAAAGATAGATCGGATTTTGAAGAAATGGCAAAGTCTGGAAAGAAACAGGAATTCAAAGCATCTGAACAAGATCTTACAACAGGAAGTGCGATAACTACCGAATATATGCTAAAGCAGGCTTTGCAGGCAGGTTGTACAGCGGCGGCAATTACTGTAGCTATGCAAATGGCTCCGGAGATTTATAAGGCCATTGATTACTTGATAAAGCATGGCGAGATAGATGTGAATCAAGTTAAACATATGGGGGGGAAAGCTATCTCAGCTGGTGCGGAAGGCTTTTTACGAGGTTCGGTTGCTTGTTCAATTGTCATAATGTGTGAGAAGGGTGTTTTTGGCGAAGTAATGAAAGCCATTAATCCGACGGCTGTTGGTGCAATTGTTTCTATTGTTATGGGGACTGTAAAGAATAGCATTCTTGTGGCGGCGGGTAAAATGAGTGCCCAGCAGATGGGTGCTGCTTTTGTAGATAGTCTCGTTGTCACTGGTGGATTTTACGCAGGTTTGGCTATTGGTACAGCTGCTATGAATACTGAAATAGGAGCAGCAATTGGGGGTGCGATAGGGCAAGCGATTGGTTTTGAATTACCATTTGTAGGCTATCTTTTGGGAAGCTTACTCGGATGTGCCTTTGCTGCTTTGTATGATATAGGGAAGAAAAAATTGATTTCTTTTTGTGTTGATTCAGGATTTACATGTTTCGGACTTGTTGAGCAGGACTACAGTCTTCCGGAAGAAATATTGAATAGAATGGGAATTGAGACTATTGAGATTCCGAGAACAGAAATCAAAAGAACTGAGATTGAAACAACAGATGTATTTGGCGATGTTGATAGAAATCAATATGAAACAATAGACATGACTATGTTGAAACGTGGTGTCATCGGCGTAAATAAAATAGGTTATGTATTTTGATGAATTAGGGCTTGAATTATAGTCTTGATTTTGATTTAAGTGGTGTATTTTACTGGCGGTTATTCGAAAGAATAGCCGCTTTTTGCTGTCCAAATTTTCGGACTGAATAAGTATTAGTATTAAAGTGGGTATTTGTCCCTATGAATGCCTGCATAATCGTAGAGGTCAAACATACAACGCATTGTGCTCTGTAAATAGTGGCAGATGTGCTCATACCGGAGGTGCTTTATTGATATTATGAGAGACGAGGTGGTTGTATGTCAAAGAAAAGAGATAAGAAACCAATCAATGTAAAAATAGGTGATCGAGTTTTAGAATGTCAGCTAAAGGGACATAAATTTGACGAATTCATGGCAAGCCTTTGCGGTCTTGAATATCCAAGTTCTTATAAACGTTGTCTTAATGGACTTACTGGGTTCGATGTTTCAAAGTTTGCTGCTATGCATAATGATCTTGGATGGGATTTAAACTATATTATTGCCGGAGACAATAAAAAGAATATAAGCAAGAAGGGAACGATTGATTACACATTTGAAGGCATTAAGCATTTCTTTCTTGAAGCAACACCGGATGTTCAAGAAGAAATACGTGCAATAGTACTTGAACAATATTTGAGTGAATTACGGAAGAAAAGGAAGTAGGAGTTGACAGCCATAGGAGAGTAACCGGGTTGCTGATAGCCGTAGCGGCTGTCAGTGCCCTTTTTTGTTTTAAGGGAATGGAGGAATTAATAAGGAATGGCAGAATCAAAAACAATGAAGCGTATTAAGAGAATGGCGCGGTTGGCGGGGATTAATCCCAGCCAGAAGACAATTACGAATGTGCGTCTGTTCATGGAAATCTATCGTGATATCTACAGAAATGAATGATGGGCAGGATATTCCGGGAACTGACAGTAATTCCGAATCAGTGTATATATATCAGGTAGATAATATAGCGACAGAAGAGGAAGAAATTACTTATAATTATGCTCCTAATGAAGAATAATCTGTAAGAATATTTGAGGCTCTCAAGGAAACTTGATGGTCTCTTTTTTTTAATAATATGTAAGTTGACTTTTTGTCACGAAAATTATACAATAATCGTGACAAAAGGAGGCGGAATAATGTCAATTATTGAAGATATTAAAAATAGAATCATTGATTTGGACGACGGTGAAATAATAATGACATCAGATTTTGCTGATTTATCCAGCATTACAACCATCAGGAAATGTCTTGGTAGATGTGTGGATGAGGGGATGATACGCAGAGTATTTGATGGAGTTTATGAAAAACCGAGATATAGTAAATTGCTGAATGAGTTTATGCCAACTAATCCTGAAAAAGTTGCATATGCACTTGCACGTAATTATCACTGGACAATTGCACCATGTGGAGATATAGCTTTGAATAAATTAGGCCTAACAACACAGGTTCCAACAGTGTGGACTTATGTAAGTGATGGACCTTATAGAGATTTTGAATGGGGAAACATAAAGTTAAGATTTAAGCATAAGACGAATAGGGAGATTTCACAATTATCAATGCAAACGATATTAGTTATTGAGGCATTAAGAGCGTTGGGCAAAGATAGAATTGATGCAGACATTATTTCTCAATTAGGAAAGCACTTTCAGGAAAAAGATAAAGATATTATTTTGAATGAAGCGACGGCTTGTAGTGAATGGATTTATGAAATGATTAGAAAGGTTTGTGCGGCATAGATGAAAAAAGTAGCAAAATTATCCAATGAAGAAAGACAAGAACTCTTTCAGGCAACGGCTATTAATATGGGAATGCGTCCGGAGGTTGTGGAAAAAGATTTTTGGGTATGTTTTATGCTGGATCATCTTTTTCATGATTGTGAGTATAAAGATGCATTTGTATTTAAGGGAGGAACAAGTCTTTCTAAATCCTATCATGTCATTGAACGATTTTCAGAAGATATAGATTTAATATTAGATTGGAGAAAGATAATTAAGGACGAATCCAATCCATGGGAAGAGCGTACTAAAACAAAGCAGGATATGGCTCAGTAGTCTGAGCTTAAAATAAGATGAATACGATATATGTTTTCTCAAAAGAAATAATGCTGAATTAAAGTGAAAAGAGATTATTGTAGCGGTTATTCGAAAGAATAACCGCTTTTTGCTGTCCGAGCCATCCTATTGATGATTAAATAGCATTTCTATTTTTGTCAAAAAATTTCCAATTTTGATATTGGGATTATGACGTAAGTGGTTTGTTTCGATAAATAGAATGAATTATTGGCTTTATATAATAGGAGCGCATGCTCGCAAATGAATATTTTGCTACAGATGATATTCTTGAAAAATGTGACTACATGGATAAGATGCAGGGATTCTCTATGGAGGGTATCTTCGAGAAAACTGAAGCCATGATGGATAACATTGATAAACTAATGGCTACACTCCATCAGATTACTGGTATGAGAAATGATATTAATTCCTTCTTCGAACCATTCTTTACAAAGTATCTGGTAGAGGATGTTGATTTAAGTGACTATCCTGATATTGCAGGTGCAATTTCTGAGGAATTGTCAAGTGAGAAAATCATAGTAGAAGTAGAACCGGAGGAAGTTGTAACACCTTTAGGATTTGGCTTTGCTAATGCTGGAATGATGGGTTATGGAATGAGTGCAGCACTTGTAGAAAAGCCTGGCCTCGATGACACAATAGTAAGGGTGAAAATTGCTACAGGAAGTGGAAGTGAGGAAATAGATGTAAATCTTTCTAAATTTGATCCTAAGAACGCTACTGCTGTAGAGATGTTTGCATACTGTCAGTATATGGATGCAACAGGAGAGGGCGTTAATAGTAAATGGGGAAGTTGGAACGCAATGAAGAATATATCTTCTCCATATGATGGATGTGATTTTGGCTCTCTTGATAATATTATGAATAAAAAGATGAACTGGTCTGGTAAACTAGCACAGTCACAGACCAGTTGGATGGATCCAAAGACCAATGAAATCATAATGAGTCCAGCTGATCTGATTAAAATGCTTGAAGAATCTCATAAGCTTACAGCGCAGGAACTTAAAGAAGAAAAAGACTGGCGTGATATGTCAGATGAAGAGTGGGACAAGATGCTTGAAGGTATTGATAAATATATTGATGCATTTAAGGAACGCATACGCCAGATGAAGGAAATGCAGGAAGAGGCCGCCCAGAAAGCTGCTTTAGAAGCTGATGCTGGTAATGAAGCAATTGCTGCTTCTAAAGCTGCCTTAGCTGCAGCAAATGGATTCGAGGGTGGTACTTCCACAGATGAGGGGGATTCTGAAGGGGCTATGCCTACTGAAGAAGGTGATCATGAGAAGAACTGGACTAAAAAACTTGATACAGATGACCAGACTATTCTTATGACAGCAAAAGAAGCACAGAAAATGGAAAAAATGGCCGAGAGGAAGATTATAGAAGAGCTGCTAAAAAGATGAACTGGGCTGGCAAAAATCCGAATATTCATTTAGGGGCAGCTGACAAGAGTCAGTGGCTTGATTTCCTAAGAGGAAAGATGAGCGAAGGAAATTTCAAAAATATTCTAAAAAATAGTGCGGGAAACTAATATAACAATATTTTTAGCAGGAAAGCATGCATGGCAGGTACATTTTGTACCTGCCATCAGACTGTTTTGGTATTCCATCCTTTTTTATGGTACGTCTAGCGACGTACGTTGCTATTTAATACTTGCATAATAATTTAGTTCTAAGATATCTTATAACATCAGCTTGTAAATTTCTTCAACATCCTTTTGTTTTAATGGAACGAATCCACCTATCACACCAGAACCTGAGCCATCGCCATAGCAGCATGTGTATGCAAGCTTTTCGATGTCTTCTTCCTTAGCACCTAATTCTTCGAAGTTCTTAGGCATTCCGATAGAAGATAAGAATTTTGAAAGAGCATCAATACCGGCAAGTGCAGTAGCTTTTGGATTATCATAATCCATCTGGCAGCCCCACACTCTTACAGCAACCTTGGCGAATCTCATAACGTCATGGTCAACATTATACTTAAATACTGCAGGCATAGTAACAGCTAAACCTGCACCATGAGCACAATCGTATAATGCAGATAATTCGTGTTCTATAGTATGGCTTGTCCAGTCCTGACTTCTGCCGACACCACAGCAGTTGTTATGAGCAACCATTCCAGCCCACATGATGTTAGCTCTTGATTCGTAATCATCAGAATCGGCAACAGCGATTGGACCTTCTTTAATCATAGTAAGTAAGAGTGCTTCAATCATTCTGTCAGTTACTTCAACATCCTTAGTATTAGTTAAATATCTTTCATATAGATGAGCCATGATATCTGTAATACCACATGCTGTCTGATATGCTGGAAGAGTCTTGGTTAATGCTGGGTTAAGAATAGAGAACTTAGGTCTGTATGCTTCACCACTTGCTCCACGCTTAAGCATGCCTTCCTCTTTAGTAATAACTGAGTCTGGAGAACCTTCAGAACCTGCAGCTGAGATAGTAAGAACTGTAGCTACAGGAAGAGCTTTAGTTACAGGCTTTCCTTCGTAGAAGTCCCAAAAATCACCATCATAAACAGTTCCGGCAGCAATTGCTTTTGATGAATCTATAACAGAACCGCCACCAACAGCTAATACGAAATCGACATCATTTTTTCTGCACAAATCGATTCCCTCATATACGAGTCCACTTCTTGGATTAGGCTTAACACCACCTAATTCAATATAAGAGATACCTTCCTCATCAAGAGATTTTTTAACTCTGTCAAGCAAGCCTGAACGCACTACAGAACCGCCTCCAAAGTGGATAAGAACCTTGCTTCCACCGAAGCGTTTAACAAGCTTTCCACAATTGCACTCCTGCTCCTTACCAAATGCAAAGTATGTTGGTGAGTAGAATGTAAAATTTTCCATTATATTTCCTCCAGTATTTTAATTTGTAAAAAATTGAATTCAAAATTCACATATTAGGTTACTAATTGCTTTTATTGAAATATGAAGTTAGTTAATCCTTCGTAATTAAATCGATTTGCTTTAATTCATCCTCTGTAAACGTTGTGTTTTCAATACATTTAACACAATCAAGAATCTGAGAAGGACGACTAGCACCTATTAATACACTTGTAATATCATCATCCTTTAATATCCAGCTAAGAGCTAACTGAGCCAGTGTCTGTCCACGCTTTGTTGCTATTTCATTAAGTGCAGTAATCTGGGACAGTCTCTTTTCATTAACATCAGATTCGTGAAGGAACAATCCACCCTTTCCGATTCGGCTGTCAGTTGGGATTCCATTTAAATATCTATTAGTCAATAATCCCTGAGCCAAAGGAGAGAAGGTTATTATACCCTTGCCTGATTTAGGGGCAAGGTCCTTAAGTCCATTGTTCTCAATCGTTCTATTGAACATGTTATAGCAATTTTGATTGATAATGAATGGTGTATTCATTGACTTTAATATTTCTGCAGCCTTTAGCATGGTTTCACCATCATAGTTCGATATACCTACATATAATGCCTTTCCAGATTTGACAATCTGATCGAGAGCACCCATTGTTTCCTCAAGAGGAGTATCAGTATCTGGACGATGGTGATAGAAGATATCGACATAGTCAAGTCCTAGTCTTTTAAGGCTTTGATCGATACTTGCGATTAAATATTTCCTGCTTCCAAAATCTCCATAAGGACCTGGCCACATATCATACCCAGCCTTAGTAGAAATAATCATTTCATCACGATAGGGCATTAATTCTGAAGAGAGAATTTTTCCAAAATTTGCTTCTGCAGAACCCGGAAGAGGACCATAATTATTAGCTAAATCAAAATGAGTGATACCTTCGTCAAAGGCTGTAAGACACATGGTTTTCATATTGTCGAAATCGTCATTGGTTCCGAAATTGTGCCATAGCCCGAAGGAAACTAAAGGAAGAAAAAGACCGGTATTGCCACATCTTTTGTACTTCATTTTTTCATAGCGATCATCTTTAGCTACGTACATATAAATTACCTCCCAATATTATCAGCATACATTTTTTATATATTCATTTTTTACTAATTATTGTATAACTTCAAGTTAACTTTAATTCAAGCAAAAAATGAGTTGTTTTTTACATTTTCGAAATTTATTTTTATAAAAGAACCGAGGAAGAGATGAAGACTCTTAAAGCAGGACTTGATCATGTCAGGAAGAAAATCAAGTATTATACTGCTGTTGACGAGGCAGTATCAAATAAGGAGAAAATCCCAAAATGGGAAGAAATAATAAAATAAAATCGAATATTATGAACATGACAGAAGGTAATCCTCTTGGGTTACTTCTTCGCTTCGCACTTCCTATGTTTCTTGGTAACCTATTTCAGCAGTTATACAATCTTGCTGATACTATAATTGTAGGAAGGCTTGTTGGGGCGAATGCATTGGCGGCAGTCGGTGTCACAGGCTCCATAACCTTTTTATTCTTCGCGTTGTGTAATGGAATAGGATCCGGTGGAGGTATTATTACATCACAGTATTTTGGAAGAGGAGATGACACCAGTGTCAAAAAGTGTATAAGTAATACCGGAATTATAATGGTTGTGTTTCCTTTGATTGTTGGAACAGTAGCTTATTTACTTGCAGATCCAATTTTAAGATTATTAAGTACACCAGAAGACATCTTTGCTGATTCATTAACCTATCTTAAAGTTATGTGTATAGGATTGTTATTCGTATCTTTATATAACTATGCATCAGCTATGTTAAGGTCACTAGGAGACTCTAAGACTCCATTAATTTTCTTAGTAATTTCGTGTGTTCTTAATGTGGCACTGGATCTTCTTTTCGTTATAGTATTCAAGGCTGGAGTATTAGGTGCAGCTGTTGCAACAGTTATCTCACAGTTTCTTTCAGGAATTATGTGCCTTTTCTTTGCTATTAAAACTAATGAATATTTTAAGATGAAGAAAGAAGACTTCGAACTTGATAAGAATATTGTTGGCCAGGTTTTAAAGCTTGGTATACCAATGTCTTTGCAGTTTTCTTTGATAGCAATATCATGTATGGCGCTGCAGAGTGTTGTTAATTCCTTTGGACAGATTGCAGTTGCTGCGTTTACTGCAACAAGCAGAATAGAACAGCTTATTCACCAGCCATATACAACACTTGGAAGTTCACTTTCGACCTTCGTTGGACAGAATTATGGAGCTAATAAGAAGGACAGAATTGTTAACGGATACCATCAGAGTTTAATGATAATGTTCCTGTTTTCTATGGCAATGCTTCCATTCATGTGGTTCTTTGGAGATGATATAACTGCATGGTTCGTAAGTGACCAAGATGTAATAATAATGGGAGCAACAGCTCTTAAAATTACCAGTATCTTCTATGTATTCTTAGGAATGATTTATGTAGTAAGAGGAGTGCTGAATGGATTGTCTGATGCGTTCTTCTCTCTTCTCAATGGTATAATAGAAGTAATTGGAAGATTTACAGTTCCATTTGCTTTGTGTGCTGTTAGCTTCATTGGCGTATGGGGAATTTGGTGGTCAGTTGGAGTTGTATGGTTCTTGAGTGGTTTTACAGCCTGGCTAAGATACAGATTCTTCGTTAAGAAGCATGAAATTGTATAAGCTAATCTGGATAAAGATATATTTTTAAAGGAGATTAAAATGTTAAGAGAGGTTTCAACTAAGTATGGGTTAATAAAGGGACTTCCGGGAGCAGATCCCAGAGTCACTTCTTTTAAGGGAGTTCCTTTCGCGCTTCCACCAGTGGGGGAGAATAGGTGGAGAGCTCCTATGCCACCTAAGAAATGGGATGGCGTATTAGAAGCGTATAAATTCGCACCAATTTCAGTTCAGAACAGGCCAGGTCTTGGTGATGATATTTACTGCAGAGAATGGCATGTGGATTCGCAGGTTGAGATTAGTGAGGATTCGTTATATTTGAACATATGGACTCCGGCTAACAAAGAGGATGAAAAGCTTCCTGTATTCGTATGGTTCTTCGGTGGAGTATATCGTTGGGGATATACACAGGAGATGGAATTCGATGGTGAGAGATTAGCACGAAAAGGAATAATAGTAGTTACAGTTAATTATAGATTAAATGTATTCGGCTTCATGGCGCATCCTGAAATAACTAAAGAAAATCCTAAGGCATGTTCTAACTTTGGTTTCCTCGATCAGCAGGCAGGAATAAAGTGGGTTTATGAAAATATTGCCGCATTCGGAGGAGACCCTGAGAATATCACTATTGGAGGACAGTCCGCTGGAGGTGGATCTGTACTTGCACAGATTACTAATTTAAATAATGAGGGAATGGTTAAAAAAGCCATAATTATGTCCGGTGTAATTGATACACCATATAAGGCTAAAATAGATAAGCAGTTCAGAGGTATGCAGGATGTTGTGATAGGTGCAGCATCGTTTCCACCACCTGCTCCTTTGAAGGATGCTGAAGAATGGGGAGTAGAATTCTTTAAATTTTTAGGTGTTAATTCGCTTGAAGAAGCAAGAAAAATAGATCAGGATACGATTCTTGAAAAATATGATGAGTTTTTGATGAGCCATAGCTGGATGTTGTCGGTTAATGATGGTGAGTTCATTAAAGGCGATCCAATTATGATGGCCAGTGAAGGGCATATTCTTGATATTCCAATTCTGGCAGGTAACACAGCTGATGAATTCATGAATTTTATATGCGCTTCATCTAATGAAGAATATGAAAAGAAGGTTCATGATATTTTCGGCCAGAATGATGGAGATAAGTTCCTTACATTTGATGAAAGTAAGAAGATATTAGAGGATGGACAGTTCGCACCAGTTAGTGGAATAGAGCTTTCGGATAAGCTTTTATTTGAATCTTTAAAGGATAATGGATTTTCGAATGATTATTACTATTATAGATTTAACGCGGATATTCCAGGGGAGGATAATCCGGGAACGTTCCATTCGGTCGATCTTTGGTTCGCGTTTGAAACATTAGCTAAATGTTCCAGAGCATATGAAGGACATCACTATGACTTGGCAAGGAAGATGTCTAATTATTTCGTTAACTTCATTAAATGTGGAAATCCTAATGGTATGGATACTAACGGTGAACCTATGCCTGAATGGATACCATATACTAAAGAAACTCCATATGAAATGGAATTTACGAAAAATGGTCCTATGACCAGAAGGGAAAGCTCATCAGAATTTAAAACATTCCTAAAGGGTAAAATGAGCGATTTAAGAAGAAAAGAAACTAATAAGAAGCAGGCGTTTAACCCTTACCTTCCATCCTGGGAATATGTTCCTGATGGTGAGCCATATGTATTTGGCGACAGAGTGTATATTTATGGTTCGCATGATTTTTATAATGGTGATGTCTTCTGTATGGGAGACTATGTAGGTTATTCAGCTCCATTAGATGACCTTGGAAACTGGAGATATGAGGGTGTTATCTATACTAAAATGGATGAGCCATTAAATCCTCGAGGAGATGGTATGCTCTATGCTCCGGATGTTACTGTTGGACCAGATGGTAGATATTACTTATTCTATGTATGTTCTAATGTAGGAAATGTATCTGTAGCCGTATGTGATACTCCAGCTGGAAGTTTTGAGTTTTATGGACATGTTCATTATGAGGATGGAACACTTCTTGGTAACAGGGAAGGCGATGAACCTCACTTTGATCCAGGCGTTTTAACTGAAGGAGAAAACACATATCTTTATACTGGATTCTGTGCTCATGGAGATAAGTCAAGACATGGTGCCATGTGCACAGTACTGGGTCCGGATATGCTTACTATAGTGAAGGAGCCTAAGTTCGTTGTTCCAGGATGTGAGTACTCTTCTGGAAGTGGATTCGAAGGACATGAATATTTCGAGGCTGCATCAATAAGAAAGAAGGATGACAAATATATATTCGTGTATTCTTCTATAGTTATGCATGAGCTTTGCTACGCTGTGTCTGACAAGCCAGATGAGGGATTTAAGTATGCTGGTGTACTTATTAGTAATGCTGATCTTGGTATAGATTCATATAAGGAAGCTTCTATGATTACATCCTTCGGAGCTAATAATCATGGAAGTGTTATAGAGATTAATGGTAAATGGTATGTATTTTATCATAGACATACTAATGGAACCTGGTATTCAAGACAGGTATGTGCTGAAGAATTAGAGCTTAATGCTGACGGCTTATTTAAGCAGGCTCATTTGACAAGCTGTGGTCTTAACAATGGACCATTAAAATCAGAAGGATTTTATCCTGCATATATTGCGTGTAATCTTTTTTATCCGGATGAGGATTTTTCGATTAGAGAAAATAATGATGCAGTTCAGCCTGATATTACCAAGATTAAGGTAGTTCAGGAAGGCATGGACGGAGTTAAGTGCGATGCTTATATAACTAACTTCAATAATGGAGCAGTAGCCGGATTCAAATACTTTGATATGAAGGATGTTAAGAAAATAGCAATATTCATGCATGGTTACTCTAATGGAAAGGTTACAGTATATACAGATTTTACGAAGGAACCGGTTGGTGAAGTTTTGATAGAAACATATAATATTTGGGACAAATATGAAATTGATGTTAATATAGAGGATGGAGTTAGGTCTTTGTATTTTAAATATGAAGGAAGTGGGAATCCACACTTTAAGGGTTTTACGTTCGTTAAAGAATAGTAAAGCCTTAAACATGGAGGGGTGATATAGTGCTTGTAATTCAATATGCTAAGCTGCAGATAGCGTGTTTAACCATTCTTATCTATATTGCGACTAACTATATATACGAATGTCGAAAATATGGAAGAAGAATGCGTGATTCATATTATGATGAAATGCTTGAGTTAAGTATTTTCACAGTTCTTTTTGATGGTATTACTGCAGTTACGGTTAATCTTCAGAGCGAAGTGCCACATGCTCTTAATATTGTTTTTCATGGAGCTTTTTTGCTGGGACTTGAAACTATTATATTTTTCCTGTTCAGGTATTTAAGATGGATAACTAAGAATCCTAAGCTTGATAAGGGCCAGAAGTTCATAGTATATATTCCATGGGTAGCAAGTATTATAATAGGTATACTGAATCTTGGAAATATAGAGTTTCGACAGGGTGAGATAACTAATTATTCCATGGGAGTTGCTGTATATACGTGTTTTATCACAGCGTTCATATATATAGTGGCGAGTATAGGGGTATTTCTTAGAAGCTGGAAATTCATTGATACCAGTAAAAGAATAATGATACTTACCTATTTATTAGTTATCACTGGAGTATGTATTATACAGTCAATTTACAGAGAATCATTAGTCACATCTGTTGCAGTAACAATCATGACTCTGGGGGCTTATATAACCCAGGAGAACCCAGCCTTCGATGATCTTAAAAAGGATCATGATATGATGGTTATCGGGTTCGCGGATTTAGTCGAAAATCGAGATGAAAATACCGGTGGTCATATTAAAAGAACCAGTGAATATGCGAAGGTTATTGTAGAGGAATTAAGAAAAGAGGGTATTTATTCCAATATACTCACAGAAGATTATATGGAATATGTTATTAAAGCAGCTCCTCTTCATGATATAGGAAAGATTTCTACACCAGACAGTATCTTAACCAAGCCAGGGAAATTGACAGACGAAGAATATTCGGTTATGAAACAGCATGCGCCTAAGGGTGGTGAGATTCTTCGCAATCTTCTTAGTGGAATCAATAACCAGACATATGAAGATATAGCTTATCAGGTAGCCAGACATCATCATGAAAAGTGGAATGGAAAAGGTTATCCTGATGGATTAATCGGAGAAGGAATTCCACTGTGTGCACGAATTATGGCAGTAGCTGATGTATTCGATGCTATATCACAGAAGCGTTGCTACAGAGATGCGATGCCACTTGATAAGTGCTTCGATATTATAGAAGAAGGAAGAGGAATAGATTTTGATCCTTATATAGTGGATGCATTTTTCTTCATTAGAAAAGATGTTGAGAATATATGTTTAAGCTATAGAGATGAAGAGGCTTAAGGGCGATTAAATAAAAAGGGCTTACCGATATCGGTAAGCCCTGAATTTTTGTGGAAATAAAATTTACTGATTAGCCTTGTTTTTCTTCTCAAGTGCCTTGTAGTAAGCAGCTAATGCTTCGTTTTCTTCCTTTAATTTCTTTTCTTCAAGCTTAGCATAGTAGATAGCAAGTAATTTCTGATTTTCTATATATTCAGCGTTTTCCTTACGAATCTTTTCGGCGTTCTTTCTTGTTTCAAGAAGATATGAGTTAGCAGGATCAACGATTCTAACCTGAATGTTATCAAATGTATTGGTTCCATCAATGTAGAAGTAAATGGTTAACCCTTTTGATGTTTCATCTTTTCCAATGTGAATATCAACTGTAGTCCAGCCAACATTGAAATCAGACCATACATATGTGTTCTTACTTTCATTTCCTCTGATATAACAACTGAAAGTCTTTTCAACATCATCATAAACTCTTACTCGCATGGTATATACATCGCCAGGTGCGAGATTAACAACAGTCTGCTCGAAGTCGAAGAAATATGGTCTTTGACTGTCTGCGAATGCTGAAATGCTAAGTAACATTGTAAGAGCCATTGCTAATGCGAAAGCTTTAGTAAACTTGGAAAACTTCATAGTTAATACCTCCAAAAATGTGATAAGATTAGAATATCATATCTAATGAAAAATACAAGAGAGGTTATTATGTTAGGATATGTTTTATTTTTGCAGGAAATAAGACAGAGCTGCCCATCATTTGTTGTGTGGATTATGGTAGCAATATCAGAGTTCGTGGTGATAGGTGCACCTATTATTGCCGCCTATATTACACTATGTGTTGATAAATCAAAAGGATCATTTATAGCACTTAATTTTGGAACGGGGCATATTGTTAATGACATTATTAAGATGACAGCATGTGTTTATAGACCGTGGGTCAAGGATTCAAGAATTAAATTAGCCACACAGGTTGAATCTTCGTCTGGAGGATATTCAATGCCTAGCGGACATACAAGTGGAGCAGTGGAATTCTATGGAAGCGTGGCTATTATTAAGAATAATAAAAAATGGTGGATAATTTCATCGTTACTTATCATTTTAACTGCTTTCTCCAGAAACTTCTTAGGAGCACATACACTTTTTGATGTTTTAGTTGCTATATTAGAGAACATTCTTATACTGGTAGTTTCGGTTAAATTTTATTTTTATATTAAAGCTCATGAGGACAAAGATATATTTTTGTTCGTATTCCTGTTCTTATTAGGGATGGCTTCCATGGTATATGTTTTAAATAAGTCATATCCTATGGATTATTTAGAAGATGGAACCTTACTGGTTGATCCGATGACTATGATTAATTCCTTCATGAAAGATCTTGGATTGTATTTGGGAATAGTAACAGGATGGATAGTGATGAGACGATTTGGAAAATTTTCTGTTGAAGGTACCTCTAAAGAAAAGAGCATCAGATTTATTGTTGCGATTATTCCAACAGCCATAATGTTTTTTAGCCTGGATAAGGTGTTTTCATTATTAATAGATACTAAATGGAGCAGCTTCATAGGAAGGTTCATTACATTCTTTTGGATAATGGGAATATATCCTGTTATTTTGGCAAGATTTCAGAAGCGAAAGAAAGAGGCTAATAGTTAAAAACGTGTTGATTAATTTATAGATATAGGTTAATATAATGTTTTGGGTGAATTGTATACAATTATACAATTTGCGGGCCGATGAGAATATTAATATCGGGTTTTACGTATGTTGAAACAGTCCTAGGACTTGTTTTTATGGAAGGGGAAAATAATGAAAAAGTACAGTGAATTATCGAAAGATGAGCTTCTAACATTACAGAAGGACTTAAACGAGCAGTACAAGGATGCTTGCAGCAAGGGACTTAAGCTTAATATGGCCAGAGGTCTTCCTTCTAAGGAACAGCTTAATATGGAAGCAGATTTCTTTAATACATTAAACCCACAGTCCGATTTCATGTCAGAAGCAGGAATTGACTGTAGAAACTATGGTGAACTTATTGGTATTACAGAAGCTAGAAAGCTTATGGCTGATATGATGGAGGTTTCACCAGATGAAATAATCGTTTTTGGTAATTCAAGCTTAAATATAATGTATGACACAGTAGCAAGATCTATGCTTCATGGAGTATGTGGTTCTACACCATGGTGCAAGCTTGATAAGATTAAATTCTTATGTCCTGTTCCTGGATATGACAGACATTTCGCCATTACAGAGCAGTTCGGAATTGAAATGATTAACATTCCTTTAAATGAAGATGGCCCAGATATGGATATGGTAGAAGAATATGTTAATAATGACCCTGCAGTTAAGGGTATATGGTGTGTACCTAAGTATTCTAATCCATCCGGTGTTACTTATTCTGATGAAACAGTTAAGAGATTCGCATCCCTTAAGCCTGCAGCATCTGACTTTAGAATTTACTGGGATAACGCATATACTATCCATCATTTATATAATGGAAAAGAAGATCAGCTTCTGGAGATTCTTGACGAATGTAAGAAGGCAGGAAATCCAGATATGGTATTCAAATTCTGCTCAACATCAAAGGTTACATTCCCAGGCTCTGGTATTGCAGCATTAGCTACATCTGCTAATAATATTGATTTCGTTAAAAAGATTATTACAATACAGACTATTGGTCATGATAAGCTGAATCAGCTTCGTCATGTAAGATATTTTAAGGATTTTGAAGGCATGAAGAATCATATGAAGAAGCACGCTGAAATTATCCGTCCTAAGTTCGATTTAGTTGTTGGAACACTTAATAAGGAGCTTGGTGAACTTGGAGTTGGAACATGGACTAATCCAAATGGTGGATATTTCGTATCCTTTGATGCTATGAATGGATGTGCGAAAAATATAGTTTCAATGTGTAAGGAAGCCGGCGTAGTAATGACAGGTGCAGGAGCTACATATCCATATAAGAAGGACCCTAATGATTCAAATATCAGAATTGCTCCAACATTCCCATGTATTGAAGACCTTGCTAAAGCATTAGAGATTTTTGTTTTATGTGTTAAGCTTGCTTCAGTTAATAAATTATTAGAAGGATAAAGATACAGCTCATGGAAGAAATTAAGAGAATTAAAAGAGAGTTGGTAGCTAATGGTTCTATTCTTGATTACTGTCAGGATACCATGCTTTTGCCTAATGGTAAGGAAGCTAAGTGGGATATTTTAATTCACCATGGTGCTGCTGCAGTGGTTCCTGTTTTAGATGATGGAAGAATTGTTATGGTAAGACAGTACAGAAATACCATGGAAAGATTTACATGGGAAATTCCTGCTGGTGGTCTTAATAACAAAGGAAATGAACCTACAGATTTAGCTGCCATCAGAGAACTTTCTGAGGAAACAGGATATGTTACTAATGACGTAGAGCTTCTTCTTAGATTCAGAACCTCTGTCGCTTATTCTACAGAGGTAATAGATATTTATGTGGCTCATAATCTTTCATCTGGATCACAGCATCTTGATCCTGATGAGTATGTTGATTACAAGGCATTCACATTAGATGAATTATGCAGGATGATATTTGATTTAGAGATAGAAGATTCTAAGACTATAGCCGCTATTCTGGCATATAAAGAAAAGTATATTAATAACTAAAAGGTATACGTAACGTAGAGACTGGCGCGTGTTGTTATGTTAACAACGCGCGTTATTTTATTATTTTTTTATTTGAAAAATCACAATATTTAGTATGCCAAAAGTTACATAATTTCGAGATATGGTATTGAATTGTGTGAAACGTGTGAAACCTTGATTTTTCAACAAAAAAGGGGTTTGCATTTTAAAACTTTTATGTTTATAATGATTTCTACACGGCGTTTATGTAAACGCTTGGATTTTGTTGGGAGTCATAAATGGAAAAATATATTGATAGTTTCATAATATATTTACATAACGTTAAGAAGATGTCACAGAACACAGAGCTTTCTTATAGACGTGATCTTAAGAAGGTAGTTGACTATCTTAATGAGCAGGGTGTTAGTGATATCAAGAAGGTTACAGCTACTAACCTTACTGGATATGTAATGTACCTTGAAAAGAACAATTTTTCGGCAGCTACTATTTCAAGAAACATAGCATCGTTAAAAGCCTTTTATCATTATCTTCTTAAGGAAGGTATTGTAGATGCAGATGTAGCAGAGGAACTTAAGGCTCCTAAAATTGAGAAGAAGATTCCTGAGATTCTTTCAATGGATGAGGTTGTAAGACTTTTAGAGCAGCCATCTGGTGAGTCCTCTAAGGATATCAGAGATAAGGCGATGCTGGAGCTTTTATATGCTACAGGAATCAGAGTAACAGAGCTTATTACATTAAAGACTGAAGACGTTAACCTTAACATGGGATATATTTCATGTAAGGATGCTAATAAAGAAAGAGTTATTCCATTCGGAAATGAAGCTAAGAAGGCATTGACCAAGTATCTTGGTGGGACAAGAGAAGCAATGCTTGTTGATCCTAATTCGGAATATCTTTTTGCTAACTGTTCAGGACAGCCAATGTCAAGACAGGGATTCTGGAAACTGATTAAGTATTATGCTAAGAAGGCAGGAATTAATGCAGACATTACACCACATACATTGCGACATTCGTTCGCAGCGCATTTGGTTGAAAATGGTGCAGACCTTCGTTCAGTACAGGAAATGCTTGGTCATTCAGATATTTCCACTACTCAAATCTATGCGCACATGAATCATTCTCATATTAAGGAAGTTTATGCAAAAGCGCATCCACGTGGATAATAAATATGGTATAATGGGGTGCAGTTTTTACTGCACTCTTTTTTATTTAGTTAATTTATAAGGAGAACAAAGATATGGCACTTAGTAAAAAGCCAGTAACAGGTATGAAGGATATTATGCCTGATGAAATGGAAATCAGAGATTATGTAATTAAAGTGATTACTGAAACTTATTCAAAGTTCGGCTTCACCAGAATAGAGACACCTTGCGTTGAGAATATCGAAAACCTTACTAATAAGCAGGGTGGTGACAATGAAAAGCTTATATTTAAGATTTTGAAGCGAGGAGAGAAATTAAATCTTGAAACAGCTAAAGAGGAAAAAGATTTAGTAGATGGCGGATTAAGATATGATTTAACAGTACCACTTGTTAGATATTACTCTAATCATGCAAATGAGCTTCCTTCTCCATTCAAGGCACTTCAGATGGGAAATGTATGGAGAGCTGACAGACCTCAGAGGGGAAGATATCGTCAGTTCATGCAGTGTGATATTGATATATTGGGAGAGCCTTCTAATCTTGCAGAAATCGAGCTTATTTTAGCAACAACAACTACTATAGGAAGACTAGGCTTTAAGAACTTTGAGATAAGAATTAATGACAGAAGAATGCTTAAGGCTATGGCTTCATATGCAGGCTTTAGTGAGGAATCTTTTGACAGTGTATTTATTACACTTGATAAGATGGATAAGATAGGTACTGAAGGAGTTACAGAGGAATTAAAGGAAAATGGTTTCTCAACTGAAAGTATAGAGAAGTATCTTGACCTGTTTAAGTGCCTTATGGAGAAGAGTGAAGAATCAGGAAGCGAGCAGGTTATGTATCTGTCATCCGTATTAGGTGAGTATCTTCCTGAAGAAGTTAAAGATAATTTAACTCAGATCATAGATGCTGTTGATGCAACAAAAGAAGCGAACTTTAAACTAGTTTTTGATCCTACTTTAGTAAGAGGTATGTCATACTATACAGGAACCATTTTTGAAATAGCCATGCCAGAATTTGGTGGAAGCTGCGGTGGCGGCGGACGTTATGATGAAATGGTAGGAAAATTCACAGGACAGAATGTACCTGCCTGCGGATTTTCAATTGGGTTCGAGAGAATCATTCTGTTATTAATGGAATCAGGTTTTAAAGTTCCAGGAAATGGCACGAAGGTTGCCTATTTAGTTGAAAAAGGAATGGAAAAGGATCGCCTTACAGAGGTTATCAAGGAGGCTCAGAAGGCCAGAGATAATGGAGAACAGGTTTTGGTTGTTCGTATGAATAAGAATAAAAAGTTCCAGAAGGAGCAGCTTTTGAAGGATGGATACGAGAATATTAAGGAGTTCTATGTTAATCCATTATAATAGCAGGAATTAGTTATGAAAAAGGAAATACCAGTTATTAATCAAGATACAGTAAAATACATTGCTGATAACAAGTTTTTAAGATTCTATGACATTCAGTACAGAGAAGGAAAGCATTATTATAATGCCTCAAGACGTGCCAAAGAAGATCTTATGTGCATGAAGAATGATGAAGAGTTTAAGAATGCATATCCAGATGCAGTAACATGCTGTGTTGTCTTAAAATCAAAAAAGGGCCAGGAGGATCGCCTTTTACTTGCAAGAGAGTATAGATACCCAACTGGACAGTTTCAGACAAGTCCACCAGCTGGTGTACTTGATGAGGAAGATGTGAAGAACAACTCCGTAAAAGAGGCTTTATTCTCAGCTGCTAAAAGAGAGATAAAAGAAGAAACTGGTTTAGATGTTTTGGATACAGATGATATATTTATCATTAATCCATTGATGTTTTCATCCCCTGGTATGACAGATGAAAGTAACGCTTATATAGGTGTAATAATCAATGATTTTGATGAGAATAATCTAAGTCAGGACGGCGCAGAGGGAAGTGAGATTTTCGATGGCTTCGTTCTGGTAACTAAAGACGAAGCAAGAAAGATGCTTAAGAGTGGAGCTGATGACTATGGAATTTATTATTCCATTGCAACATATGTATGCCTTACGCAGTTCATTAATGATTTTTATATTAATAAACAGTCTAAGTAGCTTAACAGTACTGCTAAAAAGTTTCTAATTAAATGAATAGCTCAAGAATGAAAACCACAAGACAGCATATGACAGAAACTGGAAATAATCCAAGACCTGCCCATGACGCAATGATTCCGAGAATTAATGCGAATGCTCCTGCAACAGGTGAAGAGGTTGCTTCTATTATTGCAGGAAATGTCATTACTGCCAGTGTTACATAAGGAACATAGTAAAGAAATGACTTGATGAATTTGTTCTTGATTTGTTTTCTAATTAAAGTAAGTGGAAGAACTCTTATGAGACAGCTTACACCTACCATTATTCCAAGGTAAATATATTTGTTCATGATGCCACCTCCTCATTGGATTCAATGCAGGATGTGGCTTCTTTATTATCATCCTCATGAGGGAATATGATTGCAATAACGCCTGCTATCAAAACAGTAAGAATAATTGTTCGTGTTCCTGAAGAAAGCTCGTTAATACCAGGAATGATTGAACAGATATAGCTTAGTGCGAAGCTTATGCTAACAGCAATTAATACAGAACGTTCCTTCTTGGCAGGAGGAATGATTATTGCTATGAACATTCCATAAAGAGCAACACTAAGTGCGCTTACAGCTCTTGTTGGAAGAATGGAGCCTGCAATTATACCGAATGAAGTTCCAAGTCCCCAAAGTGGGATAGCAGCAAGGATAGCACCATAGGTGTACTGAGGAACTATGTAGCCTGGCCTTGCTATGGTAACTCCAAAAATTTCATCTGTTATGTAAAAGCCTATGAAGAATCTATGCAGCATAGAGGTCGCTTTGTCGAATTTTTGAGAAAGGGCGCAGCTCATAAGCATATAACGGGCATTAGCAATAAGAGTAATTAATGCAACCTCTAAATAAGTTGCATGCATTACCATCTGCGAGAAAACTCCGTATTCACCAGCTGAAGCTGAAGTCAGGGCTGATGCGAAGAATCCGTCTATAGCATTTAAACCAGCCTTTTTAGCTATTATTCCTAGTGAAAAGGATACAGCAAAGTATCCAAGTCCAATAGGTATTCCGTCTCTTAATCCACTTAAAAAAATCTGTTTCTTATTCATAATGATTAATTATGCAACGACTTTTGAAAAAAATAAAGTCAAACCACAACGACATTTTTTACATAAAAAAAGAAAAATGGTGTATTTTTTTGTGCATTATTGTGTTAAAATTATCTAACGAGATTTTACATTTGGGGGTATTTATGGCTAATATAACTAATAAGCTTAGTATGATTAAAAATAAAAAGGCTGACACAACTGAAATGATTGATGTGATTGAAAAGGCCGATAAGTCTGATAAAACCAATAAAGCTGATAAATCTAATGTGTTTAAGAAACTTAAGAAGGCTGATAAGACAGATAAAGCTAATAAATCTGATAAGTCTAATAAACCTGAAAAGGTTAATAAAGTAAAAAAGGCTGATAATACAGATGATGCTGATATTACTAATAAGAAAAAGAAAAAGGTTCGTGTGTTTGCAAGCATAAGAACCAAGATTCTTATAAGCTGCCTTATTCCTGTTATATTCATGGTTGGAGTTGGATATTTTTCATATGCACAGTCTGCTGATGGATTAAATAACAGTTTCAGAGAAAATGCTGCACAGACAGCAACTATGGCTAGAAACTATTTAGACAACAGCTTGGTTTATGTTAAAGCACAGGCTATGTCATACGCTTTTGACAAAGATATCGAAACATACTGTCTTGGAATGCCAGGTCAGGATGCGATAGCAGTTAACAAGGTATGGCAGGATACCAGAGCTGAAATTATGGTTACTCAGGCAAGTAACACATTCATTGATAATATTCATATTATCGCAAGAGAGGGAGTTAATAATATTTCAACATCTTCTCCTGACAAGATTGCCGGTTTCCTTAAAACATTTAAATCTTCACTTGAAGAAAGACTTGGAGACAAATCAAAGGACAGATGGGATTATGCACATCCAGAGTTAGATGAGCAGTTTAAACTTGATCCATCTAATATATATCTTGTATATGAGTTCGCATCTTCAAGTAAGTTCGGATATGTAGTAATTGACGTTGCAAAATCTGCCATTTCAGGAATTCTGGATGACATTGATTTTGGCGATGGAAGCGTAATTGGTTTCGTATCTGACTTCGGAGATGAATTAGTAAAGACTGATGCCGGTGTTTCAGAGGAACCACTTTTTGCTACTCAGTCATTCTTCACTAATGAGTTTACTGAAGAAAACATGTCAGGAATATCTGATGTTAAATACGATGGAAAAGATTATATATATTTGTACTGCAGATCAGTTGAAAGTCCAGTTACATTCTGTGCTTTAGTTCCACTTTCAGCAGTTACTGCTAATGCGGAAGGCATTAAGTCAATGACAGTTACACTTGTTCTTATTGCTACTGCAGTTGCTCTTTTGGTTGCTATTTTCATTACTATTGGAATTCAGAGAAATGTAAGACTTATTTCAAGAGGCCTTGGTGAAGTTGCAGAAGGTGACCTGACAGTATCTGTTAAGGCTAAGGGACATGATGAATTCCAGGATCTTGCAAGCTCGGCAACCGACATGGTTAAGAAGAATAAAAAGCTGGTTTCCAACCTGCATGATACGAGTAGCAGCCTTGAAGATTCGACTAAGGATGTTCATTATGCTTCAGAAAATATCAGTAAGTATTCAGATGATATTGCAGAGTCGATCATCAGAATCGGTGATGGAATGACCAAGCAGGCTGAACACGCTCAGGAATGTATAGTCAAGACTAATGAGTTATCTGATAAGTTTAAAGAAATTAATAATATGATAGAGGCAATAGAGGCTATGAGTGCTTCTACCGATGCTCTTATTAAGAAGGGAACTCAGATAGTAGCAGTTCTTTCCGAGAAGGCTGATAAGTCATCCAAGATGGCAGAGGATGTTAAGCAGAGCATCGTAACACTTCAGGAAGAGACAGCAACTATTGAGTCATTCGTTGGTACTATTACAGATATTTCAGGACAGACTAACCTGTTATCATTAAATGCTTCAATTGAGGCCGCAAGAGCAGGTGAGGCAGGAAGAGGATTCTCAGTAGTTGCCGAAGAAATAAGAAAGCTTGCTGATGATTCTAATACTGCGGCCGAAGAGATTAAGCATAATGTAAGTAAGATTAATGTGAAGACAACTGCATCTGTTGATTCTGCATTAAATGCTAAGAATATGATGGCTACTCAGGTTGATGCGGTTAAGGATGTTATTGATGTATTCAATGATATTAATGTTCAGCTTAAGAAGATCTTCAGTGAATTAAAGAATATTACAGAATTTGCTAAGACAGCAGATACTGCCAGAAATGAGACAATCAGTGCTGTTGAGAATATTTCTATTATTATTGATGATACAGCTTCTCAGTCTAAGACAGTTAAAGAGATAGCAGACCAGCTTCAGACAAGCGTTGATAAGCTTAACGAGGTTGAGAATACTCTTAGCAAGTCAATGGGTGGATTGAAGGAAGAACTTACTGCATTCAGAGTATAATATATCTTTGGACTAAGGTAGCAGTTGGTAATTAAAACTAGAATAAGTGTTGATTACGATGAGCGGAGAAAATTTCTCCGCTCATTTGTGGAGGAAGAGAAAATGTCGATTAAATCTGATTATCATATGCATTCGAATCATTCGAGTGATTCGGATGAAGCTATGGAGAATATGATATTAAAGTCTATAGATTTAGGACTTGATAGCATATGTTTCACGGAACATCATGATATAGATTATCCAGTAAGTGATAGAGACCCAGAGGGGACCTTTATTTTGAATACAGATTCATATCTTTATGATCTGATACGATTGAGGTCTAAATATGAAGATAAGATTAAGGTTATGTTTGGCGTTGAAATTGGAATGCAGAAGCATTTAAGAAGAGAGCTTGCTGTATATGCTAAGTCTTATGATTTTGATTTCATCATCGGGTCTAAGCATTTATTAGACCAAAAAGATCCATATTACAGAGATAACTTAAAGGATATGACTGATGAAGAAATGTATAGAGAGTACTTTAAGGAGATGCTTGAGGATCTTAAGGTATTTAATAATTTCGATGTATTAGGTCATCTTGATTATGTAATAAGATATGGTTATGAGAAGGACAAGGATTATTCTTATGACAAATATAAGGATGTGATTGATCCGGTTCTGGCTAAGTTAATAGATATGGAGAAGGGGCTTGAGGTTAACACCGGAGGACTAAAATACGGCTTGAGGGAAACTAATCCTGGAAAGGATATACTTAAAAGGTATAGGGAACTTGGCGGGGAAATTGTGACAATCGGATCGGATGCTCATAGTGTTGAATATATTTCCTATGAGTTCGAAAAAGCAAGGGATTTACTTCTTGATTGCGGATTTTCTTATTACTCAACTTTCGAAAAAAGAGTGGCAGAGTATCACAGATTATAAATTAATTAAAATGTTTCTATTTTTATACAAATAATATGAAAATATGGCTTATTTAGTACTTGCACTTTTTCTTATAATTGGGTAGAATAATACGTGCTGATAATGTTTTGTCAAACTTTTAACATTGTGTTGAGAAAGACAAAATAATATAAACAAAATTTTTAGGAGGAAACTAAAATGGCAGTAAAAGTAGCAATTAATGGTTTTGGTCGTATCGGTCGTTTAGCATTCAGACAGATGTTCAACGCTCCTGGATACGAAGTAGTAGCAATTAACGATTTAACATCTCCTAAGATGTTAGCTCACCTTTTGAAGTATGATTCTTCACAGGGTAAGTATGCATTAGCTGATAAGGTTACAGCTGGTGAAGATTCTATCACAGTTGATGGAAAGACTCTTAAGATTTACAAAGAGCCAGACGCTAACAATTGTCCTTGGGGCGATTTAGATGTTGACGTAGTTCTTGAGTGTTCAGGATTCTACACATCTAAGGAGAAGGCACAGGCTCATATCAACGCTGGTGCTAAGAAGGTTGTTATTTCTGCTCCTGCTGGAAACGATCTTCCTACTATCGTATACAACGTTAACCACAAGACTCTTACAAAGGATGACAAGATCATCTCTGCAGCTTCTTGTACAACAAACTGCTTAGCTCCTATGGCTAAGGCATTAAACGATTTAGCTGGAATTAAGTCTGGTATCATGAGCACAATTCATGCTTACACAGGTGATCAGATGATCCTTGATGGTCCTCAGAGAAAGGGTGACTTAAGAAGATCACGTGCTGGTGCTGTTAACATCGTTCCTAACTCAACAGGTGCTGCTAAGGCAATCGGACTTGTTATCCCAGAGTTAAACGGTAAGTTAATCGGATCTGCACAGCGTGTTCCTACTCCTACAGGTTCTACAACAATTCTTGTAGCTACAGTAGAGAAGAGCGTAACTAAGGATGAGATCAATGCAGCAATGAAGGCAGCTGCTACAGAGTCATTCGGATACAACGAGGAAGAAATCGTTTCTTCAGATATCGTTGGATCAACATATGGTTCAATCTTTGATGCTACACAGACAATGGTTGGAGAAGACAACCTTGTACAGGTAGTTTCATGGTATGATAACGAGAACTCTTACACATCTCAGATGGTTCGTACAATTAAGTACTTCGCTGAGCTTGGTTAATTCGAGTTATTGAAATTGTAAATTTGGGGGCGGTCCTTTTAAGGGCTGCCCTTTTTTACTAAGTTACAAATATATTTTTTAAGAAGATATATAAACAAATTAAAGGAGAAGAGAAATGAAAAAGAGAATTGCAGGTCTATTGATGGCATTCACACTTGCAAACAGCGTTTTATTAGCTGGATGTAGTTCAAACGAAAAGGCAAATGGAGATCATTTGGCAAGAATTAAGGAAGCGAATAAAATTGTTATCGCTATGGAGGGCCAGTGGGCACCTTGGACATACCACGATGAAAGTGGTGATTTAGTAGGATTTGATACAGAAGTTGGAAAGGCTATTGCTAATAAGCTTGGTGTAGAGGCTGAGTTCGTTGAAGGCGAATGGGATGGTCTGTTCGTAGGATTAGACGGTGGCCGTTATGATGTTATTATTAATGGTGTTGAAATAACAGAAGAAAGAGAAAAGAAATATGATTTCGCAACACCGTATGCTTACATAAGAACTGCTCTTGTTGTTAAGAAAGGCAACGAGGACATTAAGACATTCGAAGATTTAAATGGAAAAAAGACCAGTAATTCACTGGGTTCAACATATGCAGATTTAGCAGAAAGTTATGGCGCTACAGTACAGAATGTAGACACTCTTGGAGAAACAATCAATATGGTATTATCAGAAAGAGTAGATGCCACACTTAATGCTGAAGTTTCATTCTATGATTATTTAAAAGAAATTCCAGACGCTGATATTGATATTGTAGCATTGACAGAGGATGCTTCTAAGGTGGCTATTCCTTTAGTTAAGGGAGATGACAATGCCTCATTAAAGGAAGCTATTAATAAGGCTATCGAAGAATTAGAGAAAGACGGAACAATTAGTGAACTGTCAGTTAAGTATTTTGGAAGCGATATTACCAAGGCTCAATAGTAGTGTTAATTCAATAATACTTAATTAATGAGCAGAATGGAGTTTTCATGAGTGACAGAGTATTTGAAATTGTAACTTCATCCTTTATGAAGCTTTTGATTCCGGGAATAACAGTTACGATTCCATTGACAATACTATCTTTTTTGTTAAGTCTTGTTCTGGGGTTGTTGTTGGCGGTTTCGCAGACTGCTAATATTAAAGGATTAAAACAGTTTTCAGTTTTTTATATATGGATATTCAGAGGTACACCTTTAATAGTACAGCTGTTTATTATATTTCATGGCCTGCCAACAATAGGTATATATATTGAAGCCTTTTGGGCAGCAATAATAGCTTTCGGACTTAATCTGGCAGCATATAATGCTGAAGCAATAAGAGCGGCAATTCTGGCAATTCCGGAGGGGCAGCTTGAAGCAGCATATATGATAGGCTTGTCATATCCAATAGCTATGATAAGAATAGTATTGCCGCAAGCGTTTCAGATAGCATTTCCGTCTTTGTTTAACAATCTTATAAGCTTGTTAAAGGATACATCATTAGCATCAAGTATTACAGTTGTTGAGATGTTCGCTGTTGTACAGCAGATTACAGGAAGAACATATGAATATTTCGCTCTTTATCTAGAGGTTGCTTTTATTTATCTGATATTCTCGACATTACTTACCTTCTTACAGTCATATCTTGAGAAGAAGTTTGTGTGGAAATCAGATGCTACCAAGGAAGAAAAGAGAGGCAGAAGAAGAGCAATGTTAGGTTAAATATATATTTGTCCTAACAGTGATGATGTGATTTAAGGAAAGATAAAGATGCTAGAGATAATAGGATTAAAAAAGTCATATGGAGATAATGAAATTCTTAAAGGAATTGACTTTAAAGTAGATAAAGGAGAGGTTATTGCTGTTATTGGTCCATCGGGATCAGGCAAGACCACACTCCTTAGATGTATCAGCTTTTTGTCTAATTCAGATGAAGGAATAATGCGTCTTGATGATTACGAGTGCGATATGAAAAGTGCTACTAAATCTGAGGTTAGTCATCTTCGCGAGAATATGGGATTCGTGTTCCAAAGCTTTAATTTGTTCAGAAATATGACTGTGATTAAGAATGTCATGGAAGGCTTAATTACAGCAAGAAAAATGGATAAAAAAGAGGCTAAAGAAATTGCTCTTGAGATGCTTGAAAAGGTTGGAATGCTTGAAAAGAAGGATAGCTATCCAGATGAACTTTCGGGAGGTCAGAGCCAAAGAGTCGCGATTGCAAGAGCGGTTGCACTCAATCCAAGAGTGATTTTGTTTGATGAGCCAACATCTGCTCTGGATCCTGAGCTTACGGGCGAGGTTTTGGATGTAATGAAGAAGCTGGCAGATGAAGGAACCACAATGGTTGTTGTGACGCATGAGATGGGATTCGCACGTGATGTTGCATCCCGCGTGGTGTTCATGGCAGATGGTTATATCGTTGAAGAAGGTCCAGCGAAGGAAGTTATAGATAATCCTCGTGAGGAGAGAACAAGACAGTTCCTAAGCAGGTAGAATAATGTTATTTTAATTATGAGATAATATTTATTTATTAATATGAATATGCTAAAATATGAGTGCTTTGGATTAATTCCGGGCACTCATTTTTATGGTTCATAGCGATGCGCAGACTATGAATCAAATATTAATTTAAGGAGGACATGAAAATGTCATTAAACAAGAAGTCAGTTGACGATTTTAACGCAGCAGGAAGACGCGTACTTGTTCGTTGTGATTTCAACGTTCCATTAAAGGATGGCGTAATCACAGATGATACACGTATTAAGGCAGCTCTTCCAACAATTAACAAGCTCATCAATGATGGCGCTAAGGTTATCCTTTGCTCACATCTTGGTAAGGTTAAGGAAGGACCTAACGAGAAGGAGTCACTTGCTCCTGTAGCTAAGGCTCTTGAAGAGAAGCTTGGCAAGAAGGTTGTATTCGTAAACGATAACAACGTAACAGGTGAAGCTGCTACAGCTGCAGTTGCAGCAATGAACGATGGAGATGTTGTTCTTCTTCAGAATACACGTTTCCGTATGAAGGAAGAAACTAAGGTTAAGGAAGCTGGTGAGGCTTTTGCTAAGGAATTAGCTGATCTTGCTGATGATTTCGTATGTGATGCATTTGGTTCTGCTCATAGAGCACATGCTTCAGTTGCTGTTGTAACTAAGTACATTACTGAAAAGGGTGGTACTAATGCAGTTGGATACTTAATGCAGAAGGAAATCGATTTCTTAGGAAATGCTGTTGAGAATCCAGTTAGACCTTTCGTAGCTATCTTAGGTGGTGCTAAGGTTGCTGATAAGTTAAATGTTATCGATAACTTATTAAATAAGTGTGATACTCTTATCATCGGTGGTGGTATGGCATTCACATTCTTAAAGGCTCAGGGCTATGAGATTGGTAAGTCATTATGTGATGATGAGAAGTTAGATTACTGTAAGGAAATGATGGCTAAGGCTGAGAAGCTTGGCAAGAAGTTACTTCTTCCTATCGATACAGCAGTTGCTGATGGATTCCCTAATCCTATCGATGCTGAAATCGCTGTAGATTATGTTCCTTCAACAGCAATCCCTGCTGACAAGGAAGGTTTAGATATCGGACCTAAGACTCAGGAATTATTCGCACAGGCTGCTAAAGAAGCTAAGACAGTTGTTTGGAATGGACCTATGGGTGTATTCGAGAACCCAACATTAGCAAAGGGTACTATCGCTGTTGCTAAGGCTTTAGCTGAGACAGATGCTACAACAATCATCGGTGGTGGTGATTCAGCTGCTGCTTGTAATCAGCTTGGATTCGCTGACAAGATGAGCCACATCTCTACAGGTGGTGGTGCTTCATTAGAGTTCCTTGAGGGTAAGGAGCTTCCAGGCGTATACGCTGCAGATGACAAATAAGAATTGTAATAATAGGAGATATTAAAAATGGCAAGAAGAAGAATTATCGCTGGTAACTGGAAGATGAATATGACTCCAAGCCAGGCAAAAGATCTTTGTGCAACACTTAAGGATTTAGTTAATAACGATGCTGTTGATGTAGTTTACTGCGTACCAGCTATTGATATTACAACAGTTGTAGAGGCTGTTAAGGGTACTAACGTTAAGGTTGGTGCTGAGAACTTCTACATTGAAGATAAGGGCGCTTACACAGGTGAAATTTCAGCTCCAATGCTTAAGGAAGCTGGTGTTGAGTATGTTATCATGGGTCACTCAGAGAGAAGAGATATCTTCGGTGAAAACGATATCCTTATTAACCAGAAGGTTAAGAAGGCATTCGCTGCTGGACTTAAGCCAATTCTTTGCTGTGGTGAGTCGCTTGCAGTTCGTAAGGCTGGCACATATGTTGATTGGGTTAAGAGACAGATCACATGGGATCTTTATGGTGTAACAGCTGATCAGGTTAAGGAACTTGTTATCGCATACGAGCCAATCTGGGCTATCGGTACAGGTGAAACAGCTACAGCTGATCAGGCACAGGAAGTATGTAAGATGATCCGTGAGACTATCGCTGATCTTTATGATGCTCCAACAGCTGAGGCTGTTAGAATCCAGTACGGCGGTTCTATGAATGCTGGAAACGCTGCAGAGCTTCTTTCTAAGGATGACATCGATGGTGGTCTTATCGGTGGTGCAGCTCTTAAGCCAGATTTTGGTCAGATCGTTAACGCATAGCGAGGAAAAAAACAAGCGGCTGCGTAGCAGACATTTGTTTTTACCGAGCGTATGACGAAAAAATCAGAAGCTGCGACGCAGCGTCAAGTGCTGTGCACTTGGATTTTTGAGTCTATAATGTAAATATTTAAAATAAAGGGCTTTCTTGGCGAGTTTCGCTAAGGAAGCCCTTTTTCTATGCGTGCATGCTTTTGTAATTACTACTTTTTATTACTACTTTGACTATATATAATTACCACTCGGAATGTGGTAGTATAGAAATACAAAAATTCTGATTTAACGAAGGGTATAGTGAATATTGGCAATTGCGATTTCATGCATTTTTTAACAAAAAAGTATTGCGATTTTATGCACTATCAATGTTATCGATATTGCGATTTTATGCAATTTTTGATAGAATTGCATTACGATTTTGTGCAGTGAGGTGATTCTATGCTTGAAAGAAAGATATATTCTAGACTGATAGATTGGAAGAAAAAGAGAAAAGAAGATAAATTAAAGAAGTGTTTGATTGTTAAAGGCGCAAGACAGGTAGGAAAATCGTATATAATAAAAAAGTTTGGAGAAAACGAATATGATTCTTTTATCGAGATTAATTTCTATGAACATCCAGAACTAAAATCTATTTTTGATGGTGAAATAACGTCCGAGGCAATTTATAAGAGAATTAGCCTTAATATACCAAACACAAAACTTGTTCCTGGGAATACTCTTATTTTTCTAGATGAAATCCAGCGCTGTGGTAATGCACGTACAGCTATTAAATTTCTTGCTGAGGACTTTAGATTTGATGTAATCTCTTCAGGCTCATTATTAGGATTATCCTATGGAATGGATGCAGATGAGGAAGTAGATGCAGTTGAATCAGTACCAGTTGGGTATGAAGAGTCATTAACAATGTATTCGCTTGATTTAGAAGAATTTTTATGGGCAAATGGATATTCAAAAGAATCTATTCAAGATATGAAAAAATATTTAGGTTCTGAAGAACAAATCCATGAATCAGTTCACCAGAAGTATGAGGAACTATTTAGAGAATTTATGGTAGTAGGTGGAATGCCAGAAGTAGTAGCTGATTTTGCCATCCATAAGGACTTTAATAGAGTATTAGATATTCAAAACAGTATTATAGATGAATATAAAGATGATATTTCTAAACACGCTAAAGGAAAAGAAAAGCAATATGTACGTATGTGTTATGACGCTATTCCTAAACAATTAGCTAAAGAATTAAAGAAATTTCAATATTCGACAGTCGAAAAGGGACAGACAAGGCGTAAATTTGGTGGAAGTGTGCAGTGGCTTATTGATTCGAGTATGGTTAATCCTTGCTACAATATATCTGAACCATTCATACCACTTATGGCAAATGCAAAAGACGAGCAATTTAAACTATATATTAACGACACAGGATTGCTAACCTGTTTATATGGCTTTGAAACTAAGAGAGCTATTCTAAATAATACTATTAAAGGAAATGCACGTGGTGGTTTATACGAGAATGTTATAGCAGAATGCCTTGTTAAACAAGGGTATAAACTATATTACTATAAGCCAGATGATAATCATGAACTAGAATTTCTTATAGAAAAAGAAGGATCTGTAATACCAATAGAAGTAAAAGCTGGAAATACAGCATCTGTGTCGCTAAATAATTTTATTGCCGATTTTACTCCAAATATAGCATATAAACTCATTTCAAATAGAAATGGAATAGTTGGTGTTAAAGAGACTATCCCTCATTATATGGTTATGTTTATATAATCAAAAAGTTAAATCGAATAAATTGAAATCTTATCGATCAATTAGGATCATGTAAGGTAAAAATTATTGAGTAAATTAGAGAGGACTTGTCTAGCATTACATGCAAAGCAGGTTCTCTTTTTATTGACATTACAGCAAAGCTGTACTAAAATCAAGTAAAGCAATGCTGTAGGAGACTATAAGATGAATGATATCACAATAGAAATTAATGAAGATGAAACAGAGGCGCAGCGTCTTGGAAGAATGGTTAAGTATTTGAGATTATCTACAGGAATGAAGAGAGAGGATTTTGCCAATTATTTTCATATTCCGCTTGGTACTGTGCGTGATTGGGAGCAGGGGAAGCGTAAGATGCC
>JAKSHY010000029.1 GCA_024399135.1 Lachnospiraceae bacterium | reverse complement strand
CTAGAGCACCTGCTTTGGGAGCAGGGGGTCGCAGGTTCGAATCCTGTCACCCCGACTTGAAAACTTAATATTTTATTTTTGCGGGTGTAGTTCAGTGGTAGAACACCAGCCTTCCAAGCTGGATATGTGGGTTCGATTCCCATCACCCGCTCTTTTTTTGTTTAAATATAAAATAGCATTATTTAAATAATTGATAACTTAATAAAGCACAAGGTGTCCAGGGAGCAATATTTTTACTTGCCTGGGTGAAAAGGGAAACAGGTGAAAATCCTGTACGAACTCGTCACCGTAATTAGGGAGCCGAATCCGATTATATCACTGGGAAACTGGGAAGATGGAGTAGGCGATGATCTTCAAGCCGGGAGACCTGCCTTGGTGCTGTACAGAGACATTGTTTCGAACCACGAGTAATTGGTTGTACGTTTTAAAGTATAGAGCATATCTATGCTTGTTTTTAGTGTACGAACCCTTTGCTACGAGTTGTGGCAGAGGGTTTTATTATATTTTCAGGAGGAGATAGAAAATGAAAAACAAAGTTATTGCTGTAATGTTATCTGTTGTTATGGCAGCATTCTGTTTAGCAGGATGTAATGGAAGCGACGCGAATGGAGCGTCATCAAATGCTGAGGTAAGTGGTGAAGTCAGTGAAAATGCCGAGGAAAGTAATGCTGAGGCAAGCGCACAGGAAGAATCAAAAGAAGAGTCTTTGAATGACGAAGGAATGATAGATCCTGATGTTGCAGCAGCTGATGAGGTTGCGAAGCTCATTGATGCTATCTATGTACAGACAAGAACAGAAGAAACAGATCAGCAGTGTATTGATGCCAAGAAGGCATGGGATGCATTAACAGATGCACAGAAGGAATTAGTTTCTGGTGAAGAAGCAGATCCTGACTATTTCGGAAGAGATACAGGAGATGCATCTTTAGATGATCCTAGAAACCAGGATGAAATCGGTGAGAATGAGATTCTCGTAGTAAGCTTCGGTACATCATTCAATGGAAGCCGTGCAGAAGATATTAAGGGTATTGAGGATGCTATAGCCAAGGCATATCCTGACTGGTCAGTAAGAAGAGCATTCACAGCTCAGATTATTATTAACCACGTTCAGGCAAGAGATGGAGAAGCAATTGATAATGTTGAACAGGCACTTGACCGTGCAGTTGCTAACAATGTTAAGAATCTTGTAGTACAGCCTACACATTTAATGCATGGTGCTGAATATGATGAAATGAAGGAAATCCTTGACAGCTATAATGATAAGTTCGAATCTGTAGCAATTGCTGAGCCATTACTTGGAGAGGTTGGAAGTGATGCTACAGTTATTAATGAAGACAAGAAGGCTGTTGCAGTAGCTATTACAGAAGAAGCAATCAAGGCAGCAGGATATGATTCAGTTGATGCTGCATCAGAGGATGGAGTAGCATTCGTATTCATGGGTCATGGAACAAGCCATACAGCTAAGGTATCTTATTCACAGATGCAGACACAGATGAACGAGCTTGGTTATAAGAATGTATTCATCGGAACTGTTGAGGGAGAACCTGAAGAGACTGCATGCGAGAATGTTATTGAGAGCGTTATGAACGCTGGATATAAGAAGGTTATCTTAAGACCATTAATGGTAGTAGCAGGAGACCATGCTAACAATGATATGGCAGGAGATGATGACGATTCATGGAAGAGCATGTTCGTAGCTTCCGGAGCGTTTGATTCTGTAGATGTGCAGATTAAGGGTCTTGGTGGAATTGAAGCCATTCAGGCTTTATATGTTGCTCATACAGGCAAGGTAATTAAATAATCATGAAGAAAAAATATGCATTAATTTTAACAAGTTTTATGCTTTCGATTTCACTTCTTAGTGGATGTTCGAAAGATAATAGTGGTTCGACAGAATCAGCCACAAGCGATTCTTCGATAGAAACTGAAGCTATTAAGGAGGGCAGTGCCGGCGATGCTGACACTGCTCCTGTTGAAGAAAATGTCTTTTTAGATGAGTCAGGTAATGTACTTCCAGACGGGGTATACAGTGCAATTTTTAAAACAGACAGTTCAATGTTCCACGTTAATGAAACTCTTGATGATAAGGGAGTTTTAACTGTAGAAAATGGAAAGGCAACAATTCATATAGCATTAACCTCAAAAAATATCATTAATCTATATCCGGGATTAGCCGAGAATGCACCTAATGATGAGGCTGGATGGCTTAACCATTCAGAAGAAGAGGTTACTTATCCTGATGGATTAAAGGAAACTGTGAATGCTTTCGATGTTCCTGTTCCATCGCTTGGTGAGGAATTTGATCTTGCTCTTATTGGGAAAAAGGGTATCTGGTATGATCATAAGGTTTCGGTTAGCAATCCTGTGCCAATGGATTCAGATAATGAAAACGCAGCAGCTGATACTGATAAGAAGGAAACAGCAGGTGATTTAAAGGTTGAGGTCGGACTGGTTGGTGGTTCAGGAAAGGCCAGTATAGATACACCAGCCGCAGTAAAGACTGATGAAAACGGACAGTACATATTAACTGTATGCTGGAGCAGCCCTTACTATGATTATATGATAGTAGATGGCGAAAAATATATGCCAGTTAATGAAGAAGGAAATTCTGTATTTGAAATTCCAATTCCTTCGCTTGATTGCGAAATTACCGTAATAGCAGATACAGTTGCTATGAGTAAACCACACGAGATTGAATATACAATTTCAATTAAATCCATCAATGATGCAGCGAAAATTGATGCTGATGAATACGAGGATTTAAAATATGCCACGCAGTTTTTTCTTAAAAAATATGATGGCGGTTATACATATGTGAAAGTAGAAGACGGGAATGAGTATGTACTCATTCCCGAAAATTCTAATGATGATAATTTAGGCTATGATAATGCAACATTAATCCATGTTCCATGTAATAACATATATATAGCAGCAAGTGCAACCATGGATCAGTTCAGAGCCCTTGGGGCTCTTTCAAAAATTAAGGCATCAAGCACTGAAGCAAAAGATTACTCAATTGATGAAATTCGTACTAAAATTGAAAACAAAGATATAGCTTATGTAGGAAAATACAAAGCTCCTGATTATGAAAAACTCTTAACCCTTAACATAGACTTGGCAATCGAGTCTACTATGATATATCACGCTCCTAAAATCAAGGAAGAACTTGAATCATTTAATATCCCTGTTTTGGTTGACCGCTCAAGCTATGAAGGGGACCCTCTTGGAAGAATTGAGTGGATTAAATTATATGGACTTTTAGCTGGAAAAGAACATGAAGCTTTAACAAGCTTTAATGATGAGATAGATAAGGTTAACAATGTAATTGAATCAGTAGGAAAAAAAGAAGGAAAAAGACCTACGGTATGTTTTTTTAGTGAATCTTCTAATGGGTATATCAATATAAGAAAGCCAGCGGACTATGTATCTAAAATGATTGATTTAGCTGGTGGCGATTATGTGTTCAAAGATATAGCTGTTGGTGAGGATAATGCTCTTTCTACAATGAATATTTCATGGGAAGACTTCTATCTTTTAGCCAAAGATGCAGATATACTAATATATAATGGAACTATAGATGGTGGTATTAGTTCTATAGATGATTTAATTAAAAAGAATGATTTATTTAAAGAATTTAAGGCAGTAAAGGGAAAACAGGTTTATTGCTCATTAAGTAACATGTACCAGGAATCTTCACGCCTTGGCTATGTGTTGGTAGACTTAAATTCCATCATTGATGAGAAAAATCAAAAATTAACATATTTTAATAAACTGGTGTAGCTATGAAAAGAAAAGTATTCTCGTTCGGAATATTGATTATTCTTCTGCTTATATTGATTGGGGTTAATATCAATATGGGTAGTGTTGCTATACCTTTTTTAGATATTAAGGATATTATTTTTAATAAAGATTCATCTTCAGTGTACGCAAATATTATGTGGCAGATAAGAATGCCCAGAATAGTTGCCTCTTTAGTATTAGGAGCAGGTCTTTCACTTTCGGGCTATATGCTTCAGACTTTTTTTCATAATCCAATAGCGGGTCCTTTCGTTCTTGGAATATCTTCAGGTGCTAAATTATTGGTAGCAGCCCTCATGGTTTTTTCACTTAATTTCGGATTTTATATTTCGTCTGTAGATATGATAATAACAGCTTTTCTTGGGTCATTAATAGTGACTTTAATTGTTCTTCTGGTATCATCGAAGGTCAAAAATATGGCTGTATTAATAGTATGTGGTGTCATGGTCGGATATATTTGCTCTGCGGTAACAGAACTTATGATTTCGCTGGCAGATGATTCCAATATAGTTAATCTTCATAACTGGTCACTTGGAAGCTTTTCGGCAACTAAGTGGTCTGATGTTATGATATTCACCCCGGTTATTTTGATTTCATTTTTGATAAGCCTTGTTCTTACTAAAAAAATGGAAGCCTTTTCTTTCGGAGATGAATACGCAACAAGTCTTGGAATGAATGTCAAGATGTTCAAAATAATTCTTATTCTGGTGTCGAGTATTCTGTCGTCAACTGTAACAGCATTCGCAGGCCCTATATCCTTCGTTGGAATTGCAGTTCCACATATAATGAGGGAGTTATTTAAAACAGATCGCCCGATAATTATAGTTCCGGCATCCTTTTTAGGGGGAGGAGTATTCTGCCTTTTAAGCGATCTTGTTGCAAGATGTCTGTTAGCACCAAGAGAGCTTTCGATTAGCACCGTAACAGCTATTTTCGGAGCTCCTGTAGTTATTATGATGCTACTTAATAAAAAGAAGAGATAGAGATTAGTATGCATACATTGTCGTGTAGTGATTTAGCAATTGGATATGAAAAAAATATACTTATCGAGGATATTTGTTTAAGCATAGAAGAAGGTGAGATTGCTGTTTTAGTAGGTCCTAATGGAAGCGGAAAAACAACAATAATTAAGACACTTTCTGGTATACTAGCGCCAATTAATGGAAAAATATATTTGGACCAAAGGGAATTTAGTGAAATCCCATTAAGTGAGCGTGCGAAAAAGATATCAGTTATGCTGACAGAGAAAAAAGAGTATGACTACACAAGTGTGTTTGATGTAATCGCGGTCGGACGTTACCCATACACCAACGTGATGGGTAAACTTGGAGAAAATGACATTAGTGTCATAGAGAACGTAATAAAAGAGGTCGGAATTGAAGATATTAAGGACAAATCTTTTAATAAACTAAGTGACGGTCAAAGACAGAAGGTGCTTCTAGCCCGTGCACTGGTTCAGGAACCATCAGTGCTGGTTCTTGATGAACCAACCAGCTTTTTGGATGTAGGTTCCAAGCTTGAGTTCATGAAAATAATTCGTAAGCTTGCTAAAACAAAGAATATAAGTGTTCTTATGTCCCTTCATGAGCTTGATCTTGCTTATGCAATAGCAGATACAGTTATTAGTGTTACTAAGGATCATAAAATTGAAAAAAAGGGTACACCACAGGATGTTCTTACCGGTGAATATATAGCGAAGCTATTTGAATTAAATGGCGGAAGCTATAGTCTTAGTGGAGGTTTTTCTTTTAATGAGGATGAGAAAGCTTGCATTAATGTAGAGAGTGAGCAGTGCAATGAAAAAGGCTTCGAAATGAAAAATAAAACTCACTTTATTATGGTTCAGGGAACGATGTCGAATGCAGGCAAAAGCCTCGTCGTTGCTGGCTTGTGCAGAATATTTAAAGAGGATGGGTACAGAGTCTCACCATTTAAGTCCCAGAACATGGCTCTTAATTCATATATTACAGAAGATGGTCTTGAGATGGGACGAGCGCAGGTAATGCAGGCAGAGGCTGCTGGAATTAAACCTGATGTCCACATGAATCCTATTTTACTAAAACCTACAGATGATGTTGGCTCTCAGGTCATAGTTAATGGTGAAGTCAGAGGCAATATGCGTGCGAGGGAATACTTCGAGTATAAGAAAACTCTGATACCGGATATTATGAATGCGGTGTCATATCTTTCGAAGGATAATGACATTATAGTTATAGAAGGAGCCGGATCTCCTGCAGAAATTAATCTTAAAGAAAATGACATAGTTAATATGGGCATGGCTAAGATGGTTGATGCTCCTGTTATTTTAGTTGGAGATATAGACAGAGGCGGTGTGTTCGCGCAGCTTCTTGGAACACTGGAGCTTCTTGAGGAGGATGAAAGAAAGAGAGTTAAAGGACTTGTTGTTAATAAATTTCGAGGCGACAAGTCACTATTGGATTCAGGAATCGATATGCTGTCCGAAAGAGGCAAGGTTCCGGTAGTTGGTGTTATTCCTTATATGGATGTGAAACTTGAGGATGAAGATTCACTGACTGAGCGCTTTAATAAAAAATCAAAAGGTTTGATAGATATAGCTGTAATAAGGCTTCCTCATATTTCGAATTTTACGGATTTTGATGTATTCGAGGAGCTTCGGGAGGTTTCTCTTAGATACGTTTCTTCTGCTAAGGAGCTAGAGGACGCTGATCTTATTATGATTCCTGGAAGCAAAAATACCATAAGCGATATGAAATGGCTAAGAGAAAATGGTTTTGAAGGAGTACTTAAAAAGCTTTCGGGTAATCAGAAGTCGATTTTTGGTATCTGTGGAGGATATCAGATGCTGGGGCTTGATATAGAAGATAAAGACAGTGTGGAAGCAGGTGGATTCATTAAAGGCTTAGGCTTATTGGATATTCATACTGTTATGAAAAAAGAAAAGGAAAGAAAGCAGGTCACAGGAACTATTCCTTGCCTTGGAGGTCCTCTTGAAGCATTATCTAATCTTCCATATGAAGGCTATGAAATTCATATGGGAGTTTCTTCGAAGAAAACCGCTGACGGAGAAGCAATTTCTGGTGAGAAATTGACAGACATTGAAAATACTTCTTCGAAGGAATTTAGGAGTGAAGAAGTAGTTGTCCAAAAGGATTCAGTATATGGAACATATATCCATGGAATCTTCGACCGAAAAGAAGTAGTTAAAGCCATAATAGATACTCTGGCCGAGAAGAAGAAGGTTGATATTAATACAGAAGAGTATCAGGATTACAGAGCATTTAAGGAAAGTCAGTATACTAAGCTTTCGAAGATTATGAGAGAACATCTTGATATGGATGCAATTTATGAAATGATGGATTTAAGAAAATAATGACAAAAGAAGAATTATTCAGTTTAGAAAAAAAGAATATAGATTTTGAGGCACAAAAGAAAGCAAAGGCACACTGGGATGAGATATCAAAGCCACTTGATGGGCTTGGTGATTTTGAAAAAGTTGTTACCAGAATATTGTCCATATTGGGAGAAGAAAGAATATCTTTGAAAAAAGCTCTTGTTGTTATGATTTCGGATAACGGAATCGTTGAAGAGAATGTGTCTCAGTGTGGTCAGGAAAATACTCTTAAGGTTGCGCACCTCATGGGTGAAAAAAGAAGTAGTGCCTGTATGATGTCAGAATACTTAGGTGTTCATTGTGTACCTGTTGATATAGGAATAGCATCTGATGAGGAAATTGAAGGTGTACTTAATAAAAAGGTCTGCTTCGGAACTAAAAATTTCCTTAAGGAAGCGGCTATGAGTGAGGATGAGGTTCTTTCGGCTATTGAGGTTGGGATTGATATGGTTCGAACCTTAAAGGATGATGGATATAACATTATAGCAACAGGGGAGATGGGGATTGGTAATACAACTACCTCAACAGCACTCCTTTCGGCACTGACCTCTACGAATCCAGACGAGGTTACAGGACGAGGTGCAGGACTGAATGATGAAGGACTAAAGAGGAAGATTCAGGTTATTAATGAAGGATTGAAGAAGCATAAGCTTATTAATATGGATATTAATAAAGAAAATGCATTTAATGCATTAAGAGCTGTTGGAGGAGCTGATATAGCTTCCATGACAGGTGTGTTTTTAGGTGGAGCCATATATGGCGTTCCTATCGTAATTGATGGACTGATAAGTGCAGTTTCAGCACTTCTGGCAGATATATTTTTGGACGGGGGAAGGGATTATATGATTCCTTCGCATTCAGGAAGAGAAAAGGGTGTTGAATTAATATTAAACAGGCTTTCACTAAAATCGTTCATAAATGGTGATATGGCGCTTGGAGAAGGAACCGGGGCTCTGATGCTTCTAGGCGAGCTTGATTTAATATTCCATTATTTCAATAACGCTGTGACTTTTAATAGCGCCAGCATAGAGAAGTATGAGAGGCACGAGTGATGTTAATTCTGGTGATAGGAACTCCTGATAGTGGGAAGTCTCAATTCGCGGAAAATCTTGCCATGAAGCTTTTTGAAAACCGAAAAAAGGCATATGTTGCGACGATGATACCATTCGGCGAAGAAGGAAGAAGGCGTGTTGAAAAGCATAGAATGCTTCGTGAAGGAAAAGGCTTCATTACCTTCGAGAGAGGAACTCATCTTGAAGAGCTAATTCCACAGTTTAAAGAAAAAGATATAGCTGATACCCTAGTTGAGTGTATGTCTAATCTTGTGGGAAATGAGATGCATAACGAAGTACATGAGGGATTATCCTTAGATAACCTGACTGATATCATAGTTTCGGAGGTTATTAGTCTATATGAATGCTGCCTTAATATGATAGTTGTAACGAATACCTTTAGTGGTGATTTTGATGATGAAGATACGAGAAGGTATATAGAGCTTCAGAATAAGGTTAATGAAAAATTAACGGCACTGGTGGATGAGTATTACATTAAAGAAAACGAGGAGTGGATAAAGCATGAAAATAATTAGAAATATTATAGTTTCATTTTCGCTGTTTTCGAGAATACCAATGCCTCACTTTGAGTGGAAGGAAGATGACACTAAATACGCAATTTCTTTTTTGCCTCTTATTGGTTTAGTAATTGGTGCAATAGAATATCTGGCGATTTATTATAGTACAGTTTCTAATCTTCCTTTGTTTGTTAAGGCACTTATATGGATACTGATTCCACTCGTAATAACAGGGGGCTTTCATGTAGATGGCTTCATGGATGTTGAGGATGCGTTTAATTCTTTTAAGCCAAAAGAAGAAAAGTTAGATATATTAAAGGATCCACATGTTGGGGCATTTTCAGTAATCTCACTGGCTATGTATGGAATCTCATATTTAGCGCTAATTTACTATAGCTTTTTTAGTATTGAAAACATTAAACCAGAAGATATCTGGAGGAAAATTCTTCCCTTGTGTTTAGGCTTTTCACTGGTTCGTGGAATTGCAGCATTAACTTCAATTCATTTAAAGCATGCTAAAAGTAGTGGAATGCTGCATGAGGAAACTAAAAGCGTAGGGATAATCAGTACGGTTATCCTGGTGCTTGAGATAGTGATTATCTTAGGAATAATGCTATGGTGCGACCCTGCCTATTCTTTAGTATTTATTTCTGTTGAAGCTATATTTTTGTTATGGTACAGGACTAAATGCAATAGGGAATTTGGCGGTGTTACAGGTGATACCACAGGATATTTCATAGTGGTTTCGGAACTTTTAGTTGTATTGGCTGAGGCTGTTTTGGTTTTTTGGGGAGCATAGGATGGAATATCAGATTTTACTGATTCGACATGGAATGACGAAGGGGAATGAAGAAGGCCGTTACATTGGAAGAACTGATGAATCTTTGTCCCCAAAGGGAAGGGACGTCCTTCTTAAAAATAAAGTCCAAATATATGATTCATATGTTAACGGGAAGGATTATCTTCTGTTTTCAAGTCCTATGAAAAGATGTCTTGAAAGCTGCGAGATTCTTTTTGAAGGGCAGAATATAGAAGTAATAGATGATTTTAAGGAAATAGACTTCGGACTGTTTGAAAATAAGAATTATGAGGAATTAAATGGAAGAGATGATTACCAGGAATTTATTGATTCTAATGGCGAAAGTGATTTTCCAAACGGTGAGAAGCAGTCAGATTTTAAGAACAGAGTTTTAAAGGGATTTTCAGAAGTGTTAAAAAATATGTCTTCTAAGAATTCTGGCTTCGCAGTGATAGTCTGCCATGGTGGGACTATTATGACCATACTGGAGTCTTTGACTGGAAAGAACTATTTTTCTTTTCAGATAAAAAATGGCTTCGGATATAAGCTTGGCTTTAAAATTGAGGGAGATGTAATTAGTGAAGTATCATATTGTTGCGTTTAGTCTGGGAGTTATTCTTGACTGGCTGATTGGAGATCCATATTGGATGCCTCACCCTGTAAGGCTGATGGGCCGGGTGATAGGATGGCTTGACCATAGATTCATGGACAGGGCAGTCGCTAGTAATAAGAGGGACAAAAATACAGAAAGATTAAAGGGGTGTCTTACTTTTTTAATAGTTATATTTTTGACGGTTATATTAACAGCTTTAGTAACTTTCTTTTCCTATTGGATCAATACTTATTTAGGAATAGCTATAGAGGCAATCTTGACATGCTATGTATTAGCGGCCAGAAGTCTTAATGTAGAGAGTATGAAGGTTTATAAGGCTCTTACCAGTGAAGGAATTGAAAAAGCAAGATACAGTGTTTCAATGATAGTTGGTCGTGATACAGATGAATTAGATGAAGAAGGTGTTATTAAGGCGTGTGTTGAAACAGTTGCTGAGAATACTTCTGATGGAATAATTGCTCCTTTGCTATATGCTTTTCTTGGAGGGGCGGTGCTCTCGATGGTATATAAAGCCATTAATACCATGGACTCCATGATTGGATATCATAATGATCGATTCGAAAATTTCGGATTCGTAGCAGCGAAAGCAGATGATATAGCTAATTTTATTCCTTCGAGGATAAGCGCCCTTGCAATGGTTTTAGCATCATGTATCTTAAGAGGCTTTAATGGAAAAGAAGCATGGCGAATTCTAAGGCGTGACAGATTTAATCATAAAAGTCCCAACTCTGCCCAGACAGAGAGTGTATGCGCTGGAGCATTGGGAGTGAGACTTGCTGGGGACGCTAAGTATTTTGGAAAAATCGTTCACAAACCATATATTGGTGATGCGACCAGAACGATTGAAAAAGAAGATATTAAAAGATCAATAAAACTTATGTATGGGACAGAACTTTTAGTGTTCGTAAGCTGTATCTTTGTCCTAATGGGAATTATGTATCTTATTAATTGTTAAGGAGATTAAAATGCCAGTACACGGCGGGGATATATATAAAAATCAGATAAATATAGATTTTTCTGTTAATTTAAGTCCTTACGGAATGCCACCAAAGGTCAGGGCTTCGCTTAACCGCTCGATGCTTAAGCTGTCCTGTTATCCGGATTTAGAATATCGGGAAGTCAGGGAAGCTATAGGAAAGATGGAAGATGTGGATGCTGCTAATATCGTGGTTGGTAATGGCGCATCTGAAATTATATACGCGCTTCTTAGAGCCCTTAAGAGATTGGGTGGACTAAATAGTGTAGGGTTAATTAATCCATGCTTTTCAGAATATGAAAGAGCTGCCAAGATGGCAGGCTTTAGTATTGAAGAAGAATATTTGAAGGAAGCTGAGGATTTTAGATGGAATGAGGATGTACTTAACACTCTTCTTGATAAGTCAGATATAGTATTCTTAGGGAACCCTAACAATCCAACAGGAATGAAGCTTCCAGCGGACTTGATATTAAAAGTAGTTCCACTTCTTGAAGAAAAGAAAAAGGTGATGATATTGGATGAGAGCTTTCTTCCGCTCACCAGTGGGTATGAGGCAGGAGGTTTAGTTAAATCTAAATCATTAATATACATCAGGTCATTTACCAAGAGTATGGCTATGCCAGGCATTCGTATGGGCTATTTAATGTCTTTTGATGAGAAGATGGTTAAAGCAGTTTTGGATGAGCTTCCCGAGTGGAATGTATCAATTCCTTCCATGTATGCAGGAATTGAAGCTTCTTCATCAATGAATTATCTAAAGAAAAATGTAGATGATCCAGTAAATGGAATTGATTCATTAAGGGATTTTTTAAAAGAAGGGCTCGAAAAAAGAGGCGTTAAGGTATTTTCGTCAGATACAAGTTTTCTTTTAATTAAAAGTGAAAAGAAGCTGTATGAAAGACTTCTTAGTAAGAAAATATTAATTAGAAAATGCGAAAGCTTTAAAGGTCTAAATGAAAGCTTCTATCGAATAGCAGTAAAAAGCAAAGATGAGAGCATGAAGCTTTTTGATGCTATAGATGGCTTTATTGGTGACTGCTCTGACGATGCCCAATATATAAATGATTCAGAATTAATATCCCCAAAGCTTATGCACGTTCTTCCGGAAGATATTGAAAGAACTAGCTTTGGTATAATTTCGAATGAACTTGAAGAAAAGGGAATCGTTCTCGATGACAGGACTAAGAATGTTGTCAAAAGATGTATTCATACGTCAGCAGACTTTGAATATGCTGATTCTTTAAGGTTTTCGAATGGTGCTATTGATATAGCAAAAAAGTTAATCCGCAATGGTGCTCATATAGTAACAGATACCAATATGGCATTAGCCGGAATTAATAAGGGTGAGCTTGCAAAGTATGGCTGCAAGATTGACTGTTACATGGCAGAACCTGAAATTATAAAGATCGCGAAAGAGTGTGGAAAGACAAGGGCCAGTGTAAGCATGGAGCATGCAGCAGGCCTTGGTGACAATACTATTTTCGTAATAGGTAATGCTCCAACAGCACTTGTTTCATTATGCGATTTAATGGATGACGAAGGGTATAAACCAGGGCTTATAATTGGTGTTCCTGTGGGTTTCGTTAATGTTGAAAATGCCAAGGATATGGTTATGGAACGAGAGGTCCCTTATATAGTTAATAAGGGAAGAAAAGGCGGAAGTAACATAGCTGCATGTATTGTTAATGCTATTTTGTATGAGATGAGGGAAGAGAATGGCTAGATATGGCTTCACGACAGGAAGCTGTAGTGCGGCAGCAGCCAAGGCTGCTTCCTATATGCTCCTTAGTGGCAAGAAAAAGGAAAGCATAAGCATCGAAACGCCTAAGGGAATTACCTTTGATGCGAAAATAACAGATATTAAAATATCTGAAAGTGAGGTTAGCTGTGCAGTAATAAAGGATGGTGGAGATGACCCTGATATAACAACAGGGGCCCATGTGTTCGCCAGAGTTTCCTATCTTGACGATGGCGAAAAGAAAATCCTTATATCCGGTGGAGTAGGGGTTGGTGTAGTTACCCGTCCCGGATTAGACCAGCCGGTTGGAGAAGCAGCTATTAATTCCACTCCAAGACGCATGATAGAAAAAGAAGTGCTTGAGGTGATGGAGTTATTCGACTATCAGGGATCACTTAATGTAACTATATCGATTCCTGAAGGTGTGGAGCTTGCGAAGAAGACCTTTAATCCGAAGCTTGGAATAAAGGATGGAATATCTGTCCTTGGAACTACAGGAATTGTTGAACCCATGAGCCTTGAGGCTATACGTGATACTATTTTCGTAGAGCTTAGGCAAAAGAGAGCTCTGGGGCATGATTATGTGGCAGTCAGTTTCGGAAATTATGGACTGGAGTTCATGAAAAGAACCTATGATTTTGATTTGGATAAAAGTGTTAAATGCAGTAATTTCGTAGGCGACACTGTTAAGATGGCGAAGGAATTCGGCTTTAGGGGAATGCTTTTGTGTGGACATATTGGTAAGCTTTCGAAGGTGGCCGGAGGAATGCTGAATACTCATTCTAAATATGGAGATTGCAGAATTGAAGTAATAAAAGAATGTGTAAAGAAATATCTTAATGATGAAGCTCTTTTAAAAAGACTGTCGGAGTGTGTTGTTACTGAGGATGCGGTCGATTTAATAGATACAGTTGAAGGTCTTAGGGAAAGAGTAATGGATGAGATGATGCAACGTATCCTTGAAAATCTTCGACGAGGAAATGGTGAGATTGAAATTGAATGCATGATGTATTCGAATAAGCATGGACTGTTAGCCAAAAGCGATGGCGCTATGGATTTTTTAGATATAATCAGGAAAGAAATGAAAAGCTATGAGTGATGCTATTAACAAAATAGATTTCGTAGGTGCCGGTTCTGGTGCTGTAGATTTAATTACACTTAGAGGAAAAACTAAAATAGAAGAAGCTGATGTGATAGTATACGCAGGATCTTTAGTTAATAAGGAGCTTCTTTCGTTCGCTAAAGAAGGATGCATAATTCACAATAGTGCGACCATGACCTTGGAAGAGGTTATGGAGGTTATGATCAATGCATATACTAATGGGTTAAAGGTTGTAAGACTTCATACTGGAGATCCAAGTATATATGGTGCAATTCGAGAGCAGATGGATATTCTTGATGATAAAAATATACCATATGAGGTCTGCCCAGGGGTTAGTGCATGCTTCGGTGCTGCAGCTTCACTTAATCTTGAGTATACTCTTCCCGGAGTTTCGCAGACATTAATCATTACACGATGTGAAGGGAAAACCAAGGTTCCAGAAAAAGAAGGAATAGTAAATCTTTCATCTCATAATGCATCAATGGCTATATATTTAAGCTCCGGTCTTTTAGAAAAGCTTGAGAGTGAACTATTAGAAGGTGGATATAATAAGGATACCCCGGCAGCTATTGTGTATAAGGCAACCTGGCCAGAGGAACAGAAAATATGCTGTACTGTCGGAACACTGGCGAAGACGGGAGCTATGAATGGAATTAAAGATACAGCACTGATCTTAGTTGGTGATGTAATTAATAAAAGTGATTATGAAAGATCAAGATTATATGCAAAAGATTTTTCAACAGGTTATCGTAAGGCGGTAGAAGAATGATAATTAATATCATAAGCTTTACTGAAAAAGGGGCAGCTCTTTCATTAAAAATTGCAGAATGTGTGGATTTTAGCAAGATGGAAGAGGCTTCCTTAATCAGATTATTTTCAAAATATGAAGCTTTTAATAAAGAAGATCATTTAAATATTTCTTTCGTTAATGAATCATTAAAGGAGTGGACTTATTCAAAACAAAATGAAAACGAAGCAATTGTTTTCATAGGGGCAGCAGGTATAGCGGTAAGGGCTATTGCTGATGGAATTAAGGATAAGCTTTTAGATTCTCCGGTGATAGTAATTGATGAAAAGGGTCAGTTCATTATTCCTATTCTTTCAGGTCATGTTGGGGGAGCGAATGAGCTTGCAATTAATATAGCCCAGGCGATAGATGGAATTCCTGTTATTACGACGGCAACAGATATAGAAGGATGCTTTTCGGTTGATCTTTTTGCGAAGGAAAACAATCTTCTCATAGAAAACAGAGAAGGCATAGCCAAAGTATCTTCCAAAGCACTTTTAAATAAGCCGGTTCGTATCAGTATCGAAAATTATCCACCAAATGACGCTGATGTGGTAATAAGCTCTGACAAAGAAGCAAGAAAGCTTGGGACGATTGGTTTATGTCCGAAAATCTATGGTATCGGCATAGGTGTAAGGAAGGGCATAGAACCCAATAAACTAGAAGAGTTCATCAAAGAGGAGCTTGAAAAAATAAATATATCTTTGGACCAGGTGGGTGCTATGGCATCTGTTAATCTAAAAGAAGATGAAGAGGCGATACTTTCGTTTTCTTCAAAATACAGGATTCCATTCATAACCTTCACTCCGGAAATATTAAATGAGGCGAAGGGTGAATTCAGTGAATCAGAATTCGTGAAGGAGAAGGTTGGAACCGGGAATGTATGTGAAAGAGCAGCGATGCTGCTTACTAATAACCAGGGCGTTATAGTACTAAAGAAGACGGCAAGGGATGGTATGACAATCGCCGTTTCGAAAAAGTGCTAGTGTACAAATATACAGATTTGGTGAAATTATGGGAAAGATATGGATAGTCGGAATAGGACCTGGAAATCAGGAAATGATGACTAAAAAGGCAATAGATACATTAAAGAATTCAGATGTAATTATTGGATATACAGGTTACATCGCCCTTCTTGGTGATGATTTTTCGAATATAGAAAAAATCGCTACAGGAATGAGGGGAGAAGTCGAACGATGCAGAATGTGCTTCGAAAAAGCACTGGAGAATAAGAATGTTTCATTAATATGCAGTGGAGATGCAGGTGTATATGGTATGGCATCACTTATTTTCGAGCTTTCAAGTGAATATTCTGAAGTTGAAATAGAAGTAGTTCCAGGGGTTAGTGCATCTTTAAGTGGTGCGGCTATTTTAGGAGCACCAATAAACCATGATTTCGTAACAATAAGCTTAAGTGATCTTCTGACACCTTGGGAAGTCATTGAAAAGAGGCTTCGTATGGCATCAGCTGGAGATTTCGTAATCACACTTTATAATCCTTCAAGTCATAAGAGGAAGGATTATCTTGAGAGAGCCTGTGAAATACTCCTGGAAAATCTAAGTGGGGATACTGCCTGCGGATATGTGAAAAATATCGGAAGAAATGGAGAAGCGGCATGGGTTGGAACTCTTCTGGAATTAAAAGATGAGAAGGTTGATATGTTCACCACGTGCTTCATAGGAAACTCACAGACCTTCATTAAAGATGGAAAGCTTATTACACCGAGAGGTTATAAGATTTAATGAATATAGTTATTTTTTCGGGAACAACTGAAGGAAGAATATTATCGGATGCATTGTCGAATTCTAAAATTATGCACCATGTATGTGTTGCAACTAAAAGCGGCGAAGAGGTTATGGAGAGTAGTGAATATGCACTTATCCATGTTGGACGCTTAGATGAAGACAGAATGCGTGAGTTTTTAGATTCTGTTAATGCAGATTTCGTAATTGACGCAACACATCCATATGCGAAAATTGTGACTGAAACTATCAGGAAAGTTTCAGAAGAAAAAGGATTAAAATACGTAAGAGTATTAAGATCGTCTTCTTCGGAAAAGAAAGAGAATTCTTCAATCAGGTGTTTTGGAAGTACTAAAGACTGTGCATTGAAGCTAAAAGATACAGTTGGAAATATTCTTCTTACTACAGGAAGCAAAGAGCTTACTGTGTTCTCGCAGGACGAGGACATAAGAGGAAGGCTGTATGTAAGAGTGCTTCCTAATGAAGATGCCATATCAAAATGCAGGGAAGCTGGAATTGACGAAAAGCATATTATTGCCATGTATGGTCCTCACACAGAGGAGATGAATGTCGCTCTAATGCGCCAGTTTAATATTGAGCATTTAGTGACCAAAGAAAGTGGAAGTGCTGGTGGTTTCGAAGAGAAGCTTGATGCAGCAAGAAAAGCATGTGCGGATGTTTATCTTATCGAAAGACCATATGAAGAGGTGGGAATATCCCTTAAGGAATGTCTTGAACTATTAGACGTAGATTTTCCTAAAACGAAAATGCATGTAACTTTAGGCGGCGTTGGCATGGGGAATAATGAATCAAGAACGATAGCACTTGATAATGCTCTTAAGCGCGCAGACTATGTTCTTGGTGCCAAAAGAATGCTTGAAACCTATGAGGGGCCTGCTATTACGAAAGCTATCTATCAGTCAGATGAGGTGATAGAGTTTTTAAAGGGTATTAAGAATGAAAATGAATTTAAGGACAAATATATAGTTTCAGTAGTAATTCTCTTTTCAGGTGACACGGGAATTTTCAGTGGCGCTTCTAAAATGTATGAGAAGCTAAGAGCTTCCGGAGAATGTGATTCAATAACGATTCTTCCGGGAATTTCAAGCTTTAGTGCGTTTTCGGCATCCCTTGGTGTTGATTATAAATACGCCAGATTGGAAAGCCTTCATGGCATATCAGATAATACTGATAATCTTAAGAGGATAACGAGTCTAATAAGTAAAAAAGAGATAGTATATCTTCTTATGTCTGGCGTGTCAGATTTTAGTGTTCTTAAATCCTGTATCCCGGATTCTTTTAAGGATACAGTTATATTTGATGTAGGATATGAGCTTTCCTATGAAAATGAAAGAATTTTTAGAATGAATTATTCTATGCTTAAAAATATAGAATCGATGGAGCTTGAAGAAGGACTATATATTGTCAGAGTGTCATATGAAAAATTATAGTTAGTATCATATGAAAATAGTGGTCAGAATGCTGTGTTTTTTTAATTCAGGAAGAGGTTCTAATATTCATATTTATATGTATTAAGGAAGGAAAAAAGATGGGAAGAGTGCTCCTTGCAGGAGCTTCGAGTGGAAGTGGGAAAACCATTATCACATGTGGCTTATTAGAGGCGTTAAAGAAAAAGGGACTAAGTGTCAGTGCTTATAAATGCGGTCCTGATTATATAGATCCTATGTTTCATAGGAGTGTGATTGGAGTCTCATCAGAGAATCTTGATTCTTTCTTTATGGATGAGATTATGCTCAATACTGCCCTTGGAAGGGGAGAGAAAACTGACATCAGTGTCATAGAAGGCGCAATGGGGATATTCGATGGCATTAGCGGTCTGAGACTTGAAGGCTCAGCCTATGACATAGCAAGACTCACTAATACTCCAATTATACTCATTATGGATGTCCACGGAATGGGACGAACGATGGTTTCGTTAATTAAAGGAATTCTTGCTGATGATGAATGTGGACTGATAAAGGGTATCGTGCTTAATCGAATTTCAAAAGGATATTTTGAATCAATTAAAACCTTCATAGAAGATGAGACGAAAGTACCTGTGGTTGGCTATCTTGAAAAGCTTAAGGGGGTTAATCTTGAAAGCAGGCACCTAGGACTTAAGATGCCACATGAAATTGATAATCTTAAGGAAGAGGTTGAAAGAGTAGCATCTAACATTGAAAAGTCATTTGATCTTGAAAAAATAGTTGAGATTTCCAATGAAGCATCCTTTATGGAGAAAAAGGTACTGAGGGGTACTGCAGGTTGTGAAGTGAAAAATGCGCTGGAGGCTGGTGCTTTCTTCGGAGCAAAAAATGCCGTGGAGGTGGGTGATTCTGGCAAGATATCATCTGGAATAAAGAAGGTTAGGCTTGGTGTTGCCAAGGATGAGGTTTTTTGCTTTTACTATGAAGAAAACTTAAGGCTCCTGGAAGAATATGGAGCAGAACTTATATATTTTTCGCCGCTTCATGATAAGTGCATACCAGAAGGCGTATCTGGACTTTTAATAGGAGGAGGTTATCCAGAGCTTAGACTAAAAGAGCTTTCAGAGAATGTATCAATGAAGGCTTCTATCAAAAATGCTATTGATAATAATATGCCAACCATAGCCGAGTGTGGAGGCTTCATGTATCTTCACAAGGCAATTGTGGATAATGATGGTGCTATGTATGAAATGGTGGGTGCAATAGATGCGAAAGCATATAACGAAGGAAAGCTTGTAAGATTCGGATATGTTGAAATCAGCATGGATTCGTATGAGGTGAAGGGGCATGAATTTCATTATTTTGACAGCGAAAAGAATGGAAGCGATGCTATAGCAAGAAAACCATTTTCTGATAAGAAATGGTCATTTGGATACGTGGATGAAAACAGAATTTGGGGATTTCCACATTTATATTATGGCTCATGTGAGAGCCTGCCACGAGACTTTGTTAATGCAATGAGAAAATATTCATCAGAAAAATACGCAAATTGAATCTGCCAAGGATTCGAGCATCATAAGCTGGATAAAGAGTATAAAACGAAAGAGAAGATTATGGAAGATAGCTTCAGATTTTTTAGTAATAAATCATGTAAATATTATCCCTGTCATCAGGGGATAGAAGAGATTAACTGTCTTTTTTGCTACTGCCCATTTTATACATGGAATAGGTGCCCTGGGAAGAATTATTTCAAGGAAAAAGAGGACGGAAGAAGGGTTAAGGTATGTACGGAATGCTCCTTCTGTCATGATCCTCAAAATTATGAGAAGGTTCTTAGCATATTGAAAATGGGTGAGGAGGAATATACTGAATCCATCTTTGCAAGCGATGCTGATGAAGCTGTGGAAAGTTATGAAAATGACGAAGCCGTGGCAGACGATAAGGTATGCATGGGTAACGACGAAGATGTATGTTTTTTCGGCATAGGCGTAGGTCCAGGAAATCCCAAGCTTCTGACCATGGAAGCTATGGAGGCTATTAGAAAGTCGAATTGTCTGATTCTTCCAGCCAAGGATAAGGAGTCCTGCAGGGCATATGAAATTGCTAGAAAGTCAATGCCAGAGATTGAAGATAAGGACTGCATATTTTACCCATTCCCGATGACGATGGATGAGGCTTCTTTAAATTCTTTTCATAAAGAGGTTTCAAAGAAGGTCATTGAATTATTAAAAGAAAAAAAGAATGTTGGCTTTCTTACCATAGGTGATGTAAGTATTTATTCTACCTTCATCTACATTGAGAAACTTGTGAAGGAGGCTTCGTTTAAGACTAAGTATATTAGTGGCATATCTTCGTTCTCGGCAGCAGCCTCAAGACTTGGCATACCACTTACCATAGGGAAGGAAGAACTACATATAATTCCTTCGGGTGGTGATATAGACGCAGCGCTAAAACTGAATGGTACACTGGTCTTCATGAAGTCTGGAAAGAAATTAAAGGAACTTAAGGAAAAGCTTTTAGAATTAAGCAGGGTCAAAGATATAGAAGTTTTCAGCGTTTCAAACTGTGGAATGGAAAATGAAATAGTGTGTAAGGAGCTTGAAAAGATAGATGTTGACAGTTCATATCTTACGGTAGTTATCGTTAAATAAAAGGGATGGTTCTTAGTGAACCATCCCTATTTCTATGTCTCCAGAGATTGTCGAAATCTCAATGCTTTTTGGTGCATCTGTATCTTTGTTATGAAGATTTTTAAATCCTGAAATTGTTGAGAGCTCTATGGAGAAATCATCTTCGTCACCAATTAAGCTAACATTAAAGCTTCCAGATGTACTGTTTCCTTCAAACTTCTTTTCAATGCTGGTTTCAGTGAAGTTTAATGAACCGGAAGTTGTGTTGACTTCTATATTCCTGCAGGACAGGCTGTCAGCTGTGATTTCACCAGAGATTGAATTAAGCTCTATATTCTGGGCACAGCTTATGTTCGAAAGCTTATGATTTCCACTTGTGGTCGAAAATGCAATATCTTCCTTTGATTCAATGTTCGATAGATTGATATCACCAGAAACTGAGGCAATATCGATATCTTCACTGGCGCTTCCCTGGTCCAAAGATATATTGCCAGAAGTTGAGGCGATATCGAGCTTTTTCGCATTAAGAGATTCGCCTTTAAATGAACCAGAAACTGAAGTAATATTGTATTCTGCCACTAAGGTTCTAGGTAAACTAATTAAAATAGGTTTTTGGTTGTTATCGTTGTCCCTAAGTAATTCTACTATGATATCTTCAATTCCATTAATTTTAGTAATACTTGTATCACGCTTAAAAGTAAGCTTGTTATTTTCAGCTTTAGCTTCATAAATAGGATTTTCTTCGTAATCACTATATTCAATTGTGATTTCGTTGCCATTAACTGGCTTGATTTCGAAGTCCTCCGATATCAGTGCGATGTCTACCTTTTCAATATCAGTTGCATCAGCCTTGAAAACCATTTCAACTGATTCTTTATTGATGTGTCCGAGTTCACCTTTTTGATATTTATTAATGGCAATTCCTGCGCTTATTCCGACGATAAGGCCGCCTGTTACAACAAGGCCACCGGCAATAATGGCCATTTTTCCTGCTAATTTCATAATATTTCCTTTCTATATCTTTATAAATATATAACCTGAATTAATCTTTATTATTTGAACATTTTCTTGATTCCAAGGAAGATGTTCTTAGTTAATAGGACGATTCCCTTCGACATGTAGAAGGTTAATAGGAAGAACAAAATTCCCAGTCCTAAAAGAAAGATTCCTGCGCCCAAAGCACCTAACGATGAGATGACAGATCCCTTAAATGCGAAGAAAATAATACTTACTAATGAAGCAAGAGAACCAGCAAAGATTCCGAATGTAGCAGCCCAGAATCCAACAGCAATACCCCAGATACCAATGTAGATACCGAAGAATGCTGAAAATAGTGCAAGTAATAATGTTAACCATAAAGGTGAACTGATCACCAGTAATACAATGGCCCATGTAGGAATTGATTTGTCCTTTGTTTTGCATTTAACTAATGTGGATAGTGAAAGCTCATCAATTATCTTATTAGCGATATCATCCACAGATCCTAGGGAAGCGACTACGTCGTCCTCATTCATTCCGTCCTCTATTCTGTCATCAATCATTTCTGAGTAGTATGCGATTGACTGTTCAGTTTCATCTGAAGAATAAGCACTAAGTCGATCTCTTAAATTATTTAGAAACATTTCTTTCTTCATGTTTTTTCATTTCCTCCTCGATATAATTGTAAATACTCATCATTGTCTGCCATTCCTGAAGAAATTCTTTAATCCTTTCTTCACCAGGCGGGAATATTCTGTAGTATTTTCTAAGTCGTCCATTATGTTCAGCAGAATATACACCAAGGTATCCAGCACTTTCCAGTCTCCTTAGTATAGGGTAGAGTGTTGATTCCGAAATAGTAAGAAAAGGCTGAAGGTCTTTTATAATCTTGTAGCCATAGGAATCCTCTTCTAGTAAAGTGCTAAGAATGCATATATCCAGCATTCCACGCTTTAACTGTGTATCCATATTGTTTCCTTTCCTACATGGCATATACTGTGCACAATGTAATACCATGTAATGTGACATACTATACGACACGTGGTATCGTGTCTGACAAGACATACTATACAACACGTAGTATATCGTGTCAAGGGGTAAAAATAAAAAATTTGTGCTTGATTTTAAATATTTCTTATGCTATTATTTACGAGTTGCTAACGATATTAGCACGTGTGTCCATAGCTCAGCTGGATAGAGCAACGGCCTTCTAAGCCGTGGGTCGGGGG
>JAKSHY010000028.1 GCA_024399135.1 Lachnospiraceae bacterium | reverse complement strand
TCGGACTCCTCCACGAAGATCTCGCCGTACGGGATGTAGGAGATACTTCGCGATATATTTACCAAAATATCAAAGAGTTTACAATGCAAAAATAGGATAATATTTCGTATTTCAAATAGTTTTATGACTCTTATTGTGACTCGCCCGTTACTTGCTCGTTACCCGAAGATAATATATATTAGATTAAATATCAGAATTTTAACACAAATAATTACACATACTTTAGTTCAAAATGGTTACTTCAGAGTTAATTATCCCTAATCCCCCACATGCGATCGTTCGAGTATATAAGAAAAAGATTAAAAATGGTAATGCTAGTTTGTATCTAGACTATAATATCAGAGGAATTCGTCATCAAGAATGCATGAAACTCTATCTGATGAATGAAATGGATCTCAAATGGAAGTTCAAAAAAGAAGCCAGATTGCACAACATCTCCGTATTAACCAAGGCTATGGAGCTTAGAATGGTCAAAGAGAAAGAGATTCTTAACCAAAATATCACCATAGAGGAGAATGGGAAAAACAAGAAGCTTCACCTCTACATCGAAAATTTCATGGAAGAATCCAGACAATGTCGAAAAGGGAATAGTTATGTTAAGACTATGATGAACGTTAAAGCACATCTAGCAAAGTTCCTGGGCGAGAAATTCTATACTATTACACTTGAAGAGGTTACACCGCAGTTTTGTCGACGGTTTATCGAATACTTCCGTAAAGCAACCAAAACAAATGGAAAATTGCTGTCCCCTACATCCGCATCTCATTATATAAAGTTCTTTCGTAGTTTATTAGACAATGCCGTAATGGATGATATGATCATATATAATCCATTTTCTAAACTCAAAAAACACGAATTCATCAAAAGAGATGAATATAACAGAGCTACACTAACAGAAAATGAATTAAAAAAGTTTCTTAAAACTCCATGTTCAAACAACAATGTAAAACAGGCTTTCCTATTTTCGTGTTATACAGGTCTAAGACTAAGCGATGTCATCGCTTTAAAATGGGGGAACTTAAAGATAGATTTGAGCGATTCATACATGGAGATAGTCATGAGAAAGACAGGGAAACCTCTTTCTATGAAACTATCCAGAAAGGCAGTTCAACAGCTTCCAAACGAAGCAGGTTCGAAAGAAAGCTTTGTATTCTCCCTCCCGAGCCGAACTAATATGTCTCGAATAATTCATCTGTGGACAAAAAAGGCGCACATACAGAAAAATGTAACTTATCACACATCCAGGCACACTTTTGGAACAATGCTTGCTTCAAGAGGAGTCAATATACAAACTATTCAAAAACTAATGGGGCATAGATGTATCACATCGACCTCCTTTTATGTGGAGGTTACTGATAAAGCCAAGAACGATGCCATAGATTTGCTGTAGACAAACTCTGAAATTCAAATAATATTATGAGGATGATGATAAAAATTAATAGGTTATAACAAATTTTGAAAAATTAACTAGAATTAATAAAATTATGTATATTTGCCAAAATTTAAATGACTTTGGGAAATATATGAATAAAATTAAGCGTATTATCCTTTGGGTTGGTCTTGTACAGTTTATTTGTCTAAGAACTATTGCGGCAGAATACAACCAGGTACAACTAATTTCTGCCAATAACGACTACGGATTGCAATTGGAATGGGATAAAACCTTCAATACAACTTCGACAAGCGATAACGCAGTTATTATGAACGTTACATATGATTCAGCTGGGAATTTTTACGTGGTCGGCTTTTTTGATGGCACTCTTCCATTGGACAGGAATACTTCTTTAACACAGGAAGGGAAAGATAGGAACTGGTTCATTGCTAAATATGACATAAACGGTGATTTGATATGGGCGAAAAAAATGTATAATAAATCCAGGGCAATCTTAAAACAGGCTCAAATCGTGTCACCTCATGTCATTAAATTCATGAGAGACGGTAGTCTGATGATGCTTGCAGAGTTGGATCCTGGCGAATTATACTATGATGGCGAATTGTTATATCAATATGATGAGGGGAAATCCTACCAAGCTTATGTGAAATATCAGTATTTGGTTTTGAAAATTGACCCTGAGAATGGAAGCATCATTAAGAAACTTATTCCATGGACATGCTTCGCCATCAAAGGTGTTGCCGTGGACGATAAAGGGTTTTGGTATCTTCATGCCAATGCCGTGAGAGATTTCGAGGGCATGAATAGCGACTATCCGTCAAAGTGCAGATTGACGGGAAAGCATAGTAAATACTTTGCCAAGATGGATGAGGATTTCAATATGGTTTGGGATTTTGCCATAAATGACAACTCCCAATTTGATAACTACACAAAGAATGGTGAAGAAAACGAGGATATACTGCTGTTAGGGGATACCATGTACGTGTTCACCACATATAGTACCAAGTGCAATGTGAGTCCCGATCAGGATAATCCAGTCTATGTGGATTATGTAGATTACGACCGAGATAAATGGGAAAACATACTAATAGCTCGATATATCGTATCAGGGGAAAAACCCGTTTTGAAAGATTTTTCCTCCTGTAATTATCTCTATCTAGGGTGTTTTTCTGAAGATAAGAATGGCTCTATCTTGGGAAATCTTTGTAGAAGGGATATCCCTGAACGAAAAGGATGTTACCATGGGGTGAAGATTACATCGGACCTAAAAATTGACACCTTGTCCGCAATGCCATATAAGTCATATCGTTCGTGGCGTTCAATGGGACAGACACATAAGTACGACAAATTAGGTAATCTGTACAACTGTTGCTATATCTTTGACAGTGATCCTATTGCATTGGATATTAACGACACTTTAACAGGTATAAAGAACAATGAGGTACACATAAATCATTTTTTGGTAAAATATGATTCGGATTTGAATTTTAGGTATGCGTTAGGGGCATTTTCCGGATGGTGGACATTGGAAGATTATTATATCGATGAAAGGAGAGGAGCCTTTATAATAAGATATAATCAGAGTTTAATGGATATCAATTGGGATATAACCAATACATCATCGAAAGTTTATCCGGAATCCTATAGTGACGGATTGGTCAAATATACAGAAACTTTCCGAATAAGAGAAGAACATTCCGACCAAGGTTCCATCAAGCAAGCTGGAGAGATGGTGCGATTTGGATCTGATGTGAATATTGAGGTTGTGCCAAATACGGGATATACGGTAGATAGCGTAGTAACTGACAGAGGAGAATTATTACAGAAACAGTCGGATGGGACATTCCTGTTGGAAAATGTCACAGACAAGGTGATTCTGAAGGCATACTACTCTTCTAAAACTGGTATGACTGACAACTGGATGGCTGGTTTCAGCGCATATCCAAATCCTGTGACGGGTATCATATGTGTTTCGGGCTTAAGCGAGTTTGAATACGTTATCACGGATATACAGGGAAGGAACCATTTGTCCGGGAAGACGGAAGATGGATGTGTTAGAGTTGAATCGCTATCATCAGGTAGTTATATGCTCCTTATCAACAAGAATAAGGCGGTAAGATTTGAAAAGAAATAATGGTTCGGATATGGATTCTCTAAAACGGATATTATTGTCATGTGTGTCAGTACTATATTGTAGTGCGATATTGCCCGAATCTATCTCGAATATAGATGAATACATGCCCAAAGGGGAATATCATGTTCAGACGCAGAATGAGTCAACATTGGAATATGAGCGTGTAGTTTATGAGGTAGATGCTGTAGCAATGGATGAATCGTGGGAAAAAGAGGGATTCTGGTTGAATGATAACGCTCTTACAACTGGGGTTTATAATGATGAGGAATCATATATGGCAAAATCACCAGTCATATCCATCCCCCAAAGAAGCGAAGAGGCGAAGATATTTCTCAAATTAGATAGTAGAATCCATTCTGAATCATATTATGATTTGGCTTATGTTCGAGTATGGGATTTATCAACGGATCAATCCTCTATTATTTATAAGAGATCGGGTATTAAGGAACAATCTATAGAATATATAGACCTAGTTTCTTTTCAAGGAAGGGATATACAATTGGAGCTTTTGTTTCAATCAGATTCTTTATACGGGGGAGATGGATGGTCTATTTTCGGAGTTTCCATAGTGGAGGATTCCCCTCAGAAAATTAGAATTATAAGGGCGAATCAGTTAGTTTCACTACTAGGTGACTCATATGTAGAATCTGATTCAGAAGAAAAAACTGAATTAGAGGATGTGCCTGTTTTAGAGTATGGGGGGAAAACAGTTCATCTGTTTGATGTATCCCATAATGCGGATGGAAGTGGAACGGTATCATTTGCGCTTTATGAAGAAGGGAAGGGTTATTACACAACTGACAACATCAACGCATCTGACTTTATCTTAAAGATAGATGGCAAACAAAGGACAATTTGTGGTGAGATAAAAAAGAGTCAAAAAAACAATGTAGATGTTGTTGTCGCTTTGGATTGTAGTGGTTCGATGGGGACTTCTAATAAAAATCTTATAACTACTATCCCAAATCTTATTCAAAGTATAAATGATAAATTTAATGCAAGAATCGCACCTTTAAGGTTTGGTGCTTCAATTTCTAGCAGTCATGAAGTTACTGAAAACATTGAGTATGGAGATTTCTCTACTGGGTTTTTGGACATAACTCCAGAAACAAATTACGGTAATTGGGAAATGTATTACCATATTCTGTCGGAAATTACGAAAACACCAAAGAATTTTTCTCAAGGTTCTCAAAAAATAATTATTATGATTGGTGATGAAAGTTCAGATAACAGATACACAGATTCCCTTCTCAATAACATGGGACCTGATAAAAACATCATAAATCAAAAGGATATTGCAAATTCATTAGATAGCCATGGCTTTCAAACGTATATCATTAACCAAAACCAAGAAAATTATAAAAAAGGATTTTCCACTATTGTAGATAGAACACATGGTAAATACATAGACCTTAAAGGCGGTAAATTTGACAGTGATTCTATAATCAACCACATTTCGGGTAGTTTGAATTCCCGTTATTTTATGGATTTTTGCGCAGATACTGTTTATAACTGTGATACTGTGATATCTGTAAGCCTAGAATTAAAAGATACCCACGCATTGGATTCAACAAACACAGTGGTTGAGTATATGCCGTCTATTAAAAGAACTTCAGAAACGATAGGTTATGACACTTTGGTTTTTGATTGCAAAGGAACCCTACCGATCGCATTTACTGTATCGGATTATTGCAGTGGTTATTTGGTAGATTCAGCATTTGTATATTTTAGGACTGATAGTGTCTCATCATTTGATACAGCAATAGCTAAGAAAGAAGAAATAAATGGAGAAACAGTATTTATTGCTAATCTTCCTATAAATGAGAAAAATATATCTTCGACAAGAATAGATTACAGGATCGCTGCGTTCCTAGATAAGGGTAGATTTGTTGCATCGTCACCACTTGAGACTGAAACAGTTGGAAACACTTGGACCATACCATTATGTTGTGATGGTGGCAGTTGCGCATCGTTATCAAGAGTAAATACAATAAGTTGGGATTGTGACTCAATGTTAAGGATCAATGTCCAGAATCCCACGGATTTACTGAAAGTATATTTTTCATATAACAACGGATATCGGGAAGACCTTTCTGCGTCGCAATATACCTATGTCCCTGTTAGAATGACAAAGGATTCAAATGGTGATTATTCTGCCCCAATCCCCAATGAGATAATAGGAAAACATATTGCTTATTATATCTATATGGTTGATAGTAGTGGGGTGAAAATGTGGTACGGAAACGGAAATGAAACTATGAAAGATACTATAATAGAATTGGATTGTGAGCAATACTTCTGTTCTTCATTGCAGTTGACGACAAATCCGATACGTTCGGATGAGTGTGTTCTCTCTTTTGAATTGTTAAAGGAAAGGGAAGTTACATTTGCCATATTTCATGCAAATGGACAATCCGTACAAAGAATGAACGGGGATGTCATGATAAAGTCTGAAAGAGGTTATGTGGGCAGAAATGAATATCGCATGGATGATCTCTTTCCTGACATTTTCAATATGAATATTAATCCTAAAGAACCTTTAATTCTTTCTGTCTCAACTGGGAAGGAGATCTCTATGGTATATTTTTTTGTGAGTAGGGTTAATGGAGGAAAGAAATAGTGTAAACCTAGAATATAATGAGAGAAATGATAAAGAGAACCGTCTTGTCTATAATGTTGAGTAGCTGGACATTAATGCTTGCTGCTCAGTGCAATCCAGGCGGAGTGGCAAGTCCAAGCGTTTGGTTCCAAACAGTTCCTGTCACAGGCGATTTGAATGGCGCATACCATTGGGAAGATAAGGCTAGTGGCAAGTCTGTCCTTTTCAAAAGTGGAAGTACAGAGGAACCTGTGTTTCCCCGATCCGATATGCATACGTACAACTTCAACCCCGCAATGCCGTTTGATAGTACGATCAGCCAGGAATTCCTTGTAAAAGGAACAGATTTGTCTCAAAGGACAGTAATAGCTGTTGTTGGCGCTAAGAGAGAAGAGGCAAATAAAGATGGTTTTCTGTATCATATTAAGGGGAACCCGCATCAAGTTCGTGTCCTATCAAAGACTAAGGTGATACGCACGATGAAAGAAGGGAAGAAAAGTTATACATACAATCCAAGTCTTCTATCTAGAAAAGATACCGCTGAGCGAGTGAAGATATTGTCGTATTTGGAGGCGCAAAAACCTGATAGATCCATATGGAAGTTAGGCGGCAGCGCAAGAATCAACATAGGAGGAAAATTTGATAGGATGTGGACAATGGGCGATAGCGCATTAACATCTGATGTTGACAGCCTAGTTTCAAGTCGATTCTATTTGCCAGAGTTAACGGTATATCCTCGCTTCCTAAGACCTGGAGAGCGTTTGAGAATCGAATCCTATCTTGCCTTAAAATATGGAATAACATTAAATTCCATTTATATTTCTCCAGAAGGAACTTTATTGTGGAATGATGGAACTTACAAATATCGGATAGCGGGATACGGAAAAGACGGAAGGAGTGGATTTGATCAAGAAAAATCCACCACGTCGTATGAGGAGGCCGCTTACGATATAGACGACACCTACCACCAAGGAAATTCGAACTTAAAATCATCAGCGTATAACTTATTAGAGGTGGGATTTTCAGAAAACACCACCATCCCTGATGGTTCATATATTATCTATGCGGATAATAATAAACCGACGATAGTTGATACGATAGAGAATCGTGTTGATACAATAGACTATACAGATTCCCTAAAGGTGATGAGACGGATTTGGAAGGTTCAGACATTTGGCGTAGATAAAAGTTATACACACCGTATTGAATTGGGATATAAAATGATAGAGGACTCCACCTTTGCCTTGTATAGAGACTCAAGCGCATACTTATTAGTAGATCGTTCAGGGTCTGATAACTTCAAGGTTAAGGTAGACACGATTTTGATGGATGAATTGGATGAGGAAAGAAGTAAAATAATATTCAATGACGTTCGTTTCGATTCATTGTGTTATTTCACATTTGCCTATTCAGGAGTTCCTAAACAAGAGTCGGCTCCTGAGAAATATGATTATTTCCTTAATATGAAGGATCCGACTTGCAATGGTTATAATTCTAATTCAGACGGAGAGGTAAATTTAAGTCTGCCTGCTAGCGAAAATGGGTTTTATTACGAATTTAAACAGATGGAACAGGGAGGTGGAGAAAACTTGTCTGTTGCCTATGATTCAATTGATCTAACTGGCATTGCCAACGGTAACTATTACTTGACAGTATTGCCCGTTAACAGTCGGACAATTGATTTCGATGGAACTGGCGTGACATTAGTAAATGTAAATTTCATTAATAATAGCGGAGCGATTTCTTGGGCACTAACGGATGTAAGCGCTGAATCGAAGGTGGCTTTTGTAAATATCAATGAAAATACTGCTAACGATGGCATTTTTCGATATGGGGTAAGAATTTCAAACGGGAAATTGAATGTGATAGAAGATTTTGTTTTGAATCACGAGAGTGTGGATGTAAAAGAAAATGATGTGATTCGGATTGACAGAAATTCTCAAAATAGTATAGTGATCTTTAAGAATGATGTCGTGATAGGAAATTGCTCAATCGCAAGCGACTGCACATTTAAATTTGCTGTAAGGACAAATGGAGGGAATGTGTCTAAAGTTTCCCTAGAAAATTTCAATTGGGGTAGGGGTGATTTCCCTAATTTCTTTTTTAACCAATATCAGGCGCAAGGTGTATTTGCATATTCTAACCAAGAGGTGTCGGCATATCCAACTGGGTTCATGAGGTATCTAGTCGATTTTGATGTTAGATGTTGGGAAAGAAACGACAATTCAGGATCCTCAAATATGCAAATTGTGACCGATTTATCTTCAAGATCGTTTACAGCTACTGTGACTTTAGATAAGCCATCGGATGTAACATTCTTTGTATATACACTAAACAATGTATTGGTGTCCGAGAAAAGTACATATGCATACAATGGAACGGCAAGCAAGAGTTTTTCTCTTAATATACCCGGTGAGTTCTTTGTTATAGCAGTAACTTCGGACGGAAGGAAATTTGATGGAAGGACTTTGTTAAAGTAATGATACTATGAAGGTGGCAATAAAATACTTGTGTTTTTGTGTATGTCTCTTCTCATCTGTAACAGCTGAGGCAAGGGGCATCGCTAATATGAACTCCGGTATTGTTTATGAAGCAATGAAAGATCAATACGAGGAGCTTGCTCAGGATATGCATGAGTATGATACAATAGTGCGAGATATTCCCGTAGATTGGCCTAGTGTAATATATCCATTCGGATTCACTCCTGAATATTTCGCATCCCTTCCCAACGCAACGCCTTCAACCGGAGTGGAATTGGTTAGTATGCCCTATTCTAATTCATTAGGTGACGTCTTGTTGTCGTATAAAATATTTTTGCCAATAGCGCATCATAATCTGCAGCCGGAGTTAATCGTTACATATAACAGTGAACGAGGTATTGGAAACCTTGGTGTGGGGTGGAATCTTGACATCCCGGCCGTGACATTAGACACGTCATGTGTGCAATGTCCGCAATCAGATTATTTGCTGAATGGAAGGCGTGTTGTAAAAGGGGAGACTCGATCGAACGACACTGATGAGTTTTATTTTTACAAGAAGAATTACAAAGAAGAGACTATTCGGTACATTAGGAATAAGAATAACTTCGATGAAGGCACTTGGAAACTAACGGACACGAAAGGAATCACGTATTATTATGGCAAATATGATAAGGATAGTACGATTATTGATGTGTGTAGGAGGAATAGAGAAATTGTTGAATGGAAATTGTGCAGAATAGAAAATCCTTACGGTGATTATGTAAATTATGTATATGATGAAGGCATTTCAGGAAGAGATTCAATTTTCGTAGGTAATCCTGGGAAAAAACCTCATACATGCATAATTCTTCAAAAAGGAAACGCATCATCATATTACAAAAAAATAGTTGTCTTATATGCGAAAGAGAAACCCAATGGTAATGATCAATGGGTGGAGATAAGGCATTACGATTTTGATATTAAAAATGATTATCTTGAGAAAATACATTCTTCTGGACAAAAGGTTAGGGGTGATGTGGCAGTAGGTAATATCATTAGTTACACACATAAATTTGACTACTACGATGATAGAGATTCGGTAAAAAAGTATAGAGAATATAGAAACCAATATCGTAATATCTCCGTAGATAGTATGATTGTGGATCGCACAGGTTTGCTGAAAACAGTCCATACGCCTCTTGGTGGATGCTATACAATTGATTATTCATATTCAGAATTGCCTGATACCTTGGGTGCTGCGAAACATTCAGAACAAAAGGAAATAATAGGTGATCCGATAGTAGAAAAATATATTTCCCTATTTACAAAGAAAGTAGATGATTCGATCAAGGCGGCAGAAATGTATAAGAAACAATTGGTATCATATTCTAGAACAAAATTAGATTCCATGGTAAAACAGGGAGTGGACATTTCATTGATACCTTTTGACACTCTGGTTCAATGGCATTTTAATTATACAGATCGGAGCAAGGGCAAACGAGTCATGACTTCTCTATGGGTGAACGACGGAATCGCTGCCGATGGATTACCGTCATTGAATAGATACACATATGAGAATCCTGATTGTGATTCGTTAGGAATGTTCCTAGGATTCGGGAAGGTTACCACTTATAATATAAACACAAAAACACGTGACACTCTTCGTAAGCGGGTTAAGTCATATGATACTTCAGACATATTTAGGCATAGTCTAATTAAGAAAAGTGAAGTGTATGAGGGAGTGGATGGTGAGATCCTGCAAAGTGTGGAATATGATTGGGGGATTAAAATGCGAGGTAATCTATACAGTGTCGGGTTACGGGAAAAGAAAGAATCCATAGGAAATTACACACATTTCACCACGTATGAATACTGCAATATACCTGACATGGGAATTGATAATGTGAACAAAATTCACAGCATAAAATACGATGATCACTCTTCGATGTCATTTGACTATAAGACAAATGGGAACGGGGGAATGGGCCTAAAAAGTGAGATAGTATTAAAAGAAGAAGATTGCTTGACAGCATATCATTTCACTTATTCGGATCAGGAGCCATACCACCTTATATCAATGAAAAATGGCTCCAAACAAACGAAGTTTTCCTATGACAAGGATGGAAATATTAGTTCTATTGTCTCACAGGTGGACGGGAACGGGGATAGTGTGGTAACCCGTTATCTGTACGATCGAAGATACAATATGTTTCTCGAAAGGATAGACGATAACAGAGGTTATCGGACAGAACTTGAGGATTATGATTATCCCTATGGAGTAGCAACAACAATAAGAGATTATAATGGTTTTGAATTAAGGCGCTCTTTGGATGGGTATGGACGAATAGACACTATTTTAGCTCCTAATGAGCAGGACAACAATATTCCCTACTCAATTATCTATTTGTATAGAGTGAAGCCCCAAAAGGAAGGATCAGATCTTATTAGCGAAAACATCTATAGTGATTCATTGGTTTTGCACATCTCAGATCAAATATATAGCGGGCAGATTCCAGATAGTGTACAATTGATCATATTAAGTTCATTAATGAATAAACAGATTGAAGAGATAGACTTGGAGAAGTCGAAGGTGTGCCTTCGTGATGATATGTTTATGGATCCTGTGTTTACTGTTTCCTATGACACCATCAGTATAGAAGAATGCCACTGTAATGATATAGCGAACCCCATTGCCGCTGTTACCATTAGGTATAACTCCATTTATAATAACATTAATGGAAGTGAAGGAGAAAAGGATAGCACATTGTATGATTGCATTTTTGTGGATGGATTTGCACGGGAGATGCAGGACATTAAGAAAGTGGAGTTGACAAATATTGATCAGTCATTGTCCGCTGTAGAAAACAAGGAGAAAAGATATGTGGCTTATAATGCAAAAACCTATGACCCATTCGGTAGAGTAAAATCCATATGCGCACCTCATATATACGGGAAGAGCGTCGTAGAGCTAGAATACGATAATTTAGTTTATGGAGAGGGTGACACGATTGTTTCATATGATATTCTTGATAGGCTTGATACTCTCTCGACAAATGGCTATAAGATTGAGAATAATTATCAGACAATAAAGGGAGAGGGTGTACTGCTGACTCGTGTGCTAAATGGGAACGAAATATTTGGGGACACGTTGGAGATTGTCAGTTATGATTATAGGAATCGTATCTCAAGAAAGGAAGTTCAGTGTACAAATGCCCGAAAGTCGGACAGCGACGTGAGATCCTTTATTCAGCGGGAAAAATACTATTATGATCCATTGGGTAGAGTGACACACTTTATAACGCCGGATGATGATAAGTGGTATTGGTACGATTCATTAGGACATATTATCAGAGAAAAAAGCATTAGACATGGTGAAATAAAATATAAGTATGATAGAGTAGGGAACTTAATAGAAAAACAGTTGGCCGACGGCAATGTCATTCAGTACAGATACAACCGTGATTTATTAACTGGCATAAGTTATAAGAATCCACATCATGATGTATATTTGATTTATGGCGATAAGAATGCCTCCTATAATAGAGTGGGAAGACTGGCAATGCTAGTAGATGAGACTGGCGTTCAGGAGTTCTATTATGGCAGACATGGCGAAGTAACAAAGATAAGACGTACGCTAGTAGTGCCAAATAAGTCTATTGAAACATATACAACCCAATTTAAGTATGATACTTGGAATCGTTTAGCAGAAGTTATCTACCCTGATGGGGAAATGGTTAAGTATCGTTACAATAATGCGGGACAAATAGAACATGTTTGGGGAGAGAAGAGTTTCTTGTACAACTATGTTGACCGTATAGGCTATGATATACGAGGAAATATTGTTCATTTTGATTACTGTAATGGAGATGAGGTTTTTCGGAACCAAAACGCTGGCAGATATATGTCTAATGTTCTTAATCAAAGGATATCTACCAAGCAACTGTCTCATAAACAAATTATAGGACATAAATCTCAGATAGACACAATTGACTATCATGGTTTTAAATTGACAAAGGAGTATTATTTGAACAACGCCCTCAAGGAAAGAAATGAAAATATTAATGTCGTGACTGGAACGCAGGATTTTCTATATGCGGTACATTATCTTGCATACGATGATTCAGCTAGATTATATATTGATAAGACAACGATAAGCCAGAAGAATTTTATTGCTAATGGTGATTCTGTATTTGAATTACGTTATAAATATCATTATACACACCCTTATTTACCAAACTATAAACAAGAACGGAATAACGAAGTAAATGGTAAATATAGGACGCATTATTATGGTTATAACCCTAATGGCGAAGTTATCTCTCACAGAGATCTATTTGTGTCGAATCCTGAGGATAGTAATCTTCCAGTGGGAGGTGATAATGTAAATCAATATGCGTACGATGGGGAAGGGCGCATTCTATCGAAGAGCGAAAATGGTTATATGACAAGCTATTGGTATAGTGGAGACGGCTCTTTAACATATACAATTACGGGGGAACAGGGTGCTGTTTTTGTAAATGCGACTCCAGCTTTTCAAGAGAAGCACCCTGACCAATATTATGTGTGTGTTAATCCATATTTTGAAAGAGGTTCTGATTCAATATGGATTAAGCATATCTATGTAGATGGGCATCCATGGGTATCAAAAGTAGAAGACAACGCATCTTATGGAGCAGAAGCTTGTCGTGTGGAAAGAGCCGCAATTAACTTAAGTGATACACTGAGTTATCAGATGTTGTGGGAGAATTCCTATAAGTCGCTTTCTCACAGATTTACGGTACTGGATTCCTCCGCAGTTGGTATAGCGGGATATAAACCCTACCCAAATCCGGGAACTTCAATGCTGCGAAGTGCTAATGTTGATATGGGTAATGATAACTATGAGTATCAACAATTTTATTATCATTATGACAATAATGGGAATATTATTTTGGCCACTGATCTAGAGGGGAAGGTATATCAAACTCCTATTTTCTTTAGATCGGGTGATATGATATATAATGAAAAAAAGGGTATGTGGGATTGCACGGATTTTAATAATCGATGGGATTATTAGTTTATATGTAAACACGACCATATAAACAAATACTAATAATCGCACATCAATATATACTAATAATCGTATGACGGAACCAAATATAAAATTGTCTGAATCACTAGAAATCCTGATGCAATTACAGCATGAAGATGGAGTAGTTGTGCTTAATGGCACTAGACAGATAACAAGAACTCATCTTAATAGATTGTTGAAATATGGATACCTTCAAGAGGTAATCACAGGATGGTATATATCTTCTAAACCAGGAAGTGAAGGAGATACTACGGTCTGGTACACGTCATTTTGGCATTTTCTTCGGGAATATCTGAATGCAAGATGTGGGAAAGAGAATTGGTGTTTGAGCTCAGAGATATCTCTTGACATTCACTCGGGGAAAACTACTATTCCAGATCAGGTAATTGTCAGATCGCCGAATGGTTCGAATAATGTACAAAACCTTATGTATGGCACATCAGTATTGGTATTAGGAATGAACCTACCCAATAATATTGTGCAGGATAATCAATATGGACTAAATATGTATTCAGTGGAAGAGGCTTTAACGTCTATCACACCATCATATTTTGTATCCAGTGAGATATCGGCTATAACCAGTTTAGGTATAATAAAGGATTCAGATAAGATTGTGAGGATATTGCTTGAAAACGGTAATACAACTAAAGCTGGTAGATTGGCAGGTGCATTTAGGCATATTGGGAAAACACGAATTGCCGATGACATTGTTAGATTCATGCGTGAGATGGATTACAACGTAAGGGAAGAGGATCCTTTCGGGAAAAGTATTGTTAGATCTGAGATGATTTTTGATGACTCTCCATATTGTTCTCGAATTCGAATGATGTGGAGTACGATGCGGTTAAAAATTATGGAATTATTCCCTATTAGGAATACGGAGATAAACATAGAGGAATGCTTAATAAATATTGAGGAGAATTATAAGAATGACGCATACCACTCTATGTCAATTGAAGGATATCAGATTTCTCCGGAACTCATAGAGCGAGTAAGATCTGGATCATGGGATCCATTAGAGGTGGACAAGGATAATCGAAATGCTCTTGTAGCAAGAGGTTATTACGATGCTTTTGTGGCTGTCAAGAAGAGTGTTGAAAGAATATTAAAGGGAGAGCATCCGGGTAAGGTTGTTGATGAAGACCATCAAATATGGTATCTCAGGTTATGGGGTCAATTTGCTGCTGCTGGCCTATTGAAAAGATCTGATCTGATTGGGTATCGCAATCATCCTGTTTATATCAGAGGATCTAGGCATACACCACTAAATCCTGAGGCTGTACGAGATGCAATGGCAACGTTAATGGATCTGTTGAAAGGTGAGGAGTCCGCTGCTGTCCGCGCAATACTGGGGCATTTCTTCTGGGGATATATTCATCCATATATGGATGGAAATGGCCGAATAGGAAGATTTTTAATGAATGCGATGCTCTCCTCCGGAGGATATGGGTGGGTGGTTATACCAATGCAACGAAGAGAAGAATACATGCTTGCATTGGAACAAGCAAGTATAAATAATGATATAACGCCCTTTGCTAGCTTTATAAAGAGTCTGATGGGCGAAATATGAATTTCTAAAACTGTAATCGATTTATTATGTCACAATTTAAAAGAATAGGATTCGTAATTACATTTATTCTAACGTCTTTGACTGTGGTAAAAGCCGGGGAATGGATTCCTTTCTCTCAGACATTGAAGTTTGAAAGAGAGAAAGCCTCTAATCTTCAAGCACCCACGGCATCATTAGAGGTCGAAGAAAACATTATGATTAAGGATCTTGATATTACAGTATCTAGTATCGAAGCAAGTTCTTTGCCAAAACTAGATCGTGGGATGATAAACGTGACAGACAGCTTCATTGGTTATCGTTTCTTGCCACACGGAGAGCATTTTTCAGGCGTGGGAGCAAAGGTGGTTTTGGGATATGACCGTACTAAAATACCTAGTGGATATACAGAGGATGACATAAAAACATATTACTATGATGAATCTATAGGCAAATGGAAAGCTCTACAACGTGATTCGGTGGATAAGATAAGAAGACAAGTTATATCTCATACAACACATTTCACAGATATGATTAATGGCATTATTCAAGTGCCAGAATCGCCAGAGACACAAGGATTTGCTCCCACGACGATGAGCGACTTGCAAGCTGCGGATCCTGCAGCCAAGGTTCAGTTAATAGATGCACCTCAAGTAAATTGCAATGGATCTGCATCGTTGCAATACAGTTTAGAGATGCCCCCTGCTCGAAATGGCATGACGCCAAACATTACAATCCAGTATAGTAGCGACGCAGGAAGCGGATGGTTAGGAGAAGGTTGGAATATTCAAACCTCATCTATTTGTGTGGATACACGTTGGGGTGTACCTAGGTATAAACAGAATATCGAGACGGAGACTTATCTTTTGGATGGTCAGATGTTAATTGAGGAGGGAGTAGGGCTTGCCCACAGAAACTTGGGAAAGACTAGAAAGGCAGGAAGAGTAACATTTTATCTCCGAAAAGAGAGCGCTTTTTCAAAAATCGAAAGAGTTGGAGACAACCCCTCGAATTATGTATGGGAAGTAACCGATAGGAAAAACACCAAATACACATATGGATCGTACAAGAAGCTAAAAACCAGCGGAGAAGAGGATTCTATTATGGTAGGAGTCCTGAAGGGTGATTACCAGAATTCGGGAAGAGAAGTGATATCGGAGTGGCGGTTAGTACGTATAGAAGAGAAACATGGAGACTATATCGAATATACATATAAAGACACTGTCGAGGGCTTTGCGGCTCATTCGACTTATTTGGATTCCGTAAAAGCCGGAAATTCGGGAGAAGCCCCTCATACTATAATAGTATTCCGAAATGGAAAGGAAAAGAATGTAAAGCGTAGTGATGCACGATATGGTTATCTAATATCAGGAAACAGATTATTGGATAGAGTGGATGTGTATTTTGAAGGGGAATATCTGAGAGGCTACAAATTTAACTATGAAACAGGAAGCTTCTCTAGTGACTTGTTGTCTGCGGTTGTTCATTTAGATTCAAAAGGGAAAGAATTTAGCAGACATAAGTTGGAATATAATCAACTCGGAACTGAATTGTATTCAAATGAGAGGAAAGATTATACAGCCAATTCTCAAGAAAGCAAAGTCGGAGAAATATTTGACGCAATTGCAGATGGGTTTGGAAGTAAATTATCCATGATTAGCGGAACAGGAAGTAACGATGGTTTTTCTATTGGAGGAGGCGCAAATGTTGGAATAGGCGTCTTTTACGCTGGAGCTTCGTATAATTTCTCGCATAGTACCGGAAGAGGAGAGGTGACTCTCACAGACATTAATGGAGATGGTTTGCCAGATAAGGTTGTGCAAGCGAATGGAGGTATAAAGTACCAGTTGTTTGATTGGAAGAAAGGCGATTTCAGTGAAGAAGTAGGTCACTCGGATTTTTCTGGACTAATAGCTTCGAGTAAATCGAACTCCCATTCTTTAAGTGAGGATATTGGAGCCGGATGGAGTGTCGCTAGTATTGGCGCAACATTTTCTGAAACTTGGGAGAACAATGAAACAATGTCCTACACTTATGATTTTAACAATGATGGATTAATCGACTTTGCTTCAGATGGAAAAGTATATTTTAATCGATTGGAAAATGGCAAACCTAAATTCCTGTCTTACTCATTAGGCACGGATAATCAAATAGGAGATTTCACTCAAGAAATGATACCTTCTTCTCCTGGTTTTGATGCTAATGTAGACTTGGAGCAAATTAAGGATTCCTTGGAAACGCAATATCCATTACATGATGTGGTCAGAGTATGGCGAGCTCCTTTTGATGGAGAAGTGGAAATAGAGGCTCCTATCAGTATGGCGGCTTATTCTGGGCCAATAGATTCTGTGGAATTTGCTGATGGTGTCGTGTATTTCCTTCAGCATGAGACGCAGCGTGTACTAATGGACAGTATTATGCCATCGGAATCAAAATCCATTCATAAATCTATCGCTGTAGGCAAAGGTGACCGTCTGTTCTTTAGGATCCAATCCCGTAGACATGGATGGATAGACATGGTTCAATGGTCTCCAAAGATAAAATACATCTCATCTCTACCACTGGACGAGGATGAGTACGGGAATTCATATAGGAATTACGATGCGGCTGTAGACTTTAGACCAGGAGAGGCATCATCAGTAGTAATCCCTAAAGGATATTCGTTCAGTGTTAGCGGAACCTTCAACAAACATAACGTATCACCTTCCGACATAAGACTTAAGGTAGTTGGCTATGGTAAAGGAGACACAACAATACTGGCCACACTCCCTATTGACAAGAATGCTATTGAGAATCGGGAATATGTGTTTTCCAGCGGTGAATTAGCGGATACAATTACTTTGAGATTTCTAATAGAATCAGACATGCCCTATAATAGAGATCTTTTGGACTGGCAACCTATGGTTATTGTTTCAAAATATGAGGAAGCCCAATATGATACAGTGTATATGTCACCTCACATAACTCAATGGAACAATCTGGTAAGTGTTCTCCCATATGAAGTGATTAATATTGACACCGAAGATGACGTAGAATATGTAAATGACACGATTCAAATTAAGTGGAATGCTTTAGATGCAAAGGGAAAAGACAAGGTTAGAATGTTCCTGTATAAAAAGGGAGATAGTCCGTTAGAAATATATAATGGGAATGCTTTCCCGTATCAAACCATTAATGGGAAAGAGTGTCGATTTATAGCCTATTCAGATTCTGTTGAAACCAATGGACTGATAGTAGATCTTCATAGAAAATATTATCGGATTTCCTCTAATCCTGATGGACAGGAAATTAGAACTGAGGCAGATACTATTGTTGGTACTTATGCGACATCATTGTATGCTAGCTATTCTTTGGAACAGCAAAGAATGGGTTCGTTATATCGAGGATGGGGACAATTCGCATATAATGGAGGCAAGGAAAATGAGCATCAAGATATTGACTTAGGTGATTTACAAGTAAATAACCTTCAGTTAGACGAAGAACTGTTCAAAAACTTGGAGAACAACGAAAACGGAGAGGCGGTCTCCGCAGAACTAAAAAACATATTTGGGAATGCCAATGAGACGAAATTCTCACCGATGAGTTATGATGTTAGGAATAAAAGATATGTAGGAGCTACACAATATGCTACTTTGAATGGTACATCTGTCTCTTCCTCAAGACTGGGCAATCCTATCATAAATCCCAAGGATGAACTACCAACCTATAATTTCCAGACGGAGAATAAAGGGAAAGGAGTATGTGTTCCGCCAACTTTATCGTCTAAAACATTTACATTCTCTGTATCTGCTAGTGGCGGGGCTAAAATAAAGAAATTTGGATTAGGAGTAAGTGGCGGATACTCTAATGCGAAGTCACATACTATCAACTCAATTATGGATTTGAACGGCGACGGTTATCCTGATTGGCTGTATAGTGAATCCAAATGGACAGATGACGAAGGTGCAGATAATCTTAAAGTGAATTACACGGGAATGGATGGAACCTTATGCGAAGAGAAAAATCTGCCGAATGTAGGTTCTCCTGTACAGATTGCGGAAGCAAAGTGCGTAGGATTAGATTTGAAATTCAATATTACAGATGCAGAAAAAGGCAGTACTTCCTCGGGAGGAACACAAAGCGCACAAACGACAAAAAGCAAAAGCCGATTAAGGCAAAATCTTGAGCAAATGGCGGAAGAGGCTGCGACGACATCACAACCTCTTAGTGTGAGCGCTAGTGGAAATTTCTCAAACAATCAGTCTTCCTCAGTGTGGGAATGGTATGATGTTAACGGAGACGGATTACCAGATAAAGTTATGAAAAACGCTGTTCGATTGAACTTAGGGTATAGCTTTACCGAGAGCCTTCCTATTGATGTAAAATCGGTTTACGAATCGGAAACATACAATGGTGGTGCCGGTAGGGGCATATCTGTGCCATTAAGCGGAAGCGGAAATATCAGTGTTGGAAAGAATGCTACTTTCTCTCATACGTCTATATCCGACCAGTTGATGGATGTGAATGGAGACGGTCTACCAGATAGAATCTTTGAGAAGGATGGTTCTCTTTACGCTCGAATTAATTTAGGAAATTGTTTCGATGAAACAGAATACCTAATGTCAAGTAAATTCTCCCCCAATGTCATAAGATCCACAGCTATGTCAAGATATGCAAACGGAGGAGGAATCTTCTCTACTGGGATGTTCACTATATCACCATTTGTGAATGGTGCAAACACTAAATCAGTAAGCCGTACATTGTCTTGTATGTCGGATTTTGACGGAGATGGGTTCCCAGACTTACTTGAGTCAGATAACGATGAATCAATTGCGGTTCGATACTCAAATGTTAAAGCAACCAATAAACTGAAATCAGTGATAAATCCATTTGGAGGAAAGTACGATATAGAGTACGAACATACACAACCAACAACAGATCATCCTTGTGGAAAGTGGGCAATGAGCAGGTTAACTGTAAGTGATTCCACAGAGAACCCCAATATAGTTTCTATATTCGTCTATGAAGATGGAAAAAGGGATAGACATGAACGAGAATTCTTGGGGTTCGGTAAGGTTTATACGCTTAATGTTGATGGAGAGGATACCGTCAGAACGACTCTTCAAGAATATGACGTTGAACATTATTTAACTGCCGGAACATTATTAAGATCACTGGTGGCAGGAAAAGATACTACAGAGAAATATCGTGACGAAAAGACCAATTACCAATATTTTTCCGTCATAGGACATGCTACACTTAAAGAATCCCATCCAGACTCAGTTCAAAGAATCTTTGAAGCTCCCCGTGAAAAAATAGTAACTGCCTATGAAGCTAACGAATATTTGGATTTAAGTAGGGAAACCTATAAATACGGGACCGAATATGGAAATCTTGACTCCTATAAGTTCGAGGATCTTACAAACGATAATTATGGGTACTCTACAAACATCAGGTATAGCGATGCTCGCCTAGGAACTCCTTCGTTGGTTGAAGTTAAGTCCATTGATGGAGAGAAGACCTATAGGAAAATATCTGCAACCTATAATGATAAGAACACACCATGGGCTATGACACAAGTGAGACAGCAAATTGACAATGGAAGAGAAGCTGTTACTGATATAGAGTATGATGTCCTAGGTAACATAACGAAGAAAACATTGCCGAAAAATATTAAAGGAGAAAGAATGTCGTATACCTACTTATATGATCGGAAATATCAGATGTATCCTGAACGAATCACAGATGCATTTGGTTACCGAAGTGAGATGGAGGACTATGATTATAGATATGGGTTACCGCGCATTGTGAGAGATATCAATGGATATAGAATTCAGTACCATATTGATGATATAGGACGTATTGATACTGTAATTTCTCCAAACGAACAAAGCGATGGCATCCCTTATACCATTTCCTATGAATACAATGATAAAGGGACGGATTATACAAACAGATATGCTATTACAAAGCATTTCGACCCACAACATCCTAAAGATCCAATACAGACCATTACTCACGTTGACGGTTTAGGAAGAACTTATCAAGTAAAAAAAGAGGCTGAAATATATGGACATGGAGTGAAGTACATAGTTTCTGGGAACGTGAAATATGATGCTCTTGGCCGTACAATCGAGACAGATCATCCATCGATATGTGAGAATAGCAAAATTGGGGAAATCGTTGACTTCAATGATCGGTGGCAAAGTCGAACATCGTATGATGCTATTGACCGCCCAACTCAACAGATTCTCCCAGCGGATAACTCCAGCGAGAGCGTCGTAAAGACAAATTATACAATAAGTGATGGCCGATTAAAGACAACGATGATTTCCGCTAATGGGGATTCAATACATACTTATACAAATGGCGCTGGACAAACTGTGCTAACAGAGAGAATTGATCCATCAAACAACAAGGTTGTGCCAATTCAATATTACTTCGACCCTATTGGACAATTGGACAGTCTAATTGATGCGGGTGGAAATGTCACACGCTATACATATGATTTAGCAGGACGCAAACTATCTATAAGTCATCCATCAACCGGACTTACTTCCTTTAAGTATGATATTGCAGGAAACGTTTTGGAGAAACAAACCGCAAACTTACAAGGAGTATCTTCTGTGAAGTATGATTATGAATATAACAGATTAACAAAGATATCATACCCTAACCATACAGAAAACAACGTCACATATACTTATGGAGGCAAGAATGCCACCCATAACCGGGTAGGAAGATTAGCTTTGGTTGAAGACGGTAGCGGTGCCACCGAGTTCTTCTACGGAAGAATGGGAGAAGTGATAAAAGAGCGACGTACTATGGTTATCCCTAATGTAGCTGTAGCTACATACACCACCCAATGGAAATATGACAGCCATAACCGTTTATTGGAGATGGTATATCCAGACGAAGAAAAGATACGTTACAACTATAATCTTGGCGGACAGCTATCCTCAGTGGTAGGAGAGAAGAAATATCTATATCGATATGTCGATACCATTGGATACGATGAGTATGAACAGAGAAAATACATCAAATACGGCAATGGAACAGAAACCAACTATAATTACACAGATAATCGAAGAAGATTAGATAATATATCAGTAACACTGCCAGGCAACAAGTTAGCCATGGATAATCATTATGAGTATGATGTGATGGATAATATTGTGAAACTTGTCAATCTGGGAGAGAGTCAGATATCCATAGATGGGGAGTCAATAGGTGGATCCATAACCCATGACTATCATTATGATTTATGGAATCGACTTACAGAAGCTGAGGGAAAGTTCATAGGTGGAAAATCAAAGAAGGCAGATTACAAACTAAAGATGGGTTATGATCAACTATATAATGTCACATCGAAGAAACTTGATTTGACACAAGAGAATCTTCAGTTTGAGGGAAGATTGAGAACTGGTTATGATTATTCCTACAGTTATGATCCTTCTAATCCATTTAAGTTGCAGAGTATTAATATGAAATCATATTCTACGGATTCTGCTACAGTAGACACACTAGCAAGTGTTGGCATCTACGATTTTGACGCCAATGGAAATATGACCATGGTAGCATCTAATTCTTCCAACGACACGACATGCATTAAAGACACAACAGGTAATAAGGTACGTCAATTGCTGTGGGATGAAGAAAATAGACTCTTAGCCATCAATGACAATGGTTATGTTTCTAATTATTTCTATGACTCAAATGGAGAAAGAACAGTAAAGATATCTTCTCCTAATCTTAGTCTGTATGTTAACAGTAAAAGTGCTTTGAATGGCGATACGCTTCCCACTAGATTCGTTGCATACCCGTCTCCATATCTGGTTGTAAAGAATGGTGGAGAATACACAAAACACATCTATATCGGTACACAAAGAATCGCTTCAAAGATTGGTGATTTCGATGCGTTTGGAGCTGATCCAAGAAGGGTCGAAAAGGCAGGTGCAGATATAAAGGTCATTGACTATGCAACAATTTACTCAAACGCAAATATCTCTGCTAGATATGATTCATTCGGTATATCATGTCCAATATTAGCCAACAATGATTATGTGGGTGGGAAATCATATTGCTGCTCAGACGGAGATGCAATATCTGATCTACAGAACAACAATTCAGATGGCGAATTTGCTAAAGTAGAAAATATTATCTATTTTTATCACCCGGATCATTTAGGTAGTACCTCTCTCATCACTGACGCAGAAGGCAAACTATCGCGAAGTATCTCCTACATCCCGTACGGCGAGATCTTCGTGGAGGAGTCCGA
>JAKSHY010000027.1 GCA_024399135.1 Lachnospiraceae bacterium | reverse complement strand
GTGCAACACCAAGTGCTACACCAAGTGCAACACCAAGTGCTACACCTAGTGCAACACCAAGTGCTACACCAAGTGCAACACCAAGTGCTACACCTAGTGCAACGCCAAGCGCAACACCAAGTGCAACACCAAGTGCTACGCCAAGTGCAACACCAAGCGCAACACCTAGCGCTACACCATCGGCAACACCAAGTGCTACACCTAGCGCTACACCAAGTGCAACACCAAGTGCAACACCAAGTGCAACACCAAGTGCTACGCCAAGTGCAACACCTAGCGCAACACCAAGTGAGACTCCAACAGCAACTCCAGAGGAGACTCCAACACCTACACCTGAAGAGACACCAAGTCCTACACCAAGTGAGACTCCTGGATCTACACCAGAGCCTACACCAGGTGAGACTCCAGCTCCTACACCAGGTGAAACACCAGCACCAACACCAGGAATTACACCAAATCCTACACCTACTCCAAGTGAAGGACCAGGAGTATTAGGTGCCAGACGTAATCCTAAGCCTTCAGTATTAGGTGCTAGACGTTCTGTATTAGGTAAGAGACGTGCTCCACAGACGGGAGACAGCTTCGCTATATTTGGTTGGATTGCTGGATTAGTACTTGCTTTAGGCGGATCAATTGGATGTATCGTTGGTCTTAAGAAAACTAAGAAATAATTTAACTGAAATATAAGTTTAAAATATTTAATAATAGGCTCCGCAGTGTAAAAGCTGCGGAGTTTATGATATACTCCTAATTGGATTATGTGAGAGGAAATTATTAATAATGAAAATGAGAAAAATATTAATTTTGTTTTGTACTTCTATAATGCTTCTTTCTTTTACTGCATGTAGTGATGAAACAAACGAAGCTAATGAAAGTGAAGCAATAGAAGAGTATGTAGTCACTACACCAGACCCTGAAGCTATTATGAAGGTTACTAATGATAAAATAGTTACTGAGTTTACAGAAGAGGCTGTAGATTTCCCAGATAGGGAATTAAGATGTTATCTTCCTAAAGGATTCCAGGAATCGGAATATGAAGGAGAGTATCTTCATAAGTCCTATCCTAAGGATGTTTCTTCCATTAATCATGTAATAACTGATACTAAAGAAGATCCTACTAAGCAGACTAAGGAAGAGTATATTGCTTCTTTGAAGGCAGATTTAAAGGATCTATATGGAAGTGATATTAATGTTGATATTACACAGTATGATAAGATTGTAGTTGATGGTCGACCTGGATTATGGATTATGTATAACTATGACTACAGAGGAGAGCATTATTATGTTCTCCAGGTTAAGTTGTTTACAGGAAAGCAGGTTGATGAAATGCTTTATTTCGAAGCACCTGGTTCGAAATGGATGGACAAGTTCGTAGAGTCTGCTGAATCATTAACGTATGTTGATCCGGAAAAGGATGCAGTGAATGAGTAATGAAAGAAAAATTGATCAAATATTAAATAAAGAATATTCGATTAAGAATCTTAAGTTTAAAACAGTAGATATACTGTTTGTTGCAGCTTTGTGGATATTCGCACTTATTATACGAATTAAGCTTTATCCTATCATTTCAGCTGATTATTGGGGATTCTTAGAGGAATGGATGAATAAGATTAAGGAGCTTGGTGGTTTTAGATCTATGGGAACCAAGATATCCAATTATTCTTCGTCTTATATGTATCTTATGTGTATAGTTTCTGGTGCTGAGAATTCGATGTATGCGCTGAAAACTATATCTGTAGTGTTTGATTATCTTGCATCAATTGCAGTATTTTTGATAATTCACAATATTACTAAGAGTACTAGAAAATCGATTATCGGAATGGCAATTTTACTTCTTTGCCCAACGGTATTCATTGATAGTGCTTACTGGTGCCAATGCGATATAATATATACATGCATTATTTTGTATGCACTGTACTTTTTCTTTAAAGGAAACAGCAAAATATGCTTTATAATTTTAGGTGTTGCTTTTTCATTTAAACTACAGACTGTTTTTATTCTTCCATTCATGCTTATTATGTGGCTTAAGAATAAAACAGTTAAACTTATTGATTTTTTGTACATACTAGTTGTATTTGCTTTGATTCAGATACCGGCATGGATGATGGGAAGACCATTTTCAGAGCTTCTTGGAGTGTATTTTGATCAATCCTCTTATTATCCATGGGGAACATTAGAATATCCTAATATTTATGCGCTTTTAGATGAAACAATGCAGAATATGCATCATACACCGGAAATTACAGGTGCAGGTACGTTCGTAACTATCTTAATTCTTGGTTTCCTGGCATATTACATTTATACTAAGAAAATTAAGCTTACTTCTGACCTTATGATTACAATTGCGCTTTTTACAGTTGCTATCACTGTATATTGCCTTCCTCATATGCATGACAGATATGGATTCTTAATTGATTTATTAGCCATTATATATGCTGTATTAAGACCTAAGAAGCTTCCTATTATGATAGGATTTTTCATGGTTTCACTGATGACGTTCATGCCATATTTGATAGCGGTCCACATTTTGCCAATTACAATAGTGGCTATTGTTCAACTGATTCTGATTGCTTCTGTTGGATACGATATGTATAAGCAGATAGATAATAATTTTAAACTGTCTTAAAATTAGATTTTAAATTAATAAAAAATAATCCAGACGCACGGCATGTTAGCCAAGTCTGGATTATTTTTTTATATTTATCCTATTAAGATTTTTAATAATAGCAATCTTATAATACGAGTATCCACTCAGGTAACCATCTTAAATGCATTCCCCATTCTTTTGGAAATGGAAGACCAGATATTATAGGGAAGAATATTACGAAGATACCAATTACACAACCTAAATAAATTTTTACATATTTCTTGTATTCTGGCTTGAATTCCAGCAGCTTCTTAATTGATAATCCCATCATGAACATCGAGAATAGAATAGATGGAAGATAGTGATATATGAAAACACATCTGTCTACACTCATCCATGGAACGTATTGGGCAAGATAAGAAACCGCAAGGAATTGAGCGATTTTATCTCTTTTCCAAATAGCTAAATAGAATGTGAATATTACACAAGGAATGCTAAGCCACCATATTAAAACATTACCCATATAGGATACTGCGGATACATCATCATAATCGTTAACACTGCTGTTATATGCAAGAAGTGGCTTCCATACTATAGGCCACTGATAAAAGTCTGAACTATAGTAGTGTGTTGCCTGAAGATTTTTATGATAATTAATCATGTAATTAGTGTTTCTTACAGTTTTTGCAAGAAGACCATCATGAGCATATCCTATGAATATGCCATCATCTGTCCATTCAATTCTATCGTCAGTAGAACCTGTCTGTGTTCCTCTTTCTACAACAGGAATGTAAGCAAGAGTATATAATACCAGAGGAAGGAAAATGAATAGGGCGAAACAAAAACCAAATAGTCTGAAGGCCATCTTGGATGACCAGTTCTTTATTATATGATATAGAAGAATAACTGCTAAACCTATAGCTGCGTATACACCAGTTAATTTAGTTGCAACAGCAAGCGACATGAAAAGTCCCGAAAGCGCAAGTGGTTTATAAACTTCCTTAGGAAGGAATATCGCATTTTTAGCAGCTTTGGTTTCTCTGAATTTGTTATCTTCTTCAATGAATACGAACATAAAATAATATGTAGCAACAATGAAGAACGCTACGAATATATCAATAGTAGCAATCCTTGAGAGCGTATAATGCATGCAGTCGAAGGTTATGAAAATACCAACAGCGGTTGCAATGAAGGTATCTTTCAGCATTCGTTTAGCGAATATGTACATTAATGGAATGAACATGATACCGAAGAGGGCTACGAAAAATCTCATTCCGAATGGTGTCATACCGAATAATTCTATACCAAGAGCGATAATACATTTTCCGAGCTGAGGGTGTGTTGTTTCGTAGGTTGGAAGACCATGTACGAATTCGTATCCAGTTCTACCATGATATACTTCATCGAACATTGTTCCATCCATGTAGGTATGGTCCTTAGTAGTATAGAAGAGGTCTTCCTCGTCAAATAAAGCTGGATAATCTGATATGTTAGTAGGTCTTACGATACCATCAGGTCCAGTGAAAACGAATTCATTAAATACTGCCTCGTCATCATTACATATAATAGAAATCTGAGTAGTAATAACATTAATATCAACATCATTCCATTGAAATACTGATCCAACATTAGCGTCCGTATTGATTGGTTGCCACTCGTATGAACCATCCTCGTTCCATACAAGATTAAATACAGTAATTTTTCTACTGTCGAGATTTCCTAAATATACATGCAGCTTATCTAACTGCACATAACCATCAAAATAAAACGAGATTTCTCTGTTTTCAGGGCTTGTAATATACTGAGTTTCAGGAGCTTTTAGATTTCCCAATCTGAAAAATACAAGAACAGCGAATATTAGTGTTAGAATGCCGACTATTTTTTTGTCCAGTTTAGTCATGGAGCCATCGGCTGTTATTATATTCTTGCTTTTATTCTTAAAATTTGTCATACTATCACCTGTGGGTATTTATATAATATCTTATTTAGTATATCAATTTGCATGAGGAGATTCAATGAAGAAAGTACTTGGACTGTTTAAGAAGACTATAGCTTTAACTATGGCTGTGGCCATTATGGCAACACTTCCATCTATTAAAGCAGAAGCTAGATATACATCGGCTGGAAGCATAGCAAGAGGTATTGATGTATCAAGATATCAGGGAACAATTAACTGGGCGCAGGTAGCTGCATCAGGAGTTAAATTTGCTTTCCTTAGAGTAGGAAATACTTATGGTGGATTAGATCCAACATTTAATTACAATATTCAGCAGGCGCAGGCTAATGGAATTAAGGTAGGCGTATATCTTTATTCTTATGCAACTACAGTTGAGGAGGCAACAATTGAAGCTCAGCTTACAATAGCATGGCTTCAGAATTATGGACTTCAGCTTCCTGTTGCATTTGATATAGAAGATAAGTGCCATTCCAAGCTTGATCCAACAACTATAGCAGCAATTATTAATACATACTGTATTTTAATTGATTCCGCTGGATATTATCCTATGGTTTATACCTATAAGAATTTCTATAATACTAAAATCGGTGCAACCCCTTGGGATATTTGGATGGCTCAGTATAATGATGCATGTGAAGTTAGCGTGCCAATCGCTTTTTGGCAGAATTCATCATCAGGGTCTATTCCTGGAATTAGCGGAAGAGTAGATACTGACTACCAGTACAAGGATTATTCAACTTCTATTATTAAGGAAGGTTTTCTTCCACATAATGGAAACACAAGATTCTATTCTAACTGGAAGATGCAGACAGGATGGATTGATTATGAAGGTAAGAAATACTTAGCAGATCCTATTGGTAATCTATTAAAGGGATGGTATGTTGACCCAACTAATAATACATATTATTTTGATATGGCAACAGGAGCAGCTGCAATTGGTGAAACTAATATATTGGATTTCACATTCTATTTCAATGAGTTCGGTGTGCAGCAGTATGGATTTATTGATTATGGTAAGGGTACTAAGTACTTTGATCCAATAGCTAACGGTGCTATGGCGAAGTCTTGGTTTAACTATAATGGAACAATGCATTACGCAGATGCTAATGGTAATCAGGCAATTGGTCTTACTACTATTGATAAGCTTAATTATTTCTTCCAGGAAGACGGTTCTTTAGTTGTTAATCAGACTATTGATATTAATGGAAAGCAGTATTCTGCAGATGCTACAGGTGTATTGACTGAGATTATTCCATTACCAACAACCGGTGAGGAGGTTCCAGAATATATTGTAGATCCTAATACAGGAATAGCACTTGAGACAGCTACAGGAAACTGGGTTAACTATGCTACTAAGGAAATAATCATGTATGCTAACGGCACTAAGCCAGAGTAAGTAGTTGACGAGATATTAAGATTGTGATATTATCACATTTGCGATTGTTTTTTGGAGGACTAAAATGGCAACATTAAGAATAGTAATTCAGATAATTTTTATATTGATTTGTATATTGCTTACAGCTCTTGTATTGATGCAGGAAGGTAAGCAGGCAGGACTTGGTGCTATATCAGGTGCGGCTGAAACATATTGGGGTAAGAACAAAGGTCGTTCGATGGAAGGAAAGCTTGTTAAAATCACTAAATGGTTAGCAATTTTCTTCATGTTGATATCGATTATTCTTAACCTTAATATTTATGGTTAATAAGTTTTCAAGCCCCTGCCGATTTCGGTAGGGGTTTTTTATTAGATTAGTTTGATAGGATATGAAGAGTAATAAGAAGAAACAAAAGATAATTAAATATACTGGAAAATATGTTTCTAATCAGTCAGGCTTTGGCTTCGTTGAAGTGGAAGATCTGGACAAAGATATATTCATTGGAAGAAAAGATACATTAAGTGCGTTTCATGGAGATACAGTTGAAGTTCAGTTAATCAAGGAAGCCTATGGAGATAAAAGACCAGAGGGCAGGATTGTTAAGATAGTAGAGCATACTTTGTCTGATCTTGTTGGAACTTTTGACAAGGCTAATGGTTTTGGCTTTGTAATTCCGGATAATCAAAAGATAGAGAATGATATTTTTGTAACCAAAGAAAATTCTATGGGTGCAGTAACCGGTCACAAGGTATTAGTTCATATTACTGATTATGGAGACGACAGAAGAAAACCAGAAGGAATTGTTACTGAAATTCTAGGTCATGAAAATGATCCTGGTGTGGATATTGTATCTATAGTTAAGGGGTATGATCTTCCAACGGAGTTTCCTGAAAAGGTATTGAACCAGGCTAACAGAGTTGCGAAGGAAGTTTCGGAGGCTGATATGTTCGGCCGTAGAGATTTAAGAGACTTAATGATGGTTACAATAGATGGAGAAGATGCTAAGGATCTAGATGATGCTGTATCTTTGTACCAGGAAGATGGATTATATCATCTTGGAGTGCATATAGCAGATGTATCCAATTATGTTCAGGAAAGCTCTGCTCTGGATAAAGAAGCAATAAAAAGAGGAACTTCTGTATATTTAGTGGACAGAGTTATTCCAATGCTTCCACATGTTCTATCTAATGGCATGTGTTCATTAAATATGAAAGAAGACAGGCTTGCATTAAGCTGTCTCATGACCATTAATGATGAAGGCGAAGTGGTGGATCATGAGGTCGTTGAAACAGTCATTAATGTAAACGAAAGAATGAATTATTCAGATGTTAATAAGATATTAAAGGGTGAGTCAGACGAGCTTAAGAAAAGATATGAAGAAGAAGTTTCGATGTTTTTTCTTATGCAGGAGCTTTCTAATATTATCAGGAAGAAAAGATATGAGAGAGGCTCTATTGACTTTGATTTTCCGGAAACAAAGATTATTCTTAATAAAAAGGGAATTCCTGTTGATATAAGACCTTATGAAAGAGATATTGCACAGAAAATAATAGAAGACTTTATGCTCATGGCTAATGAGACGGTTGCCTCGCATTTTTACTGGCTGGAGAGTCCTTTTGTATACAGAACACATGGAACTCCAGACCCTGAAAAAATATTAAAGCTCGGAACTTTCATTAATAATTTTGGTTATAGTATTAAGGTTAGAAGTAATGAGAACGAAATACATCCTAAAGAGATTCAGAAGCTTCTATCTAGAATTGAAGGAACACCAGAGGAAGCACTTATTTCAAGACTTACTTTAAGATCCATGAGAAGGGCTGAATATAATACAGCGTGTATGGGGCATTTCGGTTTGGCGTGTCAGTATTATACTCATTTTACTTCTCCAATTAGAAGATATCCTGATCTTCAGATTCATCGAATTATAAAGGATCATTTAAGAGGTCGAATGAATGAGAAGAAGGCTGGCCATTATAATGGAATTCTTCCTATGGTTACGAAGGAGTGCTCCAGATTAGAAAGAAGAGCTGATGAAGCTGAAAGAGAAGTTGAGAAGCTTAAGAAGGCGCAGTATATGGAAAAACATATAGGCGAGGAATTTGAAGGTGTTATTTCTGGAGTGACATCATGGGGAATATACGTGGAACTTCCTAACACTGTTGAGGGAATGGTTCATATATCAAAGCTTCCTGACGATTATTATATTTATAATGAAGATACCTATGAAATGGTTGGCAAAGATACAGGTAAAACCTATAAATTGGGACAGAGAGTAAAAGTAACAGTTGATTCGGTGGATTTAACCACAAAGACGATTGATTTTGATATAATATAGTTATGAGTAAAGAACCACAAAAATTAGTAGCTAACAATAAAAAAGCGTACCACGAGTACTTCATAGAAGAAAAGTATGAAGCAGGTTTAGTTCTACATGGAACTGAAGTTAAATCTCTAAGGATGGGCAAATGCAGTATAAAGGAAGCATTCATCCGTGTTGATGGAGGCGAAGTGTATGTTTATGGAATGAATATTTCTCCATATGAAAAGGGAAATATTTTCAATAAAGATCCATTGAGGGTAAGAAAACTTCTTCTTCATAATTCTGAGATAAGAAAGCTTATAGGATCATCCAGTGAACAAGGATATACAATTGTTCCATTGCAGGTGTATTTTAAGGATGGACGTGCTAAAATTGAAATAGGTTTGGCTAAAGGTAAGAAGCTGTATGATAAGCGTGCTGATAAAGCCAAAAAGGATATTTCAAGAGAAGTTGAGAAGGACTTTAAGCTTAAATTGCGTGGTTAATTCCAAATGGATTAACATATATTAGGGCTAGTCAAGGTTTCGACAGGGATCATGCAGCTTTAGAAGCTATCCGCGGGAAGGCGCGTTAGACCGCAAATTAAATATAAACGCTGATAATAAATTAGCTTTAGCTGCCTAGTTGCAGCTTGTCTTACTTAGTGCACCTACACATTAAGATTAAGGCATCGACTATGTAGGAAACGACTTATATTAAGCTTTGCGTATAAGGGCGTAACATGAAGCTACCGAGCCATCGAGGGCGTTCACCTCCGCCTTGGATTCGGGAATCCTAATCGGTGAACTATGATAGTAGAAGGAGAGGGAATTGGTTTTTGGACGCGGGTTCGACTCCCGCCTAGTCCACTATAACAAAAGCCTTAACTTCAGAATATTTCTGATATTAAGGCTTTTTATCATGAAGAGGTAGTAATGGCTAATAGAGATGATTTGCAGGTGGGAGGATATTTCTTCGGCTCGTATGAAGATGCCACTCTGGCAAAACGTGAAATGAAAAATGCACAGTATCTTAATGAAAGAGTTGATTCCATGACGGGAAAGCAGGTACTGGCCATATACGATAAGATGCTTGATGAGAAGATGTTTAAAACTCCTGTTGGCTGGGAATATCTTAAGTTTTTAAGAGGCAGGTTGATAGAAGAGGGTGTTGATGAGGAATTAATAAGACCTATCCCAATATATGCTACATTTTCTACTACTAATAAGGATAATAATGATTATTCCCATATTGCCAAAATGCATGTAAAAAACAGGAAGGCAATGATACCTGAACTTAAGGGGAAGCTTAGAACCTCAGTTTGGATTAATATATTTCTCGTATTATTAGTAATAATATTGTTCGTAATAACGTTTAACAGTTCTAATCCTAATATATTAAATTATAAGCAGGCTGTTATTGATGAGTATGCATCCTGGGAACAGGAACTTACTGAAAGAGAAAATGCTGTTAAGGAAAAAGAAAATTCACTTAAAGGATACTAGGATCTTTAATTGATGAATAAGAAATCTGACGGAAAGAATATTAGAATATTTTATTTTTTGACGATAATGCTTACATTTATTGTGCTTATCATTGGTTTTGTTGCCTTCAGATTCTATGCATCCAGTCTTCATTCTAATCAGGCAGAGCATGTATATGACAGATATTATGTGATGATAACTGATGATCCGAGATCGTCATTTTGGCAGAGCGTATATAAAGGTGCTTTGGATAGAGGAATTGAAAATAATGTATATGTTGAACTTTTAGGTTCGACACTTTCAGAGGATTATTCTACACTTGAACTTATGGATATAGCCATATCATCACATCCTGATGGAATTATGGTCTATGCAGATGAGTCAGAAGAGATGCTGGAGAGAATCAATTTGGCATCAGCCTCTGGCATTCCAGTTGTTACTTTATATAATGATTCCACATTGTCTAATAGATGTTCTTTCGTCGGCATCGGCGGATATAACATAGGAAGAGAATACGGAAAGCTTATTAAACGTATCGTTCTTGATGAAAGACGTAATGGTAGTGAAAGAAATGAAGCAGATATTGCTGTATTAACGGATTCTACACAGTCAGAGGATGCTCTTTTTAGTGTAATAGTTTCAGGTCTTCAGGAAACTCTTGCCACAGGCAAAGATACAAATTTTTCTTATAATATTTCCTTTGTTAATGTTGATAATACTAATGCCTTTTCAGCAGAAGAATCAATCAGGGATATTTTCGCACAAGATGATATTCCTGATATTTTAGTGTGCCTGAATGAACAGAATACAACATGTCTGTATCAGGCAGTTGTTGATTACAATAAGGTTGGAAAAGTAAGTATTTTAGGCTACTATGATTCGCCAACAATTCTTAATGCCATCCTTCACAATGTTGTTTATGCAACAGCTTCTGTTGATACTTATAATATGGGACAGTTCTGTACTGATGCATTAGAAGAATATAATATGCTCGGAAATACCAGCCAGTATTTCACAACTGAGCTTACTATTATTGATAGTAATAATATAGCCTTTCACCTAAAAAAGGAGGAAGAGAGTAATGAGTAGATTTAAATCTCTTTCCCTCCAAACAAAGATTACAGGAATATATATTATTGCTAATATAATTATGCTTATAGTATGTATTGTTCTGATCCTTGGAATTAATTCAATGGCTGTTGAGATTGATGAAATATATCAGAATAATATTAATCTTAATGAGCTGTCTGAGTGTCTTGATTCTGTTCAAAGCAGTATGACAGAATATTTGACCTATAAGACTTCGGATACTCTTGAGAATTATTATAGACAGGATCAACAGTATAATAATTTAATTAATAACCTTTCTTCGGAAGCAACTGATGCTTCATTCAGTAGAATGGAAAGAAATATTAAGAACATGTCTGTAGATTATTTAAGAAATGTTTCGGCTTCGATAGAAGCAAAACGAGGACGAAATGTTGAAAAATACAGAACGAAGTATGAAGCAGCAACCAAGCTTTATGAATATATCAAAAGATATATTTCTGACTTAAATAATGAACAGTTCGCTACTAACTCAGTTAACTATCAGGTAGTTTCGTTGGCATTTAAAAGATTCGAGGTTATAGGACTTATAGTCATTACAGTAGTTGTTCTTTTGAATCTGGTACTTATAGTACAGATGGTAAGAACCCTTATTGAACCTATTAAAAAACTTGCTAATGTTGCTAACTCTGTATCTGAGGGAAATCTTGATGTTGAGTTGTTGGATAGTGATACATTGGATGAAACAGGTGTACTTACTAATGTATTTAATAAAATGGTAATCAATATCAGGGAGTATATCGACAGACTGAAAGAAAGTATGGAAAAAGAACGCCATATGCAGGAAAAAGAACTTATGATGGAGGCTCATCTTAAGGATGCACAGCTTAAATATCTGCAGGCACAGATTAATCCTCATTTCCTATTTAATACCTTAAATGCAGGTGCACAGCTCGCCATGATGGAGGGCTCTGAAAGAACGTATGAATATGTACAGACTGTTGCTGATTTTTTTAGATATAATGTTAAGAAACAGGATAATGATGTGACAGTTGGCGAAGAGGTGGCTCTTATTGATAATTATATAGAAATTTTGAATGTTAGATTTTCTGGAGACATTCACTATTTTAAACAGATTGATGAAAGATTACTTAAGACACCGATGCCATCGATGATTCTTCAGCCAATTGTTGAGAATGCTGTTAATCATGGAATTCGTGAAATGGGAGATAAGGGTCAGATTACCCTTAAAGTGTATAGAGAAAATAATAAAGTTATGATTTCTGTTAAAGATAATGGAAAGGGCATGACTAAAGAGGATATAGACAGAGTATTAAATGGTACATGGAAATATGAAGAGCACAAAGCTGATAATAACGGAATAGGAATGGATAATATCATAGCAAGACTAAAACTTCATTCGGATTCTGAAAATGTAATTGAAATATTCAGCGATGGACCAGGTAAGGGTACAGAGGTTTTGATCAATTTGCCATATATTCAGGATGAGGTAGAAAATGTATAAGGTAATGTTAGCTGATGACGAAGGTATCGTTATCGATTCAATGAAATTCATAATAGACAAAGAATTCGGAAGTGAATGTCAGGTTGAATTCGCTAAAACAGGCAGAAGTGTAATAGAGCTTGCCGAAAGATTTTATCCTGATATAGCAATCATGGATATCCAGATGCCTGGAATTAATGGAATTGAAGCAATCAGGGAAATTAAAAAATTTTCTCCTAATACTGTATTTATTGTAATGAGTGCGTACGATAAGTTTGATTACGCTCAGGAAGCGATTAAACTTGGCGTTATGGAATATATTAATAAACCCATGGAAAGAACGAAGGTAGTTGCGACTATCAAAAAAGCCATGGAATTTATTGATGCTGACAGGAAGAAGAGAAGCGAAGATTTACTAGTTAAGGAAAAACTTGAAATAGTTGAGCCGATTATTGAGAGTGGATTAATCTATAACATTCTTCTTAAGGAAAAGTTCGATAGTGATATTGACAGCTATAGAACGATTCTTGGAATTGATAATGATTATGGGTATATGATGGCATTCGTATGTGGAGATGAACAGGAAGGTCATCATATGACTAATGCTGTAGGTTCAAGTGTTAGGATTTCGATGCATTATAATGAAGTAAGAGATGCGATTAAGGAGAATTTTCAGTGTAAGGTTGGCTCAGTAATGGCTAACAAAATCGCAGTACTTGTTCCATATGAAAATGATTCGATGGATTATAATGACAGAATTAATCTTATTGATAAAGCAAGAGAACTGGTTCGTGTATTGAGGAAACAGGATAATATAAGTTTTAGGATAGGAATTGGACGAGTAAAACCACTTACAGAACTTGGTGAATCATATTCGGAAGCTTTAAATGCTCTTATGGTATCTACAGGATCTGTGGCTCATTCGGATGATCTTCCTATAGGATGTGACTATGAGGAAAATTATCCTATAGATATAGAAAATAAAATGTTCGACAGTGTATCTAAGGGTGATATAGATGGAACTCTTTCTTATGCTAATACCTTTGTTAACTGGATGGTTGATAATTCTAATGGAAATCTTAATTCTATCAGACTTAAGACTTTAGAGTTCGCCATGCGAGCAGAGAGTCTTGCTTATCTTAATGGTGGATGGATGTACAAATTTCATTCAAGAGATAATTATCTGACAGAAATTATGAATCTTTCGACCAAAGATGAATTTGTTACATGGTTTAATGATAAGCTTACAATAGTGTGTCATAATATTCAGGGAAAGCATGAGGAAAAATCAAATGATGTCATTAATGTAGCTAAGGATTATATTATGAATAATTTCTCAAAGGATATTTCTCTGGATGATGTATCAAGAGTAGTTGGAATTTCACCATATTACTTTAGTAAAATATTTAAAGAAGGCTGTGGAGAAAATTTTATCGAATATCTTACTAATATAAGAATAGAAAAAGCAAAGGAACTTCTTTCGGATACAGACATGAGTATGAAAGAAATCTGTTCTATGTGTGGATATTCAGATCCTAATTATTTCAGTCGTACATTTAAAAAGAATGTTGGGGTTACACCTACTGAATACAAAGAAAAAGGTAATTAATAATGAAGGGTATAATTAAGAAACTATATATTTGTACAATTATAATGTGTATGGTTTTAATATCAGGCTGTGCTAAAGCACCTGAGAAGAACGTTGTTAAAGCTGGAGATGAGTCGACCAAACCACAGATAGGAATGTGCTTTGATTCGTTCGTTATTGAAAGATGGCAGCGTGACAGAGATGTATTCGTATCTATAGCGAAGGAGCTTGGAGCTGACGTTAATATTCAGAATGCTAATGGTGATGTTGAAACCCAGAAAGAGCAGATTGATTATTTCATCGCTAAAGAAATGGATGTAATTGTTATTGTATGCATTGATTCAGATTCTTTAACAGATTCGGTCAAGAAAGCAAAGGATGCTGGAATCAAGGTTATTGCATACGACAGAATGATTAACAATGCGGATATTGATTTATATATTTCCTTCGATAACGAAAAGGTTGGAAACCTGATGGGGGATGTTCTTATTAAGAATGGAATAGCTGGTAAGAATGTTATTATGGTTGGAGGTTCTCCAAAGGATAATAATGTATCCATTGTTGAAAAGGGATTTAAGAAAATGATGAGTTCTAATAATGTCTCAATTATTGGTCAGACTCACTGTGGTGGATGGAAGGCAGAACTTGCTGCTGATTATATATCAGAAAACTTCGAACTAGTGGAGGAAGCTGATGCAATTATGTGTGGTAATGATGATATAGCAGCTCAGGTTATTAACACTCTGGCGGAGAGAAGACTTGCAGGCAATATTATTGTTACTGGCCAGGATGCAGATTTGTCTGCTTGCCAGAGGGTTGTAGAAGGTACCCAGATTATGACGGTATATAAGCCGGTTGAGAAGCTTGCGCAGCAGGCCGCTGAGATGGCAGTACATATGGCAACGGGAGAAGAACTCGAGGACAAAGATATAGTATATTGGGATAATGGATCGTATAAGGTTCCGTATATAGGCTTAGATCCGATTTGCGTGACGAAGGATAATATTGATGAAGTAATAATTAATAGTGGATTCCACCAAAAGGATGAGGTATATTTGAATATCAACAAATAGTGGTACTTTAGTGTTGGTTTTACCATATATAGTATATTTTCATAAGGACAAAATTGTTAAAAGTGAAGAAGCATGACAAAAAAGTGCTACTTCACTTTTTTAATGCTAATAATTAAACATAAAAAAATGAAGAAAGTAACAAGTTGTTGCTATTTTATGTGTGATATATTCATATCAACGAGTTAGGCGGAAAACCGCCAGAAAGAAAAGGGAGGAAAAGAAATGTTTAAGAAACTCTTAGGTTTAGCACTTGCTTCAACATTAACAGTTGGAATGCTTGCTGGATGTGGCGCTTCTACAGACACATCTTCAGCTTCAGCTTCAGCATCAGCAGATGCATCAGTAGAGGCATCAGCAGATGTGGCAGCTCCAGCAGGAGACGCAGCAGGAAAGAAGGTAGGTGTTGCAATGCCTACTAAGGATCTCCAGAGATGGAATCAGGATGGTGCAAACATGCAGGCACAGTTAGAGGCAGCTGGTTACGAAGTTGATCTTCAGTACGCTTCTAATGATGTTAACACTCAGATTTCTCAGATTGAGAACATGATCAACAGTAAGTGTGATGTTTTAGTTATCGCTTCAATTGATGGTGAGTCTTTAGGATCTGTAATGCAGATGGCTAAGGATGCTAGCATCCCAGTTATCGCTTATGACCGTCTTATCATGAGCTCAGATGCAGTTTCATACTATGCTACATTTGATAACTACATGGTTGGTACTAAGCAGGGTGAATACATCAAGGCTCAGCTTGACCTTGACAATGCAGCAGGCCCATTCAACATGGAAATCACAACTGGTGACCCAGGTGATAACAATGCTAGATACTTCTACCAGGGTGCTGTAGATGTTCTTCAGCCATACATTGACAACGGCAAGATCGTTGTTCAGTCTGGTCAGACAGATTTCGCTACAGTAGCTACAGCATCATGGTCTACAGAGACAGCTCAGTCTAGAGCAGCTAACATCCTTTCATCTTACTACACAGATAAGGATCTTGATGCTTGGTTATGCTCAAATGACTCAACAGCTCTTGGTATCACAAACGCTTTAGCTGATAACTACACAGGAAAGTACCCAATCATTACAGGTCAGGACTGTGATATCGCTAACACAAAGAACATGATCGCTGGAAAGCAGTCAATGTCAATCTTCAAGGATACACGTACTCTTGCAGCTCAGGTTGTTAAGATGGTTGGTCAGATTCTTACAGGTTCAACTGTAGATGTTAACGACACAACAACATATGACAATGGTGCATACGTAGTTCCTTCATTCCTTTGCGAACCAGTATTTGCTGATGCTAGCAACTATAAGGAAATCCTTATCGATTCTGGTTACTACACAGAGGATCAGTTACAGTAGTTTGTAATTAATTCTACTAATTATGGCAGGCGGGCCAATGACCCGCCTGCTGTTTGGTAGAAGGGTGAAATGTTTAGGAGGGATACATTTTGGCTAAAGTATTACTTGAAATGAAAAATATCACCAAAACCTTCCCGGGTGTTAAAGCTCTTGATAATGTCAACTTAGTTGTAGAAGAGGGCGAAATTCATGCTTTGGTTGGAGAGAACGGAGCAGGTAAGTCTACACTTATGAACGTTCTTAGTGGTATCTATCCATATGGTTCATATGAAGGTGATATCATATATGATGGTGAAGTTTGTAAATTTAATAAAATTAAAGATTCTGAAGAAAAAGGAATCGTTATTATTCACCAGGAGTTAGCTTTGATTCCATATATGTCAATTGGTGAGAATATGTACCTTGGTAATGAAAGAGGAAAATCATATTCTATTGATTGGAATGAGACCTATGGTGAAGCTGACAAATATTTGAAAATGGTTGGATTAAGTGATTCTTCGAGAACACTTGTTAAAGAAATCGGAACAGGTAAGCAGCAGATGGTTGAAATTGCGAAGGCATTGGCTAAGCATGCAAAATTACTTATTCTTGATGAACCAACATCTTCCTTAAATGAAGAAGATTCAAGAACACTTCTTGATTTACTTCTAAAATTTAAAAAGGAAGGATTAACTTCGATTATTATATCTCATAAGCTTAACGAGGTTTCATATGTTGCAGATAAGATCACAGTAGTTCGTGATGGATCAACAATTGAAACTCTTGATAAGAAAACAACTGAGATTTCAGAAGATAGAATTATTAAAGGAATGGTTGGTAGAGAGATTACTGACAGATTCCCTAAGAGACCTAATGTTAAAATTGGTGATGTAAATCTAGAAGTAACTGACTGGGTTGTTCATCATCCTCAGTATCCAGAAAGAAAAGTTGTTGATGGTGTTTCAATGACTGTACGTAAGGGTGAGGTAGTAGGTATCTATGGATTAATGGGTGCTGGAAGAACAGAGCTTGCCATGAGTATTTTCGGTCGTTCTTATGGTACTGGAATAGAAGGTACATTAAAGCTTGATGGTAAAGAAGTTGTACTTACTAAACCAAAACAGGCTATTGAACATAAGATTGCATATGTAACAGAAGACAGAAAGGGTAATGGTCTTATCCTTACTAACCCAATCAGAGTTAATACTACACTTGCTAATCTTGACGCTGTAAGTAATAAGAGTGTAATTGATTTTAATAAAGAATATCAGGTTGCAGTTGAATATAAGGAGAAGCTTAGAACTAAGACTCCTTCAGTAGAACAGAATGTTGGTAACCTTTCAGGTGGTAACCAGCAGAAGGTTCTTTTAGCTAAATGGATGTTTGCTGATCCAGATATTCTTATCTTAGATGAACCTACAAGAGGTATTGATGTAGGTGCTAAGTACGAAATTTATTGTATTATTAATGATTTAGTAGCACAGGGAAAATCAGTTATTATGATTTCATCTGAATTACCAGAGACAATTGGTATGTCAGACAGAATTTATGTAATGAATGAAGGTAAGTTCGTCGGAGAACTTAAGCAGGAAGATGCCACTCAGGAATCAATTATGGCATGTATTATGAGACAGGAGAGAGGTGAGTAGTATGGGAAATATCAAAATTGCAGATACACTTAAGAAATATACTATGCCTATAGTACTTGTCGCTGTATTCATTTTCTTTAGTTGGCAGACTGAAGGTAAGATTCTTATTCCTCAGAACTTAGATAACCTTCTTTTCTATAATGCATATGTATTTATCCTTGCAATAGGTATGTTAATGTGTATCCTGACAGGTGGTAATATTGACCTTGCAGTAGGTTCTGTTGTTTGCTTCATTGGTTCAATCGGTGGAGTAATCATGGACAAGAAGATTAATATCTGGGTTGCAGTGCTTGCAATGATTGCAATTGGTATATTAGTTGGATTATGGCAGGGATTTTGGATTGCTTATATTAATGTTCCTCCATTCATCGCTACATTAGCTGGTATGTACGCTTTCCGTGGTTTGGCTAATGTAATAATGGAAGGATTAACTGTTACTGTTAGTGATGAATCATTCTTGTTCACTTTCGGAAATGGTCATATTCCTGATATTTTGGGATCAGGAGAACAGAACATTACATGTTTTGTAGCTGGAATTATCGCAGTAATTGTTTATGCATGTATAGTATTCTATAACAGATATGATTCTAAGAAGCGTGGATATGATACTGCACCAATCGTTGGTGATATAGTTAAAACAGTTGTTATTGGCGCTGTAATTATTTTCTTATCTTATAAGTTATCATATTACAAAGGAATTCCAACATTCTTAATTTGGATTTTAGTAGTATCTCTTATTTATGGTTATATTACTAAGAAGACTGTAATTGGTCGTGATTTATATGCTTTAGGTGGAAACAAGAAAGCAGCAGGACTTTCAGGTGTTAATGTTAAGAAGGTTCTTTTCTTCTCCTATGTTAACATGGGACTTTTAGCAGCTTTTGCTGGAATCCTTACAGTTGCAATGCTTAAATCTGCAGCACCTACATATGGTGAAGGATATGAAATGGATGCTATTGGAGCCTGCTTCATAGGTGGTGCTTCGGCATACGGTGGTATTGGTACTGTTCCAGGAGCTATTATTGGTGCGTTATTAATGGGTGTTATTGACCAGGGATTAAATCTTATGGGTATTGATGCTAACTATACACCTGTTGTTAAAGGCCTTGTATTGCTGTTAGCTGTTATCTTTGATGTAGTATCAAAGAGAGAAAAGAAATAAGGGAGGAGAAGAAAATGCAACAGGTTCAAAAGATTTTAAAAGAACATACAATGAAAATTGTTCTCGTCCTTGTGTTTATTTTCTTTACTATAATAACACCTAATGGACAGATGTTTGATGCATCAAGCTTTGATTCGCTGATTAAGCAGAATGCATATGTTTATATTCTTGCAATTGGTATGTTGATGTGTATGCTTATCAAAGGTAACATCGACTTGTCAGTTGGTTCAGCTGTATTCTTCGTTGATGCTATTGGTGCTATCCTCATGAAAAAGATGGATGTTCCTGTATGGATAGCTATGTTAGTAATGGTTCTTGTAGGATTGGCAATCGGTGCTTTAATTGGATGGGTAGTTGCTTTTATTAATATTCCGCCATGGATTGTTACACTTGCTGGATATTTAGCATTCAGAGGATGGGCAACAGCTCTTACAGATGGACAGACAATTGGTGGTATACCAGAAGGATTCACTAAATTATTCGCAGGATATGTTCCAGATATATTTGGCAATCCTACTTGCAATATTACTTGTATAATAATTGGTATTATTTCTTGTATTGCTTATATTGTAATTCAGGTTATTTCGAGAAATAACAAAGTTAAAAAAGGATATGAAGTTGAAAAACTTAGCGCATTAATTATTAAGTCAGTAATTATTACAGCAGTAATTATGTTATTTGCTTACAAGCTTGCTACAAATAATGGTAAAGGTATTCCTTTCTATTTGATATGGGTTGTAGTAGTAGCATTAATCTATAACTTCATTCTTTCAAAGACAACTCTTGGTCGTGTATTTTACGCTATGGGTGGTAATGTAGAAGCAACAAGATTATCTGGTATTAATACTAAGTTGATTTTATTCTTTGCATACTTAAATATGCAGTTCTTAACAGTAATTGCTGCATGGATGGCTATGACAAGATTTACTTCGGCTAGTTCGAAGCTTGGTTTGTATTTTGAAATGGATGCTATTTCTGCTTGTATCGTTGGTGGTGTATCTGCATACGGTGGATCAGGAACAGTATTCGGAGCAATTATTGGTGCTACACTTATTGGTGTAATTAACCTTGGTATGAGCCTTGTTAATTTGGATAATAACTGGCAGAAGGTTGTTAAGGGTCTTGTATTATTAATAGCGGTTGTATTCGAAATCTTCAACAATCGTAAGAAGACTAAGGCATAAGATGAATTAGATTAATATCTCAACAAAGATACAGGTTAAGTTAATTCTTAACCTGTATTTTTTGTTAAAAAATATTTGTTCAAGATTTAAACACAAATTATAATTAATATTATGTTAGAAGATTATTTACATATATTTGGATAAGAGGTGATATTCTTGAAAGTACTAATGGTAGATGATGAAGCCAGAATGAGAAAGCTTGTTAAAGATTTTTTGGTTAAAAATGATTATGATGTTTTAGAGGCTGAAGATGGTGAACAGGCGCTTGATATATTCTATAACAATCAGGATATAGATTTAATTATTCTTGATGTTATGATGCCCAAGATTGATGGATTCGCAACCCTTAGAGAAATAAGGGAGACGTCTAAAGTACCTGTTATTATGCTTACAGCAAAATGCGAAGAAAAGGATGAACTTTTAGGTTTTCAGTTGGGAGTAGATGAATATGTTACCAAGCCGTTTAGTCCTAAAATTCTAGTAGCCAGAGTCGAAGCTATACTTAGAAGAACTAATAGTAAATCTGTTGAAAATGGAGAATTAGAAGCAGGTGGCATTACACTTAATAAGGCTGCACATTTAGTCTCAATAGATGGAAAAGCTGTTGATCTTAGTTATAAAGAGTTTGAACTATTAAGCTATTTTATGGAGAATAAAGGTATTGCCTTATCAAGAGAAAAAATCTTAAACAGTGTCTGGAATTATGATTATTTTGGTGATGCCAGAACTATAGATACTCATGTTAAAAAGCTTCGTTCAAAGATGGGTAATAAAGGAGATTATATTAAAACCATTTGGGGAATGGGCTATAAATTTGAAGTGTAGGGACGGTTCTTTTGTCACAAGGACTGTCCCTTTGTCACAACGAAGCAAGCCAAAAGAACCGTCCCTAAAAAAGCAAAATCTGATTAAGTAAGACTATTTTAATAGCAATTAATAAATGGAATCAGTGACTTGATGGATAGTATATTACTTATATGAAATGTGCTAAACGAATAGGAGATTAGATTTTATGAGTAAAGAAAGAACACCTTTAGTTACTAATATTTTCACAGCAGATCCATCCGCTAGATTCTTTGATGGAAAGATATATATTTATCCATCACATGATATTCCACATGATGGTGTTGATAATGATAATGGTGATGAATATCAGATGAGAGATTACCATATTCTTTCAATGGATAGTCTTGATGCTGAATGTGTTGATCATGGTGAAGTGTTAAATGAAAAGGATATTCCATGGGTTAGTGAGCAGTTGTGGGCTCCTGATGCAATCTGCGTTGATGGAAAGTATTATTTAGTATTTCCAGCCAGAGATAAAAATGGTGATTTCAGATTAGGTGTTGCTGTTAGTGATACGCCTGTTGGCCCTTTTAAGCCAGAAGATAATTATATTGAAGGAAGCTACAGCATTGATCCAGGTCTTCTTCAGGATGATAATGGTGATGTATATGTTTATTATGGTGGCCTTTGGGGTGGTCAGCTTGAAAAGTGGCAGCTTGGATATTCAAATCCTGGTGAACCAGATCCAGAACCAAACAGAGCATCTTTAGGCCCAATGTTTGCCAAGATGGGAAAGGATATGAAGTCTTTTGCTACAGAACCTATTAATATCAGTATTATTGATGAGAATGGTGATCCAATTAAGGCAGGCGATGAGGATAGAAGATATTTTGAGGACCCATGGATGAATAAGATTAATGGAAAATACTATTTGTCTTACTCTACAGGAACTACTCATTATATTGTATATGCGACATCTGATAAGCCAGAAGGACCATTTACATATCAGGGAAGAATTTTAGAGCCAGTTATTGGATGGACTACTCATCACTCTATTTTGGAGCTTAACGGTAAGTTCTATCTTTTCTATCATGATTGTGAACTTTCTAATGGTATTAACCATAGAAGATGTGTTAAGTATCTTGAACTTAAGATGGATGAGAATGGAAAATTCGAAACTGTTTTCCCATATGAGAAATAATAATTGATTTAATAAATAATATACCGATTCTCTTTTGCCTTTTTAGGCTGAGGGGAATCGGTATTTTTGTTATTCATTTATTTTTATGGATAATTGTGCTTATAGAAAATTAATTATGAACTTTTTGTGACAAAGATATATTATTCATAAAAATGTGTATAATAGTTGATATATTATGAATAGGAAAGCTGACATTAAAATTCTATTCCATCCTGGGCAGTAAGATTCGCAGCATCGCATGATAATATTTTCGAGGATTAAATTGAGTGAAGTATTAAATGATAATAAAAAAATAAATAAAAAGAAAATACTGGCGATAGTTATTTCAGCTATTGCCTTTGTTTCTGTATTCGTGGGAACATTCTTAATGAGAGGTTTCTTAGAAGACTATTACAGAAATAAGAAGATATCAGCTATGATTGACGCGTATTCTTCAATTAATGAAGCATCGAATAAGGGTACATTCGCTTCAGATGAATTTGGCAGAGCTTTCCAGAATATCTGCGAGAAGAATAACGTTAATATTATAATCATTGATTCAAGAACCCAGACATTAAAGGCGTCAAGTCGTGATTTTGAAGAAATGTCTAAAAATCTCATTGATTACATTTTTAATAAATCGAGTATGTATAATGACAATTTGCTCGATTCTAGTGGAAAATATGAGATTCATTCAGTTACTGTTCCGGGAAGTAATAGTGAATATCTTGATATGTGGGGAGTTTTAGATAATGGTAATATTTTTTTGATAAGGTCCCCAATGGAAGGTATTAGAGAAAGTGTTAGAATCGCTAACCGTTTCTTTACTTATATTTTTCTTGTAGTGTTGTTTGTTGGAATACTTCTTTTGGCTATTCAATGGAGAAGAGTGTCTATCAATGAGCTGAAATTGAAGAATGAACAGCTTAAGCATGATATTGAACAAAAAGAAAGAATTGAGAATATGCGTTCTGAGTTTCTTTCTAATATATCGCATGAATTAAAAACTCCAATAGCATTAATTCAAGGTTATGCAGAAGGCCTGACGGAATCAGTTAATGATGATGAGGAGTCAAAGAACTTCTATTGTGAAGTAATAATGGATGAAGCTTCAAAGATGAATAATATTGTTAAGAAGCTTATGGACATTGATCAGCTTGAGTTTGGTGATGCCAATATTACGAATGAAGTGTTTGACATAGTAGAAATGATAAAAGGATACCTTCAGGCATCGTCAATACTCATATCTCAAAAGCATGTTAATGTGAAGTTTAATGTTGATGAGAAAATATATGTTTGTACAGATGCTGATTATGCCAGGGAAGTATTCGATAATTATTTTACGAATGCATTAAATCATGTAGAAGACAGGATGGATATCTGCATAGATATTGAGAAAAATGGTACTTGTGTCATTATTTCGATATTTAATTCGGGTAATCCAATACCAGAGGAGTCTATTTCTAGGCTTTGGGACAAATTCTATAAGGTAGATAAAGCAAGGACTAGAGAATATGGTGGAAGTGGTGTTGGATTGAGCATTGTTAAAGCGATTCAGGAATCCATTGGACAACAATATGGTGTCGAAAATTATTCTGATGGAGTGAAATTTTATTATTCTTTAAAATCTGTTGATGATTCTTTAGAATCTTAAGATTACTTGCCATTTTGGAAATTTGTGATAGACTTACGTTATGATTAAAAATATTACTATTAAGAAGTCTGTTATAGGATATGCCGTTATAGGATGCATAGCTTTAACAGGCTGCTCACAATTTGATAGTCAGATTCCTAATCTTACTAATGAAGAAGAGGCGCTAGTTGTTGAATATGCTACAGAGACTCTTCTTAAGTATGATAGTCACGCAGGAGACAAGATAGGAAGAAAGCCTGAAAATTTCGTTATTAATAAATCTGTTATAGAGGGTACTGTTGAGGATTTGGATCCTGTTCCAGAACCTACGCCAGAGCCTTCATTGGATATTACAATTCCTGACGAGAACATAGAAAATCCTTCGGATGTATTAGATAACACAGAAGATGAGAATTCTGTATCTTCAGTTAGCGATGTTATTGAATTTCCTTCAGGTGTTAGTATTACATATTCGGGATATGAAGTGACTGATCATTATCCGGATTCAGTTGGTGATTATTTCGTGCTCACAGCTTCTCCGGGGAAGGAACTATTACTTGTTAAGTTTAATGTAGTTAATAATGGATCTGATACGGCACTTTTAGATGTGGCTAGTACCGGAGTTAAGTTTAAGATTATTCTTAATGATGGAATGGCTAGGAACGCACTCACTACTATGCTTTTAAATGACCTTGCTTTTTATAAAGAAAGCATTGGACCAGGGGAGAGTAAGGAACTGGTTGTAGTTGGGGAGTATGTATCTTCTGAATTGCAGGGAATAAGTAGTGTTGGTCTTAGAATTAAAACCAAGGATAATATGTATGATATTAAGTTTTGATATTATATGTGATTTAGTTTAGATACAATTATAATAAAAGTTATTTGAAAGGCGTCACTGATAATTATGACGCCTTCTTTTATTTAATTGATTAGAGTAAAAATGTGCCAATATTTATGAAGCAATTAGCTATAATTTTAGACAAAATAGAGTGGTTTTTTATTGTATTGTAATAATGTACAAAAATATAAAAAATAGCACATAAAAATTGTTGAAAATAAAGTTCAAAAAAATAGAAAAAGTGTATTGACTTATTAAAATGCTTTTGATATATTAAATATC
>JAKSHY010000026.1 GCA_024399135.1 Lachnospiraceae bacterium | reverse complement strand
CTCCTACATCCCGTACGGCGAGATCTTCGTGGAGGAGTCCGATAACAAGGGCGTTATGCCGTACCTCTTCAACGCGAAGGAGCTGGACGAGGAGACGGGGCTCTACTTCTACGGAGCGAGGTATTTAGATCCGACTGGAACGATGTGGCTATCCGTTGATCCGCTCTTCGAAAAGTACGTGGGGATGAGTCCATACGGGTACTGCGCGGGGAATCCAGTGAGGTATATTGATCCTAACGGAGAGGACACTGTGTTTTTTGGAAGTTATGGGAATGAGTTGGCAAGATTAAAAAGCGATAGCGAAGTATTCTACATGATAAAAACAATAAAGTCAACAGATGAGATTTACGAAACAAATTGTTCTGATGAGTACAAAGGAAGTGCTAATCCAATTTCGTTAGAAGAGTATGTTCGTGCTTGGATGGTACTCTCTTGTCTTAATTCAGAAACGGGCATAAGTTTTTCATCCTCTGACATCCCGTGGGAATCTTTTTCGGGAATCCCCAATTCAGATGTGGCAAAACAGGCTCTAGGTTTTATCCGAGACGATGGGACTGGCGGACAATCAGACGATAATAATAGAGAATATGGGTTCAACGTGAATTGGGGTCTTAGTAGCATATATGCACAAGTAGTTGGATCTGTGGCAACCTCAAATAAACAGGCAGAAATACCATGTCGGACAAATCATACTCATCCTAGTGGGGAAAAATGGCAACAACCACCTTCAAAACAGGACATATTAAATGCTGGTTATACACCCCAATACGTATGGTCTCTAAGGAATAAAGTTATTTACGTATATGATTCTAATGGTGTAAACGCAGTTGTTCCAATGAGTATATATGGGAAATGACAATATCAGTATGAAACATTTATTCTTAATATTGTTTTTGATTAGTTCATATTATTCAATATGGGCCTGTGAATGTATTAATTCAACAGACAGTCTCTATAAAGATGCAGTCGGACATTTAGTCGCTGAAGTTGTTGAAGAACAGGAGAAGTCCACATGTCAGGCAAAAATAGATTCTGAATATCATCATGTTATTTATATAGTCCGTGATAACAAAGAAAGATTAGAAATAGATACTCTAAATGGATATAAGGTCATTCAACCAATCTCTATTGACTATATTTCTAGAGAGCATAGCGGTTTTATCCATGTTTTTAAAATGAAGGGGCTTGCTCTTAATAAGAATTTTGGAGCGAATTTTCACGTTGTAGTTGAAGAAATATGTGTCAATAGCAAGGATTGGTCAATAGTAGGAGGCACTGCACACGTTTTTTGTTACAAATATTCAGAATCGACTAATTGTTTCTCTTATCAATATAATACATCTGGGTATCTTGAAACAAGGCGGTTAAAAAACATAAGAGATAACTGGGATTATATTTTTAGATAATCTTTTCTATATTTTGAATATCCCCCTGTCACCGACCGTGGCGAAGCCGTGTCCAGGGGTGACTAACTGCCGCGAAGTATCTCCTACATCCCGTACGGCGAGATCTTCGTGGAGGAGTCCGATAACAAGGGCGTTCCGCCGTACCGGTTCAACGCCAAGGAGCTCGACGAGGAGACCGGACTCTACTACTACGGAGCGAGGTACCTCGACCCGACGAGCGTGGGTTGGCTCAGCGTCGATCCGCTCTTCGAGAAGTACGTTGGGATGAGCCCGTACGGGTACTGTGCGGGGAATCCGGTGGTGATGGTTGATCCAGATGGAAGAGAAAAGCACATTTGCTTTTATCTTCCCGAATTGAAAAATCATGTTAGTACTCAACAAGAAATGATTCAGTATAAAAATGATTTAGCAGTTAGAAGAAAAAATGCATCTTTAGATACATATGCAAAGAACTTTTCAGATAATGAAAATATTATTATTTTTTTTGGACACGGCATACAAAATAAAGAAAGGACAAAAGGTATAGGTGTACAGATAAATAATAAATCGACAAGAGTGAAAGGTCTTGAAAATTACTTAAAAAACACTAGTCAATGGTTAAAAGACAATCAAAAGGCTGACCTAAAGCCTGTTATTCTGTTATTTTCATGCGGTACAGGTAAAGGAGAGGAATCTATTGCAGAACAGCTTTCTTACAATATGGGAGCAATAGTTATTGCACCTTCGGAAACAATTATCATAAAAGGTAATGAGATTCCAAAAGTTTATGAGGAGGGTTATTTTATAAACGACCCTGGCGTTTGGAAAGTATTTTATGATGGTAAAGTTGTGGATGAATTGAGGGGATATGGTAAGGATGCTATAGACATTTCGTCTTTTATCAAGAACTTAAACGTTGAAAGGTTCGTTAAGGAAATGGGAGAAATCAGTTCAAAAGATAAGTAGTATGGATCGTTTTAAAGTAAAGTATTTCCCTTTAATAGGAATAGTTATTATTTCAGCTATTACATATTTATTAATTGAAAGGAAGTCAGATAAACTTTATGTGTCTCCTAAATATACGGAGATCGAAGGACTGGATTTGGCTAAAAATGTAATGATTACAGGAAATGAAAACTCTTATTCTCAGTTAGCATTTGCACCTATTGATATTATCCCCTATACTTTTGTCATGGCCAATAAATACAATTCCGCCAATGCATGTTGGGATATGTATGAATACATACATGCCATATTCGAAAAAAATAATATCGAAATAGATAGCATGTCAGAGGCTATAGCATTAGGCTATTTAAAAAAAGCTGCTGATTTGCGTGATACATTTTGTATAGAAAATATTATTCCTTTATATGAAATAGGTGGTGCTAATATTGCCCCTGATTCAGTATTAGCGAAATATTATAGAGATTTATTGAATGATATAAGAAGAGAAGAAAAGACGCATGATTTTTAGACTATTCGACTTTCTTGTGGAATATAAGTCAACACGAGAAATACGTCTCAAGGCAACCTGCCGTTCTGATGCTGCCTTCAACAGGGGTGGTGGGTGGTAGATTTCATTCTCCCCATGACTGGTATTTTTCAATGTGATACGGGGGATTAAGTAGGGACTGTCGTAAAAACGTCAGAAATATCTAACAAATTGATTGATAATATGTTAGATATTTATGTTATTGTTACATATAAAAAAGACACCCCAAATGCCCTCAGAAAGCTTATTTTGGAGGTATCATAAAAACAAATGCGATGGCTAAAGTACAAAATATATCCGAAATAACACCAAAACTTCCTTTTTCAGAGTACGATTTTTATGACCTTTACAAGCGGACGTTCGAGATGTCGGAGCTTGGAAGGATAAAAGTCTCGTAATGATCACGTGAACTTCTGCTAAATTTTTTCAAGTCTTATATACGGACTTTACCATAGGCTAAAAAATCATATTAAAAATTACCATAATTTGGTAATTTGTTTTACCTTTGCTGAAAATTTTGAAATCAAATGATTGTAATTATACAAGATGATGACTTGAATGAATTATACCAAACTGGGAAAAATAAAAAAGGGAGATATAAAAAAATAGCAAAAGATGGTCCGTTTGTTGAAAGGTTGAAAAACCTATTGGATTTAATGAATGTCACTAATCTCCCTTCTGATTTACCCGGGAGGTATGCGTATGAAAAGTTAAAACATAACTACTCAGGTTTAAGTTCCGTTAGAATAGTTCACAATCGAGTAGAGCGGCTGATATTCGAAGAATTTGAAGGCGGAGTTAAAATAAACATTATTCAATTAGATGATTCTCATTATGGAAAGAAAGATTGACCTACAAGAATTGATTCCATTCAAGGCTACCCATCCAGGTTCTATAATTGCTGAAGAATTGGAATATCTCGGCATCAAACACAATGAGTTTGCTCAATTGATAGGTATGCAGCCAACACACTTTAGTTCTTTGCTAAAAGGCAGAAGACCGCTTAGTACAGACGTGGCTCTCAAAATAGAAGGGCATACCGGACTCAAAGCCGAACAATTAATGGCACTTCAATCAAAATACGAGGTTGATTGTAAGCGTATTGAACAGAGAAAGATTGATGACTCTAAAGCAGAGACAAAACTTACAGAGTATTCTGCTGTAATTAATCTTTCTGCACTTGTTAAAGAGAAACAGATTCCATCAGGTTCTCCACGGAATCTGTTGGATACGTTTGTGACAAAGTTTGCACCAGCATATAATTGCATTTCTTCTATTGATAATCGTCTATGTGGTTGTTTCAAGAAAAGTGAGAAAGCTCAGACTGATGAACGAAATTTGAGAACATGGCTTCTTCTTGCTATGTATAATATTTCCCAAGTTTCTTGCGATAATAAATATGAAGACGATTTCGCTGAATTGGCGGCATCGGAAATAGCAGCAAGAGCGAATCAAGGAAGAATCTCGGTAGAAGATATTAAAGAAATTTTGAACAAATACGGCATCCAATATTGTCATGTGAACAAATTGGATAAAGTTCCTGTTGACGCTTTCTCCACATTGTCAGAAAGTGGTCATCCTACTATTGTCGTAACATATAGATATAATGATATGGATAAACTTGTCTTTGATGTTCTTCATGAACTTGGCCATATCTCGTTACATCTTTCAACAGGAAACTCATTTATCAAAATTGGCGATGGAACCTCCTTTGAGGACATAGAAGTAGAAGCAGATAGTTTTGCAAGAGATCATCTCATTTCACCGAATGTGTGGAAAAATATTCTAAAGAAAGGGTCTGAATCTATTGATTCCTTAGTTTTCTATTCTGTTGTTAATAGAATTGCTAAAGTCGCAGAGGAATATGGAATCAATCCCACAATTGCTGTAGCAAGATACAAAAAAGAAAGTGGACAATACAGCATATCAAGGTATAAATCCCCAAAGATATTTTAATTCGTATCAGGATTGAAATAACGTATGCCTACGGTGATCCCAGTGTTTTAGAATCCCCCCATGGTGTTTCAACTTTGTGAGAAAAAAATTATGCTCACGAAAGAAGAAGAAACGGAGATCGTTCTGCGTTGCCAGAGTGAGCAACCACCTCACCAAAAGACTAAAGGAACTGGGCATTCCCGTGTGGAAGTATTATGCTCTGGAGAAAATGGATGTTATCCACCAACCCCCAACGGGCATATCCGTTCATCCCCAACAATAGTAAAATCGTATTACTACTCTACTACTAATAGTAATACTACCCCCACTTATAAAAAAGATGGACACGGCCATCACCGTATCCATCTAATATATTAACACGAAACGGCGGAACCGCCGCACCTGTTTGTTTCAAAAACGAAGCCCCTCCCCTACTTGAGGTCTGGTGTCGGGCCGTTCTTCTTCTCCCAGTTCGAGATCATCTTCTCGAACGCCTCCTCCACCATGTCACTGATGGTTCTACCCTCCTTGAGGGCGATGTACTTCAGCTTCAAATTGATGTCCTTGCTGATGATGTAGGAAGTTCTCATCTTCGAATCGTCCTTGGCAGTGGCTTTCGCAGCTGCCGGAGTCTCGCTTACAGGAACGTCATTCGGTTTTTCAGGACCTTGCGACACAAGTTTATGGATCAAGTCTCCTCCAAATTTCTTTGCCATATCTTATCTGTTGTTTAATCCTTATTAATGTTCATTACCTCCTCAGTGAGAGCCGTGTACTCGTAGGCGTTGTTCATCTCGCTCTGGATAGACTTCTCCGCATACTTGATACCATCCTTGATGGTCTGCTTGCATACAGCGTCGCCATAAGCGGATCTAAGCTCGGACTCCATCTCCTTGTGGAGGGAGGTGTTCTTCACCTTCTGCAAAACGATGTGCATCTTGAAATCCTTGTGCATGGCCTCGTTCAATCTCTTAAGAAGGGTTCTGATCATATTGAGTCCTTGAACTGAGAATGGTTCCGGAATCAATGGGATCAAAAGACTATCGGCGCATAAAAGAGAGTTGATGGTAAGCAATCCCAAGTTAGGCGCAGTGTCGATGATGATATAGTCGAAATCGTCCGCAAGCATCCTCACCTTGCTTGCCAAGATGGTCTCCCTGGCGAACTTCTGTGCGAGCGAGTAGTCGATATCCGAAAGACGGAGGTCGGCGGGAACGATCGAGATGTTCTCGTTGATGGTCTTGGCTGGTTTCAACTTGGTGTCGTTGATCATAGCATCATAGAGTTGAACACCCGAATAGTCGGTGTCCTCGGACGCAAAATAACTGGTTAGATTCGCCTGCGCATCGGTGTCCAACAAAAGCACCTTCTTTTTCCTCTTCGCGAGGCACTCAGCTAAGTTAAACGCGAGTGTCGTCTTACCCACTCCACCCTTGTTTTGACAAATTGTAATTACTTTACCCATAATTAATTATTATTTTGTTCAGTAGTATTACTACTAGTAGTATTACGCAAAGATAATACTATTTCTTGAAAAGCAAAGGGTTTTGGGGAGGGAAAATTCAGTAAAAGATTCACCAGAACAGACAAGATTACAGATATCCATTAAACAACCATTATGTTGACGGAAAATCTTATATTTGCAGTAGTTTTTTTTATAAATAATTACATTACTGTCCACTAAAAATCGCAAAAAGCTCTTTGAATTTATTGAATTATAGTTATTTGCAGACGATTTTAGAGTCAACGGACTTGAATTTTTAAATTTGCAGCTATTTTAGTGGACACTAGTGATAGTATCGATATTTTAAGTTTTAGGAGTTTTTTATAATCCTATCTGTGCTAAATGTCATTCGAACATAAATCAGAAGCTTCGTGTTCTCAATGTCACAATGCTCAGATGATTTTATACGATGTGGAGATGAAGAATATTTTAAAATTAATTGGGAGTAGGGTCCGCAGAGTTTCTTTCAGCATTCAGAATGGTAATGATTATTATCTGTTACTTTCTGTAATTGAAGAAATGCTTCCCGATATGCAGGATTATGATGATTTTCCTCAATGTACAACTTGGGTACGTAGATCTGATGCAAGTAATTCTGCAAATACATACAACATTTACATGGCTGTAGATTGGATTATATTGAATGAAGCATTCCTTAGTGATCCGGTCAATAATTATGTGGTAGGTGGCACGAACTATTTATTCTATTCTGATGAGTATCGGTTGAGACCTTCGAAGAATGAACCTCCTTTTGTAATGCAAGATTCATATCACGACAACAAGCCAGAAATTCAGAATGTGTTACCATTACGCCAATGCACTAAGGCGTTGTATTCGTATATAGTTAAAGATAATGTTGTCGCAGGTATTTTGGAGGTAAATGATTATTTGAAAAAACAACTGAAAGAGGTGTCAACAAAATACTACGGAACAGATCTTTCTCTTTTCCCTGACCATTTCGGTAATATCTACATTGTTCAATACAATCCATATTTTAAGCATGTAGATTTTTCTTCATCTGAAGAACCTTTTGGATTATACGTAAACTTTAAATTCCGCCAAATAGAATTGACAGAGTTGCTCATTAGAGTATCATCAAAAAACAAAGCAGGGTTTTACTCTTTTGAAATTGACGAGATGGTTAGTACAGACAAAAGCAATCATTATATCAAATTACCTGCAGCTCCAGATGTGTTGTCTGTTAAGATTTTTGACAAATACAATAATTTAATATACTTTAGTGACTCGATGAGTTTTATAAAGTCTATTAACTTTTCTATGGATGTAAAATCAAAGGATGTTAAGCTTATCACAAAAGAAGGGAAAAGCGAAAAAGAAGAAACTGTAGAAAAGTTTGTAACTGAATCACATAGCATCGGAGAAAAGTATGATGGTGATGCGATTTATGGTGAGGCTCAAACAAAGAATGCGTATCTTACTTTGGAACAATCCTTGCAATTTATCCTATTCGATGGCGACCAGACAAAGAAGGAGGAGAACATAAAACGTGCAAAATCTGTAGTTAAACAAATACTTGGCAAGGCACGTAACCGCTGCATCATCTGTGACCCATACTTCAATCTTTCAGACCTTGCAGAGTTCGTATTTACAATGAAAAGCCTAAGTGTGAACGTTCGCATAATGTCGGCTAAAGAATTTATTGGTAAAAGTGCTGAACAAGGTAAGAAAAATGCCATTGCGATACATGAGGCAATAGTGAGCTATGTCAAGCGCGTTGGAGGAAATATTCAGTTTAGATTGCTTACTGGTCAGTCGCCTCTTCACGACAGGTTTATCGTGGCAGATGATCAGGTTTGGCTCCTTGGATCCTCGTTTAATGAGTTTGGAAATAGAGTAACCACTATCACGAAAGTCCCACAACAATCATGCAGACGTGTGTATTCTATGGCAGAGGAATGGTGGTCAGATACAAAGAAAACAATATCGCTTGAGGATTATGGCAGGAGTTAGTTTCAGCGGTGGTGCTGTATCTGTAACAACTTCACCTACAGATAATATGGTGCATGGTACTCAGTATTCACATTATTTGCGGGATGACATAGCTAAGCCAGTTCCTTGTTATTATGAAAGATTATTATCCGAAGCGACAAACAAGGTAGTAATTTGGGATCCTTATTTTCATGCACCTGATACTGCTATTTTTAGAGGATTGAAAAATGCTGTTGAGGTCTATGTTTTGTCGAGTAAGTCAAAACCACTCAAAGATATATATTTAGATGCTTTGATTACTGAGACCCCAAACCATCTTATACCTGGAGTCAAAAGTCATTGCACTTTTAATTTCGGTTTTATAGACACCTGCAAATATGGTAAAGAATTGTGGAATACTCACGATAGATTCTTGATAGTAGATGATAAGTACTATCTCGTAGGTGCTTCTGTTGCGCACCATTTAGCTTCACATGATTCTACTGGTATTTGTAGGTTGAGGTTTCGCGTGGATAAGCAGATCGTGCAGAATGCGTTTGATAAGTGCTGGACTGTATGTGTCAATGATTTGATGTATAAAACTAAGACGTTATGAAGAAAATAGATTTTAAAAGCATAATTAGACATCATGATTTGCAGTTTGCAAAGCGCATATATCCATCTATTCAGTTTTGCAATAATGTTGCTGAAGATGAGAATATTTGCAAATTGACCGAAGCTTACTTACGTGAGATTTTAGACGTTTGTAAATCCGATGTATGGGATGAAGATACGCTTTTTACAACCGATGTTGTATTTAAGTTTGCAGCACAATTACCAGAGGTGTTTTTACAAGATATAGACGTTGAGGATGTTGTTGGTTTTTGGTTATCATATTATATGGGTAATATCTGTTCAGGTATTGAAGATCCAGAATTAACTTATCGTCTACTTGTTCACATGTTCTATTCTTACGATGGGAGAGGATTTGTATATAGTTACGTGCCTTCTCCAGATGTTATTAAGGTTGTAGTTAATAAGGTGGACTATAGCACTGAGCATCTTTTAAGACGTTGTCGGATTGTACAGGATGAAGAGTCAATCAAGGAATACATTCATTTCTATACAAACCAGAGTGAGATTGATTTGATCAAGGATATTTGTCGGGACAGTTTCTATGCGGACTTCCATCCACTGCCAGATGATTGTCTGGTTTTAGCATTACAAATGATAAAAAGTGGACTTTATAAAGAATGGATAGAAAGATTTAGTAACATTATAGTTCCTTTTCTCAAGGCTGAAATGTTTCAATCATTACAGGATGCTGAAACCGTCATATCTTTGTTTGAATGTTTAGTTGATGATGAGAGTTCAAACAGCAAGGCATCTCGTATAATGTTGATGAATGAGTGGTTCCATCTACTTGTAAGAGAACAAAGCCTTTACATATCTCCATGGCAGATAGATATGTATGATGATATGATGGAGCTTTTGGCTGATAATCATAAAACATCAGGCGAACGTATAAAGCAGTTGGTTTATGATGGATTAAAGGCTTTCATAGATTACGCTGGTTGTGCTGAAGTCTCAGAATGGCTGTTTGGCAAGAGTATGAAAGCAAACGATGTCATAGAGATTAATGGTGCTCATAATATAATATTGAGTTATGCACAAGAGTATGTCGCCAATGAATCATCCATTGAGTCTTATAATTTGAAAGCCAAAGATCTACACTATTTGTCTTTTGTTGCAAAGCAGTTTGCTAAAGTGGGCATTGCAGACGAAAGACGTAATGAGCTCTTAGAAGGTATCTGGTCTTTTATTGAAAGTGAAGATTTCTATTGGTCGTCAGCCTTAGAACCGCAGAACCTTGAAGATATGAGGTCTATTGCAAAATGTATATCCATTAAGTATGATGACGGATTGATTGGTTCGATAATGAGACGTTTCAGAGTTCTCTACGAAGGAATAAATGCGTGCTATATTAATCAATGGCATAAAAAGGCTGATAAAGAGTGTTATGTATTCTGTGTTTTATTTTTCATGTTGGAATGTGATAATATTGACAACGAAACAAAGAAAAAAATCTTCAATCACATATCTTCAAGCCTTCTGAAACAGGTCAATTGCTGTGGTATGGACTTGATAGTAGAGCATAACTATAGGATGCCGTTGATAGTAGCAGAGGTCATGGCTGATCAAATAGTTACAGAGTGTAAAGACGAGTTTGAGAACAATCTTGCGATAGCTACCTATGAGAAGAATGTAGTTATGGTTGTATTGTCATTTGCGAAATCTCCAATATCATCAGATGCCAAGACGATTATCAAGAATTATCGTGATGGCGATTGGCTTACAATAAGACAAGACCATTTGAGAAGAAATCGCAAAAATGAAGTTCAAGATACAGAGAACCTTTTTGCAAAGTTACTATAAGGAGTGCCTCTGCTATATACAATTATAAAATTTTACGAATAGATTAATACATTTTGACTACATTGTTAGATACCTCCCCAAAATAACAATCAAAAAGATGCAAATAAAATCAAAAATAATTATTTAGGTGCTTTGTGCTTGTGAAGGTATGAAACGCCGGGATGCATACAGAAATGTAGGCATCTTGTTTTGTGTATTTTTACACTGTTGCCTGTGAAGGTAGGAGGTTGTTTCGGTGTGAAAACATCGGACGTAATGGAGGACTCGGATAATATTCGGATCCTCCATTCTGTTTAAAGAGGCAAGCCCAAGATCCGATTCCCGAAAACAATAGAACTAATTAATAAAATAATTACGGATAATGGACTTGCCGCACAAAGGTAGTGATATTATCCGGAAGGTCGGCGTTAAAATCCTTACGCAATTTCATACCAGTAGTATTACTACTAATAGTAAATATGTAAAGTAGTAACGCTGTGTTTCAAGAAGTTATTCTATTTTTTGCAAGTAGTGCGTTCTATTTTCATTCCTCCTCATTTGCCAGGTTCTGCCGTTGTTCACATCGATTAGGAAGCAGTCCGTGGGTTTATTTCCACCAATGACGAGTTGAAAATTTGTGCCAGACTTGTATTCAACCTCGGAATCCGATCCTTCCCTATCGACCTCTTTCCAATAAGGCTTCGCACTTAATTGGAGTGGCCACAGTTGCCAGACCTTGCCGGTGCATTTGTCCAACTTGTACTTATGCTCCGAATCCGAACTACCTACAATGACCTCGTACCTTCCTTCCGCAACTGACGAAGTAACCGTCTGGCATTTTCCTAAAATTAACATAGGAGATACTGCCAAAGAGAAAAAAGCAGTTAATAAGAATTTCTTCATGATCGTAAGTGTTAACCATGCAAAGATAACATGAATTGACTACACTTGAAACATCCTTTACTTATGATAGTATTACTACTAATAGTAAAGTAGTAACGTTTATTTTCAACCACTTACAAACAAATATCGCTTAATCTAAATATCGTACTACTTTACCGAAAATAGTAAAGTAGTACGATAGTACAGTAGTAAAACCACACGATCCTACAACTTCGGTCCCATGTTCTTCTTCGGCTCTTTGTCCGACTCGATGGCCATCTTCCAAAGCGTCTTCATATCCCTACCATCGATGTACGGGTTCGGATCGTCCTCCTTTCTGGAGATCTCCACCGGCCTTGTGAAATTTATCTTGAGGTTATCCATCGAGAGCGTACCCTCGAACTTCGTCTTCATGTCCTGCATCAGCTCCACCACTCGGTCTACGGACTTCATGCCGGCGTCATATAGCGTCTTGATGGCCGGCACCTGCTTGATGGCTATGTCGAACAGCGTCTTCTTCAAAGCGTCGTTCTCGCTCCTGAGCTTGCCCACGGTGCCCGCCTTACCCACCTTGTTCTTGATCACGTTGTCCGCAAGGAGAACGATGTCGGACAGCCTCTTCGTCTCCAACGACTCGGTGGAATCTGGATCGAGGACTTCGAGCGCCTCCTGCAGTTCCTTCCTACCCTCCTCGACGGATTTCCTACCGATCTCCATAGCCGCCTTGACCACGGCCTTGTCGTCCACATCGAAGAGCGACGCCACCTTTTCCAGTCGCGGCATCAGGTTCGGCTCCGTTTCGACCTTGGCGGCCAGCTCGTCCACCTTTTTCAGGAAATCCGGAGCGAGTGTCTTAAAGGAAAATCCTTCATTAAGCGACCAGACGGAGGCGTTGCGGCGCGAACAGTCCCCCCTATCATCGCAATCCTTTGCTTGCCGCATAATCGCCTCTCCCATGGCGGGCGCGTCCATAGTTTCAGGGAGATGGTAAATAGCCCTTGTTTTACCCAAACCCACGCCATCGAATGTCGGTAGGGCTTCAACCAACTTCACCGCGACCTTCTCTGAAGGCCTTAAGCCCATCTCTAAGCCCATTTCGGCCACTTTGACCACCAAACCCCTATCGCAAGGTTTTTCCTTCCTTAAAACGGCTCCTATCGCGTCGTGTATCTCCAACTTCATCACATCCGCCTTGGATGATCCGACGGACTGCAGCGTGCCGGCCACGGCATCGCCTATCTCCTCGAAGATGACGCTTCGTTTCTCCTCGGCCTCCTCCGTCTTCTTCACGGCAAGATCCAACCGCTCTTCCGCCTTGCCGGCTTGGACGGTTATATCCTCCATCTTGCCCAGCCCCTCTCCGATTGCCTGATCCATCAGCTTCTGCGGATTGTTTCCGAGCAAGGCGGAAGCCACCCATAGTTTGTCGAAGCTTTCGCGGTCGCATACCGGGATCTCCTTCTTGGGGAGGGATGAAAGGTCCACTTCCGCCACCTTTGCCACATACCTCACCACATCGGAGGAGCTGGCGTCCATGCCCTTCTTCTCCGCCTCTCTGGTGGATTCCATGATGACGTTGCGGATACACACCTTCATGTCCGAAGGGTAGAAGTCCTGCCTTTCCTGGAGATCCAACCCCGAGCAAATCATCATGACGTCGTTCAAGTCCATCCTATCGACCACTTGGATGAGCGCGTCGTTCACCGCCTCGCGCGTCACCCTCGGCTCCTTGTTCATCTCCTCGTAGGAGGTGCCGACCGCGCTCAACGCCACACTTATGTCCCTGACGGAGGAGGGTTTCACTTGGTACTCGTCTGTCTTCTCCGCATTGTAGAGCAGCTCCCCGCGTATGAACTCCAACCGATCTACCCTATTGTCCGGCGACACACCAGTGGAGGAGATTTTTTTGCATAGGTCATCCAAACGGTCATCATCCAACAACTCGATCTTAGGGAGCAGCTTGTCCACCACCGCATGGGCGGATATCTCCGGGTATGTCTTCAATTCCGACGCCACTTCTTCTATCCTCCTCACCAGCACCGGCGCGATCTCCATATCAATCGCATCCGCCACCTTGACCAGCGGACGGAACGCCTTGACGTCCATCCTCTTTTCGTCCGCATCCGCTGCGGCGCGCTCGATGTGGCCCTTGATGGCCTCTATCTTGTCGGCCCTGGTATCGAGTTCCTCGGTGTCAATCTTGAACTTCCTCACCAGCTTGTCCACCTTCGCGTCGTCCAACCTCCCCAACTCCTCGGAACCGCATAGGAGGTTCGACACCATCATGGCGGGCTTGATGTCCAACGTTTTGGCCACCTTGCGGAGCAGGGCGATGTCCACCTCCTCCGATCCCGCGAGCATCCGGTCCATCGACTTGACTATGGATTCGGCCAGGATGGAAGCGGCAGCCCCCTCCCTCCCTAAAGCCATGTCGGCGGTCTTGCCCGACTGGACACGCGCGGTGATCTTAGCCTGCTGTTCCTTGTACTCGATGTTCTCCGCGTGCCTCCTGCCGCTTCGCTCACCGCGCTCCATTCCGATGGATTCGGCAAGAAGCGTCTGAAGATTGGATAGATCGTCATGGTTGTACTTGAACGTTCTGCCGGTCTCGCGGTTGATCATCTCGAAGATGATGTGGGCATGATAGTTCTCCTTCCACTCATCGTTCTCATCCTTGTGACCTTCATCGTGGTGCATATGGATCTGGATGGGTTCCCATCCGAAATTCTCCTTCACCGCCTCACCGAATTTTTTCAGATCTTCCATGGTGGTGGTCGGCTTCGTCACGATCACTCCCTCGACGAAAGGTTTGCACTTCTCCTGCATGGTCCTTCCGGTCTTCTCCTTGACCAAAGCTTTGAGTTCGGGGAGCGTCTCCCACACCCTCTTCCCCACCCAACTTTCGTTCAGCGAAGAGAGCGTCGGATCGACATGCGGCATGCTCTGCCTGGTCGTCCTTTCGTTGTGTGCCTCGGTGTTATTTTTGATCGCCTTGAGATGAATGGAAGTCGCGCCTTTTTTGCTCATGATGAAGTGTAATTTTTAGTGGTTAAAAAAAGGCCCGGAGGGGTTGGTGTCGGAGGGGAAAATCTTCCCCTATCTGACCGCCCGAAAGGAAGGGGAGGGGTTGGGCTCGAAGGGAAGGGGAGGGAAAGGAAAACGGGGCGATCCGTTTCCCTTTCTCGCCTCTTCCATCGACCACATAACTGCTAAAATTTTCCTTAGAAAATTTTTGTAGTTAAAGAGGGCTATAACTAACGCCATTAGTCGCCATCCGGACCACCGCAAAAATAGGAAAAGTTACCGAGACCGCAAAAGGAAATGGCGACTAATTCCGCTCTCCCTTTTTCGACCGAAAACGACGCATCCCATCCCAAAAATCACTTCCGAACAGCGACCGGAAATCCGCTATCGGGAGGGAGAAAAAAGGGGCATAAAACATCCGAAAACCGATGACGAAAAAGGGCTGTTCTTTTACTGAACAGCCCCCTATAAACACCCTCGAAATTCTCCTGTTTCAAGACAGAAAATCGACTCCAAAACACACCCTTTCACACCCCTATTCCCACCCACTCCACAAGATCAATTTTGGAACAACAGAAGACAAAATTGAGGCAGCTTGAAGGGATGAAAACGGAACGTGTCGCGGAAAAAATCAGGGAGGTAGAACGCATCGAAAGATGCGGTCCCCTCCCTAACTCCAAACAAAAAATCACCGCCGTTTTCATCTGGCTATGATATCTTCTCCACGCCATAAAGTGTACTTCTAGATGACGGAGAAAATCCCTTTTTACCACTTTACCAATAGTAGTATTACTACTTTACTACCATATTCTTTGGGAGACACAATAACTAAATTTGGACTATATTTGCAGACGGAAGGTAAACATCATAGGTATGAAACATCTGATCGTAACACTAATCCTTTTCGCCTTCGGCGGAACAATGCTTGCAGAAACACTCTCCTGGGGATCGTTATCCAATACGGGCATCGAGATCACCATAGGAAAGGAAACGAAGAACCAATACAAGATGCAAATCCGCATGAAATCATACAAGAGCGTGAAGATAGAAAAGGATCCCGTCGTCCTTTTCAAATTGGAGGACGGTAATGTCCTCACGCTGAACGGTACTTTAGAGAGCCAATCGGAGAATACCGAAACATCACATATAGTGAGCGGTAACGCACTGATTCCGTACCATAAAAACACAACCCATTCGGAAGCGACCTTCCCACTTACAGAGGAGCAATTCAAAGCATTGCTTCCCGGAATAACCAAATTCAGGATCAAAGCGTTCCCATCCAACTACGATAAAAAATGGGGGGAAGTAAAATACGGATGGAAGTTCAGAGCCATGTATAGAAGTGCGAACTCATCTGGATCCGATAGTATCCAAGATGGATTTTAAACATAATAGACCACCTAATTAACAGAAATCTATATCACACAAAACATTATCTACCAATTATTTGAATAGTAGTATAGTAGTATTACTACAAATAGTAGTACGATTTTAAGATTATATTACTTATTCCTCCAACCCATCGAACAGCGTGGGCGAATCCGCCTCCAGCTGCTTGAGTACGGCGAGCATCAGCGTCTCCCTCACGAACTTGGATTTGTTCGTGATCTTGTTCTCCCGAATATAACGGTCGAACATCCTCATCTCCGCGTCGTTCAACGGAATGAGCATCTTATGCGTTCGGGGCAACGCTTTCTGCTTCGGCACATTGCCCTCCTTCTTCGTTACCTTCTTCTTTGGGGTGGCCATGATCAATCCTCCGTCAGCCCACTATATGTAGTGGACGATGGTCGTCTTACCGCATCCTGATGGACCATAGAGTAGGAGAGTCTTTGGAATGGTCATTCCCTCCTTCTCCAACTCCTCGCCATGAGTGACGATGTCGATGAACTTGGATATCTGCCTCTTGGCACCGGTGGACATGTAGGTGTTTGGCATTGGCAGGTTGTCCGGATAGACATCCAGGATCTGCAGGTTGCTTTCTGGATCGATGGGAGCCGATCTGTACGAGTCAATATCCTTTCCGCTCCTTGTTCCGAAACTCTCAAGTTCCTCGTTGATGCAGTCCGCGAGCTTCGCGTCGCCCTTGGCTCTGATCTTCTCGGCGAGTCTCGCCGCATAGTTCACGATCTTGCTCTTGTCGTCGTTCAAACCGCTTTCAATGATTCTCAGAATATCAGTTGATGCCATTATACCAATCCTTTTCAATTACTCCGCTAAATTAGGGAATATTCCGGTAATATGGAAACAAACCATAACCAAGTAGTATTGTAGTACAATAGTATAGTGGTATTACCACAAATGTCTGGATCTTATCATGAAATGGGGATGTTTTCACACTTTCAGAAATTCATTGATTACTGAAGAAAACTATCGAAAATTTCATTTTTCTTTGCATCAAAATCCTCTCTTTCTTGTTGAATCCTAAATGCATTCTCATCGTCACACTTGAACCTCTCTATAATATCTTCTATATTTTTAAGATCCTCCAATTCTAGATTGAAAGATAAAAGACTATTTGGAACTATTATTCTTATAAAAGAATGAAAATCCTCTGAGACAAACCATGGTTTAAAATCCGTTTTCACACTTACAACCTCTTGATCATTATAATTTTTATAGCTGCTAATCAAATCATAATTTTCTATGTCGTGCTCCATTTCTTTCTCGAAAATTCCATTAAAATACTTTTTTATATCTTCAAAATTTTTCTTTACCTGTAAGTCCCAATTTATGAATTTCTCCATAAACTTGTGATATGAATCATAGAATTTGATAGAAGAACCTTTAGGTATACTTATGTGATAACAAATATCGAAAAGTTCTTCGTTCCCTGACATTAAGTGCTGCCAATCCATGTTTATCCGATAACATGAGGAATCTACAGACGATGAGATATTCACTTTAGTTATAGGCTGTAGTCGAGCAAGCTTCCTTTCGTCTTCAAGTTCAACGAATTTTTCGACTTTAGAACATATACTATTCCATAATCCATTATTTAAAGCCAAAAAGCTGTCTCCGATTAGTGAAATTTCATAAAATCGTGTAGTACTTTCAGTATATTGTCCCTTATATATAGGTAAGAACAGTCTGCAATAGCTTAGAAGAAGGCCGGGAACTTCTACGTTCCCCCCTTGGTGGCAAATGAAATTCTTCTCATATCCAGTAAGCTGAATTCTCTCTATGAAGAAATCATCATTTATATTAGTAGCTCGTCTTCTGTTATTTTCTGCAATAAGCGAATTATAGAAATCATGAATTTGATCTCTAAGTATTCTTATAGTATATTTTACGTCCTTCAATGGATTTTTGCCTCTAGACTCTGAGCATTTAATGATAATCATAAAATATTCTCTATCGTATGAGAAATCTATTTCAGGTGTAGGATATCGATGATACACTCTATCACTGAACATATCTACTGCCATAATTAAAAATAATGAAAGGTTATACCATCATAAAACAAATGAGACAGCGAACATTATTCCCGCTTTCTTACACAAATATAATGCTTTAAACGTATAAAACAAGAATGATCATTGAGCTGTCGGTAGTAAAGTAGTAAATGCGTTTTACTACTTTACTACTGCATCATTGCTAATCGTAATACGTTTTAAACGTTATATAATTTCTTGTATGTTAAATCATTATTTTTTATGTAATTCTGCGACAGAAAGGCACATTCCTATACCCTTAAGTGCGGTAGAACTGCTAGATTCGTCTTCAGTGTTGGAATGATGCCTTTTGCTTTTTATCCTTATTGATTTCTTGACTACTCCCAATCAAATGACGAAGAGGAAAATAAACGGGGCAAAAAAATGAAATTCTGACTTGGGCCATAGTATGAAAAACGATGGTTTTTCATACTTTCTAAAAAATGCCGGACAACTTAACGGAAAATAACCTATATTTGTCCGAAAATTGGTGTATTTATCAAAGTACACAAAACGTTTACTGATTTTAAGTTTTAGCACAGTTATGATCATAGGTTACGCCAGGGTATCGACTTCCGATCAAAATTTGGACCGTCAGATAGATCAGTTACGGGAGCAAGGATGCGACCGCATCTATCAGGAGAAGATAACGGGAACAAGTAAGGAGCGTCCGGAACTTAACCGTATGTTCGAAGCATTGAGGGAAGGCGATACCATTATTGTATGTGAACTTACCAGATTGAGCAGATCCGTGAAGGATCTCTTCTCATTGGTGGATCAGATCAAAAACATCGGTGCCAACATCAAGTCGCTCAAGGAACCTTGGATGGATACCACCACACCGCAGGGTATGCTGCTCTTCTCCGTCTTCGCCGGTGTGAGCCAATTCGAGAGAGACCTCATCAAGGAGAGAACTAACGAGGGACTGAAGTCCGCCAGGGCGAGAGGTAGAGTAGGGGGCCGTCCAAAGACGGATCCAAAAAAGATGGAACTTGCCCTGAAGCTGTACGATTCGAAGGCGTGCTCCGTCGCCGACATACTAAAAACAACGGGCATCAGTAAAGCGACGCTGTACTCTTATATAAGGAAGAGAAAATAATTGGCACCTATTTTTGAAAAACGCCTTCGGGTCCGTTTCCACCACCTCCACCCATATATTTTTGCGATTATAAATCAAAAATCTGATTTTTGGAGAAAATCCTCTTTCGAAAAAAAAATCTTTCATGATTGCTTATGATAGCCAATGATCGTTTATGATAGGATGAAGGAGAAAAAAAATGATAGTCTGTGATAGCTCATGATAGCTTATGACGTCAGTAAATACGGGGGTTTTCGGTATTTCGGTAAAGTAGTATTACAAATTTACTACTTAAAAAAATTTGAAATCATGGAATGAAAAAATTCAGTAGTACAGCTCTAAAAGTCCACAAAATGTTGGGTTTTTGAGGTGATGCGTGCGTAATACTACTTTACTACTCCGTGTAATACTACCGCGCAACAACGCCAAATCTTTGCCTTTTTTTCTGATTTTTCCCTTCGGTTGATTTTTTTTGACTGATTTTCCTTCGGAAAATGCCATCCGGAGCATTGAAAAATGGGCGTAGCCCCTTAAACACTAAAAAAATTTACTGATCAGGTATTTAAAGTCAGAACGTATATATATCAATGTATAGGGGTGTCTAACTATTTGACGGACAATTCGTTATATACCCAATTTCCAACATTTTGAATACTTTTCATGCTAAAAAACCAACATTTTGAATACGTTTTTGGCCTAAAAACCCAACTTTTTGAATACATTTTTTCCTAAAAAAGGCGAATTTTCCAACAATCATTGCCGATTAGTTGGAATTTCGTATATTTGCAGAAAATATTGATATGAACCCGCAACTATATAAGACATTCGAGGCTAGGCCGGATGTCATCATCAGCCACTCCATAGCCATAGCGAAGTACAGCAACGACATGTACGCCATGCGCATCTTCATGTGGATGATGAAGACGCTCACCCCCGACGTGAACAAGGAGTTGGACAAGCACTTGCTCGGAGAGCCCGTCAGCAAGAACCTCTTCGAGGAGGTTGTCTTCTCGATGAACTACAAGGATATCGTCAACGAGGGAGACAAGAACCATACCCGCGTCAAGGCGGCCCTGAAGAAGTTGATGGACAGCGTCATCTCCTTTAGGGAGGGGGAGGAGGAGATCCTCACCCATATCGTGCAGTCGGCGAAGCTGAACAAGAAGCGTGGCGTTGCGGAGTTCTCCATCAGCGAGACGATGAAGATCTTCATGGTGCAGTTCGTTCACGGGTTCCATAAGTTCAACTACGAGGTGGCCTTCAACCTGGCTCCATATAGTGCGGCAGCTAAGCTCTACATGCTCCTTTCGGGTATGGACAAGCCCTCCTACGAGTTGGATCTGCTCACCCTGAAGAAAATGCTCAACATCGAGTCGAAGTACGAGGACATCAGCGCCTTGGAGAAGAGGGTGCTTATTCCTTCCTTCGACAAGATCAACGACGCGACAGCGGACGAGATCTCATACGAGTACGAGCTCTTGAAGGAACGTAACGAGAAGACCGGCTATAAGTCTTACAATAGGATCCGATTCATCAAGAGGCTCAAGAACGAGGCATCGGAAGCTACGCTGGACGACATCCTTAACAACTTGCATGTGGACATCACCCAGGATCCGTATTGGTACCAGATAGAGGATCGCCTTGTCAAGGGCAATCCGTTCTTCTTCACGCCGAGCGACATGAAGTCGCTGCTTCCCACATTGGAGGAGGCCGTGAGGGTTTTCGGTGGTGTCTCCAAGGTTGCTGGAACTGTGATTTCGGAGTGCTACACGAGGATCCTTCCGTACAAGGACATGATAAGCAACCTGCCCGGATATTTCAATAAGGTCTTGAAGGAATTCGTGGAGGACTATAAGCGCCAGACGGAGCAGACAGACGGTAAGAAGTGATAAAACAGAAATGGTAGTATTACTACTTATCGTTTTACTACTGTTAGTTTTACTATGTCTTTATATTGAGAATGTCAATCGGCGTGGATCCCTAGTTAAGACATTCTCTTTCATCAATTGTAAGCCTACGGTAAAGTACGTATATAAGATTTGAAAAAAATAGCAGAAGTTCACGAGATCATTACGAGGCTTCTACTAAGATTCGTTAGTAAGGTCTTAGTAAGACGTTAGAAAGGATTTCTAGTTGCGAGGAACCGAGTTCTTCGAGTTTCTCGGTAAAAGTTCAGACAAGTCCTTGTTCTCCTTCTTGTAGACAGATTTCTTCACCAGCACGTCCTCCATTCATTGGTGCGGGTCTACATCAGCAGCCTTGCAGGACGCGATGAGTTAGTAAACGATGGCCGTGTCCATCTTTTTTATATGTATGGGTAGTATTACTATTAGTAGTAGAGTAGTAATACGACTTTAAGTACAATACTATAAGTTATTTTTTTCTTTCAGCAAACATTTTTAAGGAAAATTTTTGTAAATTTGCCCCGAACAAAGTTGGTTTGTTGTTAAGAGACTTTTCTGAAAGTGGAAAAAATATTTGAACATATACCTCATGTTGAGCGATATATTTATGAACGGTCGTTTATTAATGAAATTTCCATCCTTTTCACGTATAAACAACTAGAGTTGGATTTTGATCAAAAAGTGGCGCCTGTTATTGAAGGTTTAGATTTGGAGATTGTTTCGGATTTGAGTAAACACGTCCCAATAATGATAAAAGATCAAGATGCTATGATAATGCTTACAAATAGTGCTGCTGTAGTAAGCTTGTCGACAAAGACATATAAAGATTTTAGAAACTCTGGGCTGATATGGGATCATGTTGAAAAATTATTATCCGCTATGAAAGTTTCGGAAAGCGTATGGAGTTTTACGAAAGGGAATCGATGGGCTTTCAACAAAAAATTTCAGAGTGAAAAGCAAAGGGAAGTTATGAGAGTTGTTTTATCAGATGATTTAATAAATTCTTCTCATAACTCATCATTGTATGTTGAGGAGTCAGATGACAAGTCGCATGTTTTCTCATGTAGGTATAGTATGGGAGAACTACAAAATGGGAATAGTCATCTGGATATGAAGATTATGATTGTTTCAAACCTATATAAAGTTGAGAATCTTAAAAAACAAGTGTTTGAGATGAACGATCTTATATTTGATTGCTGGAGTTGGTGTATAAGTGAAAGAATGAAATGTTTTATGAAAGGGAACCAGAATGACAATAGATGATTTAAATATTTCTGAATTTAATGTTGATCAGCCAACATTCCAGCAAATATTGGCTGAGGTAAGAGACGATATTGCAAGTGTATTGTCAGTCAAAAAATGCGGTATGATTGGAAATACATTGTTTTTAACGATGCTTCTTTCTCTTAGCGAATCGCCCTATAACTTTATCGCTGATGAGTCACCATGTCCTATAGAGATCACATTGCCTGTACAGAAAAAAGCCTCAATAAAAGAGATCCATATTTCTGAATCGCAATCTCAACTAAATGGTGTATTAGATAATTTGAGTCATCTAAACGATTCTTGGGACGGAGGATCCGCACAAAATCCAACTTATGAGGCTCTTAAGTCTGCTTATTTTTTCGTAGAACATATGGATTCAGAAATTTTGTCAAAGTGTTCTATATTTCCAAGTAATGATGCAGGGATTTATCTGCGTGGAAAGTTCCAGGATTGTAAAATGACAATTTATTTCAAGAGTGGTTTTATGACTTATATTGTAAAAGGAGAATCATTAGGTAAGTTGTCTGCTTCTGTTCCGGTAAATGCAAATTCCGTAGAATACCTTTACACTGGATTAAAAGATTATGTCTAAAACACAGCAAAAGCCAAACCTTTCATTACCTCTTATATGTAGTGAAGAATCTCTTATAAGGTTGCTTTGCTCTCCGTGGTATTATGATGAAAATAAAAAATGTGTTAATCCTGATGCTTTTGATTTACGTGTTCTCCAAAGTGGTCTAGAAGAATTTGTGTCTTTGGGAAGGTTTACGGGTTTTGAAAACGAAACTGATATAAAAGAATTTTTATTCGGATTGGGTCCTAAAATCTGGAAAAAGGATAACAGCAACTCTTATTGGGGCTATGGAACTTTTAAATGTGGAGATGCGCTTGAAGTAAATGATAAGATAGAGATTCATCCGCTTCAGAATAGCAAATCTCATCACGTAGGAATGTTTTACAAAAAGTCTGATAATGAATATTATAGGGGTCCATTGCCCAAAGATGACATTGAAATATTAGAGATGTTGTCTGACCTTGCAGATTTATTAGAAGTTGTTAAGGTTGTCTAGTTCTCGTGCCTTGTACGAGACTCCTACTATAATTCGTTAGTAAGGATTTTTAGTTGCGAGGAACCGAGTTCTTCCAGTTTCTCGGTAAAAGTTCGGACAAGTCCTTGTTCTCCTTCTTGTAGACAGATATCTTCACCAGCACGTCCTCCATCCATTGACGCGGGTCCACATCAGCAGCCTTACAGGACGCGATGAGCGAGTATACGATGGCCGTGTCCATCTTTTTTGTATGCGTGGGTAGTATTACTATTAGTAGTAGAGTAGTAATAAGATTTTACTATTATTGGAAATGAATGGATATGCGCGTTTTGTATGTGTGGAAGTCATCCGTTTTTTCCATTCTATCGTTCAGGCTTCACCCATTTCACAGATTTGCACTTATAGAAAGCTTTTTCTCCTACTTGCACTTTATTTCTAGAATTATTAACATTTACACGGAGATTTGTACAATCACGGAAGGCTCCTTTCCCAATGGAAGTCACACTAGAAGGAATTATAATGTTTGTTAGTCCATTACAGTCACAAAACGCAAAACCTTTTATGGTAGTTACGCTAGAGGGGATCGTAAAATAAGCCAATCTTTCGCAACCATTAAATGTTCCATGATTTATGCTAGTTACGCTATTAGGAATCAAGACGCTAGTCAATCCTTTACAGCCACTAAATGCACTAATTCCGATAAAACTCACGCTAGGAGGAATTGTAATGCTAGATAATCCGCTACAGTCTGAAAACGCAGAGTGTCCGATGGATGTTACGTTGGAAGGAATAGTAATGTTTGTTAGTCCACTACAGCGACAAAACGCATAATCTCCTATGGTAGTTACGCTATCGGGAATTGTAATGTTCGTGATTCGACTGCAACCCATAAAAGCGCCAATTTCTATAGCAGTCACACTGGAGGGAATAACAAAACTTCCACCTTTCGCATTAGGAATCTTAAGGATTATAGTTTTAGTTTTATTGAACAAGACACCGTTGATAGAGGTATATGTTGAATTATCATTATCGACGTTGATTTCTTCCATGCTATCACACCAATTAAAGGCACTCTCCGCGATACTAGCCACATGTATAGGTATGTTAATCTGCTTTATTCTCTTACAGCTAGAAAATGCCCATTCTCCAATACTCGTCACACTAGGTGGAATTGTAATACTTGTTAAATTAGTACAATATCTAAAAGTGCCGTCCTCAATACTCGTCACACTAGGTGGAATCGTAATGTTTGTTAAATTAGTACAATGGTCAAAAGCACCTTCCCCAATACTCGTCACACTAGGTGGAATCGTAATGTTTGTTAAATTAGTACAATGGTCAAAAGCACCTTCCCCAATACTCGTCACACTAGGTGGAATCGCTACACTTGTCAGATCTTCACAAAAGGAAAATACGAATTGGCCAAGGCCCGTTACCTTATAAATTTTACTACCTATACTTATTTTTTCAGGAATAATTAAAGACGCTCCAAGCTGTTTACAAGATTTGTACAATACCACTTCTGCGGTGGAATCAGATGTAGCATCAAAATAAAACGGCGAATCCTCCTCATTAACCACATCTCTGCTTGCAAAGCATTCTGTCGCAAGACAAAATGTGACAATACAATATATTATGTAAATTAAAATTCTTTTCACCATAAATAGATCTATAGAGCAACAGCAAGTCACACATTATTTTTTACTATTCTCTTCTTTAATCTTATCTATCCATTCTTCTTGCCAAATAATAGATAGTTTCGCTTGATCATGCTTGCGATTCTCTTGACAGTTTAAATTAGGATTATTGTGTATAACCCAATAAAAAGGATTACTTGCATAAGTGACATGGTGTCCAAATTCATGAGGAATAATTCCAGAGATATCTTTCCCAAGTCCAGATGGAACTCTAACAATGCCAAAAAATTCCCCGTTTTTTTTGCGACACATCGTACTATAAGCACCACCGTTTTCCGAGAGGTTTACGTTCCCATCAGCAATGTAGACGTATATATGATATGCTTTTATTTCACCACTTTCATTTTTATAAGATAAATTGTTTAACATTTCAAATTTTTCATGTTCCTTTTTATTAAACTGGTCAATATAGTAAGCTACAACTTTAGCGTTAGATTCCTCTTTTTTTATGGTTTCATCCAACTTTTTAAGCTTTTTCATCATCTTTTTATACTTTTTCAAATCAGAATGATTCTCAAACGTAAGATTTTCGAAATTATCAGAGTATTTTTTCACGACTTCCATTTTAAAGTCTCTATATTCCTTTTTAGCTTCTTGCCAATTAAGTTTACTACCATTCAGAACATCTTGTCCATCGGGATCCACCAACTTCACCGGATTCCCCGCACAATAATTGTACGGGCTCATTCCAGCATACTTCTCGAAGAGCGGATCGACGCTGAGCCAACCCACGCTCGTCGGGTCGAGATACCTCGCTCCGTAGTAGTAGAGGCCCGTCTCCTCGTCAAGCTCCTTCGCGTTGAAGAAATACGGCATAACGCCCTCGTTATCAGACTCCTCCACGAAGATTTCGCCGTACGGGATGTAGGAGATACTTCGCGGCAGTTCGTCACCCCTGGGCACGGCTTCGCCATGGTCGGTGACAGGGGAAGGTGGAGATCTTGGTTCCTCGCAACTAGAAATCCTTACTAAGGCCTTATAAGACCTAACTAACGTTTTATAGTCAAAGCCCTCGTACTAGACACGAGGGCTACTACTATTTTCTTAGACTTCAAACACGTAGTTTACCGTAGGCTTACATAGATGTACTCGTCAATGATTATTCTGTTTGGACAACAGATGTGTAATTATCAATATTTTAAAAACTACTGGTTACGACAAGGATTAACAAATATACTTTCTCCGTTTTCATTAAAACCACAATAATATACTATTGTCCATTTTTTATTTATCTTTCTAAGATTAAAATTCATCACATCCCACCTATTTGACTGTGAATCTGACATTTCTATCTGGATAGATGCTGCATCTTGATAATCAGTCCATATATGACCTATAGATAAATAGAAACCATGTGGATTGTCACTAAAGTTCACATTTCTTTCTTTTTTTTTAATCTCAAAATCTACATTAATAAGACCATTCGAGGTATCAAAAAGTAATTCTTTTTCAATATAAATAGAATCAAATTGTTCTGAGTTTATCACGCAATTAATAATTTCAGAATAAGTCAAATCACTTTTAAGAGAATTTGAATCCTGTTTATTGCAAGCTTTACAAAAAGAAAATACAATTGTCATTACTATAGATAAAATAAGTCTCATATTTATTCTTTTTGAAGTTTAGATATAAGTTCTAAAACCTCGTTTCTTTGTTGTTCACTAACTTTCACTTTGGTCAATTGCCCATATCCTCTGAATTCATATTCTGACTCATTATTCAACAGCCATTTACCACTTTCATTTTGTTCAAAAGTAAACAATCTGCCTCCATAAGAACCTGGATCTGTATCTGAAGATGTGCTTAAAGCATAAAAAGAAGCAATGTTAACAGATTTGCCATTTTTTTCTATGGTTGACAAACTAACATCGCTTGCCAATAATACAGCATGTCCCAGCATGTCTCCAGATTCACCCATAAACACAATATCACCTAATTGTCCCATAGCTATATTTTCTTCAAACTTACGCCCTGACAAATTATTGTTATTACCATTTTTAAACCAGTTTATACCGCCTCGTTTAGTCGATCTTCCCAGGAAAGCGTTATTATTTGTAGTAAATCCTGATCTTAATATACTGACTACTTCTTTCCCAGAATTCATATATGCCATAAAACAAGACTCATAACAAACTGTTCTATCCGGAATATCTCCAATTTTATAAATCCATCTATTATCATAACCACCAAAATATGGATTGTTATAGTTAGATATTATTCCTTTATTTGCCATATTTCTTATCGCCCATATTAAAGCTGGAACATTCTCCCTTCCATCCGTATCCACCAACTTCACCGGGTTCCCCGCACAATAATTGTATGGACTCATCCCAACATACTTCTCGAAGAGCGGATCGACGCTGAGCCAACCCACGCTCGTCGGGTCGAGGT
>JAKSHY010000025.1 GCA_024399135.1 Lachnospiraceae bacterium | reverse complement strand
CACCGCCAATACTATAAATGTTCATATCTAATACTATGAATGTTCACCGCCAATATTATGAATTTCATCATTAAAATTGTGAATTCTTCTCTGACATTTTTCAACCAGTCGTGATATAATAATCCTTGTGGTTGTTATACGAATATCATTATTCGCACGTTACTAAAAACGTGCCTCATAATGAAGTTCAATCTATAACAGGTTATCCAACTGACAAAGAGGTTATAATGTTTAAAAAGGGCTCATACGTCATCTGTGGCGTCAATGGAATATGTCAGGTAGAATCAGTTACCACCCTTGATTTTGAATGGGTTGATAAAAATCAGAAATTCTATCTTTTAAGACCAGTGTTTTCAAATGAAAGCACTGTTTATAAGCCTGTTGATTCAACCGAATTAAGACCTGCCCTCACTAAAGAAGAAGCCAATGACCTTATTAATACCATGAAGGATATTGAAACCATTCCTATCGCTGATGAGAAGACATTAGAAAAGACATACAAGGATCTCATCCATTCATGCGACCCTGTATGCCTTGTTAAATTAATCAAAACTCTGTTATTAAGAAAAGAAAACCGTCTTTTAAAAGGATTTAAGGTTACGGCTCTTGATGCCAGATATTTCAAACTCGCAGAAGATCATTTGTACGGAGAATTGTCTGTAGCACTTGATATTCCAAAGAGTGAAATGCGTGAGTTCGTTTTATCTCATCTGTAATTCACTTAATCAAATCAATTTGCCATCTATACTTTTGCTATCCTCTCAGTTCCCTGAACTTTCCAATTAATTCATCTGCTGCTTCATTAGCATTCTCTGCGTCCAGTTTTTCAACAGCATCCTCTAATTTTTCGATTATTTCTTCTATATCTTCTGGATATGAGTAGCTTCTTATTTCGCCTATAGCATCCTCGGCATTGACTCTGTTAAGATCATTCATTTCAAGCTTAACCATTTCTGCAAGTGCTATAACCTGTGGAAAATCAATATCAGATACTGGTTCCTCATCATCACTAAACATCTCAAGCTTCGACTCGAAGGCTCTGAAATAGTTAATCATATATGGATATTTGTCCTTAATCAGCTTGATATTGCCCTCGGCAGCCGCTTCTTCAAGCTCTTTTGCACCTTCTGAAAGCATCTCAGCTCCTATCATCATTGATGCACTCTTTAGAGCATGAACCTTAATTTTAAAGAGTTTAAGATTCTCTTCATTTTCTAAATCAGCTGCATATTTATCAAGCTCATCAGCCTCACCCTTGATACTCTTTTGGAATTCTCTAACAGATGCATAGAGAACTTCTTCTGTATTTAAGTGCTTGATAGCCTCACTCCAGTCAATACCACGAATAGAAGGAAGCTCCTTCTTCCAGTTCTCGTTTCCGAATTCACGCTTCTTCTTTTTCTTAGAATCAGCATATGTAACTTTGAACGAAGGAAGATACTTGCGGAACACCTTTTCTAATTCTGTATCCTGAATCGGCTTGGTAAGATATGCGCAAAAACCTGCGAACTTATATTCATCAGGCAATGTAGTCATAGCATTCGCAGAAAGCATAACAATTGGTGTATTAACATTCATATGAGTCATGTCACTCTTGATAATCTCAATTGTCTCCAGACCACTCAGTTCCGGCATCAGATTATCAAGGAAAATCAGATCATACTTTTCATTCTTAACCATTTCGATGGCTTCTCTTCCACCTCTGGCCTCATCTATCTGCATCTTAGTATGCTCTAATAAGGACAAAAATACACGTCTGTTTAATGTATTATCATCTACGATAAGAAGTTTAACTGTTGGTGCTGTGAAATCAAATGACACATGATCTTTCTGAGATTTTTTGAATGTTTCATAATCTCCAACAGGATTAGTATCAACAATTCTCTGAGTTACTGTGAATGAGAATATAGATCCCTCACCATATACTGAACTTATTTCAAGTCTTGATCCCATCATACGAAGAAGATTATTCGTTATATTCATACCAAGACCAGTTCCTTCAATATTACGGTTTCTGGACTCTTCAATTCTTTCGAACGCAACGAATAATTTAGAGAAGTCTTCTTCTCTGATACCAATACCTGTATCCTTTATACTAAATGTAAGATCAATAAGGTTTCCATGGAACTCTCCATCTACACTCAATCTTACGAATCCTTCATGTGTATACTTAATCGCATTAGACAAAATATTGGAAAGCACCTGCTTAATTCTGACGTCATCACCATAGTATACAGATGGAAGTGCTGTATTAATATCTACATAAAAATCAAGCTTTTTCGCATCAATTCTGGACTGATTCCTTGAAATTGTGTCATAAAGAAGCTGATTGAGACTATAATTAGCCGGAGCAATTTCCATCTTGCCTGATTCTAATTTTGAAAGATCCAAAACGTCATTAATAATACTATAAAGAGTATTCGCTGCTGATGCTATATCCTGTGCATACTGGACAGAATTAGGCTCCTTTGAGTCCCTTATTATCATCTCGTTCATTCCAAGAATCGCATTGATTGGTGTACGAATCTCATGTGAAATATGAGCGATGAAGGATGACTTTGATTCATTAGCAGCATTCGCTCTGTCTTTTTCGAACTTCAACTGTTCGATCAAAAGCTGGTCTGGATTTTCTATAATAGCGAACATACTAAGCACCGAAAACGCCACTGCAATACTGGTAATAATATTATAAATATCAATCCACTGGAAAACGAAAACCAACGTACATGCAATGTATACTGTTGAAAATGCCACCTTCATTTTCCCTGAAAAGATACCAAAATTCATAGAAAAAGTGATTAACATATATAAAAGGTAAGCAAATATTGCCACCCACATAGTAATGACGCCAGGTCCTTTAATACTAAACCAAAACTCCGTTTCTTTATGATAGTCAACAGGCAGTATTAGCGTGAATATCATTACAACTATCATCGGAATTTTGTCAATGAGGCCTGAAATAATAACATTACCATTAAGTTCTTTAATAACAGCAATCTGATAGGAATCAATGGCCACCACGAAAAGGCCTAGTGATATAAAATATAGCTTAAACACTAAATCATTAGGTTCACCGTTCGCCCCTGTCAAAAATACATATGTTGCATCAAGTACTACATTTAAAAATGCACACAGTATCAATTCAGAATACATTCTATGTGAAGTTATGCGTCTTCTTTTTGCAGAAAAGTAGTTGATAATTATGTACAAAAGTACAACCAACGCTCCTATCTGCAATCTCAGTGCAAGTGACATTTAAAGATATTTCCTTATCATCTCTTCTAGTTTTTCAGGAATTATAGGTTTCGCCATGAAATCATCAAATCCCTCATTTAAATATAATTCCTTTGCTCCGGTAACCGCATTTGCTGTAAGCATAATTACCTTCGCATCTTTTGAAAGATTATCTTCCATACTATTTAATTTATGAAAACACTCTATGCCATCCATATCAGGCATCATATGATCCATAAATATAATTTTATACTTATTTTTCTTTACAAGTTCTAAGCATTCTGGACCTGATGCAGCTTCATCTATGTCTAATAATGTAGCCTTTAATAATCCCATGAATACTTTTCTATTTATTGCATTATCATCAACAACTAAAACCTTGGTATTAGGAGCTTCAAAGCTCTGTTCATAAACCTCAGTTACCTTGTGCTCTTCCTCCAGATTTCCTATTGGTGTATCATCCCATACGTCCTGAGTTATTTCGAATGAAAACTCAGACCCAACACCATACTCTGATTTAGCTTCAAGCTTCGAATTCATCATTGTAAGAAGCTGCATGGTAATTGCCATACCAAGACCAGTTCCTTCAACACTTCTGTTTTGATCGAGATCAAATCTTTTAAACTCAACAAAAAGCTGGTCTAAGTCTTCTTCCTTCATTCCAATTCCTGTATCTTTGACCTCGAAACGAAGTGACTCTTTTCCATTATCTAAAGATTTTCCTGAAACCTTAAAAGAAACAGAACCTGTATTAGTATATTTAAGTGCATTCGAAAGAATATTATTCAAAATCTGCTTGATTTTCTGGGCATCACCATAATAGCCGGATGGAATATCTTTATCAACGTCAACCTCGAATCTTAGATTCTTGGCTTCCATTTTCATCTGAACTATATTGGCTGTATCCTTAATAAGAGTTCGAAGATTGTAATTAACCGGAAGAATCTCCATCTTACCAGATTCCATCTTCGACATATCAAGAATTTCGTTAATGATTCCGTGAAGAGTCTGAGCTGCTGATTTAATGTCCGTCGCATACTGTCTGGTCTTTTCTTCCCTGGTTTCACGAAGAATCATTTCATCCATTCCAAGAACAGCATTTATAGGTGTTCTAATCTCATGCGATACATTCGCGATAAACTGTGACTTCGCGATATTGGCAAGATTAGCATTTTCCTTCTCAATTCCAAGTTCTTCAATCAGCTTAACATCTTCACTTTCAAGCGACATATAATACGAAACTACAACAAGAGTAATTCCAAGTCCTGCAAAAAGCTCATGTGGTCTAAATGCCTGATATGCAAGACACAGAATCTGAATAAGCACAGTCATGCAAATAATCCTGCGCCTTTTGAGATTTATATATTTGTAATTAAACACAATCAGCAAGGCTGTGAACAACTCATATACACCGAAAAGAATATAAACATACCTTACGTAGCTATTAAATATAACAACACTTTCATTAATTACCTGAATACTAAGAAGGGCAAGTGTCATTGCTGCTGCCAATATGGCGCCAACAACATAATTACTCCAGTTTCCTATTTTTTTAAGGGACGGAAGGTCAAGATTGATAACTCGCCTTATGTATACGAAACAAACATATAGAACTATTAAAAAAGATACGAAAAACAACAGTATTGAGAAAATAAGGGCAGCAAGGCTTACCTTATCTCGGTTACTCAGGCTATACGACGCATTCATTTCGAGCGCAACACAAATAAGCGTTGCAAACGCAAAGCTTGAAAACAGTGAATGAACAGGATTAGATCTGTTAATCTTGCTGCTGTTATAATACATGATCGTCAAAAATACTATGATAATCATGCAAAAAATTTCCATAGTAATTGATGGCATTCTTCTTACTATCCTCGCATACTGATTACTGGGCCACCGACCCCGTTAATATAATCTGCTGTAATTGTAACGCTTCCGATATTGTCGTCCTTAGGAATTTCATACATAATGTCCAGCATGAATTCCTCAATAATAGCTCTTAAAGCTCTTGCACCTGTTTCCTTTTCCATGGCCTTCTTGGCAATAGCTTCATAAGCTGATTCATCAAAAATGAGTTTAACCTCATCAAGTTCCAAAAGCTTTTGGTACTGCTTAAGAATTGCATTCTTAGGCTCTTTTAATATCTTAATAAGCATCTCTTCATCGAGTGCTTTCAATGTATAAACAACAGGAAGTCTTCCTAAAAATTCCGGGATAAATCCGAATTTTCTTAAATCCTCATTAGTTACTTTATTAAGAATTTCCTCACTATTATCATACTTATCCTTAAGCTCTGCGCTGAATCCAATGCCTGTTTGCTTTTTTAATCTCTGACGAATAATCTCGTCAAGATCAGGGAAAGCACCACCACCTATAAATAAAATATTTCTGGTATTGACTGTAGTCATAGGAACCATAGCGTTCTTATTAGAAGCACCAACCGGAACCTCAACATCAGATCCTTCAAGAATTCTAAGAAGTCCCTGCTGAACTGCCTCACCATTAATATCTCTGTTATGAGCATCCTTTTTCTTTGCAAGCTTATCTATCTCATCAATGAACACAATACCTCTCTCGGCTTTGGCAACATCGTTTCCTGCTGCCACTAAAAGCTTGGAGAGAATACTCTCAATATCATCACCTATATAACCTGCCTCTGTTAACGAAGTTGCATCTGCAATAGCCAATGGAACATCAAGAAGCTTAGCAAGGGTTTTAACAAGATATGTCTTACCACATCCTGTTGGTCCTATCATAAGCATGTTAGACTTTTCAATTTCTATTTCATCCATGCTGCCTGTTGCAACTCTCTTATAATGGTTATATACAGCCACTGAAATAACCTTCTTGGCATGCTCCTGACCACACACGAACTCATCAAGTCTTTTCTTAATCTCATGAGGAGCAGGAATCTTCTTTAAATCGATAGGCTCTAAATCTTCCTTTGATTTCTTCTTAATTTTCTGCTTATTAGGAATTCCTCCCGTTCCCTGAAGGTCTGACATATTAACGAATCTTATATTAGGCATTCCCGGGCCCAGATTCTTCGTCATCTCATCAAGCATTTTGGGATCGTTAAGCATTCCCTGATAGTCGAACTGAGAAACTGTATCCATAGTCTTTCTCATACAGTCCGCACAAACACATATGTTGTTTGGAAGCTTAAACATCTCACCTGCTACGCTTTCAGGGCGTCTGCACACGAAACATACATCCTCGTAATCTGATGAGTTATCCTCATCCTGGTTCGAATCTATATCTTTTTCTAATTCGTCACTTTTCTTTATTTCATCTGACATCTATATCTTTCTCCTATTAAAAAGTCGATCTATTCCGCTCGCCGCCATTGTAGTACTCTTACACGCCCTGTACAAAGATATACCTTTACATACTACCTTTTTTACAACACTCGGCGGATGGTTATGAACTGCTTATAGAAAACATTTCCTGTTTTTATTCCCGTGCGGGCAGTACTTGCATGTACAATCTGTCCATTTCCCATATAAAGCGCTACGTGACCTGGGTAACATACAATGTCCCCGGCTCTTGCATTTTCATAACTTACTTCCGTTCCGATATTACGCATAGCTGTTCCCGAACGAGGAATCGTGTAACCAAAATCACGATAAATTCTGAATATGAATCCTGAACAGTCTGCACCCTGCGTAAGCGAGGTTCCGCCATAAACATATGGGTTACCAACGAACTGCAATGCATACTGTATTATTCTGTCTCCGGTAGACCCCGAGGTAAAGCTGTTAGCCGGAGCATATGTCTTCTTGCCCTGAGGGCTTTGAGAGCTGGCACCAGAACTTGTTGCTGCAGGTTTTGCTGCCTCTTCCTTGGCCTTGTTAATTTCCTTTTGCTTGGAATCGGCCTGCTGCTGGAGCTTCTTAATTTCTGCGTTTTTCTTCTCTATACTGTTTTTAAACGCTGAAGCTTCAGCCTTCGCCTTGGCCAGCTGACTTGAATAATCCTGAAACTCCGCTTCCTTTTCGGCAAGAATCTGATTTAAATACTCTTCTTCTTCCTGAAGCTCACACTTCGTACTGTCGAGTTCTTCCTTCTCACCTTCTAACTCTTCCTTATAAGCCAGCGTTTCTTCTTTTGCCGCCTGATATTCATGAAGCATTCGCCTGTCATAATCATAAAGCTTCTCTATATATTCAGCCTTATTCATCATATCAGAAAAACTCTTTGCTTCTATAAGGAGCTGCATATAAGTGAAGTCACCCTTTTCGTACAGGAATTTGATTCTCATCTTCATAGCCTGATACTGGGCTTCTTCCGTAGCTTTAGCCTCCTCATACTTCTGGGTGGTAACTTCTATCTCAGCTTCCTTAACCTTAATATCTTCATTAATAAGGTCAATCGATGCAAGTGTCTCAACCAGAGCCTGGTCAATTTCCTCCATCTCTTCCTCAACCTCTTCCAGATTTTCTGAAATACCCTGCTCTTTTTCCTTTGCAGAGTTATACTTGGACTGTTCGGCCTGCTTTTCCTTTTCGGCTTCCTTCTTCTTTCTTTCGAGTTCTTCCTTTTCCTGCTCTAATTGAGAAATAGTGGCAGCCTTAGAACATACAGGTACTGCCACCATAGCTATGCATAAAGAAAGCACACATGCAATTCGTATATATTTGCACGAATTATTTCTCATTAATTACTGCGTTCTCCCTTAAGAAATCAAGTACCTTCATCATTGTGAGATACTCTCTTCTAGATTCATACTGATCCTTATCCTTCTTAAACTCTTCAAGAGTAACCTCAGAACCGTACTGAGCAATCATTTCCTGAACGTCCTTATCAACGTCTTCATCTGTAACTTCGATTCCTTCTGTTTCAGCAATAGCATCAATCAGAATATATGCCGAAACGATAGTATCATCAGAATACTTTCTAAGTTCATCCTTATAATTGTCGCCTGTTACGTGATAAATATATTGTGCAACCTGAGCAGGCTCCATGTTATAAGCTGCAGCCATATCCTCTAATGAAGAAATCATTGAATCATAGATTCTGTCTGCAAAAGCCTGTGGCTTATCGCCGAATGTTGCATTGTTCTGGACAATCTGCTGAAGTTCGTTAATTATCGTATCTTCTCTAGACTCTTTTTTCGATTCTAAAAGATCATTCTTTAATTTTTCCTTATATTCATCAATTGAAGAAACATCAGGATCGATTTCTTTAAGAAGTTCCTCTGTTAACTCAGGAACTACTCTTCGTCCAATGCTGTTAACTGTTACTGTGAAAATAACATCCTGACCGCCTAACTCATCACTATATCCTTCTGGGAAAGTGAGTGGAATATCTACTGTCTCACCAACTTTAACTCCAATTAATGCATCTTCGAATCCAGGAATGAAGGTTCCTGTTCCAATGCCTAAATCATATCCCTTTGCTGTACCACCTTCGAAGGCAACTCCATCCTTCTTTCCTTCGTAATCGATATTAGCGATATCTTCCTTCTCAACAACATCTCTTCCTTCTACCGGCTTAACCTCAGCCTTGGAATTAAGAACATAGTTGATATAATCTTCAATCTCAGCATCTGTTACTTCAAGTTTTTCAGCGTCTACTGTAACACCCTTGTAATCGCCTAATGTTACGTAATCAGTAGCTTTAATTTCTGATAGATATTTTGCTCCAGCTGTTTCGCCTTCTGAAGATGCTGCACCAGAGGCACTTGCTGTGCTGTCCTGACTTGCGGCACTTCCATCTGAACCTCCACACGCTGTGATTGAAAGAGCAAGTAATGATGCTCCAACTAGTAATGTTAATTTTTTCATAATAATCTCCGTTTCTAACTATATGTTTGCGAATTAACTGCTTTATGTGCACAGGGCATCGTAGACCTCTGACTCATTGCTTTGCGTGCATGCAGGGCATCGTAGGCCACTGACTCATTGCTTTACGTGCGCGCAGGGCATCGTAGGCCTCTGACTCATTGCTTTACGTGCGCGCAGGGCATCGTAGATGCAACACTTTTAAGCATTTTTCGCATTTATTTTTTTAATCATATACGTTAGATATTTTACCACAAAATGTATATGTATGTACATTCAGAATTTCCCTGTGCAACACTTTTATTCATTGCTGTGTCTATTTTTAAAGTTCCTTTTTTTGACCCATCATTTTTCTTCGCACGGGTCTATTCCTCATAGTCTTATCATTTTGACCCGCCTTCTTTTTCTTACCGCGGGTCTATTTCTCATAGTCTCACCTTTTTGACCCACCTTCTTTTCTTACCGCGGGTCTATTCCTCATAGTCTCACCTTTTTGACCCGCCTTCTTTTCTTATCGCGGGTCTATTTCTCATAGTTTCACCTTTTTGACCCACCTTCTTTTTCTTCCTGCGGGTCTATTCCTCATAGTCTCACCTTTTTGACCCACCTTCTTTTTCTTTCTGCGGGTCTATTTCTCATAGTCTTATCATTTTGACCCACCTTCTTTTCTTACCGCGGGTCTATTTCTCATAGTCTCACATTTCTGACCCATCATTTTTTCTTCGCGCGGGTCTATTCCTCATAGTCTCACCTTTTTGACCCACCTTCTTTTCTTACCGCGGGTCTATTCCTCATAGTTCCACATTTCTGACCCATCATTTTTTCTTCCCACAGATCTGATTTGAACATTTAGTTCATTTACAAAAACTAAACAAGGCTCCCAATCTGGGAGCCTCGAATTATAATCACTTATCTAGTTGATTAATATATTTAACATGTATCATTTTTATTTGTATGATAATGTCTTGTCCTACGCCATATTACTTAAGCGATTTAACAAGTGACTTGTAATAAGCTAATAATGCTTCTTCAGGAGCGCCTGTGCCGGCAAGCTTATTCTTTTTTACTACTGCTTCATAGTAATCAGCTAATGTCTTAGCTTCTGCAGCTGTTTTTGGTTCTATTGCTGTAGTGCTGTTAGCTCCCTGATTAGCCTTTCCATTAGAAGGATTAACTTTTGTTTCTGGTGCCTTAGGTGCTGCTGTAGTAAAAGTAATGTCTAATCTTCCCTTCTTATAAGAGAATGTGACTACATCTGTAGGGTCACATGTAATCGTTCTGTACAATTTTCTTCCAGAAACCTTCTCCTGATATTTTCCATCAAAGTACACTTTAATGCTCTTATCTGGAACATAATCTGAGCAACCATCAAACATTTCACAACTGTATGCATGAATCTCAAATCCACCACTTGCTGTAGTTAATGTGATTGACTGTCCAGCCTCAAGGTTTCCGTAAGCAGCTCCGTCAAAAGACTCAATACTAATTCCATCTGGGTCTTTTGCTGCGAATGAAACAACCGAAAGTCCCATTACCATAGCAATTGCCAATGCTACAACCAATAATTTTTTTGCAATTCCTCTCATTTCCTAATTCCACCTCCAAAGAAAATAATATAAATAGATTATAATCCCGTTTTAGTCAATATGAAAGATTCGATATATAGTCCTTTTGACCCATATTAAATATTATTGTATAATTCAATATACAAAATACTGTATACAAAGTTCAAAATACAAAATTCATAATACAGAATTCACTATACAAAAAATCACCACCCATCAGTCTTATGCAATTGTGATTTTTCTTTTAAACAAATCCTCAACTATTGGAGGAACACAAAAATTACCTACAACCATTTAGATGAACTACCATTTAGATAAACTACTATATTAGATATTTAAACTACTTTTAAGTATTTAAGGAGAAGGAAACAAACATGATTAGTCGTAAAGCATATGCGAAAATCAACCTGTCATTGGATGTTACAGGAGTCAGGCCTAACGGATATCACGATGTGCGAATGATAATGCAGTCCATTGGATTATATGACGAATTAACATTCGAGATTAATGACCAATATAAGACTAATGATAAATATATATATAACCAAAACTCTCAGAGTATTAATTCAAAAAATATAGACACAAAAGACGAAATCCCTCAAATCACAGTTAACTTCATTGATTTGCCAGAAAATATAGATCTTGGACCAATCGAAAAAAATCTCATATACAGATCTGCGAAATTAATTCTAGAAACATATAACATTGTAGACACAGGCGTTATTATTACCCTCAAAAAGAATATTCCTGTCGCAGCAGGAATGGCAGGAGGCTCAACAGATGCTGCAGCAGTTTTCCACGGACTAAATGAACTTTTAACCTTGGGGATGACATTGGATGACATGTGTTCTTTAGGGGTAAAAATAGGTGCGGATGTTCCTTTTTGTATCAAAGGGGGAACTCAGCTTTCCGAAGGAATAGGTGAAATTCTCACTACTCTCCCAACCCCACCACAGGTTATTTTATTAATTGCCAAACCCAATATTGATGTTTCTACCAAAATGGTATATGAAGCCCTCGATTCTAAGCCAATATCATCACATCCTGACGTTGATGGGATGATAAATGCTATATCAAATCTAGATTTAGCTAAAATATCACAGTTGTTAGGAAACGTTCTTGAAAACGTTACAGTTGATATGTATCCAATAATTAATGACATCAAAAAGCTTATGAATGAGAATGGAGCTTTAAATTCATTAATGAGTGGATCTGGACCAACAGTTTTCGGACTATTTGATCCAAAAGACAATAAAAATGCAAAAAAAGCCGCAGAAGCAATAAAAAATGCTGGATTATCTAACGAAGTATTCATTACCCAGTTCGTATCCTAATCCTCTTTCATTAATAAACTAATTACATAAATTAATGAGTAGCAAAAATTTTAGATAATATTATTAATAAGTTTCTTGAGATAGTATTATTAACAAATTTCATTAAATACAGATATTAACACCAAACAAGGAGCATACAATGCATGATGAATTAAGTTTAAATATGGACAATTTCTTACCACTTAGAGATGTTGTATTTAACACATTAAGAGGAGCCATACTAAACGGTCAGCTAAAGCCTGGTGAAAGGCTCATGGAAGTCCACTTGGCTGCAAAGCTTGGCGTAAGTAGAACTCCAATAAGAGAAGCTATACGAAAGCTCGAACTCGAAGGCTTAGTTGTAATGATGCCAAGAAAGGGTGCAGAAGTAGCCAAAATCAGTGAAAAAAGCCTAAAAGACGTTCTTGAAGTAAGACGTGCGCTTGATGTCTTAATCGCAGAGCTTGCATGTGAAAGAATCACGGACGAACAGTTAAAAAGACTAAAAGAAGCCGCTAAAGTATTCGAAGATGAGACTCTTGCCACTAGCGAAACTGTTAAAGCTGCCTCTAATACCAATTCTTCCAAGGATAACAAGAATTCCAATGATTCCAAAGATATAGATGCGACCAAGCTTGCCAATGCTGATATATCTTTTCACGATATTTTAATTGAAGCTACTGGCAACTCAAGGCTCAAATCTCTTGTTAACAACCTTGCCGAGCAGATGTACAGATACCGATTCGTCTATTTGATGGACAACAGCATCCATAATAATCTGATTGAAGAGCATATGAATATATACAATGCCATATTAAAAAGAGACGCCAAAGAAGCTTCTGAAATGGTCAAAATCCATATAGACAACCAGGAAAAAGCCATTTTGAGACATATCAAATCTGAGCAGGATAACTCTTAATCTCGAAAGAACACGGCGCTACTCTTAACCACGTGAAAGCATAGGACAACTCTTAACCACACGAAAGTATGGCGTTAATATTAACCACATAAAAGCATAAGTCAACTCTTAGCCGCAAATAACACAGCATAGGAGAATATTTTTGGACAAAGATATAGTACTCACTCTGGAAGGAACACAGATAGATCCAGACGGAAATAAGAATACTGATACAACTAAAGAAACGGGTAAGTATTATTTTAAGAATAATACGCACTTCGTAATGACTGAGGATGAGGCTTTGGCCCATTCTGCAAGATATAAGTTTAATCATCGCTTTCTTGAAGTGATTAAGAATGGCGATATCAATTCTAAAATGTATTTCGAGGCAGGAAAAGAATATTCATCCATCTATAGGACTCCTTATGGAAGAATGCCTCTCACATTTAAGACCTCTTCTCTTACAATAATAGAAAAAGCAGACACCATAGAGGTATCTGCTTCTTATTCGCTTTTTAGTGAAGATAATCTAATTTCCAATAACCAGATTAAAATCACAATAAATTCTAAATAAATCTACTTTAATGGTTTAGCGCCGCCCTTTTCCTGAATTTTATCAACAAGTCTTTGATATCTTGACTTCTTTTTCTTGTTTTCAGGCTTAACTTCCTGCTTTCCGTGTAATCCCTTAACTGAAGTAATGTAAATACCGGAAACTACAGCCTTAACTTCTTTCTTTACTGGAACCTCATCAAAAATTTTGGCATCACATACCAAGCTTAATACCTGTGGACCGACCTTAGCTTTAACAATTGGAAGCTTAGAATTACGCATAAGCTTCGGAGTCTGTGCAAGAACCTGCTGTGGAAGCCCTGCATCCTTTAGCTTCATTTTTTTCTTATCAATAATGAGCATTGAAACGTTCTGCTTCATGGCATCTATCTGTGCTTGCTGCTCATTCTGCTTTTTCTGTGCTTTCTTTCCTAAGAAATACAAAACTACGATTATTGCAACTAAAATACCTATTATAATAAGTGCAATTCCCCAACCTGGCATATCATTTACCTCACATTTTATTTTTATCTTTCATGAATTCCTACACGCAGTAATTCATTCTCAATCTATATTGAATATCAATATATAAGCATTTGTATAATAACACAATCAAGCATTCACGGGCAAGTTACTCAGCCAAAACGTTTCTGTAAACAAAAAGTTGGCATGATTTTCATACAAACAAATCTTCGTCTATAAATGTCGCTTTGCGACACTTCTATTCATTGCTGCTTGTTGACCATTAAATCATGTGCGGTTGCTCTGTCAAGGGTGCTTCGCACCGCATCGCGGCATGCCCTTGACCGGGCAAACCGCTACATGATTAGTATTAGTCAAGACAGAATGAATTATTATGTGCTTCCCACCACTTTTTGCAACAATTTCTCTGGTTTCTTACTATTTTGTCGTTTTTTTCACTTGTTTGATGATAAAATTTTCATCAAAATTCCTTATATCTAAAATATTGATGTTTTTATCTATTTTATCCTTTGATTTTCACATCAAATCTGGCTGCTTCTATCAATTTTGATGATTTCTACTCTTCGGTATGACAATCAATACCCTTTGATGTATTTATTCAATCCAACTAAACATGCAATTCACTTTTGATTTCTTTGTTCTTTCTGCCTCAACCCTCTCCAAGTTGGCAGACTCTGTATACTCATATGTCCACTTGTAATGTCTATTTGGTATTAAGATTAAGAATCATTGTCTTTTATTACCTGGATTAATACCCAATATTGGTAACTATACATAACAATTATAGAATTTTGTAACCCAATTAATTAATGTAAATGGTTATAAAATGTCAGGAACACCGAATCTTATTAACCAATTTAAAGATTATGTAGGTTATAAGATACTATTTATGTTAAATTTTATTACCACTTATAAAAATTTAGCGGGTAATAAGATGATACAATCGGTATTCTTATTACCATTTTTGATTATCAAACCTAATTTTTCTCTATATGCTTCTATATTAGCATTAACAACAACTCACTACGCTCATTGCTACTCACCTAAAACCCTGCGATTCGTTAAAAAGAAGCTATACTCACCACTGTCGAGAAGCTTTCCATCATCATCAGTGATTTTCACTTCAAAGACCTGTATATGCTTTCCTGCTCTTAACACCTTAGCCTCACAATAAACATACTCTGTATTCATTGCAGGAAGCATGAAATTTAGTGTCTGGGATATAGTAGTTACATAACAGCCCGAAATCATGAAGCCTGTAACTCCTGCCACCACATCTGCGAATGCAAGAAGCGCACCGCCATGGTAAGAACCGTATGGATTTAAAACCTCTGGACGATTCTTAACTCGTCCTATTCCATGTTCCTCATCGAGTTCCACCATTTCTATACCTAAATATTCATTTAATGGAGTCTTCGCAGCCTCTTCTATTATTTTATCTCGAAGCCTCTCCTTATATTCATCATTTAACTGTTTCATATACTTACTCTCTAAATCAATTACTTACCAAAATCTAAAACAAAACCATTGTCCACACATACACACCGAAACTTTCAAAGGTATATCAATTCATGCTGATTAAACCGAGATGCTAAGCTGTTATACCAGAATGAACAGCAATCTCATATCTATTTAAAACAAGAAACCAAGCAGATATACCAATGTGAATAACAATCTCATATCTATTTAAAACAAGAAACCAAGCAGATATACCAATGTGAACAGCAGTCTCATATCTATTTAAAACAAGAAACTAAGCAGATATACCAATGTGAACAGCAATCTCATATCTATTTAAACCAAGAAGCTAAGCAGATATACCAATGTGAACAGCAATCCCATGCTGGCTAAAACAAGGCCGAATGAAAGTGATCTTGAAATAATGTTCTGGTTCTCATTCATCGACTTATACCATCTTGCTAATCTATGTTCATAGCTATGAGATGGCTCGCGATCCTCTTTGGTCAGTCCATAATGAATCTTGTCTAATCTATCTCCAATCGCATGCGTAACTGCATTTCCTTCAACATATTCTCTAGGAATACGTCTGTCAGAGTACAGTGTTTTTCTCAATATTACTACTGTTCCATCAACAAGACTGTCACAGATTCTTGCGAAGAAAATTCCAACAGCAGGCAACACCTTAAGAAGTAATGGACGATAGATTGCATTCTCAATATCAACCTTCGATGGCCATCTGTCTACATATTCTCCATCCTTCATCATGAAATTTTTTATGATACAAATATATACAAGCGCTCCAATAGCTATACTCATCAATCCACCCTTAAGGTTACTGAATGCGAAATAATCCACACTGTGCTCTAAAAGCTCTGCATTCATGAATGGTGAACCTAAATCTGCAAGCTTATCCATAGTCATACCTGGAAGAATTCCCATAACAGGAAAAGCAACTGCACTTAGAGCCAAAGCAATTCTTGTTTTTGGCCCCATATAAGTTGATTTCTTCTCATCGTATTCTGCCTGAACTTTAGCATCCTTATTCTTCTCAACAAATACTGCCATGAAGAGTTTAATCATATATGCAACAGTACATCCACCACTAAAGATGAAGAGCCATTCAATTCCTTTCATGACTCCAACTCCTAAAAGAGCCCCTTCAACATGACCTTCCTCGACAAGCTCGATATACTCTAATATTCCCTCGTGAAGAAGAGTTTTAGATACATATCCACTGAAAAGAGGAATACATCCTATTCCTAAAGCACCGGAAGCGAACACCACCTTTAATAGTGTCTTATTTCTTCCGAAACCTCTGATTTCATTTAAATCAAGCTTATGAAGATTCATGAAAACAACACCTGCTGCCATGAATAAACATAGCTTAAAGAGTGAGTGATTAACCATATGAAGCATGGTTCCACGCATCGCAATTGCTCCATGATGTGCAAGCATCGTACCAATTCCAACACCCACCATGATGAAACCTATCTGAGAAACTGACGAGCACGCCAGTGTACGCTTTAAATCAATCGAGAATAATGCAAGTACAGCACCAAGGAACATTGTTATAACACCGAAAATTAGCATCGCTGTTCCCCAGTTAATATCACCTAACATCATCTGGAATGAAAGAATTAAAATTCCGTATATTCCTGATTTTGTTAATATACCTGAAAGAAGTGCAGATGCAGGTGCAGGTGCTACTGGATGAGCCTTAGGAAGCCAAATATGTAATGGATAAACACCAGCCTTAGCTGCGAATCCAAAGAAAATTAGTCCGCAGGTCAGATACTTATTATATCCTCCATTAGTCAGAAGGAATAATCCCATAAGCATTACAAGTCCACCAATAACCGCTACTGCAAGATATGTCGATGCAGCCCTCAATGACTCTTTTCTTTCATCGAAAGCAACCCACACATATGATGTGAATGACATTATTTCGAAGAAAATAAATGTAGTAAATAATGTCGAGGACAAAAATACACCTATCAAAGCAAAGAAGGTTATTGCGAAGAAAATATAGTATCTTGACTTATTTTTGTAATGCTTTAAGTACTCTGGACTCATCAAAAGTGTCATAGCCCACATAAAAATAGCTATAATCACATAAATTGCTCTAAAACCGTCAATTGTGAAGCTAAGTCCCTCACCACATATTGAATTTAAACTCATCAATCCATTCATATATTTGTCACCTAATCACAATCAAAACCAAATGTTTCAATCATAACCTAATTATTTCCAACCAGATTTTTACTAAAATAACCTCATCAAAACTTCATTCAAAAGCTCCAACTAAAACAACACAGTTAAAGCCTTACACAATAGTTCCACTTAAAATAGCCCCATCGCAACTTTATTTAATAACTCCACAATTCCATCAGAGAACAGTCCGAAATAAACCATCGTGATAATGAAAATTCCAAAAGGCACAAGCATCTGCCAGCCTGGATCACTATATCTTTCTACTGAAGCAACATTAAAGCCCTTCTCTGGGAAGTATGCCCTGATAACAACCTGAAGCATATATATCGCTGTTAAAAGTGCTGACACCAAAAGCGCCCCTACGCCTATGTAAGCTAATACATTTCCTGATTCAACAGCACCCCTGGCAAGATTAAACTTACTAATGAATCCACATAATCCTGGAACACCCATGAGGGCGAACGAAGAAATCGTGAATGCTGCGAAGGTCTTCGGCATAGTCTTACCGAGGCCGTCAAGTTCATATACATATTCCTTTCCTGTACGTGTTATAACCGCACCAGCACAGAAGAATGAACAGATTTTCATAACTCCATGGAAGAGCATATGTGAAAGTGCACCTATCATTCCTATAGGAGACATTATGAGCGCTCCGAAAAGAATATATGAAAGGTTCGAAACCGTAGAGTAAGCAAGTCTTCTTTTAAAGTGACGCTCTCTTACAGCCTGTGAACAACCATAAACGATTGTGAATATTACTATAGCCATTGGAACGAACTGTGCGAAGGTTCCTTTTAATACATCAGTTCCGAAGCTAAAATATGTAATTCTTAAAATTGCGAAGGCACCTGACTTAACGACTGCAACCGCATGAAGAAGAGCTGTTACAGGAGTTGGCGCAACACCGGCTTTTGGAAGCCATGAGCTAAGTGGCCATACAGCTGTCTTAACGCCGAATCCGAAGAATCCGAACAAATATATAAGTCTTAGTACATTAGCTGGCAAATCGTGAGAAGCATCAAGTGTAGTAGATGGAACTTTAACAATATCACTTACTGCATCAAAATTAAGGACTCCACCAAGGCTAAAGTCTAAGTTAACACCAAAATTACTTAAGAAAATGAGCGCTACGAAACCAAACGCTGCACCACCTAACGAATAATATAGATATGTACGTGTTGCAAGTGTTGCTTCCCTTGAAAGACTGAATATAATAAGTGGAACCGTAACTAATGTAAGCATTTCGTAGAAAATATACATAGTCAGAAGGTTAGCAGCTGATGCAATACCTAAAGTAACGCCGAATGTCATTGTATAGAATCCGAAAAATGTCGTCTCCTTACATGAATGCTCACTAACCTCATGCTTCATATATTCGAACGCATATAAAGAAGCTAAAGGCCATAGGAACGAAATAAGTCCTGCGAATATTGTTCCCATTCCATCGAATGCAAATGCAATCGAGAATTTTTCAACGAAGGTAACTAATTTATACTGCCCCTCTGGACGGTTAAAAAGAATGAAGAAGCTAAGAAGCGAGGTTAATACAGTAATAACCTCAACATATATACACATCAGGCTTCTTTTCTTAAATGGAATTAAAAATACACCAATTCCGCCAATTATAGGTAATAAAATCAGGGCAAGATACCACAAATTACTTAATCCTACCATGTTAGCACCTCCGGAAAGACACCAATAAAGATTGATATCAAAGTAAGTATAATAATTGGAATAAGCATTATCATTTTAGGCTCTTTGGCTTTATTAAATGCAACACTCTCCTCTTCATTAAAATCTTTTCCTGGCATGAAGCCATTAATTGATATTGGAAGAAGATATCCAGCTGTTAACAGAGCTGAAACTAAAAGAATAACTGGTCCAAGCCATGCGAACACTGAAATATTAGAATTTAATGCTCCGATACAAAGATACCATTTGCTCGCGAATCCTCCGAACGGTGGAATACCAATCAAACCAAGAGATACGAACGTATAGCACCAAAGCATAACAGGCATCTTCTTTCCGATACCACGAAGTTCATCAACCTTAGTACATCCAGTTATATAGATGATTGCACCTGCACATAAGAACAAAGTACTCTTAATAGCTGCATGTGCAACAACATGAAGCATCGAACCTTTAAACGCTGTAGCGTCGACAACAAAAAGTCCGAACAGAATATATGAAACCTGACTTACTGTTGAGTAAGCAAGACGTTTTTTCAATATTTTTTCTTTATAGGCAAGCATTGAGCCCATGAACACCGTAATTAGCGAAAGGATTAAAACTGTAGTCTGTGCGTAGCTTCCACTGAAGTTCTGGGCGCCAAAGATATAGAAAATGACTCTTATTATACCAAGTACACCTGCCTTTACGATAAGACCTGAAAGAACTGCAGATGCAGGAGCCGGAGCTACGGGATGAGCTGTTGGAAGCCATCCTTGCATAGGGAACATACCAGCTTTTACACTAAAGCCTATGATCATCAAAAGAAGTGAAACACCAAGGATTCCTGTGTTATTGAATACTTCGGCACTAATGATTCCGCCTTCAGCAAATGTCATGGTGCCTTCACCTGTATATTTGTACACGAAGAAGAAACCGAATAATACCATGTATGCTCCAGCGAAAGAATAAAACAGGTACTTAAGAGCTGCCATAACAGCTTCCTTCGACTGGTTGTGAAGTACCATTGCGAATGAACCTATGGTCAAGAACTCGAAGAACGCATAATAGGTCACGAGGTTTCCAGCAAAGCAAAGACCCATCAAAACGCCTTCAACTATCATATAAAGTCCGAAATATCTTTTATTATGATCCTCATGCTTCATATACTCGAAACTGTAGAATCCGGCAAGTGTCCATACAATTGCCATAATACCGGCGAATACTCTTCCAATTCCATCAAGCTTAAGATCAACAGCAAGTGTCGATGTGATATTAAATAGTCTTAAGCTATCAGAACCTACTGTAAAGAGGCTTAATGCAACGAGCAACAGCTCAACGCACAAAGATACACCAGTAATCGTTATTATTGTATTTCGTTTAATCCCTTTTTCACGCCATAAGCACAATACAATGCCTACTACTATTGGAAAAAGAATTGTCCATGTTAATAAATTCATTAAGAGAACATCTCCAATCCGGTCTTAATCCAAGCAATTATAGAGTTCGAACACACACCCAGTGCTACGTTCAAAGCAATAAACAGAATAATTACTATTCCGTAAATCTTTTCATTCTTAAACAATATAAAATCAGGTTCTACAACTACACCATTGATTCCGACACGGCTTGCAACTGTGTTAGTAGCAACATCTGCCTGAGCACGGTTAGCTCCCATCTTCTCAAGTGGTGTATAGATACGAAGAACTGTTTTCATGAAGTAAATAGCATTCAAAATAGTACTGATTCCAAGAACTATGAGAGCTGGCAGCATTTTTGAATAGCTAAGAGCTGATGCAACATCCATGAACTGAAGCTTGCTTATGAAGCCTGAGAACAGTGGAAATCCTACCATCGAAAGTGATCCTACCAAGAATCCCACACCTGCCACCTTGTTTCTGTGAGCAGAGCCTGTCAAATCAATGAACTTTCTGGATCCATGTGACACATCAGTTAATCCGATTGCTGATATGAAAAGCATAGACTTAGTTGCTGCATGGCTTAAAATATGGAAGATAGAAGCAATCATACCAAACTCATTTCCCATACCAAATCCCATGTAGATATAACCAATCTGGGCTACAGAAGAAAACGCAATCATACGACGAATGTCATTTTCCTTAATAGCCGAAAGCGAACCACTAATCATCGCAATCAGTCCAAAGATGAATAATACATTCAAGATCTTGGAGTTAGCGATAGTATCGAATCCAATTACTCTGTAGAATATCTTTATCAAAAGGAAAATGTATCCCTTCGAAACTAAGCTTGATAAAATTGCAGCACTGGAAACTGTTGAATATCCATACGCATCAGGAAGCCAGCTGTGGAATGGGAAAAGCGCACTCTTAATACAAAGGCCAATAACCATAAGTGTGATTGCAATTAAAAGTGGCTCAACATATCCGCCTGTTGGTGGAATCGTCGCGATAGCTTCTTTAATATTGCTCATCAAAAGATGACCTGTAATATCATAAGTCATCATTATTCCAAGAAGTAAAAGACCAGAACCTAAGAGGCTCATAACCATATATCTTACGGCAGCTTCTATCGTACGACCATTCTGTCTTATCATAATAAGTCCACAGGCAGCGATTGTATTAATTTCGACAAATACATAGGCTGTGAAAAGGTCGTTAGTATAGATTAGAGCAAGAAGTGAACTGAATAATAAGTCTACTAATACATAGTAAAGAAACTCCTTGTCCGTTGCGACTTCGTCCTTCATCTTATGACGGCCGCCCCACATTGAAAGCGCCATAATAATACTAAAGAACAGTGCCATTCCTGACTCTAACACACCGAATCGAATCTCATTTCCCCAAGGGGCTGGGAACATACCCATAACATAAACCACACTCTCACCAAGGTTAAGAGTATAGATGAATGTCGTAAGAGACAAAATTCCTACTAAAACAATCAGTGAATAATTAACTACTCTTCCAACTTTTCTTGGAAGTCCGGAGCTGATTATTGCTGCGAACATGCAGGCTAATATTGAAATTGCTGGAAAATTGCGAACAAATTCCATTTATAAACCTTCCTTCTTAAGCTGCTTGGAAATCTCATCCAAGTTAAGCGAATGATATCTTTTGTAAAGACGTACTGTTAATGAAAGCATTAGAGCTGTAACGGATACAGACACTACGATTCCTGTAAGTACGAGTCCTGATGGGATAGGGTTAATATATTTGTTAACATCCGTAACACCATCAACAACGATTGGAGCAACACGGCCATTAATATATCCCTTTTCAGCAAGGAAAAGATACATACCTGAATCCATTATGTTAAATCCAATAATTTTCTTTATTAAATTAGGATGAAGCAATAGATTCGCGAATCCAATTACGAAAAGGATCATCGCAATAGCTTCACCATAGTTAGCTGCCAGATTACCCATTTAAATCCTCCATGGCGTAACAAAAATTATTCATGCCAAAAAGACATTTTTACATAAAAATATGCTTACAGTCCTCCGCGACGGAATAATGCATAGAAAGCATACATTGTACATGCAACCTCAAGTCCAACTGCTATATCAATTGGAAGGATTATTCCACCAGAAAGAATGGCTCCCGGAGTACCAAGAGGAATGTGATTGTCAATTCCGTTAGCACCCATGATATAAAAATACGATCCAATTAAGCCATACATACAAAGAGCTGTTATCTTGGCTGTTTTATATACTTTTTCATCAAAGAAACGCTGTGTATTCTGGAATCCGAATGCATTAGCATATAGAATCATTCCAGCACCCAGAATCGCACCACCAGAGAATCCACCACCAGGAGAAAGCTGTCCGTTAAGCACGATATATATTCCGAAGATGAAAATAACTGGTACTAAAATTTTCGCAACTACCTGAAGAATTGAGTCATCCTTAGGCTCATATTTTCCTTCACCTATATTTTTGTACTTGTGAAGAATCTTCTCATCAATCATTAAAAGAATCATTACACAGCATGTTGAAATGAAAAGAACGTTGGTTTCTCCGAAGGTATCGAAGGCTCTGTATGTAAGAATCATTCCTGCAACAATATTGGTTGCTCCTGTCTCTTCAAGACCATTCTCAATATATCTTTTCGAAACAACACTTGAGTTGGCAGGTGTATCAGGATTTCCAACTTCTGGAAGATTAGATACCGTATATACTAAAACAAGTGCAAGTCCTATACAGAACAAAACTGCGATAACCCTGTATATCCAGTTAAAAGCTTTAAGTGCTTTGTTACTGTCATCATATACCTCACGCATGAGAATAGTATCTTCAATCTTAAGTTCCTGAACTGATGGTTCCTTCTTAATATGATCTTCGAAAGCGCGATTCATATGAAGGTTTTCAAGAAGCATATCATTTTCGCCATCAAACCATTGTTTAAAGCCCATTATTCAATGCCTCCTTCGCTGTCACCTTTTATTAATTCACTGTTATAGATAAGGTCATCTATGTCCTCGTCATCGTCTAAAACCTTAGAATCTTCATCCTCAGGATTCTGAAGCATACCATGTATCTTCTTAAGTGTTGCGAAGAAAAGAACTGATGTAACACCAGCACCTACCGCAGCTTCCGTAATTGCCAGATCTGGCGACTCAAGAAGCATCCATATAATACTCATAACAAGGCTGAATGCCATGAAAATAAGTACAGAGTTTAATAGATTCTTCGAAAAAGTAACCGAAACTGCACAGACTATTAAGATTCCGAAGAGGATGTAGGTAAATAAATTCATTTTTCAAGCTCCTCCTTCTCAATATCTATACGCACATGGCGGCCAAGTTCTTCATCCGTTGCAGCCTCAAGTCTTGAAATCAAATGAGATGCTGTAGGGGATGCGAACCACAAAAATAAAATTACCATGAAAAGCTTGGCTGTTGTGAAATCAAGTCCGTTAATAATCATAAGACCAAAAAGACTTAAGCATATGCCCATTGTGTCACCCATGCCTGCCGCATGCATTCGGTTTAATAAAAACTTATATTTAATAATTCCAATTATTTCTAATAAGAAAAAGAGTATGCCAATAATAAGAACTAAAAGTCCGAGGCCGATTCTTATGTTAGTCCACATTTCCATTTATTTAGCCTCCTTTTCACTACATTCCATAGTGCCGTTCTTGCTCTCGTCACCCTGCTTACCATCTACTGACATCGTGGATTCTGCACTCTCATTCGCGCTCGCTTCAACGTCTTCTTTACGCTGCTTACTACGAATACGTTCACGTCTTGCTGCGTATACGCCCATGTACACCTTGCATAGAACAACAACTGCCAGGAAACTTATCATTGCATAGATAATACAAATATCCACGAGATAACCTTCCTTCATTTTGATTGCAAGGATGGCGATTATGGTCATAACCATAGTGCCCATCATATTAACGCATACTATTCTGTCACCAACTCTTGGTCCTATTACTGCTTTAATCATACAAACCAAGGTAAGAAGTGCGAGAATTATTAAAATCACTGTCAAAATCGAATCCATAACCTGCATCATTGTTATTGCTCCTCCTTTGACTTTTCTTCACTATCTATAGCTTTCACATTTTCAGTGTCTGCTTCAGCATTATTCACTGCAACTTTCTTTGGCTTACCTGCATTTTCAAGTCTTACAAGTAATCTTTCGAACACGAAATTAGGGTCATTTTCTATAATAGTAGACTCATCAACTGCATGAATAATAAGCTCATCACCTATGATACTAATAGTAATAGTACCTGGTGTAAGCGTAATTGCATTAGCTAAAAGCACCTTGCAGAATCTCGTTTTAAGCTTGGTCTTCATCTTAAAAATTGTTGGACGAAGCTCGTATTCTTGCTTAATAACTATATATTTGGCCATGACAATATTAGCCTTGATTATCTCCCATACTAAAACTATGAAAAAGTGAATAAGATATGGGAGCTTCTTCATAAGTTCTATGTCACGCTTAATCGAAAAGTCCATGAACTTACAGAAAAACGCATAAACAATGGCTGAAATAACAAGACCAAATATCGTTATTTCCAATGTTAAATTGCCGTTAAATAATACCCATAGTAAAAAGAATAAAATGTACATAATTAGCTTCTTTTCATATATTTTTTATGTCTTATCTTTCTTCTATTAGAAAGAACAATTCCTATTGCTATTGTCAAAAAGACAGCAACTACTAGTATAACTATTAATCCAGTAATTACAAGAGTTTTTGTATCATTTTTGGCCAAACCACCAACATATCCTATCGCATATGAAGAAAATTTTCCAGTAGAAAAAGTAATCGTGTCAGGATTATTGTCTTCATCCTCTAAATATGCCAAAGATATAGTTCCATCAGCTTCCTTATGAGATCGAATTATTCCGAACTTTCTTTCAGAATCTTTTAGCTCCTTTGGAACATTAATAACTATCTTGGCCGGAACCTCAATGTTATTAATGATTTTTGAGTTTCCTTCGATAGTTTTCATTAAAATAACTTCGAAGTTCTTTCCTACATTGAGTTTGTTCGCCTTAGCATATTTTTCAATTTCCTTGGTATCTGGCGTATCCAGTCCTGTGGTATCAAATATGCTTAAATTAATCTTTATGTTGTTACCTTCCAGTACATAAAGCTTCTCATCAATCGAAAGAATACTTCCTACAACATCCTGCATATTAGGTACTGATGCCACATTGGCATAGCTTGTGCTTTCAGTTTCTTTAAAAGTATTAGCAAATTCATTGTGGACTGTCACTCCAAGGTACTGATCTTCTGAAGCCATCTCAAGAAGCATCTGATCATTACCATTTTTAATCAATTCCCTGGCCTCTGATGGAGTAATATTTACTCTTTGAAGCACTCCCGTCATCTTATCAAGGTCATATGGAACGTCAGGATTGCCTATTGCTTCTGGTTCAATATTGCCTGGCTGATCGAATTCTGGGGTATCACTTGTCCCAATATTGTCATCGTTGTTGGTTCCATTTGTGTCAGTACCGGTTGGATTATTGCCGGAGCTGGTAGCGTTATTTTCATTGCTGCCGCTGTTAGCACCGCTTGCGTTGTTGCTGTTGGCACCACTGGTATCAGATGGCTCTATGTTAGGAACATTTGGTTTTAGCGGATTATTTCCATTCGAATTGTTTCCTTGATTGTTGCCATTGTTGCTTTGGTTATTGCCGCTTGGGTTTGTTGAGTTCTGCGGCGATTTAATAGGTTCGAACGCTACAGCAATTGAATGGTTAGAAGTAACATTCTTGAATGAGAACGTTGAAACCGATCCTTTCTGCACTCCATCTACCGCAACTGCACTAATCACATAGCCTGAAGCTGGGGAAATAGTGTACATTATATTTCCGTTTTGCTGTATCTTTGTAACACCCTGAGGAGATATGGTTCCTCTACCACTCGCTACAACTGCGCTAATTTCATATGTAACTATCTTTTTCTTCTGAAAATTCGCAACAAGAACACAATCTCTCTCAAGCCCAGTCAGAGTAAAGTCAAGAGACTTCGTAATTTCATTATTATTACATGTCCAGTTCACGAACTCATAACCATCAACCGGTCTTGCCGAGATGCTTACATTCGCCCCTTTCTTGTAATTACCATTTCCCGAGACAGATCCTGCTCCATCCGGATACGTTCTTACTGTTACATTAAAAATTTCCTGTACGAAATTGGCAGTAATTTCCCTATTCTTAGTAATGCCACTTAAATATACCGAATTACTTGTTGAAAACTTCTTTCCATCCTCATACCAGCCTTCGAACGAAAATCCGCTTTTAGGATTCGCATTAAGAGTAATTGAACCATTATAAGGAACATTCGCACTATCTGTTACTGTTCCGCCCTCAGGATGATTCACTTTAACCTTCACATAGCAGTTAGTTGGCCTGAAGTTCGCCACTAAATCATAATTTTGACGAATATTGGTAAGCACATATTTAGGCGAGGTTGAAACTTCTCTTCCATCTATGGTCCAGTTAACGAATGTATAACCGTTGTTGGAAGAAGCCAAAACCGACGCATCAGAACCCTTCGTAACAGTTCCTCCACCGCCTGTATTACCGCCTTCAGATGGATTAGACCTCGTCGTTACTGTATATGTTCCACCCTTTACTGTTACATAAGAAACATCCTTGATTCCAGGATTAATTACTGATTCAGCTGTCACTACTATTAAATCCGAGCTCTCATCATCAGCTATATAAAGATATCCGTCATTGGAAAGCGTAGTTCTTGGACTTTTGTTTTCATTCAAAGACCAGTTAACACTAGTGTCAGGATTATTCTCACCTGTTACATCGACACCGAACTGGTATGATGCTCCAGGTGCCATCTGTACTGATCCTGGTTTAATCGTAACCTTAGTAACTTTAGGGGAATTGTCTTCGATAGTTCCTGTAATATCAACGAATACGCCATTTTCAAAATCAGGATCACTGGTGCTTGCAGCCATAAATTCAGCATAGTACTTTCCAGAATCAACATAATCTGTCTGCATTGCGAAATAGAAATTAGTACTCTGACCTGGTGCTAAGTAAAAATCATCTGGACTATCGCACAAAAATACTCTTTCTGCATCTGACACATAATACATTAATTCAATAGAGGTTGAGCCTGTATTAGTGAGTGTAACTGCCTGATATTCTGTATCACCTGTATCTTTTCTCACTGTTCCGAAGCTTATCTGCCTTGCTGATACGCTTAATGAATAATCGTCATCATCCTCATCATCGCCACCATCATCAAGTCCATCATCAGGTCCTGCTGGCATACCTTCATCCATGTCTATTTCGTAAGCTGATAACTGATTTTTTGAAAATGACACAACGGACGTAAATAAGAATGTAGTCATCAACATTACTACGACTAAAACATATGCTAATATTTTCATTAATTTACTATTTTTGAGGCTGATCATCTTCTTGCTGTTGCTCATCATATTGAGATGGCTCATCTTCTCAATATCGCTCATCTTATTGAGGCTATTTTTTCTGTTGGTAATATGCTTCAAATTCATTTCCTCCATACTTTATACCAGTATCAGCAAAAAGTACCTGGCGTATATACACCAGGTACGAAATTATCAATATATTTGTCCTAATTATTTAGTTCCGAAGATACGATCTCCTGCATCTCCAAGACCTGGACAGATGTACGCGTCTTCATTAAGGCATCTGTCTAAATGTCCAACATAAATCTGGATATCTGGATGAGCTTCATGAAGTCTCTTAAGACCTTCAGGTGCTGCTATGATGCACATGAATTTAATATTCTTTCCACCATGCTGCTTAATAAAGTCAATTGCTTCTGCGCCAGAACCACCAGTTGCAAGCATTGGATCAAGTACGACTATTGTTCTTTGATCTATTGGTTCAGGCAACTTACAGTAATATTCATGTGGCTCATGAGTCTCATGATCTCTATAGAGTCCGATATGTCCAACCTTAGCTGTAGGACACAGGCTTAAAATTCCACCAACCATTCCAAGTCCTGCTCTTAAGATTGGAACAATTGCAAGCTTCTTTCCTGCAATCATAGGTGTCATACACTTCTCTATTGGAGTTTCAATCTCAACATCTTTCGTTGGAAGATCTCTTAATGCCTCATAACCCATAAGCATCGCGATTTCTTCGATAAGCTTTCTGAATTCATTAGTTCCTGTGTTAGTATCTCTTAATAAACTAATCTTATGCTGGATTAATGGATGATCAAGCACCCATACATTTTCCATTCCTTTAACATCAATCTGTTCCATAGTTAACCGCCCTCCTAGTATAAAATACAAATTATATTCAGTATTTCGAATTCAACAAATCTTAGTTTATATTATAGCATATTAATTAGTATATTAATAAGAGTTATATGAAGAATATTCTCTGATAAGGTCATGTAAAACGTCTCCTAACCAGAACCTAACCAAAAATGGTAATAAGTGTATTAGACTACTTAATTTTATTACCACTGTATTTTTCGTAAATGGTAACAAAATCAAACATAATGGCATCTTATAACCAGCGAATTTTTTGAATTTGGTAATAAAATTTAGCAATATAGCATCTTATAACCTGCAAAAAATTTAAATTTGGTAATAGGACTTAGCAATAATGATATCTTATAACCTGTCAAAACTTCAAATTGGGTAATAAAATCCATCTTTCCTGTCATTTTATTACCAATTATTGAAATTTGTTTGGTTATAAAACTCTATAATCTTTATGTTCAGTTACCTGTATTAGACATAAACCCAGGTGATAAAAAGGCACCAATTCACAATCTTATTACCAGCACGCATATTTTGGCAGGTAATAAAGTATGTGAAAATTAGATTTTTATTACCAAACAAAAAACTTCCACCTTGTAGATATAATCCAACAAGATGGAAGTAATCTCTTACATTAAGTACTTTATTTACACCTAAGCTTCTATTTATGCTTCTACCTTTGCCTTTTCAGCCATCTCATCGAAGCCCTTGAAAACAGCATCATAAGTATCTTTACAGATATCAGGAAGTTCTCCTCCCCATGCCTTCTCAGCCATTTCGTAACCCTTTTTAAAGGCGTCTCTCATAGCCTCAATTTTACTTGGATCTCCACCAGTCAAAGCAACTGCGAAATCTAAGATTCTCTGCGATGTCTGCTTAACTCCATAATAGCCATCTTCTGAAACATCTTCTTTTGCCTTAGCTATATCTTCTGCTGAATATTCCTTTCCAAGAAAATCAAATATACTCTGGCTCTTGTCAGCCTGCTGCATAATAATCTTCTCAACAAGGCTCTTTAACTGAGCTGTTCTTTCTTCTGCATCAGCCTTAAGCTTGGCAACCATTTCCATGTCTGGCTTATATTTTTTTACGGAAGAATCAGCTGTTTCTTCTGTCTTTTCATAAACAGCCGCCACATCAGAAGCTACCTGGGCATCTGATTCTGTTTTCTTCTTATCTGTTTCCTTAGTTGATTGTGTGTAGGCTGCGTATGCATCTACACCTGTCGTAACTCCGTTTACGTTCATTTTAAAATCCCCTCCTTGGTCTTCTTTAATGTTCAGCCAACCACCTGAATATCCGCTCAAATGATAAGCCATTCATCTGTTACGAAATATATATCGGATGAATTTTAAATAACTTTATAGGAGTTTCAAAATTTATTCTTCCTCTGGACCATTCTTTAAAAGAAGGTTAGCAAGAATACCTAAAATTAACGCACAGGCAACCTCTGTAATTGCGATATCGCCAAAGTTAACTGTTAATCCACCAATTCCTGCAATAAGAATAACTGATACAACGAAAAGATTCTTATTCTTATTAAGATCAATTCCCTGAACCATCTTAAGTCCCGAAACTGCGATGAAGCCATATAATGCCATACATACGCCACCCATTACACAGCTAGGAATAGAATTAACGAAAGCAATGAATGGTGAAATGAATGAAATTACGATTGCTCCAATAGCAGCTGTAATAATTGTATAAACAGATGCGTTTTTGGTAATAGCTACACATCCAATTGACTCACCATATGTTGTGTTAGGACATCCGCCAAAGATAGCACCTACCATAGAACCTACACCATCTCCAAGTAATGTTCTGTGAAGACCTGGATCCTCGAGAAGATCTCTTTCAATGATAGAAGATATATTTTTGTGATCGGCAATGTGCTCTGCGAATACTACGAATGCAACTGGAACATAAGCTGCGAACAATGTTCCAATATAACTTCCATTAATTTCACCAAACGCACCGAAAGCAGACATGAATGTGAAATCTGGAATAGAAAAGAATGTTCCAAGGCCTACTCCATCAGCTGTAAGTGCCTTGAATGAATCAAAACTTAATAACTTAATTGCATCACAGTCTGTTGCATTACCAATCAATGTCATAACAAGACAGAACGCATATCCTGAAAGAATACCGTAGATGAAAGGAATGAGTTTTCCTGATTTTTTTCCGTATACTGAACAAATCATTGTAACGCCTAATGTAACAAGTCCTGCTAAAAGTGCAGCAAGTGGACTAGCTACAGATTTCAGCTCTATACCCTCAACAATTGAAGCAACACCATCTACTACATTAACTGAATAGTCTGGTACTGCCACTTTAACTCCACCAGTTACTAAATCACCAACTGCATTTCCAGCTAATGATAATCCAATAATTGCAACTGTAGGTCCAATAACAACTGCAGGCATGAGTTTGTTAACCCAGTTAACTCCTGAGAATTTAACAATCAGTGCTATTACTACATATACAAGACCTGCAAGGACTGCTCCAAGAATTAATCCAAGATATCCCAATGCTGCTGTGGTAGCTCCTGCAAAAGCTCCAAGCATTGATCCTATGAATGCGAACGATGAGCCTAAGAATACAGGACTCTTCTTCTTGGTAAAAAGTACATATATTAATGTACCAATACCCGCTCCGAAAAGCGCAGCTGCAGAGCTCATGTTAGCTTCCTCTACACCACTGTTAATAATAATAGGTACAACCAGTGTTGCTGTCATAATGGCAAGCAACTGCTGGATAGCAAATACTAGAAGCTGGCCTAATTTTGGCTTGTCTTCTACATCATAAATGAGTTTCATATCTTCCTTACCCTCCTAAGATACTTCAGCACTATATGTTGTGCCAAATTTGGTTTTTAGTATGTGTTTCATACTACTTCTAGTATCAAACTATATCATATTGAACTATTGGTGTAAATCCATTTGATCTCCTAATGTCATAAATCCTGCCTCCACTTCTGGTGCTCTTATTTTGTACAATAGTTATTCATCTTTTCTTTGAA
>JAKSHY010000024.1 GCA_024399135.1 Lachnospiraceae bacterium | reverse complement strand
AATGTTTGCCTAATTAACTGCACACTGTAACATGCATTTACTTTGGCAAATAAAAAAATAAAAAAATTGATTAGCCATATACTAATGTACAATCGTATAATAATATGAAAAGCGAAAATAATCTGACGGAGGATAGTATTATGATTGATGATAAAGATTTAAAATCACTTGAAGTTAACGTCGAGGATCTTGAATATGTTGTAGGTGGGAAACCACATAAAACCAGTCATCCCGAAAAAACACAAGGCTATTGTCATATGTGTTTACTCCAGGTCAAGAGGGAACATTCACTTTATAAATATGAAAAATTGAAGTTTTGTCGCGAAGTCGGACATATTTATGTAGACGATGTGTACTTGCGTACTTCTGTGAACGAAGTTGCTCATTATTTTAGGATGAAATAAAATTTGGAATTAATGATTTAGAGGCAGTATGCAAAAGCATACTGCCTCTAAGCTTTATTAATCAGCTATTTACTCTTCTTCATCATCATATTCATCGATATAGTCTTCGTCCTCTATACCTTCATCACTTTCATCCTCATTCATATCATCATAAGAACTAACAGCAATCTGAATAATCTTATAATTAGCCTGTTCCTTGGAACTATTATTATCTCTAATAACCAAGAAATAAAAACCGTCATCCGTAGCTTCAAGACTGACTGAACCATCTTCATATCTTCCAACTACATAATCCATTATACCTGGGCTTCCAGCAACGAGTTCCCAATTATCAAGGGTTGTAACAGTATCGCCAGGTGCTACAGAATAATATTCATATGTGATATCAATATTGTCAGAAACCCCATATAATTCGTCAAGCATCATATGAACCATTTCAGATCCATCATATGAATTACCAATAAACAATAAAGCATCACTTATTTCAATATCCTCATCAACCATGAATACATTGTTTACATCTGCATATATCTGACCTACATTATATCCTGTTTCTTCGTTTTCCAAATATATTCCAATTGGAAAAGCCTCTTCTAAATCATCAAATACTGAAGTGTCATAATGAAGTGTGAAACAGTACTTTTTTCCTGTTTCTTCTTCCAAATACATATTTTCACCTTCCCTTGATGAAATCAATGAGAAATCTACCAATAGATCATATATGTACTGCTGCTTTTCAGGCGAAAGCCCCATGCTCTTTGCTGAAAGTAAAAGATAATGAGCTACATCAAAATAATCAGTCTGATAATTAGTGTAATAAAGCGTATCAAACCAGATATCCAATCCCTCTGAAAGAGTTAATGTATTAGCAGCGCTACCGTCAGTACCCTCCACCATACAGTATGACAAATAGTTCAATATTCCACTATTCGTATGAACACCACCATTGTCGAATGTATCACTGATAGAAGAATCAGTTTCATTAGTATAATACTTTCCAAATAGTGTTCTAGGCTGACCATGCTCCCAAGGATTACTCATACTACGCATAGGTTTACAGTACACGCATGCAAATTCCCATGCATATTCATTAGAGCATTCCGGATATTCATATATCTGAGCAATCTGTGAACCTATAATGTCGGCATAAGACTCCATTACAGCTCCAGGACCGTTTAGATACTGTGAACTGGTAAGCTGCGAATTGATACCATGAGTGTATTCATGTCCCATAACACCATGATCAATTGCAGCTCCTAATGCCGGGCTGGTACCCATAGCCTGCCAGTCCATAATCTGACCAAGGTTTACTGCATTATATGGAAATTCATCAACACTCTTTGGATACTCTGCGCTATCAACCATGTAAGGAAGCAAAATTGTAGGTAATCCCGAATTATCTACAGAATCCATTCCATATCTGTCGTTAAACTGACTCCAGATGTCATTCATTACTGCAAAGGAAGAAATGACATAATCAGGATCATCAAAATATTTTTCCGTAGAACCGTCAGCTGCTTTGTCCAACTGGAAATGCCAGCTGTACTTGTCTTCCGGTGTAGTCGTTACATACGCATTAGTTGTATCTAAATAATTAAAATCATAATAATTAGATAATGTAATCCTATGTTCTACAGAACCTAAATAGTAAAGGTCTTCCTTTTCAGAATACATAACAGGTACTTTCACTGTTGTTAAAATATCACCTGCATAATCTGGATAGATTTCAAGAATCCATTCAAGATCTATTTCGTACTCATAATCACCTACATCCTGCATTCCATCGAAGAAGAACAGTGAAGTATATACACCTTCTGTATCCTCATTATTTAATGTATCTGTATAGAATTTGGTTAAGAGTGCTGGTTCACTATCGGTCTCATCATATGTGGAATATATTCTCTTCTTAACTGAAACGACATATACCTCATATGGTTTTCCTTTACTAACACGCGTGTCAGCATCAGCATATATAAACCATGCTGGAGATGTTTTTCCTGCACTTACCTGTCTTACTGTACCTTCATCTTCCCAGAAAGCATAAACAGATTTTTCAGGATATATTTTTCTTACATTATCGCCCATGTAGCTTACGACAAAATCCATAGCCTCATTCTTTGACAATATTTCACTAGAATCAATTTCCGAAAGACTATCATCAGAAATAATATTGGCCGATACTCCTGCAAGTTGTCCATCTGGGGCTACAATAACCTTAATTAAGCTGTTATAGAACTGTGCTGTTATCTCCTGTCCTTCAATCTCAGCATCCGCAACCTGATTGAAGGTATAAATAGTATTTTTAGTTACCGGACTTATATCTTTTCTACTAAAAAGAATCTTTATTCCATCAAGTCCAATGAGTGTGCGAAGATGTTCCAAGCTTCTTTCGGCGTCTATTTCATCATTAATTATTTCCTCGCCATATTTTTCTCCAAGGAAAAGAAGCTCATCATTAGCCCCCATAAGAACATTCATCTCTCCAACTGTACAGCCATTGAGATTAGCAATATCTTCCAGAGTATAGTCAGCAATCTCTTCTTCGACATCGCTTCCAGTGTCCTGCTCATTCTCAGCTTCCTGCTCAGCTATTGAGTCACCGGCATTCGCACTACTTGCACTGCTTGAATCGTCATCACCACAGCCAACCAGCATCAATGCTATAAGTAGCACTAAAAACAACTTACTGATTTTTTTGTTTTTCATTCTTAATCCTTTCATCATACAATCCAAAATCAATTATTTATCCCAATATAATTATTTTTCTATCACAAAATTCTTCTATCACAGATTCCTCTATTACAGATTTCTTCTATTACTTAATTTTTCTGACCTTCTCGATGCTTCCATCTGGTCTTTGAATTGACATATTTTCAAGCTGACCCTTTAAATTATTTTTAAATGAATCAATGTATTGTCTTCTAAGGGATGCCTGCTCTTCCTTTTCTTCTTCGGTCAAGCCTTCTTCCTGCGACTTGTGATACAATTCATTTATTCTTTTAGTTAATTCTTCGATATTCATATTCTTATTATCCTTTAAAGTAACCTGCTTTATTGCGTTTTATTTGATTTTACTATAAAAATCGTAGTAATCCAAATGAATCTACGTAAGCCAGTGTCGCCCTACGACAATGTTATTCATTGTTGTTTTTTCTTTCTACAGATATTGATCCTTACAACAATTTTACTGATTTCTACCGTTTTGTTGTCTTTCTCACCTGCTAGATGCTTGTCTTTACAACAAATTTTCTAATTCTTTCTGTTTTGATGTTTTCCTTACTTGATTTATAGTAATGTTTACATCAAAAATTCCTTATATCTAATATATTGTTGTTTTTACCTATTTTATGTTTTGATTTTCACAACAATTCCGACTGCTACTATCAATTTTGATGTCATGGAACAAATTGTCCTTTATCAAACGAATGATCTCTACTTATTTCTTCTTTTGAAATACAAAAATACTTATGAGAAATGTCTTTCGGTTTAGGACCCGAATATATTGGATCATCCCAGGTTACATCAACATAGTAATATTTGCCATCAATATTTATATAATTCCAGGCATGAGGTCCGCTACCTTCATAATTTATTCCAATGCCTGTAACAAAACCACATTCAATTCCAAGTTCGTTCATAATCAGCTGATAAGCTTTTGCATATCCTGAACAAACCGCCTTATTTTCCACTAAACAGCCATATGCAGTATAGGCCATTGAAAAGAGATTGTTTGGATCATTATTTTTTGATGAATTGTATGTATCCGTATCATATTCACACATCCTTACCAAATAATCATGGACGAACAATGCCTTCTTAAAATCAGACTCATACTTCATTGCACTCTCAACTATTCTATTTATCACATGATCCATTTCATCTTTCATTTTAGGAACATTTTTAATTTCACAATTCGTATACAGCTTATATGTATAGTCTGTTGTAAACATAGATGACGTTCCAGTTACAGATGCCCCTCCATTCAACCAAAAAATTTCCGGATGATCTTGAAGGATTTTCGCATATTGCTCGTTAATGTATTCTCCTGTAAGTTGTCCTCTTCTTCCTGACAAATTTATGTATATATTCTGTTGGATTATCTGATTATACATAGTATCATAAACATAATTTTCAGATTTCCTAACATTTTTAGTCGAAGTATTGTCTTCTTCATCAGATTCTATCTTTGAGGTTTTATTAGCATTATTAACAAGTCTATCACCTATAGATAATCCATTATTTTCTACATTTATATTCCAAATCACACTTTCAGCAATCAATAAAAGAAGTAATACACCAATCCACCCCTTGCCGGTATCACTACTTCCCCTTGATAAATATAAAAAACCATCTGAAGATTTTCTAGACAAATAAACAAACAGTCTATATCCCAAATATGTTCCTAGCAAACCTATGAACAAATTATCAATACAAACTATTCCTCTTCTACTATTAATCTTAGCTATATCGATAGTGAGAACTAATATTTCTCCCAGTATTAACGTTCCACTAAGACATCTTTTTTGTTTTGCTAATGGAATAAATAACCCTACAGGAATCATTACTGCCATCAATGTAATAATTCCACTTATATTTACACTATATGGATTCTTTAATATTGACTTAATGTAAAATATAAACTCAAAGCTATATTCTTCTTTAAAAAACAATGCATTATTAATATCTGCATATTTATATATCCATAGCAAATATATAATCAGAATGAACCATACAGCAAATTTTAATACAGGTTTTGGCCTATTTTGATTTCTAAAATTATAAATATTGTTTTTTGAATTATCGTTCCAGTTTTTATCAAAAACACCCATAGCACTTACATCGGTTTTACTCTAAATACATTTCACTACTCCCAATAATGGAATTACTCCTTTATTGTTATTATATACACATAAACCAAAAATGAGCTGCAACACAGCCCATTTTTAGTAATGCATGACTCTTTTTAATATAATTAGGCTTCTAACTTTTCTGCAGCCTCTTCAAGATACTTAATAATAGGCATATGCTGAGGACATACTCCCTCGCACTGTCCACATTTAACACATGAACTTGCCTTTCCACCCTCTGCTGTTAATCCATTATAATAGAACATTGGTCTCATATCACCTGGGAATTTTCTTAATGTGTTAACCGCATTGAAGATATCTGGAATTCTTATTTTCATAGGACATCCATCAGTACAGTATCTACAGCTGGTGCATGGAATAAGTGGTGTATCAAGCATTTTCTTGACAACCTTGTCTACTACTTCCTTCTCAGCATCACTTAATGGTTCGAAATCAACAAATGTCTTAAGATTATCCTGAACCTGTTCAAAATTAGACATACCACTTAGAATTGTTGTAACTCCAGGAAGGCTGCCGACGAATCTAAGGGCCCATGAAGCAGCAGAATCATCAGGTCTTGCTTCTTTAAACATAGCCTCCAGTTCAGGAGTAAGATTTGCTAATGTTCCACCCTTAACTGGCTCCATAATAATCATTGGAATGTTTCTTTCATGAAGAATCTCATATAACTTTCCTGAGTGAACCACCTTATTATCCCAGTCTGCATAATTTAACTGAATCTGAACGAATTCCATTTCAGGATGCATATCAAGAACCTTAACAAGTAATTCTGGGGTTCCATGGAATGAAAAACCAAAATGTTTGATTTTTCCTTCTTCCTTCTTCTTAAGTCCCCAGTTAAAGCAGTCAAGCTTCTCATAAGTTTCATAGTTATTACCATCCTCAAGGCTGTGAAGAAGATAATAATCAAAATATTCTGCTCCGGTTCTTTCTAACTGCTCATTAAAAATCTTATCTCTATCATCTTTGGTCGTCATAGCCCATGCTGGAAGCTTAGTTGCTACAGTAAATGACTCTCTTGGGTGTCTTTTAACAATAGCTTCTTTAACCATTTTCTCCGAGTTTCCACCATGATAAACATATGCTGTATCAAAATAATTCATACCTGTTTCAAGGTAAGCATCAACCATTTTACATACCTGATCAAAATCTATAACTCCATCATTCTCAGGTAATCTCATTAATCCAAAACCTAACTTAGGCATATTAGTTGTATCCACTTTAATCGCAGTCTCCTTATTCGAACCCAAAAACAATAGTTCAATTCTGCATTTCCTTATGCTTACAGCTTAAAGTATTCAACAGAATTCTTCAAAAGTTCACTCATATCCTTCATTTCGCCACTTCTGTTTTTAATATCAGCCACATCAGTTGCTATTCCCTCAACTGATGCTGTCATTTCTTCACTTGCTGCAGCATTTTCTTCTGATATCGCAGAAAGATCTGAAACCGAAGATACAATATTTTCTTTTATCTTATTAAGTGCAACTGTCTTATTCTTAATTGAAGAAATCTCATTGATTGACGATTCAACACCCTCAGATAGTACCACGAATTTATTCTGTGCATCCTTAACATATCCCGTTTCTTCATCGATAGTTTCAGCGACCTCTGCTGATAAAGCAACGGTTCTTGAGCTCTGATTCTTAACCTCATCAATAATCTTCTGAATCTCTTCAGCAGATTCTCTTGACTGATCTGCAAGATTTCTGATTTCATCTGCAACCACCGCAAAACCTCTTCCGGCCTCACCTGCTCTGGCAGCTTCAATTGAAGCATTCAAAGAAAGCAGATTGGTCTGACTTGCAATTCCGGTAATCATGGCAACTGCATTATCTATCTTCGATACAGCTTCATTGGTTTCATTAATCTGCTGAGTAATCTCTGAAACTGCACTAACTGATTTTTCAGAAGAAGTAAGTACCTTTTCCATATATTGTGCCGCTTCATTGTTAGCAGTTTTAATATCCTCTGAATTAGTAGCCAGTTGCTCGACATTACTACTAATTTCGGTAATGTTGTTCTCCATAGTGAACATTTCATTATTAACAGATTCAACTCTCTCAGCCAGAATCTGATTTCCATCTGCCAATTCACCAACTGCATTGGATATAGACTCTGCGCCTTCACTTGATTCTTCGCTCAATTTGTCTACTATGGCAACAGCACCATCTAATGCATCTGCATTAGATTTAACCTGGGATACTACATCCAGGAGCTTAGATTTTAATTCATCAGAAGAATAAATAATCTGATTAACTTCCTTAACACTTGATTTGGCATCAATTGTAGTCGACAAATTTCCACCCGAAATAGATTGAAGTCCTTCAGCAACCTTCTTCATAGGTTTCTGAATTATTCTGGCAAGAATAATTATAATCACAAGACAGATAGCAAAAATAACGATACCTATTATTATTATTTTTGTTACTATACTTGAGATTTCATTTTTAACAACAGACTCTTTTTCTCCAGCAAATCCCATTCCCCAAATAGTTCCGTCACTAAGAGTTAATGGGACATAAGCAACGTAGTACTCTTCACCACCGATAACAATACCATCCGCTTCATAAGTTTCTCCGGTCTTAACCTTCTCCCATATATCTGCGTTACATTTAGTTCCAATATTTCTTCCTGTTTCATTAGTCGTATCTACAATAGAAGTTGTTGAACGTGTATCTGCCTCAAAAAGTGTAAGTTCAATTTCCTGTTCCTTAAGAGAATCAATAAATCCAATCGACAGCTCATCCAATGGATCCAAAATATCTTCTTCAATATCATACATAAAATACTGAGCAACACTTGTAGCACAAGCCTTCAGTCTATCATAGGAACCCTTTTCCAGTGCCTCAGTAACATCAATAATACTAACAAAAAGCATTGTGGCCGCAATAATTAGCGCAGGCACAATTCCTGTTAACAGCATTACTCCCATCATATTAAGTTTTGACTTTACTTTATTCATATTCATTCTCTCCTTTGGGGACGGTTCTTTTGTCACAAAGAGTGTCCCCTGGTCCCTTTCTCTATGTCACAAAAAGCGCCGAAAATCCTTGCTTCACAATATATATGGTAATATTTTATCACAAAAGCCTTTTCAAATATGCAATTTTTCATCAAATATTTTTTAATAATTACACTCGAAATACCACCCAGTTATGAGACCACGGAACCTTAAGATCAAATAACGTCTTAACTTTACCGTTAGTTCTTCTATACCATGAATAATTCCAGCCTGCACCCATGTCCATATAAAGAGCATTAATCACATTAAGTTCCTTAAGCTCTTCAATGAAATCATTAAAATTCATCATTTCTTTAGAATCTATAATGCATACATTACCGTTAAGTTCAGCCAAGACTCTGTAACATCTGGTTCTTGAGAATGAATAAACCACTTCACCATCTTGGATAATTCCGAACTGCATGAAACCACTTCCGCCATTTTCGGCAGCTTCTTTAATTGCACCTTCAGGATCATCAAATTCGAATTTGAACTTGCCATCATACGATACGAAGGCTGCAGACTCATCATGTATGTACGGGCTGTCATAATATTCGCCACTGCATGCGTGATATCCTTCAACGTTAAGATGAGAAAAATCAAATCTAAGTTCATGCTGGAATGCGGCTCCACTGCACCAGGTTATTTCCTCATCAGAGGTTGATGGTCTGTCACCACACACTAAATCTATTCTTGAATATTTAGGAAATGTAATATATAAATCATCGGTTTCATATATTGTAGTTTCTTCGCCTGGAAGCATAGATTCGTATTCTGATGGCTCAACCCTTATAGCTTCGTCGATGGTTGCATGATACTGTGATGTGAGCGCTGTGAATATAAAAAGAAATGCCGGTATTACTGCCAAAGACACTATGCAGCACACTCTATAAAGAATTTTGACAATAGATTTTTTAATTCTCTCATCATCTATTAAGAACACTGTCAAAGAAAAGAACTGTGAAATCATTAAAACAAGATATCCAGTGAACAACACCGAATACCTCATCTGAGCCACAAAATATATAGTAAAAGCGAACAATGACATGAGTGTCATCGTCATAAGCCATATTCCAAACAACATTTTCTTCTTATTCATTCAATTTCCTTTTAAGTCGCTTTTCTTCCAGAAGTTCCTGCCTTAATATCTTGAAATCTTCCAACTGAGATTCTACGCATATAAGTGTAATAATGATACTGATATCAGCAATATACTCAATTCCTGAACCTACGAGTGTTGGAACCGGTCTTTTGATAAAGATATTGATTATTGCCAGGAACACATATAACAGCAGTTTAAACAAAATGGATATCTGATTGAATATAACATTACGCCAGTTGTTTCTCTTTCCATAATTCATAATGAAATGATTAAGCGTAATAATAATAGTCATAAGAAAACTCATGCTTTCAGTTGCTATATAGAGACTCCCCTGAACTCCCATAATAAGGAAGGTATTAGCAGAAGCTGTATCTTTCCACAATGTTCCAAGGACTAAAAAGCCTTCCGCATACATCAGTGAAAAAAGTATACCACCCATGATTCCGCGCATCATATCCCACTGATAATGTGTGAATGCGAAGTACAAAGATATAACGAGCATAAGCTTCACTATCTTTTCAAAAACAGTTAATGGAGCTGCTTCTTTTGAAAAAACTAATACAGCAAGAGAAAGGATAATTCCTGCTACAGAAATTATCGCTGCCACTTTCATCAGTCTTTCGCTTAAAAATATATTTTGTTTCAATATCGCCTCTCCTTTGGGGACGGTTCTTTTGTCACAAGGAGTGTCCCTTTGGTACAAGGTATGTATATTTGTACCTCTCACCTAGCTGATAGATAATGTACTTACTTCATATCTTGGAATTAAATCTGGGTTCTGACTCATCTTGTAAAATAGAGTAAAAATACGATTTATAATTACATGAATATTCTCGTCGCCTGCTTCTAACAAAACAATAAGAAATTGCACAGAAGAATACTTGGTGCATATGTCGACATTACGAATGGTATTCTTTATTGCCATTTCCATACACTTCATTCCCTGTTCTATCTCATCTATAAACATCGTACTATTTGACTTAGCGTCAAGTGTAACGAGTACCACATTGCAGGAATGATCATATCTGGTGCAAAGATTATTCAAATACTCATACATTTTGGTGAACTGACGGTATTCAACGTCAAGCGCACCATCATATTTGCCAGCTTCAATTATACTTCTTGTAACCTGATTGATATCAACATGGTTATTAGAACCAATATTATCAAGCTCGTCCTTATAAATGTAGTATCCGGCCTTACCTCGCTGCTTTACATGATACAAAGCTTTATCCGCTTTATTTAATACATTCGCATATAAATCGGCAGGAATTGTCAAGCATACACCTGCTGATATTGTAGCAATATTTATCGTCTTATCACTTGCCACTTCGTTCCTGAACGCATCTGTGATAGATTCCAGTATATCGACAACTTCATTTTCATTAACATTATCAAGATATAATAAAAATTCATCTCCACCAACTCTGCAGGCAACACCATTTTCGCCAAACTCTCCAATAACGCTGCCTAGAATTTTAAGCGCTTTGTCTCCGCTCTTGTGGCCAAACCTGTCATTAATAGTCTTAAGATTATCCATATCGCAGAAAATAAGCGCACCTGGTCGTTCCTTTATGAGGCTTACTATTTTCTTTTCACCATATGCACGAAGTAAAAGACCTGTTAATTCATCAAAAGCAGCCTTATATTTTTCTTCTTCCTTCTGCATAACTCTCGTCCAAATTTTGGATAATTCAGAAATTTCTTCCTCCTGATTATCCGCACTAGGATTAAGACGTTTTTCTTCAAGCATACGAATCAGAACGTTCACAATATCAGGATCAAATTGTGAGCCACTACATCTTTTTAATTCTTCAACAACATAATCCAAATCGAGTCGTTTTCTATATACTCGGTTACTTGTCATTGCATCAAAAGCATCCGCAACTGCAATGATTCTCGCGATATATGGTATATTTTCACCTGAGATTTTTTCAGGATAACCTGTTCCGTCATATTTTTCATGATGTGACCTGGCACCGACATCGATTCCCTGAAACATCTTTATATCTTTAAGTATATCCGCACCTATAACAGTATGCTGTTTCATCAACTCATATTCGTCATCAGTCAGTTTCCCTGGTTTATTAAGCACGGTGTCTGGTACACCTATTTTTCCTATATCATGTAAAAGTGCTATCGACCTAAGATTATTTATTTCCTCTGCAGGCATTCCCATATCTTTTGCGATTGCAACAGAAATCTCAGCAACTCGCTTAGAATGGCCTCTTGTATATTCATCCTTCGCATCAATAGTATTAGCTATTGTAGCGATTGTCTGAATTGCCATGTCCTGAATTTCCTGATTCTTTTGGGCAAGCTCCACGATATATCTTTGATTATCATTATGAATCATATTATAAAGGCCTGCAGATACATATGCTCCCGCATAGCACAGAATAATAGCAGCAAATCTTATTTCAACATCCTTACTGTTAGCTATCGTTATGCTGTTTTGCTCAAATTGATATAACAATGATGCAACATTCAATATCACTGCAATAAGAAAAGAAAAAAGAATCAGTCTTGGCTTATGATAGAGAATCAAAAAGCAAAGAAGTGGAAGAATATAACAAAATACCATTTGTGTTGCACCTGTAAACAATACAAATGCATACATAAATGAATACCCAATAACAACAGCATAGCCTAAATGTTCCCACTCTTTGTTCTTATTATAAAGAAGCGCAACAACAGAAAATGGTACTATCATTACCAAAGCAAATATCAGAGTATATTCAAATGTTCTTTCATGCTTTATAACTTCAAGACTATACGTTATTAATAGAATAACTATTATCGTAAGCCAGCTTATCAGCAATGTTCTGTTTATTTTCTTCATTCCACAATTCTCTCTTTGGGGACGGTTCTTTTGTCACAAGGACTGTCCCTTTGGACCTAACAACAGGGCTTATTCCCCAGCTTCATCTGAAGGTGACGCTTCTCCTTCATTATCATTATTATCTTCGCCTTCGTCAATCGCAAAATCTTCTTTTTCTGGCTTGTTTTCATTCCAACTACTCGTATCAATATCAAACGCCTGTTGCTGAGTATACTTTTCAATAGTTGGTTCATATCGTACATGCTCCGCAAAGAACTCTTTATAGGTTTCATCATCAAATGTATCACAGATGAATTTACTATAATCTGGTTTATTACTTTTCCATTCGTCTTCAGCTTCTCTGTATGACTCGCAAGCACCCTCTTTCGATGATTCAAGTTGTGGTTCATCACCTGCTAAGACATCAATTGCAGCCTGCGCGGCTTCTTCTGTATCATAAAGAGTTTCCGTACCTGCAAAAGTGTACTTAGTCTCAGTTGCTTTATAGTTTGTGTAGTTTTCTTTGTCAGAACGCCAGTCTGGATCAGGCACATTTGCTGCTTGGTATGCTTCATATATTGATTGCACCTCTTCAACTGGGGTTATAAAATCATCATTTGGCCAGCCTACTTCTAGGACCTTTTCTCGATCATATTCACCAACTGCTACTGTAAAAGTATCGTACCCTCTAATAGATATATTCACCAGCTTGAAGGTATCAAAATCCCAAAGAACATTTTTATCTTCCTTTAATAAATCATCAAATTCCACAGCCTGAATTTCAGCCTTTATCCTTTGATCTGAATCCCAACAGCTAAATGCTTCAGTCAATTCGAAAGGTGAAAGGCTTATATCATATTCTTGGCCACCAAATCTGTAGACACCCACCTCTATAGAATCTATAGCAAGAGATTTCGTAGCTTCATATGTTTCTAAAGCTGTCTGATACGCATTAACTTCCTCATTTGTAATTCCAAACTGTGCATACGTTGGCTTAAGCATATTGTAAAGATTCTCAACTTCTTTCCTACCTCTTGCGTCAACATTATCTACAGTGTCTACAGAATTGTAGTCTACTTTATATGGGTAATTACTAAGCCACTCACGATGAGCAATCTCATACGCTTCATTATCACTATAGTTTTCGATTTGGGGTTCTGGATGGACTCTCTCATATAACTCGCAGGCAATTTGGTAACCTGTTGCATCGTAAATATATTCAGTTGCATTTCTATCAGGAAAACTTTCTTCCCAATTCTTATGAGCTACTTGGAACTCGTCATATTTAATGTATTTTTCAAAGACTGGCTTGTCATTTAGCCATTCAGCACAAGCATCTGCATATTCACTTACATCAAACCAGGCCTTCGGAATCTCGATATCATCACCTATTTTATTGGCCCAGCCTTTTTCTATGCCTATTCCTAACCAAGTGCTGTAATCACCTGAATAAGCGGCACTATCAGCATAATTATCTGGAACTGGAACAGAAGCAAGCCAACTGTCAAATTCCACATTTGAATTAGACGAATTGCCACTGCCTGAAGAACTTACACTATCCGAAGTATCAATGTTATCTGAAGAACTATCATTTTCCGAAGTATTGGCACTGGAAAATCCAACAGAAGAACTTACATGTGAAGTCTGTCCCGTTACTTTATTAACAGCTACCTGTCCACCGAATGTCACACCGCTGCTCACAGAAATTGCTGCACCGGCTGGAGCATTTGCTAAAACTTCCCGAACAGCCACTGTGCCATTGTCAGAAATGCTCAGTATAATACCTTCCGTACTCGTAGTACCAGTAACTTTGGCAAATGTTGCGATTACAATTTCAGGCGCCATGCTACCAGTAAACATCGTCTCAGGATGAGTTACGATAGCTACGACAGGGTCTGTTTTGGTGCCACAACTGCGCCCTTCCTTAGCCCCATAAGTTAAGTAATGTCTTAAAAGCACTTCAGGATCATTTCCCAGTACTGCAACTACATCTGGATTAGCAAGTGCATAATTTTTTACATTAAAAAATGGAAAATCAGAATCCATAAAATGCTTTAAGTAATACTGCATATTATTCTTAACAAACAACGAAATCAATGCTGAAACATCAATCGTTTTCCCCTTATCAATGGATTCTTTGGAATTCGCCACTGCATATTCATTTGAATTAATTGAAAGAGGTGCTGCAAATGCATTGGTCGCAGTTGCTGTAGTGATAAGTATAGAGGCAATCAAAGCCGGGAATATCTTTCTTCGCATATTTTTCCTCCGAAAATATGATATTATCTCAATAAAAAAACTTTCAATGAGGGCATTCTCATTGAAAGTAGATTAGCACAAATATATATTTAACCACGGAAACCTTTTCCGAAATGCAGTTTTTTTTACCGAATTGCAAAAATAACCAAAATACTGTTATTACTTTTCAATCCTACACAACAATTACGATACATTCAGGATTATTGACACCTGATATCGATTACCATTAATCTCCCGTTTTATCTGACCATTATATTTTTCTGCCACTGCATCAATAGATGCATTTCCATATCCGGATTCTTTATAATCTCTTTTTTTAGACAGCAGTACTCCGTTTTTATTCTTAGTTATTCTATCAAAAACGTTATCAATAGTTATAAATATACTACCTGCCTTTTTCTTGGCGCATAGTTTAATACTTCTTTTTTCATCCGCAACATTCTCGCTGGCCTCTATGGCATTCTCCAAAGCATTTCCAAGCAGAATATTTAAGTCTATATCATTAATGTTACAGTCAGCAAGCTCTGCTACATCAAAACTTACTTCTATATTTTTGTCCTCTGCTAATGCAAAATAATATTCGAGGAGCGCATTAATAGTAAGATTATCACAGAACTTAATCTTGGTGCCTTCTGGAATGCTCGCTTCATATTCATCCAAATATTTTCTAACTTCACTATAACGTTCTTCAGCTATCATCTGGCGAATAGTTCTAAGATGATGCCTTATATCATGTCTAACCTGCTTAGTTTTAGTAATATTGTCCTGTATAGAGTTGTACTGTCTCGTATTCAGTTCCAGCAAAAGTTCATCTCGCATCTGTTTATCTTTAATCATTGCCACGTTTCTTGACATCTTAAAAGCATAAAACAGAATTGCAGTAACACTCATGGTCGCAACTAACATTACCATTTGAAGAACAAAATCTTTTGGGGCGATTCCATTCGAAGCATAATCATTTCTAACGCATACTATCATTGCAACATTTAGCAAAAACTGACTTATTGCGAAATAACTCCACACTCTCTTATCATCCATGTCAAAATTCGCAACCAGAAGACTCTTTTCCATTTTATAATATGGATATCCTAATACCAGATAGAAGCCAAATCGCAAAATAGTCATTACCATAAATTCCGGCGCATTTTCAACATTAATATAATTGATGCAAAACGCTGACATCTGTAATACACCAAGCATGCACGGCAAAGTATATAGGCATTTATATGCAAAAGGAAGATAATAATTTTTGAAGGTCAAACACAAAAGGACATATGCCAACGGACTTCCCATTACTCTTAAGCCAACCATGATATCAGGACCATACATACCGTTCATATATGTTATACATATGATTGTATTATATGCAACAATAGGTAGTATCAGTTTCATAACTGCAACCGGCATAGAACATGGCAGTTTGCTCTTAAACAGATTCAAAAACAGAATCATAAATGGAATAATATCAAGTGTAAGTGTCATAAAAAACCAAAAACTGTCCACGTCGCTAACCTCACTTTCTCATACTATTCCAAACATAGTCATTAATGTCCTGCTTTATCTTAGAAACATCACGTTTAGGCATTGTAATTTCCATCCCATTTTTTAGAGATATTTTTTCTGCCTTTACCATCTCTATTGCATTTAAGTTAACAATATAATATCTGCCAACCTGATATAAACAGTCATAGTCTTCCATGCCTGAAAAATCTTTTAACTTGGTCCATGTAAATAAATCCTCCTGAGTAGTATGGACTATGCAACCTTTATTACTCGTTTCTATCAAGATTACATCAGACACTGGAATGTTATATTCTATACGATCAGCTACAAAAGAAATCTTTTTGGTCTCATTCGAAAACAAATCATGTAATCTAAGTAACGCCTCCTTAAACTCTTCATAGGAATAAGGTTTTACTAAATATCCATCAGCCTGTACACGAAATCCATCCAGAGCATGATCTAAACTGGTAGTGCAAAAGATTATACTTCCCTTGTAACCCATTTGGCGCATTTTCTTTGCTGCGTCAGTTCCTAACACATCTCCCATGTATATATCAAAAAAAATTATTTTTAAATCGTCTCTTGCAACACAATCCTTGTAAAGCGTTTCTGGATTTTCATACTCATGAATATCAAATTCAAGATTTTTCTCTTTTTCCAGTTGATATAGCGCATTCTTCAAAGTCTGTCTGTCTTCTTTTAAATCGTCACATATTGCTACTTTCATATTTCCTCCTGGGGACGGTTCTTTTGTCACAAGGAATGTCCCTCTGTCACAAGAACTGTCACTCTATCGCAAAAGCACGGCATAATATTTACTATACTCTGTATTATATGTAAAAAATCAGATTAAAGCGAAAACCTTTTCCCAAATGCATATTTTTTTACTGAATGAGTTTTAGTTCCCGAAAAATGTTTACCAAAAAACCACCGTTTTTCCGGTGGTTTTGCTAATAAATATCAAATTTAACGTCAGCTCTATGTATATCTTTTCCCTAATAGATATCAAGTTTAACATCATCCCGAAGCATAATTGGAATGATTTCAAGAGGCGCTGGAACTGTAACTGTCTGTCCGCCCTCATATACTTTCTTAGTATATGCATCTGTCCATGAATGTCCACAAGGAAGATATATAGATCTTTCTCTCATGCCTTCTTCCATTACTGGTGCAACCAGAATATCTGGTCCAAACATATATGCATCTTCTATGTCCCATGCCTTCTGGTCCTCTGGAAAATCAAAAAACATAGGTCTCATAACCGGTGATCCATTTTCTGAAGCCTGCTTCATACATTCCCTAATATATGGACGGAGTTTTTCTCTTATGAAAAGGAAGTTAGACAATATCTTATAATTGTCCTCCCCAAAGCTCCATACTTCATTATCCTGTCCACTGGTTAGCTGTCTTACACCATCTATGAACTCCTGCTCTCTTTCATACCAGGGAGATCTTTCACCATGCATACGAAATACCGGGCAAAAAGCTCCCCATGCGAACCATCTGACCAGAAGCTCCTTAAAATGTGGATCCGTAATATCGCCACCTAAGAATCCACCAATATCTGATGTCCACCATGGTATTCCTGCCATTCCCATATTAAGTCCTGCCTGAAGCTGTTCACGCATTGCACGGAAAGAACTATGAATATCCCCAGACCATGTAAGAACACCATACTTTTGACTTCCAGCCCATGCACAACGAACAAGACTCATTATATCGGTTTCTCCCTGTGCCTTTAATCCATCGTAAAAACCTTTTGCATAGCCTACCGGGTAGGTATTGGTACACTGCATTGCTGGTCCTGCATAATATCTGTAATTATCAAAATCATATGGACCATATTCAGGTTCAGCTTCATCAAGCCAGAAACATCTTATACCTTTATCATAATAATTTTCTTTACATCTATCCCATACGAACTTCTGTGCTCCTGGATTCGTTGCGTCGAAAAAGACTGTATTTCCCATCCAGGTCATATGAAGATTAGATCCTCTGTCTGCCTGAACAAGATATCCTTTATCCGCCATCTCACCGAAGTTCACGCTTTGCTCATCTATTGTAGGCCAAACAGATACTACTGGCTCAATTCCAAGCTCTCTAAGCTCCTTAACCATACCTTCGGGATCTGGCCAGTCACGTGGTTCGAATCTAAAGTCACCCTGTCTCGTCCAGTGAAAGAAGTCTATAACAATGGCATCCATTGGCAAACCACGTCTCTTATGCTCTCTTGCTACCGAAAGAAGCTCATCCTGAGTACGATATCTAAGCTTACATTGCCAGTATCCCATACCATATTCTGGCATCATCGGACTTCTTCCTGTAGCTTTGCTGTATTGGTCCTCTATCTCGGCAGGAGTGTCTCCTGCAGTAATAAAATAATCCAGCTTCTTAGTACGTTCAGCAATCCATTCTGTCTTATTAGCTCCAAAAGTAGCTGTGCCTATTGCAGGGTTATTCCAGAAGAATCCATATCCTCTGCTTGATACATAAAAAGGTACACTTGCCTGACTATTTCTATGAGCCAGCTCAAGAATTGCCCCTTTCTTATTCAGGTTTTTCTCCTGGTACTGACCCATTCCAAATATTTTTTCATCATCAAAGGCTTCAAATCTGGCCACTAACCTGTAATCAGTTCCACCCTGAACAGGCTTAAGTTCTCTTCCCTCAACTCTTAGGGGAACACAATATCTGTTAATTCTATCTCTGGTTCTCCAATATTCAGAAGTAAGAAGTTCTCCCTTCTGATTATAATAGCTTATCCAACCTTCGTGATTCACTTTGGCAGTAATCTTGCCATTCGTTATGGATGCCTGAACGGCCTTTTGATGATAATGAGCATACTCCGCTGACTGATACCAAGGATCTGTAACATCCACTTCTTCAAGTACAATCTCAGGATTGGTTTCATCTACTTCCTCTGTAAGAGCCCAATCATGATCATCCATAACCGCATCCTTAGTCATGCGTACACGAAGTGAATTTCTGCCCCATGGTTCTATAATAACTTTTGTAATACCACTACTAATTTGTAAACTATTATCTATCTTTTCAATTCTCATATTGCACCCTCAATGTTTTGCCAGGATAAATTTATGGTCTGTAAATTCTGTGAATTTCGATAATTTCTCCATTTTCTACTGTAATCATACCTTCATAGCAGGTCATAGGATAATCTTTAACAATCTCTTTTAATGCAGAAACTGCTTCGCTTCCTGTATACACTTTTTCTTCCGCCGGATCACGGTTATCAATAAGCTTAACGTTGTCACTAACAGCAATGCCTGCAATACCCCTGCGTGCATAACTGCTTTCCATATCCATTCCACAATATACATAGCAGTTAGATTCATCAACAGGTCTTAGTGCGCTACCACCATTTTCAATTCCACCATTGACCTCTATGAATCCGTTATCTGTCTTGGTAATTGAATTAACAGGTAACAATTGTCCATTTATATAGATAACATCACCTTCGGCCATACGATTGATATCGACTATATCATATGTTTCTTCTGTATATATTTCAGTTCTGATTGTGTATTTTCCATCTGTCTCAGTAATTCCACTCTCATCAATGCAGACATTATAGATTCCATTCTCTATATTATCTGTATCTACTTCACATGGATTTGGAGTAATAAAGTTTCCAGTTATTTTGTCATACACAAGATTTCCAACTGTAAGTTTTCCTGGTTCCATTGAGAATGTCTCTGTGCTATCCCCAAAATGCAATTCTGTCTCATTCCATGTAAAATCAACTACATCCTGACCGAAACTTACTCCTGTTCCATCACCATTAAGCTTGTATCCATAGATGCGAGTCACTTCGAAATCTTCAATCTGTTCAGTTTCAGTCCTGCAATAAAAACCTTCATAATCCTTAAGTCCGAATGAGACTTCTTCTGTACCAGTTACTTCTGTGCCTGATTCTTCCACGGCAGATACTTCTGCACTTGATACTTCTATGCCAGATGCTTCTGTAGCTGATTCTTTTTTACATGCAGTTAACATTCCAATTGAAAGAATCGATACAGCTGCTACGGATAAAATTGCTGTAATTCTTTTTGATGTATTTACTTTTGCGCTTTTCATAATATTATTCCTCTTTCTTATCTGTTGTTTCCAGATGATTTTATTAGTCTATATGCTTAGTATAGTGCATTATTCGTTGCAGTACTGTTGTACTTCATCATCAAAATTATCCGTCTACGTTTAATTCACACGTCTATTGATACCAGTACTCTCATACCATTTCGATTTTGCCTCATACATACACTTGTCAGCATACTTGCAAATTTCTTCTATCTGCTTGTCTTCTACATCCTTCAAAGTTGCAGCACCCACTGCAATCTTCAAGCTGTCGCTATAAACACCCTTCCAGTTTTCGCAAAGCTCATCAAGTAGTTTTTTTGCTTCTTCGAATTCCGAAATATCAGCCTGCAAAAGTCCATAATACTCATCACCACCGGTTCTGAATATTTTTCCGTATTTGCCCAGGCTCTCTGTAATCAATCTTCCAGCCTCACTGATAAGTTCGTCACCAGCGGCATGTCCATAAGTATCATTCACATACTTAAGTCTTGTCAGGTCCATAGATACACAGATCAAATTCTCCGGGATAGAACGATTCAGCTTTTCAAGTTCCTCCTCGTATGCACGACGGTTTAATAGCTTTGTAAGTCCATCCTTATAAGCAAATTCATAGTAAAGATTACGCTTTTGTGTTTTCATTCTATCATTTGCGATAACGATAACTGCAATAATAATTAACAGCATAACAACGAATGCTACCTGTATCTTATGTCTTCTGATAAACTCAACAATACTGTAATCTTCTGAATAATCTGCGTATTTAAATGTATAGTTTACTGCACTGTTTTCTTCAATAGAGTTAAGTGCCTGATTGAGTAAAGGCAAAATTCCTTTATGAGCCGTACTTACTCCGAAACATTTTATAGTTTCATGCGGAAGTTCCATATAAGATAAATCAGAGTAATAATTTTCCTTCAGAAGAACACTGGCTCTGATTCCACTAAGAATTGCTCCGCTTGCATTTCCTTCAACAACAGCATCAAGACACTCATCAACCGTGTCAAAATATATCAGTTCATTATCTGCCAAATAATTAGATACATAGTTATATTGAATCTGATTATTCTTATTTATGGCAATAACACCCTTTTCTGCCTTTTCCGGATCTCCCATATATACCAGATTCATTGCTGATGTAATGACATCAACTGAATGAAAAAGATTATTTTGCTCTAAGAAGTAAATATCATCAGATATTGGGAACAGTACCTCTATCTCATGAGAATGTATCGCCTGAATCATTTCCTCAGTATTGTGATATGGGCGATATTCAAACTTTATTGGCCTTTTAGCTTTAATATTAGAAAATGCTTCCTTAATTACATCCGTCATAATTCCTGTTGCATTTCCATTATCATCAGTTCCGCAATATGGCAGGAAATTGTCCATGTAACCAACAGTAATCGTGTAATCATGATTTTCAAGCCACTCAGTCTCTTCTGCTGCCACCTGAACACTTATAGCATTTTTACTAAAATATTTTTTTGACAAATCATTTATATAATATGGCTCTTTACTATCAATATATTCCTGTGCCATATTCAGTTCTTGCAGCAAATCCGTTCTTTCCTTCGCTACGCAAACATACATATCTACATTTTTAATTTTAAGTAAAGAAACAATATTGTCCTTAGAACCTACCGATGCGCCCTCTCCTATTAAGGCATCTATTTCTCCATTAATTAATGCCTGATCTCTGTCCTTAACATCATTATAAATTATAATTTGGGCATCTATGTTATTGTTTTCTATCCATTCGCGAATTGATTTTTCCAAAAGACCAGAAATTGTTCCGATTTTTTTGCCATTCAAAGTTGAAGGATCAATCGTAATATCTGACTCATCTCCACGTATAAAAAGATAGTAACTTTCGTATCCCATTGGATAATTTGGATAATTCATTATATCAAGGCGATCCTGTGAATATCCAAGGCCTGCAAGAAGATCAATATCACCGTTAACGAATGCATCATACATTTCAGACCAGGAACCGTATATATATTCGTATTTCCAGCCACTATAGGTTGCAATTTTCTGAAGATATTCATAAGAATATCCCGATTTAACTGCCCCCTCAGATGCACCTTCCTGGAAATTTTCATTTTCGTAATATCCAATTTTTACAACTTTATCGTTTGCTTCTTCCGCGTAAACATTGCCTTTTAGGATAAAAAATGAAAAAATAGCAAAAAACGTAAATACAATATGTTTTCCTTTTTTAATTGTCAGGTTCATATGTTTATCCCTCTTTTTTCATAATCTCAACTTATTATTTTATCACAAAACAATTGTTTTATGGCATATCAATTTATCGAATTTATTAAAAAGAGACGGTTCTTCTGTCACAAAGAACCGTCCCTAATTGAACACTAAAGACAAATTAATTATTATTTATTTTTTGCTTATCTTCTTTATTCCTGCCACATACAGGCAAGACAGCACTCCCACAACAATTGAAATTCCAAAGGTAATCAGCAGACCTTTAGTCATATCAATGGATTCTATTCTCTTAGTGCTACTCATTCATAACCTCCTAGCACAGGGACGATTTTTTATTATGATATACCAAAAAACCTGTTATGCATACTAATGCAATAATAATTAGTATCCACCAATTTTCACTGTGTTCAAAATCCCCAAGGGATTTTGCCAATGGAACCTCTTCATCTTCAATTATCACAACCTTCTTTTCAACATTAGGAGTGTTTATTGTTTCTACTTCTTTTTTCTCACTTACAACTGTTTCTTTGTCTCTTCTTTCACCTAAAACAGATGCTGCTTCATTATAATTCGTTTCGCCAACATATCTATTTTCTGTATTAATAATAATTTCGGCAACAATTTCCTCTACAGCTTCTGGTTTAACATCAAGATTACTTGCTATATTATTTATAACGTTCTCGATATTTTCATATGCTTCGTCACTTACAACTTCTATTTCGTTATCCATATTAGCATCATTAGTAGTATTTTTTATCTGATCAAGCACTTGCTGTCTTCTCCAGACCTCTACCTCTGCTTTGACATATTCAAGCTTAGCCTTTTCAACATTGCTATCTTTTACGTCTCTATCTAATAATGCAGCTTCTTTATACATTGCAACTGCTTCTTTGTATGCCTTTAATGCATTATCTGCATTTTCAGATGCATTCTGTAATTCTTCTTCTGCCTTTTCAATATTGCGATTAATCTCTTCTAAGTCAATTAATGCCTGATTTCTTGCATCAATAGCATTATTAAGATTGACGCTATCTCTCATAAGCTTACTAACATTAGGTCCATCAAATTTATTACTTTTTATATATCCTGATGTATTCTCAACGTATGCAGCTATATAATTACCGCTATTTCCGAACACTTCCTTTTTACAGTTGGCATTTCCCTTGACCAGCTCGTCATCTGGAACATAATCATAATCTATGCCATCTGACGATATTTTAAAATTCTTTCTAAGAATTGTCTTACTTTCTGAATCATAATATGTCAAACATCCACAAGCGTCTTCGCCCTCAACTAAATTAATATAAAATCTATAAATATCAGAACTTCCACTTACTCTCTGATCGAGTGTATACTGTGCTTTAATATCTTTACTATGTAACTCGGCAACACTAGCTATTATCTCATTGATAGTACTGCTTTTTTTCAGCTTACTGCTTGAAACAGCTTCATTTACTTCCTTGTTGTCATTAAGAACACCACCATTAATTTCATTTACCTTGTCTGACATAGCGTTTTTCTTTTCAATGATCTCAGTTTTAGCAGTCTGCGCTTCCTCTTTAGCAGCAAGTGCAGCCTGATAAGTTTCATATAATCCTGTCACTTCATCTGTTGCAGCATCCCAGTCAATATTCACAGATCCGTCATCTAAAACACTAACAGCATCCATTTCTTCTGAAATTGCTTTTAATGCATTAAGTGCAGTTTCAGCCTTAGCATCATATATTGAAATAAGCGCATCAGTTGTAGCTTCAATCTGGTCCGCAACTGTTTCATCTGTTAATGTATTAGCTATTAACTCTGTCACCTGTTCCAGGGCATCGTCCACATTACTCATATCAACGTTCACAATTGCGTCTGCAGCTTCCTTTATTGACTCGTTTTCAATAAGGTTTATTGTATCTTCTACTAATATAGAAGTATCAGCTGATATATTTTCATCACTAGCTTCAACGTTTGCTACAATTTCCATATTCTCAAACTCAGCCTGCGAATCAGTAATTATCGCATCCTCTACAGCCTGCTCTACATTAGCTGCTGCTTCATCTCTTACTTCAATCTGCTCTGTCAAAGATACCTCAGCATCAGACAATTCATCTGCACGAACTGCCATTGGAACCAATGCCATATATATAGATAATCCTAAACTTATAGCTTTTACAGCTTTCTTTCCGTTCATTCTTCCTATCATATTTGTATCCTCCCTTTCGTTTTATCTTCCAGGTATTATATAAATCGGCACAAATATGAAACAACTGAAGTTTACATATTATCTTTTTTACTTTTTTATTTTTAATTTTAATATGTACATTAAAAAACTCAGAAACATTGATTCTTCAACATTTCTGAGTCGTTCTTATAAAGTCGAGACGGTGCACGAGGATTGGAGCCATTCGTGAACCCTGATAAACACAATATTGCAAATTATACTACTGTAATTTTCATAGAACTAACCAAAACAATATAACTAATGCCAGCTGCGATATTAACATTACAATACTTATAAATGTCTTCATACTATAATCAAATAAATTATGATGACTTGTTTGAGCTTCATGTTTATTGTCCGACATTTTTTTCCTTCGATATTTATCTGGCAAATCCTTGATTAAAGCATCATAAGCTTCTACAAGCGGCTTTGTTCTTGCTATATAAGCTAATGATACGTAAAAGAAACATAAAGACATAAATATTCCTACAAGATAGAAAATCCAGGTCGGAATTTTATCTGCAATATCCCTTGCACTGAATACTGAGGCAATTGCAGGGAAACATATCACAACAATTGCTGAATAATAATATACAAATATCTGCTTCCAATATGATTCTTCACGAAAGTTTAAATCCGTCAGATATACATTCATTAAGCTAATTATCTCATTCGTTTCCATTGGCAATGACATTTTTTCTTCATTATTATTCATATAAATCTACCTCCAAAAAATACATAGTCATTACAACAAACTTTATTCATTTAGATATACTTTTTCTTGTTCTTCTTTATGCTAATAATCACCTTCGCATCTCCAACGCCCTATAATCAATCTTTCCCGCAGCTGTTCTTGGAAATTCATCTAAGAACACAAACTTCTCTGGAATCTGGTACACAGATAATTCACCTTGACAAGCATCTATCAGTTCTTTAATCAATTTCTCGTTGTTATATGCTTTATCTTCCTTGACTATTACCGCCTTTATCCCAATGTCATTTCCTTTATCCAGTTTCACAATGCACGATTCATGAACTATATCATTTTTATTTAAAACAGTTTCAGTTTGAGCCGGAAAAATCTTATAGACTACTCCCTCATGAATGGTCATAATCATTCTTTTCATACGCCCTTCAATAAATATGTAACCATCCTCGTCCATATATCCTAAATCACCGGTATGAATCCACTCACTACCATCGGAATGTTTCTTAATTAACATTTCCATCTCAGCCTGGTTGTCATTATATCCGAACATCATAGACTCACATTGCAAACAGATTTCACCTACCTCACCACACTTTAGTTCCACTTGGTTTTCGGTATCAAAAATCATCACATTGTTCTTTACAAACGGAATTCCAACCGAACCAACTTTTTGCGCACCTACATACTCAGTCACTGCCGTCGCACATACTTCGGTCATTCCATAGCCTTTTATGACTTTAGCTATAGAACCATGCTTACTCAAAAAATCATTGATTTTTTCTTCCAAAGGAACATTCATTCCTTCCCCGCCCATTCCAACAGTTTTTAGCATTGATAAATCCATCTTATCAACCTTTGAATCATCTGCTAACTGAGCTACATATGCAGGAATTGCACACAAATGTACTGGTTTGTATTTCTTTATATAATTACTCCAATCCTTTGCCTCAAATTTCGGTATAATTGCAAGTTCCATTCCCAAACACAATGGCATATGAATGTTAATTATTGAACCATAAGTAACAAATGGAACCATTACACTCAAAAATACATCCTTCCTATCTCTTTCAAATTTCATTACATATTGCCATGCAACAGAATTGAAGGAGTGATTGCTTAGTAACACGCTTTTAGGAAATCCTGTAGTACCTCCAGTATGACCGATATAACAAATATCTTGCGGACATTTTTTCTCATGCAATTCATTGTTTGCAGCATTCGAAATGAAATCATCCCATAAAATTGCTACAGAATTTTTCTTATATGACTTATCCATTTTTCGAGTTTTTATACCAAAACCTAGCTTCGTAAGCGTAGGCATTTTATAACTCAACGAATAAACAATAATCTTTTTAAACGATGTATTTTGAATAGCCGATAAAACCTTATTTGCAAATAAGTCAAGCGAAACAATTATTTTACTATCAAACTCACTTACATATTTTGCTATATCTTCCTCGTTTGACAGGACATTTACAAAATTTGATACTGCACCGATTTTATTTAATGCATAAAAACAGACAACAGAATTTACGCAAGAAATCGTCACAATGGTTACAACATCTCCTGGTTTTACCCCCTGGCTTACAAATGATTTCGCTGCAACATCAATCATCGAAAATAATTCTGAATAGGTTATTTTCGCACCAAAGTAATTTATAGCCGTATTATCTAAATAATCTTTATTATTTAAAAACATATACTCATACAGACTACAATTTGGGATTTGCTCTGATATAAGCTTGGGGTCATAGTACTTCAACCATGGTTTATCCTTTGATGGATATCCTGTTATATTATTCATTTTTTAGTTTTCTCCCCTACATTTTTTCTTAAGCATACTTATCATGATATTTTTCATCATTAATCATCTTTTCAGTATACTTACCATCCGCATCATCAAGAATAGTCTTTATATATGTATCTCTGTAATCTGCTGGAATTTCGCTTCTAACACATATAGTTTGTTTTTCCCATATCTGCCATTTCAAAGTTGCCAAATTATCTCTCAATTCACAGTTTAATTGTTCAATACTTTCTTTCTCATTTGTATATTGAATATTCCGACCAATATTAACAAAGAATTCTTTACCGTACTGTTCTATTGCTATAGGGACTATCTCTGCATTCGTGTTCAACGCCATTGAAACCGTGCCTTTAAATAGCTTCATTACAGGTTCATTGTCGGTAATATTCCAAGCTCCTTCTGGAAATATCATCAGGCTTCCACCTTGGTTTAAAAGCATTTCAGCTTCCATTTTTGCTAATTTACGATCTTCTTTATCATAAGTATCTATTAAAATCGCTCCATTTCTACGCGCCATCCATCCATATAGTGTTGTAAGGTCTTCATTTGGATTTCCCCAAAATAGCCAGCATGGTTTCTTAATAGCTTCAAAAAGAATCATAATGTCAAAAAAACCAATATGTGTGCATGCGTATATTACTGGCTTTGTAGTCTCCACCTGAGCATCGCCAACAACTGTAATATGCTGTTTTTCAGATATTCGTAATATTTTTAGCAACGGAAGTAATATTCTGTGCCATATATATGAACCACTATATCCTCTTACTCTTGTATGATTCTCTATATACTTTTTTCTTTTATATTTCAGTTGCTTGTATATTTTTTCAGCTCTGTCTTCCTTTGTCATACGATTTTTCTAATTCATGTTATTCTACTTTCAAAGCCTCTCTGTCACATTTACCATTCGCATTTATTGGAAATTCTTTCCATGCTTTCACTTTAAATTTTGTATTTGGAGGCAGGTGCTTCTCAATTATATTATTCACTTCATCTACGCTTTCATCATCATCAGAAATAATATTTATAAAAATCGTGGCAGCATCATCGACAACTACTTTGCACGAAGAAACATTAGCTCTATCTATAATTTCTTTTTCGATATCAAATAAATAGATTTTCTTATTGGATACCTCAACAACATCCAAGGCTCGTCCTAACACATATACTTCACCAAATTCATCTACATATCCAACATCTCCGGTTCTATACCAAAGTCTTCCACTAGCATCTCTCCATTTAAACTTCTCTGTAAGTTCTATATTATCTGCGTATTCTTTCATAGTGCATGGACTCATTGCCATTAATTCGCCGCGTTCATTTATTGGACTTTCTATACCCGTATTAGTATCGAATGCTGACACAATAACATCTGGTAATGGAATTCCTGTACTTCCAAGAGTATGATGCTTGAAAGAAGATGTTGTTAACGTACCATTCAACTCTGACATTCCATAACCAACAACTATCTGATTCTTGCATCCACAAGTTTTGAGCAGTTCATTAATCTCTTTCTCCATTTTTTCGGTATTCGGTTCTCCACCTTGTACTGCAATGTTTAAATGAGAAAGATCTTTACCTACAAACAATTTTTCATGAATTGCCACATCCCAAAAACCTTTTGTTGCGCAAATTACTTCTGGCTTATATTTTGATATGTCATCGACCCACTTTTTCGGCTCATATTCCGGTTCAAGAATAACAGTAATACCTAACATAAGTGGAGCCATGAGCATAAATGAAAGTCCTGATGCAATAAAAAACGGAATCTGATTCAAAAAAACATCATTTCTCTTAAAAGGGTACTCACATATCCTATACTCCTCTGATATAGTGGTATAGCTATGATTTGTATGCACAATAGCCTTAGATTTTCCTGTTGAGCCTGAAGAAAAAACTATTACAAGTTCGCTCTCAGAATTAGTATTATCATCGAATTTTTCTGTAGAATTTAAAAGAAAATCTTTCCACCTGATTACTTTGTGTAAATCAAATTTTTCTTTATTTATAATTTTCAAAAATACTTGTAATACCAAAGGCAAAGAATACGTTACCGGTATAACAACAATTTTCTTTTCTGTTTGTTCGAACAAATTCTGTAGTTTCAAATATATTTTGTCTAAACAAAAAATATATTGTGCTTTTGACTCCATCAAAGCAGATTCGATAGCATCCCTTCCCAATGACAAATTTATCATTTCAGCACAAATTCCTACTTTACTGCACGCTAATAGAATGTATACCGTCTCAGGTGTTCCAGTCGCACAAATAATAATTCGATCGCCCTTTCTTATTCCATTGCCTACCAAAGCATTTGCTACTTCTTCAGTTCTATCAAATAACGTTTTATAAGTTATTTTTACATTTTGATAAACAAGAGCAATCTCATCATCATGATCCTTATTGCCCTGAAATACATTTTCCCATACTGTACGATTTAAAACTTCGTCATCTGCAGTCTGACCATTGTACCATTGCATCCATGGTCTATCCTTCGATGGGTATCCTTTGTTTTGTTGCATTTATTCGTCCTATCTAAATAAAATTCTTTGTGATTTCGACAAGATATTAGTTTCTGATAGATCTAGAATACATATCTCAATGAATACTATGTTTGTTCGTTAAAATTATACGATATTGCATATTATTTTACAACGAAAAGTCGCTATATAATTAACGCACAAACGCAGTATTTATGAGGATTGGTGACTAGATATGATAAACGTATTGGAACGAATAACTGAATTAAGAAAGCAAAAGAATTGGACTGAATATCAATTGGCAGAGCGTTCCGGATTAACTCAATCTACAATCTCATCCTGGTATAGAAAAAATATTCTCCCAACACTACCTTCATTAGAACGGATATGCGAAGCATTTGGAATATCGATATCTCAGTTTCTCGATGATAATAACAATGAGATATCCTTAATCAATCCAAGGCAGAAACAATTATTAGAAAAAGCATCAAAACTTGATAATGAGCAATATGATGCATTAATTAACTTTCTTGATAAATTATAAAAGCTGGCAATCGTTACGATGCCAGCTTTTATTGTTGCAATTATTTATTTTACTTCTATATATCCATCATTTTCTTTCATTAAAGCTTCATTATTACGTTTACCGCTTGCATGCACTGGCATACTTTCCCTTATTTTAAATTTACGTGGGCACTCATCAAATGGCAGTCTATCTAAACAACTTTTATATAGTCTATTAATAATGCTAACATTCTCCTCTTCACAATCTGGTTTTAGTACAATATGGGCACACAATTCTTTTTGATTATCAACACCCACAACCACCGATTTACATTGGGATACAGCAACATCTTCAAGCATAATTGCTTCCGAATCGAATAAATATGCAACTGTTCCATCATTTTTCACAAAGCTATCGCTTGCTCTTCCACATATATACGCAAAACCATCCTCGTCCACATATCCAATGTCACCTGTGCATCCCCATTTTTGCCCCTTTTCATCAATGTAAAAATACTGCTGGGTTGCAATTTCGTTTTTAAAATACTCTTTCATCCTTGCTGGTGAAAGAACTCTAATTTCCCCTCTCTCACCATACTTAAGTTCCTTATTGGTAACAATATCAAAAGCTCCCACTGTCACATGTAAAATAGGGTAGCCCGCAGCATTATCTTTTGTGTATTCTAAAGAGGTTGACAGTACTGAACTGCCTAGTTCGCACATTCCATAGCCTTTAAGCAATCGTTCCTTGCAGCCATGTGTCTTGAGAAACTGATTTATACTAGCCTCATCTTGAGCCTTAACCGCTTCACCGCCAGTTATTGGATAATGCATATTTGATAAATCAACATTTGCTAGTGATTTATCATTAATTGCATATAACCAAAGACTAGTTGCTGTAAGCGTCATATTAGGCTTGTATTTTTTCAAATCCTTAGCGAAGTTTTCCTTTGAAAAAGCTAGTTCAGGAATAACTGACACCCCTAAACACAAAGGCATTAATATAGAAAAAACAATACCTGTCGAAAACCATACTGGAATCATTTGTAAAAATGACGATTTTCTTGAATATGGAAAGTCTGGACTTAAATAAAAAGCAACTGTTGCGTTAATCCCATCATTTGTAAGTACGATTCCTTTGGAGGCACCTGTTGTACCTGACGAATAAACCATAATAACTGCTTGATCTTTTTCATACTCTATTTCTGTTTTTTCAGCATACATATGTCCTGAATCTATAAAATCTTTCCAACTAACTTTCTTCGATCCAACAATGTATTTTCCCTTATCCTTGCTCTGGCCTATCTTTACAATTGAACCAATAGGAAATCTCATTGAATTCGATATTGGCATAACAATTATGTTCTTAACACAAATCTTATCTATAATTGGTTGCACAAAATGAATCATCTCATCCATTACAAACATTAATTCAGCTTCAGTATCATTTATCCTGTCAATCATTTGCTCTGGTGAAAACAAGGGATTAATAAAATTTGCCAATGCGCCAATCTTACTGCATGCAAGAACCACATATATAGCTTCTGGACATCCTGATGTACAAAGTGATATGCAATCACCTTTTTTAACACCGTTACTCTTTAATGCTTTCGCAACAGTTTCGACCTTTTGGAACAACACACCATATGTAATTGAATTACCAAAATAATTAATTGCAGTATTCTTTATATAATCCTTATTCCTATTATAAATATTTCTATATATTGTACATTCATCCGGATAAGTATTTAACGCTTCTTGACTATAATACTTCAACCATGGCTTATCAATAGATGGATATCCTGTCATTTTGCTTCTCCTCGCAATACATTTATTCGTTGAAATTATACGATATTATATATTATTTTACAACGCAAATTCGTCGTAGTACCAACGCATAAACGTAGTATTTGCATGGTGTTGCGAGGTATAGTGACTACTTGTACAAATTGGTTAGATGCATTTTTCAAAATAAAGAAAAAGCCTGCAAATTTCTGTCAAAGCCTCTGCTCTTGCATCGTCATCATTATTATTCGCTACCTCATCTACAATTTAGACAAAAATACCGTAAGCCCTTAAGCTTACGGCATTCTCATTCAAGTGCAAGACATGATTCGACTTTTCTCACACGGTCACTTCAAATACTCTTTGTTTTATTTCACTTGGCAAATCAATAATATTAACACAGATAGCATATTAAAACAAAATTTGAATCACGATATACCAAATAATCAAATTTTCTAATAATATATAAATCAAGATTTATCTGTATATTGAAAATCGAAAAGATTTCAATTTCCAGCCTAACACATCAGCACTACGAAACTGAAATTTTGCGTTCTCTCTAATGAACTGATACATCAGTTACCTTTTTGTTTTGTTCTCTAATTGAAATAACAACTGCCATAACAAAAATAATTATTTTACAAACATATAACACATATTGATTTCCGCCCATTGCTATTTGTGAGAAAACATTGATTAGTGAATGTCCTTGTAGTGTTGTTTGGTTAAGTTACAATTTACTCTGCATTATCACAATAGATTTCTATCGCATTTGCTACAAAGATGGCTGTACCTTCTCCGCCATATGAATCGATATTCGTTGTAAAGTCTCCATCGCCTGAATACATTTTCCCTAATCCGCGCAAAATCTTATTTGTGCATGTATATAAGTTTTCTGTAATATAGTCCTGTATTCTCTTTACAAGATTCTGAGCATCAGCAG
>JAKSHY010000023.1 GCA_024399135.1 Lachnospiraceae bacterium | reverse complement strand
GCTTCCTTATTGCACCGGTTTTCGTCCTGTAAGATAGTAAACCGCCAGCTGCGTTCTGTGAGAAAGTCCTTCCTTCAAAAGTATTGCGCTGATGTAATTCTTAACGGTTCCTTCTGAAATATAGAGTTTTTCCGCAATCTCTTTATTGGAAAGGCCTGACGCTACTGCTTCGATGATTTCCATTTCCCTGGAAGTGTAGTTATCCTTGCTGAAGTTGCTGTTTGGCTTAATTCCCACATCCACGAACTTGTCGAACACTTTCTCATCCATGATGTGAACTCCCTGATGGATGGAACGAATCATCTGCTTCAGTTCTTCCGGTTTGTGATTTTTAATAAGGTATCCCTTGGCACCGTTTTTAATTGCCTGGGCTACCAGATCATCATCATCAAATGTGGTAAGGATCATAACCTTACCCAGGTCCTCTTCCACGAAAACCTTCGTTGCAGCAATGCCATCCATTACCGGCATCTGTATATCCATTAGAACCACATCACACTTATTCTGTCTGGCCAGATCAATTGCCTCCTGACCGTTGGCAGCGCAGCCAATGACGTCAAAATCTTCATCGATTTCCAAAATAATACGCATTCCGTCTCTTACAAAATCACTGTCATCAACAATAAGAACTTTAATCGGTTCCATTCTGTTTCCCCTCTTTTCCCTTAATAGGCAGGATCATATTAATGGTAAATCCGCCTAACGTCTCTATATCAAAGTAGCCCTTCACATTTCGTACTCTTTGTTTCATACCCTGAATACCCATACCGTCCACTACATTCTCCGCACCTTTACCGTTATCTTTGATCACGCATCTGACGACCTCGCCTAATGCCATAATACTGATGCTGATTTCACTGCAGCCGGAATATTTCAGTGCATTGGTAACGGCTTCAAAGGAATTATCCAGAATAACGTCCCAAATGTTCTCCGGTATGGTTTTATCATCCGCCTTCACATCCAGTGTTGTCTTTATATTGTATTGCTCTTCGCATTCACTGCAGAGAGCCTGCAGCGACTTTAATGCCATCCGCTTTTTGTCCGGTCGTTCATTACGGATGATCACACGGATCTCGTCCATACTTCCTCTAAGATTATCAATGACCTCCTGAAGAATCTTCTCGCTCTCTTCCGGTTTTTTATTCATCAGCACCTTCACAGCTTCCAGCTTGTATAAGGAACCATTTATACTGTGTCCCAGCTTATCATGCAGGGCCTGAGAGATACGCGACTTCTCCTCCAACAGTTCGTTATCATATCGAAGACGGGACTCACGCATCTCGTTTTTATGCGCCACATTACTATGTTCCATGTCCGCTTTCAACTGTGATTCCGTTTCAATATTCTCTCCCACAATTTTCTTATACCAACCGATGATCTTATAGTTCTGAAGATAAAGCAGAAAAAGAAAAGATGTGATCAGAAAACACAATCCAACATTAAGCTTCCACCAATATGCCGCAATTACGATCAGGTAACTTCCCAAATAGAAAGTAACCGCCATACCGGATACGATATCCAAAAATACAATACCGGCAAAATAAATTCCAATAACAGGAAATAGGAATACGGCAATTGCTGCCAGTATTCCTGCTCCCACGTTCCATATAAGTCTGCGTTTTGTATCTATGTCAGTCATCACGGAGCTCAACAAAAATAATGCTCCCAGAAGGAATTCTCCTCCCGCCACAGCTGTGGATTCCGGTGATTGCGTGATTCCCCAGATCACCAGGCTGAGAATACCCACAAATTTTACGATAACAAAGTAAAAACTTCTAAGATGTCTTTCCATTCTAAGCCCCCATCTCAGGCTTTGCCTGACTTACTCTTCTTCGTTGAGCTTTAATCCTAATATACCTACCACGAATATGATAACCAGATAAGCCATGGTGGCGCAAAGTATCAAAGAATATCCGCCTGCTCTTCCGTTCTGGAATCTGGATACCGAAAACATAGCCCATCTTTCCGGCATAAGCAGTGCCACTCTCTTGTAATTCTCACTTGCTCCGGCGATATCAAAATAGGATCCGGAAAGAAGTGCGGACATACTCCATATTACAAAAGAAAGGAATGCACTTCCCGCCATAGATCTGCAATACAATCCTGCGCATACACTCAGGAAATTAAAGATAAGCCCTTCCATCAGCACAATGATGAAAAACTGAAAGGTTGTAATACCGATATTCGCCTTGACCAAAACAGAAAAGGAAATCAGCATAACCAATGCCTGAAATAATGAGATTCCCACAACAAGAATAATTTTTGACAAAAGATAGCTTGCCTTGTTAGCTTTTGTAAGAAGTATTCTGGAATATACATGATCCTGCTTTTCCTGAAGTATGGTACCAAGAATCAGCACTCCTCCGAATACAAATGCGATAGATGCGATAGCAAGACAATAGGTAATTGTTCTTACCTCATTATAATTCACTTCATCCCCGGATTCAACGGACACATAGGTAAGCTCTGGTGCATACTTTATGGCATCATGATTATTAACTATTAGTTCAAAACTCTGAACCAGAAGATCAAATCTTTTATCCTCGCCTACAGAATAAACAGTACTGTCAGAAGGATTTTTCTCTAGGACAATGATTGCTCCCACCTTATCATTTAATGCTGTCTCCTTTGCATTTTCCAAAATTGCATTATCCGATGCGTTACTTACATCTACATGAAAAATCTGAAAAATACCAGCTGCATCCAGGTTATCACATATATTCTTGGATTCCTCATCATTAGTTTTATCATATACTTTCACAGGATATCGGTAATAATCCACATGATATGCAATCTGAGTTGACATTGACTCTAACTCGTATACTTTATCATTTATTTCCGCCTTTTCCATATTGTTCCACATATTCATGCAGACCGTAGAAATAACAGGAATCAAAATGCCAACAACTAGAAATGCTTTATTTCTAAACAAAAGTTTCGCTGTCGATTTTGCCATTCTTAATGCATTCTGCCACATATCCTACACCTCCTTTTTCTTCGCAGTAATAAATACTCCTAGAGGAATACACACCGCTGTCATTGCTAAAAGAACAATGATACATGAGCCTAGCATACTGCTGCTGCCATTAACCGAAGTCTCTACTAAGGTTCTGTTCACATAATATAATGGAGATACTCTTTTTAATGACTCCGAAAAAACTGAGTACATATAGGTTTCAAAGGTGCCTCCAACAAAACCTGCAAACCACAGTGTCATAAACAAAAGTCCGATAGCCACTGCCAGATTATCAAATAACTGGAAGAAGACCATACCGTAAGCTGTAAAAGCAACGGCTGTAAGCAGCAGGATACCGAAGAATACTACCGGATTCCCCATTGAGACATCAAACATGGATAACACCATAGCAGCAACCAATACCACCTGAATCAAAACAGCAATTATGAGACAGGACAGATACTTTGCCATATATCTTGTGAAACTGCTTGCGTTACCTACGGAAAATCTGATTCCGATATGATTCTGACGCTCTGTCTGATAGATAAAACTCAGGAAAACAGCTGACATACTTAAGAAATATACAATCTCGATTATTCCGTAATAATTCTCTGCTTCTGAGGTTTTGACCGTCTCCAAAGAAGCTGTTTTTATATCAGGTACCTCTCCGTTAATTGCTGCAGCCATATTCTTATCTACCTGAAAGAACACATACTGGATCATTCTGCACTGCATCATCTTTTTATCGTCACCGTAAATATGATACCCATCTTTTTCAAAGGCAACAAATACATCAACGTCGCCGTCGTTGAGAAGTTGTTCCGGATCGCCCGTCTCGTATGCCACAGCAGTTATATCCTGCTCTGCCAGGGACTTTACCATCATCTTTTCCAGCATTGCATACTTACTGTCTGCCGGCATCTCATAGCCCATTCTAATCTCCGAAATATCTTCCGCACTATCAAGCAATGTATGAAAAGCATTGGCCAAGGCAGCCACTACAAGTATGGTTGCTATGGGGACTACGATTATCATCACCTTATTTCGAAAAATAAGTTTTAAATAATTCTTGATCATTATATATAACTTGTTCATTTACTTACCCCTCTACATAGTCTCTAAGTGATTTACCTGTAAGTGTAAGGAATACCTGCTCAAGGGAGATATCCTCGTCCGCAGTCCGACGAACCATATTCTTGAGTTCGTCTTTTGTTCCTATGGCTACGATCTTACCGTTATCCATTATTGCGATTCGTGTACAGATGGCTTCGATCTCTTCCATGTAATGACTGGTATATATAACTGTTGTCCCATCATTATTTGCTTCCTTGATTTTCTCTAAAATAAAATTACGGGACTGTGGATCAATTCCTACCGTGGGCTCATCAAAAATAAGAAGCTTAGGTTTGTGTCCAAGCGCACAGGCAATATTCAGTCTTCTCTTCATGCCTCCGGAAAATGTCTTAGCGTAGGAATTACGTCTATCTGTAAGTTCCACAAAATCCAGTGCCTCATCGATTGCGATTTTTAATTCCTTACCCTTTATATGATAAAGAGAAGTAAAAAGCTCCACATTTTCCCACGCTTTCAGATTACCGTAGATTGCTAGATCCTGAGGAATATAACCAATAAGAGGTTTGATCTTATTTACATCCTTCTTTATATCCATGCCAAAGAGTTCAATGTTTCCTGCAGTTGGTTTCAAAAGGGAACAAATCATATTCATTGTTGTTGATTTACCTGCTCCGTTTGGTCCAAGCAAACCGAAAATCTCACCCTCCTGGATTTCTAATGTCAAATTATCAACTACAGGCTTATTATCATATTTCTTAATAAGTCCATCCATTTTTACTACTGTTTTCATAAACATTCTCCCTTTAATATCTAATATTATTAATGATCCGCTTTAGGATTCACCTGTTTTCTACATTAACAATATTATAATAAAAAATATTCCTATACATCTGCCTTAGGTCACATTCTCAACATGACTTTTGTCATGTGTTGGTTTTGGCCTATGACTTACGACACGAATAGGCTTTAACACCAAAAAAGAGCCCCACATTGCTGTGAAGCTATAATAGCACCTCGATTACGCGTTGCACCATTCGCTACACTTCGTTTCGCTCATGTCGCGCTGGCGCGCTATAAAACAAAAGACAAAAAAATGCTCCGAGAAGAGTAAACTCTTCCGGAGCATATATTTTGCTTTTGTTTTGCAACGCTTGTAGTTCGCGCATTATCTCTTTGAGAACACATGAACAAAATTTCTACCCCAAAAATACAATATATTGAGAAATATCCATTTCATACCACTATTTATTGACATTTTTACATTTTCACAGATTCTCCGTGTGAAAAATATGTGAAGCATGCTTAATATACACTTTATCAATATGTTCTCATACAATTTTTCTAATTTATTTATCTATAAAATAAGGTATAAACACTAAAATGTTCATGTCCTATTTGTTAGATTATATATCTTTCAATTTTCTGCTCCATCCTGCTTTTTTATTTTAGCCAAAGCTTGCTCCATCTTTTTATTTTCTGCATTCTCCTGTAATTTACTTATTAATACACTTATAACAGTGCAAATGGTAAATGACATTGCAAATGCCACCCATGCCATAATATTGTTTATAGGAAACCACGTGAAGACTGCCGCAAAAATACCAATTCCAACACAAATCACAAGAAAGAACAATATATTTCTTAAAATCATATTCATACTTTTGATCCAGCAATCTGTTAAAAAAGCAACCTGTGCCAATGTAATAACTCCCGCCAACGCCAACAACTGAACCAATGTAGCCAATGACAAGCCCAGGTTGCCAAGGCTGTAAAGAGTGGATATATTCTTTGCATTGTCTCCAATTATGCATGTAAACACAATGAAGATTGTTACAATGACTCCATATGTTGCAAATAACTGTCCTATATAACTAAATATTGTCTTATTCTGTTCCATTACCTTACCCCCAAACGTCTTCTAAGTTCATCAGCATAATTACGTGATACAATAAGTTGTTCTCCGTTTATTAATGTTACCTTAATCTTACGATTGATATCCGCCTTAAGACTTTGGATTTTTTTTAGGTTCAAAATACATGTTTTACTAATTCGAATAAAACCTTGTTCTATTAACTGCTGCTCGACTTCATATAATCTTAAATCAATCTCGTAGGTATCTTCCTTGGTATATACAAATGTATTTCTCTCCACCGTCTCAAAATAAAGAATCTGATTTGTTTCTAATAATATGATTTCATCATTCTTTTTTACCGCTAACTGCATATCTATCATTCTCATAAGCGAAATCATTTTCTCTATATCAGCTGTCAGTGCGGGTGCTTTTATCTGCACTAGTAGATCATTATATTTATCATCAATATCAATTTCAATCTTCATTTACTCAAGTCCCTTTTTCTTAAAAGCTAAACCAAATACTAGCAATGCAATGATTACATTTACCAAAAGAACAATGTACGTTTCATTTGAATGACCCATTATAGACATATCATTTAAGCAAAGCTTAAGTTGCTGTGTAAAAAAGAATCTTGCCATTTTCTCAATCTTTTCATTAAACATTGCTAACATTGGCAAAAATGAAAGTACCATCATTACTGGCATTACAAGAGATGTTGCACTCATTTGGTTTGTTGCAAAAATCCCGATACATGCTCCAACAAAAATAGAAATCATGAATCCAATTGCCATTATAAACAGATACATTAATATATCCTGTTTTGGTAATCCGATTGCCATCACAACTGCACCCATCATGCAAATTGACCATACATAAACACCAATACCCATCAAATACTGCAATGGTTTTATATTTGCCATAAGTAATACACGAAGCGTATTTTTTTCTTTTTCCTCAGAAATAATAGAAGCCACAGACGTTAATGGTGCCATTCCAATATACATAATGGAAAACAGTTTTGTAAAAAAGTGTTCTGGCATTCCTTCCATATGAATCGCATTTTCCATAATCAATGTCATCATAGGAAATAAAATAAACTGTATCAGTATTGTTTTGTTCTTTAGTGTATCCTTCAACTGCTTCTTGATAATAATCATACTATTTTTCATTTACGCTTCCTCCTGAAGTTTTCTTCCTGTAATTTCCAAAAACACAGTTTCAAGATTAGGTTCCGATGAATGAATTGCCTCTACCGTGTTCTCCTGCATCAACTCGTAGATTTTTTTTGCAGAAGTTGCATCATGAGATAATTCCATTTCTTCTCCTGAAGTTAATCGCAATATGATTTTTTTCTTATAATTATATTTCAAACAAATATCCGATGGCTTTCCAATTTCTACAATTTCACCCTCATTTAACAATGCCACCTTGTCACAAAGCTTAGCAGCTTCTTCCATGTTATGAGTAGTAAGAAAAATCGTGCATCCATCTTTTTTCTTATCAAGAATCAGTTTATGAATTGCCTGCATAGATTTTGGATCTAAGCCACTTGTTGGCTCATCCAGAAAAATCAGTTTCGGACTATGCATAAAAACTCTTGCAAGTCTAAGTCTTGCCTCCATGCCTTTTGACAATTTGGATGCCGAACGTTTTTCAGCACCACCAAGCCCGACATATTGGAGTATTTCTTTTATTTTTGAATATTGAATTCCATAAATATCTGCATATATTTTCAAGTTATCGGAACACGACAATCTTTCGTAGACACCAAATTGATCCATCATAATTCCAATCTTCCTTTTGTCTTCACCAGTCAGTTTTTCAATTTCTTTATCTAGGGTTATTACTTCTCCGCCATCAAAAGATAACTGTCCTGTAAGTATTTTTATTAAGGTAGTCTTTCCTGCTCCCGAAGGACCTAGCAAGCCAAAAATCTGCCCTTCTGTTATATCAAACGAAATTCCCTTTAATACCGCTTTATCATCAAATGATTTGGCAACATTTTTGCATTTAATCACCCAATTTCTTCCTCCTTGCTTTGTGATAAGCAAAGATTAACAGTTACTAATTCTAATAACAATATGCCAAAACGCAAGTTGCCAATATAACAACATAAGATGTCCAAATACACTCTTCAACATCAAAGAAGACAATTATAAAATCTTTACTTGAAAGGAAAATTGGATTTATTTCATTTTCTTCGTCATAATATCATACACTAAGACAACACCATTATCGCAATTCCAGCTATCATGATGATGTGTTTTATAACCCATATGCTCATAAAACTGACATGCAGGTAAAGAAGCATCAAGTGTAATTTCTTCATATTCACACATCAACGTTTCCAACTGTTCTACAATATATTTTCCATATCCTTTTCCTTGATACTTTGGTAGAACATACACTCTTGTAATATGATTTTCTTTAAAGCTTCCAGTACCAACTATTTCCCCTTTATCCTCAAGAACATAAACTATATCATTGTTAATATCTTCTAATACATGTTCATAACAATGCAGATTGGCAAAAAATTCTACTACCTCTTTTGGATAATAATATGGATATATTTCTGCTTTTGTATTTTGAACAATATCAGTAACAATTTGACATTCCTCAATATTTGCTTTTCTAAATAGCATATATTACCTCTTTATTCATAAGAATTTTCTAAAACCCACCAAAGTGTGATAGGGTTTCTGTAGCAAATTCAGTTCCAATCCTCATAGCCTCATATATGTCTTCGTTCATCATATGAGAACATACAAATCCTGCATGATAACTATCGCCACATCCAGTAGTATCAACTATAACTTTTACATCTTTAGCTGGAACATAATAACTTTTTCCATTATTATATGTAACGCTTCCCTTATCCGCCAAAGACATATTAAAAAGTCCTGTATATTTTTTTGACCAATCCTCAAATATTGGAAGAAGACTTTCTTCTCCGCTAATCATAAAATAATCAATATATGGCGCATATTTTTCCATATCTTCAAAATCACGATATTCCACAAAATCCACTGCCAACTTAAAATCATTATGCTTCTTCAAATCTATAATTTGACCAAAACATCCTGCCCAGAAATGAACAAAAACAACATCTGATGCTTTAACCATCTCAAGCTCATCTGGGTTCAATATCATTTTATCAACAATATCTCCCGTCCAAGAGTCCTCTTTATAATATCTGTCTCCATCCTCAGTAAGATAAGTTCGATTATTCGCAGTTACCATATCCTTCTCGACTCTTACATGACTTACATTAATTTTTTTATCAGAAATTGAATTCATGATGAACTCCGCGTATGAATCCTGTCCCACTGCACCTAATAATGATACATTGATTTGCTCAAATTTTGATGAATGCACTGCAAAATTAAGAGCCTCTCCTCCTGCACGCAACTCATCAGTTCCATCAAAAACATCTACGCAAAGGCACGGAAGTGCCACTAGATTAATCAATACTACTTCACCCCTTTAACAATGAAAAATCAGAATTTATTTTAATGCAATCAGATCTGACTTCTCATATCGATTATGCCCTTGTAAACTCTTTTTATATTTCCAGCAAGTAATCGCATCATCAAGACTCATTCCTTTATTTGATTCAAAGAAATCTCGAATATAAGTATTATATTCAAATTGTTTATCTATCGCTGTCTTTCCCTGCTTCTTTTCTTCCAAAATTAGATAATAAGCTTCAATAGCATCTTTATATGTTTTTCCCGAATTACTCTTTAGCCATTTTTGAAATTGAACATTAAATGAAAAGCTCTTTCCTATTTTTTCCTTGAAGAAAGCTCTATGCCTTTCTGAACACACAAAATTATTCTCAATTATAGTTTGTTCCGTTAATTCTCCAATGTCCAATGTTGACTTTTTAGATACTTTTTTAAAAATCATAACATTTCCAGTGTCCAAGAAAGTTGCAATTCTATCTGTAAGTTCTAATTTTCCACCTGAAGTCGGTAAATTATTCTTTCTGCAAAAATCAACTAATTCTTCTTTAAGGTAATAAAAGTTTCTGAACGTCTCTCCCTTAAGTCCTATTTTTAATTCTGGTCTCTCACCCATTATGCATCCCCTTTTAATTCATAAAATAGGAATTCTGTACTAATCAATCCACTGAATAAAAGCAGTTTTATCGGAACTATTATATCCAGCACCTTCGTAAAACTTTAATGTTGTTTCTTTCTTCGAACCTGTAAGCAACATCATCTTATAGCAATTCTCTTTTTGAGCTATACTCTTTGCATAATTCAAACATTCTGTTGCATAGCCACATCCTCTATATTCCTCATTTGTAACAACATTTTCGATAAATGCATATGGTCTTATTCCTCTCGTAAGATTTGGAATAACAACACAAACACATGAAGAAACAATTTTGCCATCTACCTCTTTCACAATTATATGATGATTATTGTCTTTAATTATAGTTTCCCAAGTTGTTTTCAAATGCTCAGTCATTTCAGGGACAGTATCTTCATGAAGGTTCAAGTACAATTTTAATAAATCATCTAATTCTGTATCATATATTTCTCTAACCATATAACCACCTTCAAAAGGAAATCTGAATTTCTTTTCTACAAGACTATCGGTTAATTTCGTCAATAATAGGTTTTAAATATGATTTATCAGTCCAATCCTTAGTATCACTGCCAGCTTCCATCAGCGCGGTTTCCCATATTTCATAATCACTGGGATCCTTCTTAGCTACTGCTTTTTGAAGCATTTTACAAAGATTTCTATCCACTAAACTCATTGCCTCCATATTCCATGCACCTCGACAATAAAAAAAAGGAATATCTTTTAAATCATCCTTCATAACATGTTCTCTTATTGTTTTGAAAGCATTTTCCTCATATGGAGATGCGCCGTCACAGAATACTATTATTTTCTGACCAACCAGTTTTTTAATATTCTTTTTTATGAATCCTGTCACTGGTACACCTGATGCATATATTCCACCACCAAATACAATCACTTCGTATTCTAGCAGATTCTCTATCTTTGCTTCAGATACTTCGCACATATCAAAACCTGTTTCTTCGCAAAGCCACTGTGCATATTTTTTTGTAGCTCCATATTTTGATTTGTAAACGACGATTCCTTTCATACTCATTTCACTCCAATTATATTTTTTCTAAATTTTTTTCCATTTTTAGTATCGTCTGTATTGTATTCATCAATGATTTTTCATCAACACCATCGAATATCTTAGCTATAATTACCTGGCTTGCTTCATCATTCTTTTCACAAAAATCTAAGCATTCATTGGTAAGTTGTATTCGCTGTTTTCGTTTGTCAACATTATCTGTGTACAATCCTATGAAGCCTTTTCTTTCTAACTTAAGTAATATCTGCTTTACATTCTGATGTGAACTTCCCATCACCTCTGCAAGTTCATTTATAGTTGGGGGGGCCTTACACAAATTGATGCATATAATCGCAAAAAACTGTTTCCATGTTATTTCTTTAAAAAACTTTTCTCCACATGCCTGGTATCGATTATCAAATGCACTAAGCAATCCAAGTAGAAATGCCTGTGGAGGCATTTCTCCAAATTCAACATTTGTTACTTTCATTTGTTCATCAAAATTCATTTCTATCACCACTCAAAAAGGTAATACATTACATATTTCGCTATATATGTAACATATTACCTTTTGCTTTGTCAATCTATTTGATTAGAAAAATTGAATTTTATAGAACTATGTTACCACAATATCAAAGTAATTGTTTAACAAATAGAGATACAACATCCGAATGTTCACACCTCCAATGCGCGTGTGAAAATATGTGCACTTTTATTCTCAAAATCACTGTTTTAGCATCATTTATTACAAGTTGTATTCCTTCTTTATTAAGCTTTTTTATTTCCACCCACTAGTCCCCAAAATCTCTGAGAAGCCCACAAATACTACATTGATGTCACTTTTTAATACAAAAAGACCTTCGCATTTCTGCGAAGGTACAGACTACGCGATGACCATTCGCAGACACTCCGTGTCTTGCTCATGTCGCGCTGGCGCGCTATAAAACAAAAGACAAAAAAATGCTCCGAGAAGAGTAAACTCTTCCGGAGCATATATTTTGCTTTTGTTTTGCACCGCTTGTAGTTCGCGCATTATCTCTTTGAGAACTGTGGAGCACGACGAGCTGCCTTTAAACCTGGCTTCTTTCTCTCCTTCATACGAGGATCTCTTGTTAAGAATCCTGCCTTCTTAAGAGTTGATCTGAACTCTCCATCTACCTGAAGGAGTGCTCTAGCGATACCATGACGGATTGCTCCAGCCTGACCTGTGTAACCGCCACCCTTAACGTTAACGTTGATATCATACTTTCCTTCTGTCTCTGTAGCAACTAAAGGCTGGCGAACGATAACCTTTAATGTTTCAAGACCAAAGTACTCATCGATAGGTCTCTTATTTACTGTAATATTTCCTTTACCAGATGTTAAATATACTCTGGCAATTGACTTCTTTCTTCTACCTGTTCCGTAGAACTTTGCTGCTGCTTTAGCCATCTTAATCTACCTCCCTTAAAATGTAAGTACTTCAGGCTTCTGAGCTGCATGTGGATGCTCAGCACCTGCATATACGAATAACTTTGTGTACATCTGAGAACCTAAAGGTCCCTTAGGAAGCATTCCCTTAACTGCCTTCTCAACAACAGTTGCAGGCTTCTTAGCCATCATTTCGCGAAGAGTAGCTTCCTTAAGTCCGCCAACCCATCCTGAATGATGATAATAAACCTTCTGATCAAGCTTCTTTCCTGTAACCTTAATCTTCTCAGCGTTGATTACGATTACATAATCACCTGTATCGATTGAAGGTGTAAAGATAGCCTTATTCTTTCCTCTTAAAACCTTAGCAACTTCTGAAGCTAAACGTCCTAATGTCATATTAGTAGCGTCTACTACATACCACTTACGCTCGATAGTAGCAGGACTAGCCATAAATGTTTTCATGATAAATCCTCCATATTAATGTTCTAACATAAGTCAAATTCTCATGGATGTCCGGGCCAATCGAACCGACTAATCAATTAGATTCATACCCAATAAGTTTCCGAGGCTTATTAAGTACATCTGACCATCAGGTTTCCGACGCCTGATAATCAAGCATGAATGCCAGGTTTCCGACGCCTGGAACTCATAACTTTCAGCCCTTTTTAATGATGGGATAAGCATCAAGAGCCTACTCGCACACCCAAATAGTATACGAAACTGTATATTACTTGTCAACTACTAAATGTTGTGTTAAATTACTTCCATGAAACGAATAATGCTACATGTAGCCTATGATGGAACTAAATACCACGGATACCAGATTCAGGATGGTCCTGATACTATTGAAGGCGAGCTTTTAAAGGCTCTAACTTCACTTACCAGTGAATCAGGCATTGAACTTATCGGCGGTTCGAGAACTGATGCCGGAGTACATGCATTAGACAATGTCTGCGTGTTCGACACTGAAGCTTCAATTCCGCCCGAAAAATATATCTTTGCCCTTAACCAGAGGCTCCCTGAAGATATTCGTATCACTGAATCCTGTGAGGTGGATCCTGCCTTTCATCCTCGCCACTGTGACAGTGTGAAAACCTATGAATATCACATTCATACCGGAAAGGTACCTAATCCACTAAAATCTCGCTATTCATACTATACTTATTATAGTACAAATATACAGGCTATGAGAGATGCTGCCGCCTATATTGTAGGCGAGCATGACTTTAGTGCTTTTTGCGCTGCAGGAGCACAGGTTGACTCAAAAATACGTACCATTTATTCTTGTGATATTATCATCAATCCAACATCTGATGACATTCCAAAAGCGAATTCCGAATCATCATCTGATGACATAACAGGAACAGATTCTAGACCAGAAACTGACATCATCATCAGAATTTCAGGCAACGGTTTCCTCTATAACATGGTAAGAATAATCGCTGGTACTCTTCTTGAAGTAGGTCGAGGCCATATAGCTTCTGAAGATGTAAAAGATATAATTGCTTCCATGGACAGAACAAAAGCAGGTCCTACTGCACCTGCTCTGGGTCTTGTTCTAAAAAAATATGATTTTGTTTAATCAGCACCTGTTCACCAGGTGTTAAATCACGTATTGACCAAAAATTCTAAGTAAAATGCATCCAGCCAGATACGCAACCAAAACTAAATATGCTAAAGCATCTGCCTTTTGATATTTAAGAGGCTTCATCTTGGTTCTTCCATCCCCGCCTCTATAGCATCTTGCTTCCATGGCCATCGAAAGATCGTTGGCTCTTCTGAATGCTGAGATAAACAAAGGAACCAGAATTGGCACCATGTTCTTAGCTCTTTTAAAAATGTTACCACTTTCGAAATCAGCACCTCTGGCAAGCTGTGCCTTCATAATCTTGTCGGTTTCTTCAAGCAATATAGGGATGAATCTCAATGCTATAGACATCATCATTGCAATTTCATGAACCGGAACCTTAATTACTTTCAATGGTTTAAGTACACTCTCAATGGCATCTGTCAGATTATTAGGTGTAGTCGTAAGTGTCATAATCGACGAACCTATTACTAAAAATGCCAGTCTTACCGCCATCTGCGAAGCTGTCAGCAAACCCTCTTTCGATATCGACAATTTCCACCACGACCAAATGATTTCACCCGGTGTCAGGAAAATATTAAACACTGTCGCGAACAGCAATAGTACAGCTATCGACTTCATGCCCTTTAACATGAACTTAACTGGCACCTTGGACAAAGATATAGCAAATACCAAAAACAAGGCTGCCAGCAAATATCCAATTAAGTTGTTAACTATAAATAATGAGACAATATAGATAAATGTTCCTATTATCTTAACCCTGGGATCCATTCTGTGAATAACGGATTTGGCAGGATAATATTGTCCAAGCGTTATATCTCTAATCATATTTTAATACTAATAATACTCTTCGATTGGCACCTAAGCTTCAGTCAGAACATTTCTATCGTCCCTCTAGTGCCTTCAAAATAGTCTCCTTCGCTTCCTGCAGCGTTGTGACAGTAGTGTCAACATTAAGACCTCTTTCCTTTAACTCCCTTACAATATATGTAACCTCAGGAACAGCAAGACCTATCTTTTCTAACTCATCAGGATGCGTGAACACTTCTTTAGGTGTTCCATCCATGAACACCTCTCCTTTGTTCATAACAATAATTCTGTCAACATAGTTTGCCACATCTTCCATACTGTGTGAAACCAAAATGACAGTCATGTTAGTTTCCTCATGTATCTTACTAATCAGTCCTAATATTTCATCTCTTCCTTTTGGATCAAGTCCTGCGGTTGGTTCATCTAAAATCAGGACCTTGGGTTTCATCGCAAGAACTCCTGCAATAGCCACTCTTCTTTTTTGTCCACCCGAAAGGTCGAACGGAGACTGATAAAAATATTCATGCTCTAAATGCACCTTTTCAAGTGCATCGAATGATCGTAAGTTTATTTCTTTTTCTGTAAGCCCTAAATTCTTTGGTCCGAAGCACACATCTTTAAATACAGTCTCTTCAAACAGCTGGTGCTCAGGATATTGGAAAACAAGTCCTACCTTTCCCCTAAGAGCACGTCTGTCATAATCAGAATCATTGATGTCAGCGCCGTCATAATATATATTGCCACCAGTTGGCTTTAAAAGGCCATTCATTGTCTGAACAAGTGTAGATTTTCCCGATCCTGTATGCCCAATGAGCCCTATGAACTCACCATCTTTTATATTAAGATTAATATCCCTTAACGCATCATGACTCATCGAAGTAGAGGTATCATAAGTGTAATTCACATGATCTAAGATAAGTGACATATGAGTTCCTCCTTCGTTAAAATTCCAGCAGGAAGTGGTAATCCTGCCTTTTTTAATTCATGTGCAAGAAGTGTAACCTGAGGCACATCAAGGCGAAGTCTTTTTAATTCCTCAACCCTTGAAAATACTTCCCTCGGAGTTCCCGAAAGTGCAACCTTCCCCTGATCCATGACAAAGATATTGTCTGCGTAAATTGTTTCTTCCATATTATGGGTTATGAGAATAATTGTGATTTTCTCAACATCATTTAAAGCCCTTATTGCACGAATTACTTCTGAACGACCTTTAGGATCAAGCATAGCGGTTGGTTCATCTAAAATAATACATTTTGGATGCATAGCCAAAACTCCCGCTATCGAAACTCTCTGCTTTTGTCCTCCCGACAGCTTATTCGGACTCTTGGTCCTGAATTCATACATATTAACAGCCTTTAGAGACTCTGCAACTCTTTCCCATATTTCATTAGTTGGAATGCCTAAGTTTTCAGGTCCGAATCCTACATCCTCTTCAACAACTGTTCCAATTATCTGATTATCAGGATTCTGAAAAACCATACCTGCAGTCTGTCTAATATCCCACAGATTATTTTCATCACTTGTATCTTTGCCATCTACTAAAATAGTACCCTCAGTTGGATAAAGAATGGCGTTCATATGCTTGGCGAGGGTAGACTTTCCGGATCCATTATGACCTAAAATGGCAATAAAATCCCCCTCAGCAATGTTTAAGGTTACATCATTTACTGCTGTTGTTATTCCTTCAACATTTCCTTCTTCATCACGTCTTATATAATCAAATGTTAATTTTTGAGTTTTAATAATATCTTTGGTCATAGCTAATTAATAAACATTATTTTTTTGTAATAGTATATAAAGATGTTTTAAACTTATTACCCTTCTTATCGTAGATAGTAAAGACTGTATTTATCTTTTCACCACGTTTAAAGGATGCTGTTTTATAATCTACAGTTAAATCTTTAGCTAAAATTGGCTCTTTATTATACACTCTTTCATTTAGGTTGTTGGTATCCACATATGAATATGAAAGAAGCTCTATTCCATCCTCAGGATTGAATTTACGAATCTTTTTATTATCCAGATCATCTTCATCATAATAGTATCCCATTATGGTTCCAGAAGGGACAGCGTCATTCGTAACAACACTAATATATGCCTTCTTTCCATTAACCTTTGCATAAGCTATATATTCCTTGGCTATAATACCTGTATCATTTTTTGCAGTGCGTATGCATTTACTGTATGGAATATATCCGTTAACAAATAACCATTTCTTAGGTAAATCAATAATAATATTTCCCTGCTGGTCCGTAGTAAACTGTTGATCCACTCCAAGTGCTACGTAAGTTTTATCTCCTGCCCTGTAATAATCAACTGTCTGCTCAACCCTGCTAATTTTCTTCCAGTCATCCGAAGATAGAACTATAGCCTTATATTGACCCATATCTGTAACCGTTAATGGGTTACTAAGCTTCAGTTCTCCATCACTTGGAGCCTCTGAAGGGGCCACAGTAGGTGCTGGTGTAGGAGTTGCTGCTGGTTCTTCTGGTTTAGGAGTTTCCGTCGCATTAGAAGGATTATTGTTGGAAGTCTTAGGCTCAACATACCATTTTCCTGCATATTTAGTCTGTCCTGTCTCATACAGCACACGGCTTGCTATTGTGTCGTAGAATTTAATAATATCCTCGCTATATTCTAATTTTTCGAACGTTTTTCTTCCCTTATCGTAACGCGTAACAACTGTAAAAGGAGAATATACAGTAATTCCATTTCCTCCATCAATAGTACTCTTGGTTCTTACTACTGCGTTAGTAACAGCGTTCTGAAGCTCTGTTGAATATATATTTCTATAACGTCCAGCCAGTGTACTTAAATCAACTGCATCTGTCCCCTTATATGAAGACAGCGAATTACGAACCTTAGAATAATCCAAAAATGCATCCGGATTTTCATTCAATATATTTGCATTCTGTTTAATATAATTTGAATATGCTGAATATACCTCTTCAATCTGATCCATTCTGATTACAGACATTGAACCCTTTTCTTTGGATTTTCCAAGAGTTGATATATATCCATCAAGTATCCTTTCACAATAATACTGCGTAGCTGCTTTAGTACTAATCGCGTAATTGATCCAATCTGTATAATCAATAAACGTTCCATGTCTTCCCCCACCATAGACAAGACTCTCTGCTGCTACTACATAATCTACATTTTTGTGCAAAGACATAAATAACTCTAATGAACACATTTCGCAGGCATTAAAAATCAGCGCATCAAAATGCACCTTGGAAGCTGCAATAGCATCACCAATCTGAGTTTCTGTAAGTCGATAATTAGGGAATACTTCATCAACTCCGAAACATAGAGGAATATTTCCGCCGTGATCCCACATAACTAAAATGTATTCCTCTGCCGGGAAATTTTTCTTTGAGTACTTAATGAAATCCGTCAATGTATCCTTGCTGGACATATTGACCTTTCCCATATCTTGAAGAAGATCCAGCTGTCCGTTTTTTACCTGAAAACGTTGAACTTCACCGTCTTTGAATCTGTTTTCAGTTGAGCTTATAACATCCTGATGCCAGTGTGCCGTACCACCTGTCTGTATAACAATGTTGAAATCATCTCCATTATTGGTTTTCATCATTTCAACTATATCTTTGCTGGCAATACCACTTTCACTCTCAAGATTAGAGCCTATCATATATACCATAAGAGTCTTGGTCTGTGTTCCTGACGCCTTAGCACCTATCTTTTTGCTGACGTTCGTCTCTTTCAAGCTCTTCGCCATAGCAACACTCGGCATATCCAAGATATCATAGACTGCTGTTGACATCACACCACTTATGAGTAGGATAAATGACGAAAGTATTAACAATATTCTTTTAAACAAATTCACGCTAGATTTTTTCATTTTCGATTCTTTAATTTCGATTCTTTAATTTTCAATTATTTAATTTTTGCTTTTCTTATTTTGTATTTTTTACACTTTGTTCTTTATTTTTTATTTCTTCAAACTACATACGACTATTTAATAGCGCTATTTTTTCTTCGATATGCTTCTTAGTCGATTCCCAACCCTCAGGCATATTAGCGATAGCTAATTCATAATATTGCTTCGCCTTATTTATAAGATCCGGATCAGGGGAAAAGGTGGGTCTATCATATACCATACCTAATGCATCATAACATAGACAAGAATATAAGACATTTAAGTCTACGCCTTCCTGTGCAATTCTTTCGGCTTCTTCAAGATTTTCGCTCACTCCAGTCCCCTGCAAATAGCAGTACGCAAGAAGATAATGAGCACGACCCAGCGTATCTTTATTTGCCTTCTTTAATTCAGAAGGATTATTTTCCTTATCCGCGCCAAGCTGAAGATATTTAAAATAGTTATCGTAATCTTTCTTATCCTTTGCCTCTTTAGCCTTTTCAAGGCATTCGTCTATAGTAAGTTCATCATTCTCTATTATTGCTTTCAGATTATTAATAGTTTTCTTTTGATCATCATTATATTCATCTATATGCTTAAGTGCCACTTTAAGATACTGCTTAGCCTTTTCCATATCCTTTGGCACACCTTCTCCATTATAATATGCTAAAGCAAGAAGATATGAACTATAATAGTATCCATTATCATAAGATTCTTTTAATAATCCTAATGCTTTCTCATAATCTGGTTTAATTCCCGAATCTTCACCTGGATTAACATAGATAATAGCTAAATTATACATTGCAGCATTGCTTCCATCATTAGCTGCCTCTTCATACCAGCGAATCGCTTCCTGTTTATTAGCTGTTATAAAATCATTTCCGGAAGCATACTGCCTTCCTAATTCGAACTTGGCATTTACGTTGCCATTCTCAGCAGCTTCTTTTAAATACTTCATGGCTTCTTCATGATTCTTCTCTCTTCCGTTTCCGTCTAGATACTGTACTCCAATACTATAAGCTGCTTTTTCACTTCCATTTTCATAAGCTTTTTCATAGTACTCATTAGCTTTATCAGTATCTGCATCTACTCCATATCCATTAAAATAAATCTGACCCATCAGTAAATATGCATTACCATTTCCTTTTTCAATTGCCTTTTCATACCATTCTTTTGCCTTGGCATAATCCTGGTCAACACCGTACCCATTATAGTACATATCACCAAGATAATTCATGGCCTCACTGTCGCCTGCTGCAGCAGCCTTTTCGAACCATTCCTTCGCCTTGGCATAATCAGGCTCATCCGTTATTTTAGCCTTGTAATATATAAGTGCAATCTGTCTCATAGCTCTGTAATTACCGGCATCTGAAGCCATTCCATACCATTTCAGGGCTTCTTCAACATTCTTTTCGAATTCATCTCCATTTCCATACTCATATATATAGCCTATATCATACTGAGCCAACGAAGACCCTTTATCTGCAACAGTTTCCCAGATTTCATATGCTTTGGTATAGCTTTTCGTAACACCATAGCCACCATAATATGTATTCCCAATATTAATAGTAGCTGCGAAACAATCATACTGTTCACCAAATTCAAAATACTTGTTCGCAGTAATATAATCAGCATCTCCAACCTTTGAGTTCGAATACACTGTTCCTATAGTAGAATATGCTTCCCCTTTGTAAGGTATATTGGAATCATCAATTGATGATTCATCCACGTTCTTTTTTACAAGTTCATAAAGCTCTGCCTGCTTTTTTTCATCCTTTTCTATTCCAGGCTTTCCTCCATACAAAGATCCTATACACGCCTTTGCAAAGTAATTATCTTCCTCACATGATTCGAAATATTTCATAGCCTTAACATTATCTTCATACTTAGTACCACCTAAATGTGAAGCCAATGTATATCCGGCCAGGAATTTTCCATCCTCATCGCCCTCTTTGGCTCTTTTTTCGAATAACTCAAGAGCCTTCACTGGATCATATTCCTCATACTCTGTAGCGTGCAGAAGATTAAGTCCCTTCTTAATATCCCTGTGTGTTCCACCCATATTAAGAACTATAACTAAAGCGATGGCAGCAACAGCTACTATAGCTGCAATTCCTATAATCAGCTTTTTCTTTGATTTCTTAGACTTCTTTTCGGTTTTTGAACCAGATTCTTCAACGCCTGAAACACCTGACTTATCTGTAGTATTTAAAGTATTTGTTGTGCTTAACACACTTCCTGCAGTCGCACCTTCCTGTACGCTTGCTGCATTTTTAGGTGCCACACTTCCCTGCTCGCTTACTGTACTTCCAAATGCCGCAGTTTCCTGTACACTTGCTGTACTTCCAGATGCCGCAGTTTCCTGTACGTTTGCAGCATTTCCAGCAATTCTATCACTACTATCTAATGAATTAGAATTCATTGCATTCGCATCCGAATTCTGCGCTTCTACATCATATATTTTTGTCTTCTCAATACCAACAGCGGAGAAAAGCTTCTCATATGCATCATTCTGATTCTTATATTTATTCCAGAAAATAGCCTGAATTCTATTCATTCTCATGGCCATACCACCTGGAAGCTTGACGTCCTCAAGATATACCAGGAGCTGTTCCTTATCAAGGTCTCTGGAATAATTAAGCTCGTCCTTGCAATTTTTGGAATTGATATAATTTTCACTTATGAAAGCTACGAAGTAACCACAATTCTGCACATGATGTGCAATGTTTTCATCCCACTCAGTTCCAGGATCTATTCCCTCGTCATACCATACGTTGTAACCATTTTTCTTTAAATTCTCGATTATGCTAACAACCTGTACAGTATCCCTGTGTGAGTAGCTTATGAAAATATATGGTTTTGTTTCATCACAAATAGCCATTTTTATCCCCTCTTTCTATTAATCAATCCTCTTTTGCAACATCCTATGTCTTTGGACTAATTGGATGCTTTAAATTTCTTACATATTCTAAGAAGTTTAGGAAGCATTAAAACATTGTTTAAGTCATCCTTCTTATAATCTTTATTTCTTCCAGTCACAGAGGAATATTCCTCTGACAGTCTGTCAAGCTCATCCCATGGAACCAGACAGTTATGATATCTGTTATAATCATCCTTCTGAATTTTGATATCTGAGATACCCTTTTTAGCAATATCAGATTTAAAATCTTTAACTCTGTCATTAAACATTTCCTCTGACATTTTAGAATAGCCTGAAGCGTAGTGGAATGCACACCATCTTAAATGCTCCGTTTTCGCAAGATTCTCCTGCTGATCTTCTGTAAGGTTAAGCTCCTCCATTTTAGAAGCATCCTCTTCATCAAGGCCTAAAATACTTAGATAACTTGTTATGAAATCAGATGAAGCACGGCTACTCATTTTGTCGTGATAATTAGCTCTAATCCAGTAATCAAGAGGTGTACTTTCGTCCTGTTCCATATTGTTAGAACAATACATATAGTTTAAGGCCATCGCCTTCGCGTCTGCATACATAATATCAAGATTATCTCTTGAAAATGCTGAAGATCTAAAATACTTTCCTTCCTTCGTGTCGTGATAGCATATTCCATCCTGACTACATCTGAATATATCAATGTTTCGATGTCTCGCGATAGCGTACGCCTGAATGTCTGTCGCAATTTCATTATTAAATTTAGGATTACCTATACATACTGCTATATAGTTAACGTCTTCATTAGCTTTTAATTCATCATAAAAATCAACACTTCTAGCATCAATATTCTTAAGCTTAATGTCGTAGTTGTTAAATATTTCTATGCAGCTATTTGATACACTTCCCAGTATTTTCTCCATATCCGGATCATAGACCGTAATATGCATTGTGCTTCCTTCGAACTGGCTGTTCATTACAAGCTTTTTAAGAACTGCCTGCCCAAGCTTTCCGAAACCAATAATTACGGCATTAAAATCACTTACCGCCAATGCTTTTTCATTATCAAATTTCACATAATTGCATGGTGGATAATGATTAATAAGATGCCTTGCTGTAAGGTATGAAAGGTCAATTGCCAGAACACTTCCGAATCCGAAACTGTCATTTTCATCTGCCTGGAAGAGATTTCCGTAATCCATCTCCATATTGGCAAGCAAGGTCAAGGATATATTATTTTTCTTTATCTCCTTTATTTCTTTAAGAAGCGCATGGAATTTTGATGCGTATTCGATATTGGCTGTCTCATCCTCATTAAGTGCATAAACCATTATCTTTCTATTATTTCTTAATGCACCAATTCTCTTAAGAAACTGCCTCGTCGGAACATCTGAACCGGATTCTGTAAGAAAGAGTCCATTGACACTATCCATCAAAGTATCACTGTACTGACCCTTTAGTTCACAGTCTACATATACAACAGAATTCTCATCATTCTTATTCACAAGCTCACCGAAATCAATCGATGACTGATTAAGGCCATAGATAATTACTAAATTACCTCTTTTAACAAGGTAAGTTCTCAATCTCTTTGACAAATTTTTGCTGAATGTAGAAAGAAGTGCCTTAGCCGTTATCGCCAAAGCTGAGAAATGTATGAACTCAATTAGAAACATTACGGACTCATACTGGAACGCCGGTGTAGCCTTAACATCATCAATCGATTTAGTTCCAATAAACATCCTTATTGTTGCGTTAGTTGCCCTAAGCGCTGCAATAAAAAGGTTATCTTCTTTTTGAAAATAACCTATTCCATACAAAATATATCCACCTGCGAATACTATGCAGGTGAATACAGTTGTAAATATTCTATTTTTCTTATTTAAAGCATTTAGTCCTAGCAGGAAAACAAGGAATAAAATAGCTAATGAAATGAATTGTAATATTTCCATGTTATCAACAAATAATTAATCAAAATGTCACCTAAATCATAATATCATTTTGATATTTTTTTTGCCACAGTCTTATTCCATTTTCTTATACTTATTCTATTTGCTACAAAACATTCCTAAATATCATATCATAGAGAATTTGACCCCACGCGAAGAAAAATTGTGGGTCATAATAGCTGGACATTGAAAATTTGACCCAGCTGAAAAAAAGATTGTGGGTCAGAATAGCTGGACAGTGGAATTTTGACCCAGCTGAAAAAAGATTGTGGGTCAGAATAGCGGGACATTGGAATTTTGACCCGGCTGAAAAAAAGATTGTGGGTCAGAATAGCTGGACAGTGAAGTTTTGACCCGGCTGGAAAAAAGATTGTGGGTCAGAATAGCGGGACAGTGAAAATCTGACCCGGCTGGAAAAAAGATTGTGGGTCAGAATAGCGGGACAGTGGAATTTTGACCCAGCTGAAAAAATGATTGTGGGTCAGAATAGCGGGACATTGAAAATCTGACCCAGCTGAAAAAAAGATTGTGGGTCAGAATAGCGGGACAGTGAAAATTTGACCCAGCTGGTAAAATAATTGTGGGTCAGAATAGCGGGACAGTGGGATTTTGAGAAACGGAAAGATGTCGTAATGATGTGAAGCATATGATTTAATAGTCAATAAAGCAGCAATGAATAAAGTGCGACAAAATAACGTTTATAGGCGAAGATTTATTTGTTTGAAAACATTGCCAATATTCATTTTACAGGCACCATAAATGTACCTGATTTGCAGTATTAGAATACATAGTGTAGAATCTCCATATGAATATGAAGAAAATAATTAAGCCTTTACTTGGAATAATCTTAATAATCATAATCAGTGTCATTTTAGTTAGATATCTAACCAGCCAAGAGACACTATCTGACTATGCAATCAACCATCCTGATGTTGCATATCCTGCCGCTTCTTTTGATGAGGCTTCATAAATATGCACATATTACATACACTATACACTTTACATACACCATACACTTTACATACACCACACACTTTACGCACACCATACACCATATACTTTACATATTTTCACAAATAAAAAGGCTTCGGTAAATACCGAAGCCTTCACAGTTTAAATATTAAACTAACTCAAGAACTACTTCCATAGCTGCATCACCCTTACGAGGTCCGATCTTGATGATTCTTGTGTAACCACCGTTACGGTTAGCATACTTAACACCATACTCATCAAAAATCTTAGCAACTAAATCAACTTCCTTAGTTCCACGCTTCTTACCTGCAGCAGCTGTAGGAACTTCTGTTACAGAGTAAAGAACCTTAAGCATCTGACGACGTGCATGTAATCTTGAAGGCATATCCTTCTTGATTTCTTTCTTAACTGTTGTATACTTAGTAACCTTCTTACCGTCTACAACTTCCTTAACACGCTTGCCATCCTTATCTCTCTCAGGAACCTTAGCATCAACTGTTACTGTTTCGAAGTTATCCTTTTCCTTAACGCCTAATGCGATAAGTCCTTCAGCAATCTTCTTAACTTCCTTAGCTCTAGCCTCTGTTGTAACAATCTTTCCATTGTACAATAAAGCTGTAACCTGGTTTCTTAATAATGCTTTTCTCTGATCGGATGTTTTTCCTAATTTTCTGTACTTAGCCATTTTGGCTCCTTTCTTAGACTTACGTCTACCTCACTTGATGGTGTATATCCTTACGCACTTTGGACTTAATAAAGATATACGTGTTTCCATTCTTGAGAACAGGCACTCACACATTGGTATTACAGCACCTGCTATCAAAACTTATAAATCCTCGCCGTTGTTAAGCTGAAGACCTAATTCCTTTAACTTAGCTAAAACTTCTTCTAATGACTTACGTCCAAGATTACGAACCTTCATCATTTCATCAGGAGTCTTATTAGTTAACTCTTCAACAGTATTGATACCAGCTCTCTTTAAGCAGTTGTAAGAACGAACAGATAACTCTAATTCGTCAATGCTCATAACGAGAACCTTTTCCTTCTCATCTTCTTCCTTAACTGTCATGATTTCTGCATTCTTTGCATTCTCAGAAAGATTAATGAATAAGCCTAAGTGCTCGCTCAATACCTTAGCTGCTAATGAAACAGCCTCGTCTGGAACTAATGTTCCGTTAGTCCACACGTCAAGTGTAAGCTTGTCGTAGTCAGTAACCTGACCTACACGTGTGTTTTCTACTGATACATTAACTCTCTCAACTGGAGTGTAGATAGAATCAATAGCGATAACTCCGATTGGAAGATCATCTCCCTTGTTCTTATCTGAGCTAACATATCCTCTACCCTTAGTGATAGTAAGTTCCATATATAACTTAGTCTTCTTACCACTTAAAGTAGCTATTGTTAAATCAGGATTAAGAATTTCAATATCCTGATCACACTGAATATCAGAAGCCTTAACAACACCTTCGCCTTCATACTCAATGTATGCTGTCTTAGGTTCGTTAGAGTCGCTATTATTTCTAATAGCAAGGCTCTTAATATTCATGATAATTTCTGTAATATCTTCCTTAACACCTTCGATGGAAGAGAACTCATGAAGAACACCTTCAATTTTAACCTGAGATACTGCTGCACCTGGTAAAGATGAAAGCATAATTCTTCTTAGAGAGTTTCCTAATGTAATACCATAGCCTCTCTCCAAGGGTTCTACAACAAATCTACCGAACTTCTTATCAGCAGAGATTTCAGCAACCTCAATATTTGGTCTTTCAAAATCAAACATTTTTAACCCTCCTTAATTAACGGTATTATTTAGAATACAACTCGACGATAAGCATCTCGTTAACAGGAACGTCAATCATCTCTCTTGTAGGAAGATTCTTGATTGTGCCCTTAAGAGCTTCAACATCAACATCCATCCATTCAGGAGTAAGTCTGCCTGCTGTAACCTCCAAAATATCTTTATATCTCTGTAAAGACTTTGACTGCTCTCTAACTTCGATAACATCGCCAGCCTTAACTAAGTATGAAGGAATATTAACCTGCTTACCATTTACTAAGATATGCTTGTGATCAACGATCTGACGAGCTTCTCTTCTTGTTCTAGCGAATCCCATTCTGAATACGATTGAATCAAGACGGCTCTCAAGTAAAACCATAAGGTTTTCACCTGTCATACCCTTCATTCTGTCAGCCTTCTCATAGTAGTTACGGAAAGGCTTCTCTAATACACCGTAGATGAACTTAGCCTTCTGCTTTTCACGTAACTGAAGACCATACTCTGAAACCTTACGGTTAGCGTTCTTGAGCTGACGGTTAGACTTCTTAGAATAACCTAAGAACTGAGGCTCTAAGCCTAAAGCTCTACATCTCTTTAATACAGGAACTCTGTTTACTGCCATTTTAAATTCTCCTTTACTAATTGTTTACAGTACAATGTACCTTCTTCCAACATCCTAAACAAAGTGCAATTATATCAATTACACACGACGTCTCTTTGGTGGACGACAACCATTATGTGGAACAGGAGTTACGTCCCTAATTGAAGTAACCTCTAATCCAGCTGCCTGCAATGCTCTGATTGCTGCTTCACGTCCTGAACCTGGTCCCTTCACCATAACATCAACTGTCTTAAGGCCATGAACTAATGCTGCCTTAGTTGCTGTCTCTGCAGCCATCTGTGCTGCATATGGAGTAGATTTCTTTGAACCTCTGAATCCAAGACCACCTGCACTTGCCCAGCTTAATGCATTACCATCATTATCTGTTAATGTAACGATAGTATTGTTAAATGAAGCCTGGATATGTGCCTGTCCATGTTCAACGTTTTTCTTGACACGTCTCTTAGCTACCTTCTTAGTAGCTGCTTTCTTCTGTGCTGCCATAAAACTAACCTACTTTAACTTTCTTTCTTAATAATAATTGTTTACTTGTTACCTAATTACTTTTTCTTGTTTGCAACAGTACGCTTAGGACCCTTACGAGTTCTGGCATTTGTCTTAGTCTTCTGACCACGTACAGGAAGTCCCTTTCTATGACGGATACCTCTGTAGCAACCAACTTCTTGCAAACGCTTGATGTTAAGAGCAACTTCTCTTCTTAAGTCACCTTCTACCATGTAGTCAGCGTCAATGACCTCAGCGATTCTCTTAACCTCATCATCTGTTAACTCTCTAACACGAGTATCAGGATTAACCTTTGCTGCTTCAAGAATCTTAGTAGCAGATGGTCTGCCGATTCCATAAACATATGTTAAACCAATTTCGATACGCTTGTCTCTAGGTAAGTCAACACCTGCAATACGAGCCATATACTTTTTCCTCCATTTTCTTGGCACCTTCTGTGCCCATACTAATTGATTGGGGTTATATTTTTACAACCCAATCGGACCTATCAAATCCTTTGTTCCGATCTTACACAAAAACTGTGAATCAAGAAGTTATCACGCAAGTGCGATTAACCCTGTCTTTGCTTATGCTTTGGATTTTCACAAATAATTCTGATACGTCCTTTTCTCTTGATGACCTTGCACTTTTCGCAGATCGGTTTTACTGATGATCTAACTTTCATGTTAAACCTCCTTTCAAAAAAGACCGTTTAATAGTGTACCACACACACGAAAACTTAGCAACCACTAAATATTGTGTGTATTTATTTATCTCTCCATATTATTCTTCCCTTAGAAAGATCATATGGTGATAATTCTAATGTTACTTTGTCTCCTGGCAGAATTCTGATAAAGTTCTGACGAAGCTTGCCGGAAATGTGAGCCAATACCTTATGTCCATTTTCAAGTTCTACCTGGAACATAGTATTAGGAAGTTTCTCAACTACAGTACCTTCAATCTCGATTACATCATCTTTAGACATGCATTTCCTCCTTATATATTACATATCAATAAGTGTTAATATCTCTGGCTCACCGTCTGTTATAAGAACTGTATTTTCATAGTGAGCAGATAAAGATTCATCTTCTGAAACAACTGTCCAATCATCATCAAGCCAACATACATCGGCTCCACCCATATTAATCATAGGTTCAATGGCCAGTGTCATTCCACTTCTAAGTTTCGGACCTCTTCTCCATTGCTTAAAGTTAGGAATCTGAGGTTCCTCGTGCAGTGATAGTCCAATTCCATGTCCCACAAGTTCTTTTACTATTCCGTATCCGAACTTCGAAATGTAATTGTCTATTGCACCTGATATATCATATAAATGACATCCATCCTTTGCATATTTAATACCTTCGAAGAAGCTTGCCTTAGTTCTTTCTATTAACAGTTTGGCATCTTCAGATATTTCTCCTACCCCAAAGGTTCTTGCCATATCAGAATGATATCCTTTATATATAAGGCCTGCATCTAAACTTACGATGTCACCCTCTTGTAAAATTCTGTCTTTTCTTGGAATCCCGTGAACTACCTCGTCATTAACCGAAACACATACAGATGCAGGATAACCTTCATAATTCAAAAAGTTAGGAACGCATCCATAGGAACGAATTAGCTTCTCTCCTAAATCATCTATATCTTTCGTGCTGATACCAGGTCTTACGAACTGTTCCATCTCCATGAATACTTTGCCAAGTATTTTGCAGGACTCTCTCATCAGTTCAATTTCACGAGAAGACTTAATATTGATAGCCATACTATATCTTTATCCTAAAATATCTGTAATAGCACCGAATACGTCCTTCATATCCATAGTGCCATCTACTGTCTTAAGAATTCCTTTTTGACTATAGAAGTCAATAAGTGGCTGAGTCTGCTTGTGATATACATCGAGACGATTCTTAACTGTCTCTGGCTTATCATCATCTCTAAGAACAAGTGCCTCACCACAGTTATCACAGATTCCTTCCTTCTTAGGAGGAACGTGCTCGATATGGTATGTTGCGCCGCACTTAACGCAAGCTCTTCTTCCACCCATTCTCTTAATGATATTTTCATCAGGAACGTTAACGTCGATTGCATAATCAACAGCATCGTTTAACTTATTAAGCGCATCCTCTAAAACTTCAGCCTGAGGAATTGTTCTTGGGAAACCGTCAAGAACATATCCGTTCTTGCAGTCATCCTTAGCAACTCTGTCAAGAAGAATCTTAACTGTTAACTCATCTGGAACTAAAAGTCCCTGATCCATATACTTCTTAGCTTCCTGACCAAGTTCTGTATTGTTCTTAATATTAGCTCTGAAGATATCACCTGTTGAAATGTGAGGGATACCATATTTATCAGCAATCATGATGGCCTGTGTGCCCTTACCAGCACCAGGTGCACCTAACATAATAATCTTCATAATAATGTCCTCTTCCTAAATACAGGGCAAAAGGAAAGCCCACTTCGAGCTTTCCTAATACCCTAATCAAACTTTAGTTATTCATTAATCGTTTAAGAATCCTCTGTAGTTACGAACAAGCATCTGTGACTCAACCTGCTTAACTGTCTCAAGGACAACACTTACGATAATGATAAGTGATGTTCCACCGAATGAAACCGATGCTTCAAAGATACCATTGAATACATAAGGAATCACACAAACGATGGTAAGGCCTACAGCGCCGATGAAGACGATGTATGTTAATACCTTATTTAAATAGTCTGAGGTAGGTTTTCCTGGTCTGATTCCAGGGATGAATCCACCTGACTTCTTCATGTTTTCTGAAACCTCTAAAGGATTAAATGTAATTGATGTATAGAAGTAAGCAAAGAAGATTACTAATAATACATAAATTAACAATCCGATTGAGTAAATTGGGTTATGAGGATTAACCCAGTTATTTGAACTCAGTGTCTTTAATACTTCAGCCCAAAAGCCTGATGGGTGAACATCAAAGAAGTTACAAATAACACCTGGTAATGTCATCAAGCTTGATGCGAAGATAACTGGAATAACACCAGAAGTATTAACCTTTAATGGAATAGATGAAGAGCTTCCGCCAACTGACTTTCTTCCCTGCATCTTCTTCGCATACTGTACAGGTATCTTACGAACACCATCACTTAAAATAATTACCAATACAACTACAGCTACGATAACAGCGAAAATAATTAATGCTGATACGATTCTAACTGCAATTGTCTTGTTTGAATCTTCATTAAGTACAAACATCTTAAATAAGTTTGCAATATCTGAAGGAATTCGAGAAATAATATTGATAACCAATACTATGGAAATACCATTTCCAACACCATGCTCAGTAATCTGTTCGCCGATCCACATAAGGAAAGCAGAACCTGCTGTTAATGTAGCAATTACTGAAATCATATTAACTGCTGAACTACCACTTGCAATAAGCATTCCTGAATTATTGAATGCAATAGCCATTGCTGTTGATTCAATTAATGAAAGACCTACTGTAACATAACGTGTGATAGATGCAATTTTCTTTCTTCCATCCTCACCATCCTTTTGCATCTCTTCGAGCTTAGGAATAGCAATTGTTAACAACTGCATGATGATTGATGAAGTAATGTATGGTGTAATGTTTAGCGCTAGTATTGACATGTTCTCGAAAGAACCACCAGTAAACGCTGCTAAAAAACCTGAAGCATCAGCATTGTTTAGTTTATTTGCAAACCAAATTTTGAACTGTTCGATATTAATTCCAGGAACTGGAAGCTGTGAGCCAAATCTAACTACGAACAGCATTGCTAAAGTAAAGAGTAACTTTACTCTGATTTCTTTAATCTTAAAAGCATTCTTCAGGGTTGTAAACATATTACATCACCTCTGTACTTCCACCACATGCCTCAATCTTTTCTACTGCAGATGCTGAGAATGCATTTGCCTTGACTGTAAGCTTTTTGGTAATCTCTCCATTTCCAAGGATCTTAACGCCATCCTTAGGGTTCTTAACGATTCCAGCCTCGATTAATGCATCGATATCAACTGTTGCTCCATCTTCGAATCTATCTAAAGCACTTAAGTTAATAGCAATGATTTCCTTGTGTGAAGGACACTTGAATCCCTTCTTAGGAATTCTTCTGTATAAAGGCATCTGTCCACCTTCGAAACCAATTCTAGGTGCTCCAGAACGAGCCTTCTGACCTTTGTGACCCTTACCTGCTGTCTTTCCGTTTCCGGAACCATGGCCACGTCCTCTTCTAAAGTTATCGCTGTGTTTAGAGCCCTCAGCTGGACTTAAATTAGCTAATTCCATTCTGACACCTCCTATGCTTCTTCTACTTTAAACAAATGTCTAACCTGCTGAATCTGTCCGCGTGTTGCAGCGTTGTCTGGGAACATCTTACACTGATTAACCTTCTTGAATCCCATTGACTCAACAGTAGCTCTTTGCTTTGGAACTGCTCCGATAGGAGATTTTACTAAAGTAATTTTTAACATTTTTTCTGCCATCTTACCATTCCTCCTATGCCATAATCTCGCTTACAGATTTACCACGAGCAGCAGCAACCTGTTCAGGTGTCTTTAAGCTCTGTAAACCTTCAATAGTAGCAAGTACTACATTCTGCTTATTATTTGATCCTAAAGACTTAGTACGGATATTCTTAATACCAGCAAGTTCACACACGATACGTGCAGGACCACCAGCGATGATACCAGTACCTTCTGGAGCCTTCTTTAAAAGAACTGTAGCAGAACCAAATTTTCCAATAATGTCATGTGTAACAGATGAGTTCTCATCAGTAGCAACAGATACCATATTCTTAATAGCATCTTCTTTACCTTTACGGATAGCTTCAGGAACTTCAGCAGCCTTTCCGAGACCTGCGCCAACATGGCCCTGTCCATCTCCAACTACTACTAAAGCTGCGAAACGCATGTTACGACCACCCTTTACAACCTTAGTTACACGCTTAATAGCAACAACCTTATCTGTTAATTCCATGTTGCTCATATCAATGATTGTATGTCTCATTACGTTTCTCCCTTCCTAGAATTTTAAGCCAGCTTCTCTGGCTGCGTCAGCTAATGCTGCTACTTTACCCTGATATATGAATCCACCTCTATCAAAAACAACAGTGTCAATACCCTTATCAAGAGCTCTTTTCGCAATTACCTGACCTAAGTATGCTGCAGCGTCAACGTTATTTGTCTTCTCTAATTCTGCCTTTACTTCTTTTTCAACTGTAGAAGCAGAAACTAAAGTATTACCAACTGTGTCGTCGATAATTTGAGCATACATATGATTATTACTTCTAAAAACCGCAAGACGTGGTCTTTCTGCAGTACCACTAAAACGGTTACGTATTCTCATGTGCTTTTTAGCACGAATTTCAGATCTTGATTCTTTACTAACCATTTTTATACTCTCCTTATCTATTACTTCTTACCAGTCTTACCAACTTTACGTCTGATAACTTCATCAGCATACTTGAT
>JAKSHY010000022.1 GCA_024399135.1 Lachnospiraceae bacterium | reverse complement strand
AACCCTCCGGGTATGAACCGAATGCTCTAGCCAGTTGAGCCATCTCGCCATATATATGGTCATGTTCATAAGAACATGACCAATTTTTCGTGGAACCTACAGGGCTCGAACCTGTGACCCTCTGCTTGTAAGGCAGATGCTCTCCCAGCTGAGCTAAGATTCCGCATCGGCAGTCACAAACGACTGCCTTAATAATATACAATTATTATATAATAATTGTCAAGAACTTTTTATTAAATAGTAGTATCAATTAATTTAAATCTAAGTTCCTTAAGTTCAACACCACCCTGTCCGAAGTAGAAATGCATTACATTAGGCTTATTCAGGAATTTAATTGATTCTGTACATGAGTCAATCTCACCTGTTCCTCTGAATACCGCACTGATGATTGGCATCGTGTGCATGAACAATACTACTGGAAGCTGGGCAAGTTCATTATTTCCAAGGCCTCTTGCTACGATAGTAACCTCGTATGTTCCAAGGTCATTCAATTCAATTCCGAAGTAATGCTCTCCACCCTTAGTAACCTCTATATCAGATAGATCAATGACAGTCTCACCATTTACCGGAATAAAATCAACTTCAATTGGCTTCTCATCAAAACCTTCTTCAGCGTTGATTATTTCAACATCGATTGGTTCCTCATATTCTCTGGTGAATACCGCATACTTCATTAAGAAACCACAAACATTGGCTGCTGTTCTTTGAAGTTCTCCAACTGAAAGGCTTCCATCCTTCAAAGAGCTTAATGCATTATCACCTATATCGTCCGTCGCACCTGGAACACACATATAAAGGTCATTCTGAGCACGTACCATTCCTGCGAAGTTAACCTTGTCATATGGTACATTTTCTTCTGAAATACGAGCCCACCAGTCTGTCATAACAATACCCTTGAAGCCCCACTGCTCTCTTAAAACAGTTGTATTAAGATCATAGTTACCTGCTGTGTAGACACCATTAATTAATGAGTATGTGGTCATTACAGAATCAGCACCATTATCGACCGCAATTTCGAATCCACGAAGATAGATTTCCCTAAGTGCTCTTTCTGAAAGAACAGGATTAACCTCATGTCTTGCAGTTTCCTGATTATTACAAGCGAAATGCTTAATTGTTCCTGTAACACCTGCAGACTGAAGTCCCTTAACCTGATATGCACCAATCATACCTGAAAGCAATGGATCTTCTGAGAAATATTCAAAGTTTCTTCCATTTAATGGATGACGATGAATATTCATTCCAGGTCCTAAAAGAACATCTACTTTGTTCTTAATCATTTCGATACCAGTAAATGCGAACAATTCTTCATTAATTTTCATATCAAAGCTACATGCAAGAAGTGTTCCGTTAGGAAGTGCGAATGCCTTCATTCCTGAATCAAGACGCATTCCTGAAGGGCCATCATCCATACAACCGATTGGAATACCCTTGGCCTTAAGTGATGGAATGATTCCTCCAAATGCAGAAGCAGTTCCTGGTGTAACCAATCTTGAACTCATTCCCTCACCACGAATTATTGTGCATAATTCTTCTTCTGTGAACTGGGCAATGAATTCCTTCATTGAAACCTTGTTATTCTTAACATCGAGTAACTTATATCCCTTATCGCCTGTAATTGGAGTGCTCTGAGGAAGTCTCTCGGCACGTCTTTTGGTCATAGTATCTTTTCTAAGTGGTGCATCCTCATAGCCAACTGTGACACCAGTGTCAGTATTAACAGTTATCATTCTCTTGAATGGCTGAACTGGTCCGAGTGCGTTTTCCAACTGTGCAATCATCTTAGTTTCTTCGAAGCTGAATGAATTAGCTAAAGAAGCACTTCTTACATCGCCACCAACATATACGTTATATTTACCCTCTTCAAGAACGAAACCGGTTCCTAAACCACATCTTCCATCATCATCAAAGGAAGCAAAATTTCTAAATGGAATATCAATATTGACAGTTTCAGCTGCACCTGGATTAAGCTCCTTAGTTTTAGCAAATCCTGCCAAAACTTTTGAAGGCTTACTAAGTTTTCCTAATGGCGCTTCAATGTAAATCTGAACAACCTCACGACCCGGTACCATTCCAACATTAGTAACTGTAATGCTCGTAGAAACATATGAAGGTGCAAGGACCACTGAATCAGTATTAATATCAAAGCTTGTGTATGAAAGTCCGAATCCGAATGGATATCTAACCTTTTCCTTAGCGAAGGTTTCGAAATATCTGTAGCCCACGAAGATATCTTCTTCATATATAGCCTCAACCTCTCCACCGAAATTCTTAGTTGATGGGTAATCATCAATATTATAAACAATAGTATCTGAAAGCTTTCCTGATGGAGACACCTTTCCAAGAAGAACATCTACTGTTCCAAGTCCACCAATCATTCCTCCCTGCCAAATATACATAACAGAGTCAGGATTTACTTCATCAACGAAAGTCATATCTACAACATTTCCGACGTTTAATAAAACAATCATCTTGTCGAAAGCATTTCTTACTTTTTTGAGCATATCCATCTCAACATCGTTTAATAAATATGCACCCTTTTCGTTTCTGTTATCATGATCTTCACCAGCTGATCTTCCAATAATAACAATGGCATAATCAGAATTAGCTGCTGCATTCTTTGCGAATTCATCATCAATTGGCATTTCGACCTGAGACAATGGCTCATTGGCCCAGCCTACGCCTTCATCGAATGGATGATCCTTAACGAATTCTTCATACTTTTTAGTAACAGGCTCGTAGATTTTGATATCATCTTCTTCTGGAAGTTCTCTCAAAGCTTCTAAAACGCCAATAACGCGGTTAACATTAACAAGTCCGCCCGAACCTGTACCAGACTTATAATAGTTCATCTGTGCACGTCCGAACAAAGATACAGTACTTCCCTTTGCTATAGGTAATACATCATTATCATTCTTAAGTAATACCTGTCCGGATGCTACTGCTGCACGGGCTGTCTTGGTGTACTTCTCAAAATCTAATGTTTTTTTCATAATTAATACCCCTTTACTCCTTCAAGAGATTCATCATTCTCTATCCAATCAAGAACTTCGATTGTTCTATACTCATCTTTAGAATCACGTACGAACACTCTCTTAATTCCTGCATTAATAATCTGACGCTTACACATGGAACAGCTATTGGAATTAGGAATATAGTCACCTGTAACAGCATCAACTCCTGCAAGATATAAATCTGCGTCCAGCATCTGCGAACGCGAAGCCGAAATAATGGCATTTGCTTCAGCATGAACACTTCTGCAAAGCTCATATCTTTCTCCTCGAGGAATATTTAGCTCATTTCTTATACAGGTTCCAATATCCGAACAGTTCTTTCGGCCTCTGGGAGCTCCAACATAGCCTGTTGAAACAACCTCATCGTTTTTTACTATTACTGCACCATACTTTCTTCTAAGACAGGTTCCTCTCTGGGCAACTGTCTCTGCAAGGTCCAAATAATAATTTATCTTATCTCTTCTTTTTTCCATACCACTTTTCACCACAATTTTATAATTATATTTCACCCTTAAAATGCACAGTATATATGGACAATTTACCCATATGCACATTTTAGTGTTATCAATAACTTGCCAAAATGTTTTTCAAACTTTACCTATATATTTATCTTACAAATGTATATATTGTAACAATTGAAATTATAGTCTGAAGAATTGCGAATCGCATTACCACCTGATTATTAGACCATGGAACTTCAATATTCTTTCTTACATGATCATGGAGCGGAGTCCTGATTTTATTCATGAAGTCTTTTTTCTTGGTAATCTTAATCACAGACACCTTGAACAATCCAAGTCCTCCATCAAGAGCAAGTATCAATGCAAAAGGAATATAAAGAAGTGGAAGTCCACTCTTTAGTGCAACAATACTAATGAATACTCCCATAGCTCTGGAGCCTGCGTCTCCCATCATTAAAATACTAGGGCCTGCATTAAACCAAAGATATGCAAGTATTGCCACCATCATATAAATCATAAGGTAATTAAATTTGTAGAATCGGTCGAAGGCAAGATCTGCCACGTAAAAGCTTACGATAGTAATAATGACCAAAGTTCCTGACAATCCATCTACACCATCAGCACAATTGGTTACATTAATTGATCCCCATACCAAAGCAGCAATAAGGACAACCAGTAGTGCTGCAGGAACTTCAATTGTATGGTCTACAATCAGCATGTCAAAGCGGCATCCATTATAAAACACATATGTCAATCCAATAGTTAATGAAATGACTAAATCAAGGATTCCCTTCTTAACTCTTCCCCATGGCTTCTTAGCTGCATCATCTAAAAAACCTGTATACATTTCAATCAGAATCAGTAAAAGATATATGCAGTATTCAATCTTGATTGGGCAGAATAACAAAGTACCTATAACAAAGGCGAAAATAAATACTATTCCTGCACCTCTTGGCTTGCCCTTCGAAAGTTTTCCATCTACTGCAAAATCTCTTCCCTCGTCAGCCGGTAATTTATCTTTAAACTTGCCAAGTCCAATAATTGTTGCCAAAAACACAAATGCAGCTCCTGCTGCGAGCATAATATTTGGATAATTCCATAAGAAATAATATATCATTTTCTAAAAATCCCCTTAATCTAATCCCAATGCCTTGCGGGCTAGTTTGTCTGCCATGTCATTATACTTATCGCCACTATGACCTGTGACCTTTTTAAATTTGATATCACACTTTTTAGAGGCTTCATTATAGAAGTTAATGTATGCCCTGGTTCCTTCCTTTTTAGCCTTCCACTCACCAAGTGGCCACTTGGAAATTCCTTCATAATCATGGAAAATCGTAATCTTAGGAATCTCGTAATCTATTGCATACTGCATTGCAGCGCAGGCTCCCATTATTTCACCTGCCACATTCCACATGGATTTTAGTTCTTCATCATTGAACTTATCACTATACTCTTCATAAGTTCCATCCGCTTTCAGAACTACCATTCCATAGGCATACCATTCTGTTTCCTTGTCATAACTGCCATCCACATAAATATGGACTGAATCATCTTCTGTTGTATTTAAAAATGACTTAATTTTGATTTCCATCAAAAATCCTATCTCTAACTACTAAATTTGGGCCTGATTTATAATAAAAACACTTAGTAAATCATACCATTTTCACGATAATTCTTCAATTATCCAAAGGTTTTTCTTGAAGTAACATACATCAATAACCTATCGACAATTAAAATGGTCTTCTTTTACTTCGCTATATACAATAGCCTTCATTTCTTCGAAATTTTCCAGACTGTTGGCGGCAATAATTCCTGCTGGTCTTCTTAAGTCTACTTTGTCTCTAAACATGATATCAAAGTATCCACCTGCCTCTTTGATTATAAGAGTTCCCGCACAATAATCCCACGGACAAAGTCTTATCTCAAAATACAAATCGACCTTGCCTGCTGCCAGATAACAAAGCTCTAGTGCAGCGCTTCCAAGTCTTCTTAAATCATCAGACTTTTCATATATTTTCTCTATCACATTAAAACACTCTTTAGCATATCGTTGATCATAAAGGCACATTGCAGAACACAGCATTCCATTGGAAAACGGCCTTTTAGAAACATTAATCTTCTCGCCATTAAGGAAAGCTCCACCCCCGTTAACTGCATAGAACATTTCATTACGATACGGATTAAAAACAACTCCAATATGTTGCTTGGCATTTTTTAATAATCCTATGGATATTACACTTAGCCCCAAGTCTCTGGCATAATTTGATGTCCCATCAATTGGATCAACTACCCAAATATATTCAGCATCCTTAGGCAGCTCTTCTTGTTCCTCGCCAAGAAAAGTACTTCCCGGAATTAACTTTAGCAAATTGTCTTTTAAAAAACTCTGAACTGCTATATCTTTCGTAGTGACAATATTAGAGGCACTTCCCTTCTCCATAACTTCAAAGTTTCTGTCGAGCATTATAGCTGATGCTTCTTTAGCAATTTGTATTATACTTTTAGCTAATATATCTTTTTCCATTCAACACTGCTATCCTTTATATAATCATTATTTCATAACCACAATATTATTCAGTTTCCAAACAAATATTACAATGTAACAATACCGGAAACTTTAATAGTTCCCGGTACTTATTGCGTTAATATAATTATATATTTGTCACCCAAATCTCAAGAAACACTACATCTTTTCAGGAGCGCTGAATCCCAAGACATCAATACAGGTTTCAAGCACTTCCCTGGTTAATTTTAATAGTGCTACGAAGCTTGCCTTCTTAACTTTGTCCTCTTCAGCAACAATTTTCGTCTCGTGATAGAACTTGTTAAATACATTAGCAAGATCATAAATATATGCACAGATCTTGTGAGGTGCTACCTCTTCGTAGGCATTCTCAAACATAGCATTAAATGAGGCAAGCTGCATCATTAATGACTTCTCTGCGTCTGAGTAGCAACCATTCAGCTTAACATTCTCTATATCAAATCCATCTTCACGAACCCTGGTAAGAATAGATTTAATTCTGACAATAGTATATAGAATATATGGGCCTGTATCTCCCTCGAAGGAAGTAAACTTATCCATGTCAAAGATATAGTCTTTGGAAGCCTGATTAGATAGATCGCCATACTTGATAGCGGCCAGGGCTACAATCTTGGCAATTGAACGAGCCTCGTCTTCTGGAAGTTCTCTTGCTTCCTGAATACGCTGATATGTTCTTTCGTTAATCTCTTCTATAAGCTTCTCAAGACGCATCACACCACCCTCACGGGTTTTAAAAGCATGTCCATCCTTTCCGTTAACTGTACCGAAGCCTATATGAATGAATTCTGTATCATCTGATGCCAATTTAGATTTACGGGCTGCTCTGAATACCTGCTCGAAATATAAATCCTGACGCTTGTCTGTTAAATAGATAATCTTCTCTGGATTGTATTCACGGACTCTTTCCATGATAGTCGCAAGATCTGTTGTATTATATAACGATGCGCCGTCTGACTTAAGTACGATACATGGAGGCATCTCCTTGGTATCTGTATCTTCCTTAACATCAATTACCCATGCGCCATCTGAAAGATAGCAGTAATTGTTATCCTTCATATACTGAACCATACCTGGAATCACATCATGAACTGTAGACTCACCATTCCACAGCTCGAAGTTAACATTAAGCATGTCATAGTTACGCTTCATGTCAGTAACCGAAACATCTAAGATATGCTTCCATAATGCTCTGTATCCACGTACTCCACTCTGCAATTTAAATGTCGCTTCCATAGCCTTCGCCTTATATTCTGGATCTTCTTTTGATTTTCCAGATGCGAAAGGATATATTTCCTCTAAATCCGTAACTGTAAATGGAGCTTCACTTGGATATTCTCCATCAAAGTTTTCGTCGAAATATACTAAATCAGGCTGACGATTCTTAATCTCATTAATTACAAGACCCATCTGTAATCCCCAGTCTCCAAGATGAATATCACCAATAGCATTATTTCCCATATATTTGCAAATACGCTTAACAGCTTCACCAATAACAGCAGAACGAAGATGTCCTACATGAAGAGGCTTGGCAACATTAGGGCCGCCATAATCTACTATCATATTCTTAGGTTCTGGGAGATTTAATCCAAATTTATTATCAGCATTAAGTGAAGAAACATAATTCACTAAAAATTCCGGATTAAGCTTAAGGTTCAAAAAGCCTGGCATAACAGCATTCACTTCACTAAAAACACTGCTTCCTTCAAGCTTAGAAGCTACTTCATTAGCAATATCGATTGGCTTCTTACCGTATTTTTTAGCTCCAGCCATAGCTCCATTACACTGATATTCGCAAAGATCTGGTCTGTTAGAGACATTAACACGTCCTAAGCTCTCATCATATCCTGCTTCCTGAAATGCTTTTTTCATTTCATTAGATATTAAATCCAATAATTTTTCCATAATTCACCTTTTCTTTTATTAAAAATATATAGCAATTTTAATTATCTTCTAAATTATTAGTTTCGTTTTTACTAAATTCACACCCACAGAAATTCTGTCTGTACAAATCATATTTTTTAGATAATTCTATCGATATTTTATATCCATCCTTTTTCTTAAAGTCTGACATAAGATATTTTAGTTTTCCAGGATTATCTATATCTTTGGCATACTTTTCATAATATTCCTTTTCAAGCTCCAACCCGATTCCATTGATCAGCTCGGGATTTTTTAGTGGAGAAATCGTAAGTGTTGTAGCAAAATAATCGGCTTCATTTTCTATGGCAATCTCCATAGTCTTTTCAAGTCTTAATCTAAAGCACTTAGCACATCTTGCTCCACCTTCTTTAGCATCCTCCAGACCTTTGGATATCTCAAGAAAGCGTTCAACATCATGTTCGCCTTCAATTATTTTAATTGGGAACTTAGGAATTCCTTCTTCATTAAGAGCACGAATCAGACGTTTCTCTTCTTCCACCCTGTGAATATACTCTGAATCGTCCATAATATTAGGATTATAGTAAAACACAGTAATGTCGAAGAATTCACTTAAATATGTAAGCACATAGCTGCTACAGGGTGCGCAGCAGCTATGTAATAGTAACTTTTTTCCTATATTTTCCGGATTATCAAGAATCTTATCCAGTTCTTTTTGATAGTTAACCTTGTTCATCTTCTTAAAGCAAAACCCTTTTTAACTTAATTTAACTATCAATTAACGCTCGAAGCCTTTCTTGAAAGCTTCAATATTAATATCTACAGTCTTTGGTTTTACTGTTTCCTTGATTACTTCAATCCACTCATCACAAGAAAACTCCATGCTCTTGGCAACAACACCAACAATAATAGTATTGAATACTCTGGCATTTCCAAGCTCGATAGCTTCCTTCTTGGCATCAAGTGAAATAACCTTATATTTCTTTGAAAGGTTCTCAATAATGTTTTCTGGATATTCTGCAGCACCTATGGCAACTGGCATTGGATCCATTCTTACATCATTGATAATCATTACTCCATCCTTCTTCATGAAGTGCGCGTATCTTAAAGCCTCGAGTCTTTCGAAAGCAATGAGAATATCAGCACAGCCTTCTTCAACGATAGGCTCTGCAACCTCGTCACCATATCTTACGAAGGTAACTACTGATCCACCTCTTTGAGCCATTCCATGAACTTCCGAAATCTTAACATCAAATCCGGCCTTAGTAATAACATTTCCGATGATTCTGCTGGTAAGCAGTGTTCCCTGACCACCAACTCCAACAATCATAATACTCTTTGTTTCCATTCTGGTGATCCTCCTACTTATTCTCTATTAATGAAATTGCATCAAATGGACAGTTCTGCATGCACAAACCACAGCCATTACACATTGTAGCATCAATCTCAGCCTCGCCATTTGGTCCTTTGTGAATAGCTGGGCACGCAGAAACCATACATGCTCCGCATTTCTTACACTTATCTATATCAACAACACATTTTCCCTTAGGAACGAAGTCCTTATGAAGAGCACAAAGAGATTTCGTAATGATAACCGAAACTTCCTCTTTTGCTGTTTCTTCCTTGATAACCTCTTCAAGCTTCTTGATATCAAAGGCATCAACCTCAACAACATTCTTAACCCCAATAGCTTTGCAAAGATTATAGATATCGATAGCAAATGTATCTTCTTCCATCAAAGTCTTACCAGTTGCTGCATGCTCCTGATGTCCTGTCATACCTGTTGTTGAATTATCCATGATAATAACTGTGCCTGTTGCTTTGTTGTATACCATGTTCATAAGTGAGTTTACACCAGTGTGGAGGAAGGTAGAGTCTCCTATGCAGGCTACCCAGTCCTTAACATAGTCCTTGCCCTTAGCTTTCTCAACACCATGGAGGGTCGAGATGGACGAACCCATACATACAGATGTTTCAACAACCTGAAGTGGTGCTACAGCTCCTAATGTGTAGCATCCGATATCTCCTGCTGCATGCTTTTTTAATTTCTTGAGAACAGAATATACTGATCTGTGAGGACATCCAGGGCAGAGGATTGGAGGACGTGCAGGAACATCTGCAGCCTCTTCTAAATCAAGCTCCTGTCCCAGAATAGCTTTTCTTAACATATTAGCTGAATACTCACCCTGAACAGTAAGTATTTCTTTTCCTATACACTTAATTCCCCAGCTCTTAACCTGCTCTTCAATTACAGGCTCAAGTTCCTCTACTATATATAATGTATCAACCTTTGATGCGAACTCTTCTATAAGCTTCTTAGGAAGTGGATGTACGAGTCCAAGCTTAAGGATTGAAGCGTTAGGAAGAACCTCCTTAACATACTGATAAGGAATTCCTGATGTAATAACACCAATCTTGGTATCGTTATATGTAACTTTATTTAAGTCCAGAGAATATCCATCCTCTGACATTTTCTTCAAACGCTCTTCTACGAAAATATGTCTTTTCTTAGCCATTCCAGGCATCATGACATTCTTCTGAATATTCTTTTCGTATGGCTTATCTTCAATATTATTTCTCTCTTCGAGATTAACTACTCCCTGTGAATGTGCAAGTCTTGTAGTTGTTCTAACCATAATTGGAGTATCATACTTTTCTGAAAGCTCGAAAGCTCTTTTAGTGAATACTCTTGCCTCTTCCGAATCAGAAGGCTCAATTACTGGAATCATGGCAGATCTTGCAACCATTCTGGAATCCTGCTCATTCTGTGAGCTGTATAATCCAGGATCATCTGCTGCAACTAATACAAGTCCACCGTTAACACCTGAATAAGAAATTGTGAATAATGGATCTGATGCCACATTAACGCCAACATGCTTCATAGATGCCATAGCTCTAACACCATGTGTCGCTGCTCCGATAGCAACCTCCATCGCAACCTTTTCATTTGGTGACCATTCACAATATAAGTCATCCTTATATTTAACTAAATTCTCTGAAATTTCTGTACTTGGAGTACCTGGATATGCTGCTGATACCTTAACCCCCGCCTCGTATGCACCTCTGGCAATTGCTTCATTGCCAAGCATCATTACCTTAGTGCCTGCTTTTTCTGCCATATCAATGTGTTCCTTTCCAAAATCTTCCCGGCTTTTTGGGGCCGGGAAGCATAAATAAACAATATTTTTGTATCAATTACTAATCAATCTTGATTTCGTGAACCCATCCTTCTGGTCCATCGATTGTACCCATCTGGATTCCTGTTAATGTATCATATAACTTCTTGGTAACAGGTCCCATATTCTCCATACCAGCAGGAAGAAGAATTTCCTTATCGTGATTAACGATCTTACCAACAGGGCTGATTACCGCTGCTGTACCACACAATCCACACTCAGCGAAATCTGGAAGCTCATCAACGAATACTTCTCTTTCTTCAACCTCAAGTCCTAAGATATCTCTTGCTACCTGAACAAGTGAACGACGTGTGATTGATGGAAGAATTGAATCAGACTTAGGTGTAACAACCTTTCCATCCTTTGTTACGAATAAGAAGTTAGCTCCGCCTGTCTCTTCAACCTTGGTACGTGTAGTAGCATCAAGGTACATATTCTCATCAAAGCCCTTTTCATGAGCATCAACTATAGCATATAAACTCATAGCATAGTTAAGACCAGCCTTGATATTACCTGTTCCATGAGGTGCTGCACGGTCAAAATCTGTAACTCTGATGGTAATAGGCTTAGCGCCGCCCTTAAAGTATGGTCCAACAGGAGTAGTTAAAATTCTGAACTGATATTCATCTGCTGGCTTAACTCCAATAACTGAATTAGAACCGAACATGAATGGACGAAGATATAATGTAGCACCAGATCCATATGGAGGAACCCAGTCTGCATTAGCCTTAACTACCATATCAACTGCCTCTAAGAATCTCTCCTTTGGAAATTCTGGCATCTTAAGTCTTAATGCTGAATCTCTTAATCTGTCTGCGTTTAAATCAGGTCTGAAGACAACTGTTCTGCCGTCCTTTGTTGTATATGCCTTTAATCCTTCAAAAACGGTCTGAGCATACTGGAAAACACATGCACATTCATTAAGTGTAATGTTAGCGTCCTTTGTTAATTCTCCATTATCCCATGCTCCATTTTTAAAATTAGAAACATAACGATAATCTGTTTCCATGTAGCCAAATGGAAGGCTACCCCAGTCAATGTCCTTCTTTGCCATGATTAATCCCTTCTTTCTTATATTATAGCTATTACGCTTTTTAACATTATTAACAATTTATTATCATACTTTAGGATGAAAAAGTCAATTTCAGCATTACCTGTATCTTTGCTAAAATAAGCTTCTGAAGCTATTTTTTAACTCTCTCATACTTTTGAAAATAATATGTCAGATCAAAGTAACACTGTTCATCTGACTCCTGTGTCATTTCCCAGTCATCCATTTCATCAAGATTAGGAAAATATGCATCTGCTTCGTATTTATGCTCAATCTTTGTTACGTGGACTACATCGCAGTATGGAAGAAGCTCCTTGTATACGCTTTCCCCACCTATAATGAATATATCTTCCTTTGGATACTTTGAAAGCTCACTAAGCAGTGCATCAGTACTGTTAACAACTATTGCACCCTTAATTTTTAAATTTTCATCACGAGATAAGACTATATTGGTTCGACCCTCAAGCGGCTGCCCCTGAGGAAATGTTTTTAAGGTTTTTCTTCCAAGCACTACGACCTTCCCATAGGTTTCTTCACGAAAAAGCTTGTGATCTGCAGGAATACTTATTAAAAGTTCACCCTTATTTCCTATAGCCCAGTTCTCATCTACTGCAACAATTACGTTCATATATTACCCTTACCTGTGAATTGATGTATCTAAATAAGCTTATGCTTCCTTCATAGGCTTGCGGCCACAGGTCTTCTTTTCTTCGCAATAGCCTGAAACTTCACATTTTGGCATGAAATAGTTATCTACTAAATATGCCCACTCTTCTGAGTATTCTTTAAGTGCCTTGCATAAGTCGTTCATCAGTTCCCTATACTCCCAGAAAGCTCTGGTACACATTCTCTGATGTGACATTTCAATAAGATTTCTTAAATTTCTCTTATCAACTATCTTAGTATTCATGCCAAGTGGAAGAAGCATTGCAGCATCTTCTCTTGGAATTCCACACTCTTCTTCAAGAGTCTTGCAAGCCTTGGCAATGGCATCCATAGTATCTTCATATATTTTCAGTGCTTCCTCATTTCTTGAAACTGTGTGAGGTGTAACATACTGAAAATCCTCATATTTAATGTATCTGGTGCTTGCCTGGAGACGGGTTGGAGCTCCGCCTATATGTGTGTACCACTCACGGATTACTCTGGCAGAATATCCATCCATAATCATTTCAACATTAACATATTCCATTACTCTGTGATGTCCTGATTTAATACAGTCAAGACCACGCTTGTAATTCTTCTCGCTATCCTCTATATTGGCGCCCCAGCATACTCCTGCACGCTGTCCCATCAATGTTATAGGATTTTTAGTTGTATCTTCAATAATTGTAATTTTAGCCATTTCTTTTTCCTTTATTTTGATTCCCACTTGTCGCAAAGAGAATTAATCTGATCTGCAAGCTTCGCAAGATCCTTATTAGCGCCGCCCTCACTCTTATGAATAACGGCCATAAGTCTCTGACCTGCTGCAAGAAGTCTTCCGAATACGTCTGAAGCTGCCTTAGCCTTAGTGGTTACCTTCTTAACTGGTATTGGTTCAGCTTCATACTCAAGCTTATTGGTCAGTAGATTGAATTCCGTTCCTGAATATGGTGCATATGCTTTAATTCCATGCTCAACCTGGAGGCATTCAACGAAGTTCTTCACAACTGAATCTTCACCATGAACTATGAATACCTTCCTTGGCTTTTCTTCGAAAGCACTTATCCATTCAATAAGACCATTCTTATCAGCATGTCCTGATAATCCCGCCAGTGTTTTAATCGACGCTTCAACCTTAATTGGTTCTCCGAAAAGTCTTACCTCTTCAATACCGTCTACTATTAATCTTCCAAGAGTTCCTACTGCCTGATATCCTACGAACAGGATAGTGCATTCCCTCCTCCATAGATTGTGCTTAAGGTGATGTCTGATTCTTCCAGCCTCGCACATTCCGGATGCCGAAATGATAACCTTAGGAGTATCATCAAAATTAATAAATTTTGATTCCTCTGAAGTAATTGCAAGCTTAAGTCCCGGAAAAGATATAGGATTAATACCTTTTTTCACAATCTTCATTGCTTCTTCATCAAAGCACTCTATTTCATTTTTATGGAATATTCCGGTAGCTTCAACAGCAAGAGGACTATCTACATAGACAGGGAATTCTCCATGCCCTTTAACCATTTCCTTTTCTTTAATCTGTCTGATGAAATACAGAATTTCCTGAGTTCTTCCAACTGCAAAAGAAGGAATAACAACATTTCCACCGTGATCAAAGGTTTCCTGAATTACATTGGCAAGCTCTCTTACATTATCAGTCTTATTCTCCTCATGAAGTCTGTCTCCATAGGTTGACTCCATAACGACATAATCTGCATCCTTAGTGTATTGAGGATCCTTAATTAAAGGCTGATTCTTATTTCCTATATCACCTGAGAATACAATTTTCTTGGTAACATCTCCTTCTGTAGCCCACACTTCAATACTTGATGAGCCAAGAAGATGTCCTATATCAGTAAATCTTACTTTTAAGCCTTCACATACCTCAACAATTTCGCCATAGTTATATGGAACAAGCTTTTTAATTGCTCCATCAGCATCCTCTAATGTATATACAGGCTCTACTATTGGACTGTTAGCACTTCTTTTAGCTTTTCTGTTCTTCCACTCTGCTTCCTGCATCTGGATGTGAGCACAGTCTCTTAGCATTATGTTACATAAATCACAGGTTGCCTTAGTCGCTAAAATTTCGCCTCTAAAGCCTCTTGCTACAAGTCTTGGGAGCATTCCTGAATGATCTACATGAGCATGTGTCAACAAAACATAATCAATCATGGATTCTGCCACTGGAAGCTCTGCATTCTCGAACACATTAGCGCCCTGTTCCATTCCATAATCAATTAAGATATGTCGTCCATTAACCTCAAGATAATGACAGCTTCCCGTCACTTCATGATCAGCCCCAATAAATACAAGTTTCATAGTATGTCCCCCTTCCTTGTCTAATTGGTTCCATTAGTACCACTTAATGATTGCGATTCAGAAGATGCCTTATTCGAAAGTGGCATTATGTAGTTATCCATATAATTATAATTACATCTGGTACAGGTATATACCGTATACCCTTGCTGTGTTTCTGTAGGTGCTACGAAAGTAGCTCTATATGAATGATTATTTAAATCAAGTTCAATGCTCTCAGCGTATGAGCTTCCACAGCTACAAATATATGATCTTACTCCCTTTTCTGTACATGTTGCAGCGGTAAGCACATAGTTAGTATATTTGTGCACATGTGGCGTAGGCGATGGCGAAGGAGTTGATGCTCCGCTTGCCGAAGCTGATGGGCTTGAAGCCGGTGATGACGATGATCCAGGAGCCCCTGAAGCTGATGGGCTAGGCGATGGCTTAAGTGGATCAAGTGTCTTAGTATCCAATAAAGCTCCACATACAACACACACTCTCTGACTGGTTCCATAGCTTGATGTTGTTGGTTCTTCTGCTGTTTCCCAGTCTGTTGCGACATGACCAACCGCTGGAATCGTTTCTGTATAGAAGGATCCACATTCACATGTAAGCTTTCTTAGTCCGGCTAATACACATGATGGTTCTCTTTCCGTAGTAGCAACATAAAGGTGCTCATGTTTTTCTTTATTATTTCCTGAATTATTATTCAACGAATTAAGTGATGGAATCTTCTCACTTGCGACTATTTCATCACAATATATACATTTTCTGACTTTCGAGCCATCTTCCGTTTCGGTCGCTTCTCTTACTGTCTCCCAGTCATCTGGAACATGTCCTGTAGACATCTGATCTACTACATAATAGTCCCCACATGAACATGTGAATTTAATCTGACCAGACTCAAGGCATGTAGCCTTTTTAATAATTTCTTCCTTATAGTCATGAACATGACCCTCTGGAACTTTCAGATTAGCTGGCTTTTCACCGACTGTAAGTGTAAGGTCCGGAAAAGCGGTTGGAACACTTACCTTCTGTGTTTCATCGCTAATTATCTCAATATCCTTCGGCGCAAGTTCCTTGGCTGTTTTATTATTATCACTGTCATTGTTAACGAAGGAATATCCTATTATCGCAACAGTTGCGATGCAGGCCAGTATAGCAAGAAGCCCTAATATTCCTGTTAATGCTTTCATCAATCCATTCATCTATTAATTCCTTTATTGACGTTAAAACACAATTATACAGATTTTATTATACTATTTTTGTGCCGGACAAACAAATATATGATTATAATACCTATCATATATCCTATAGAATCAAATCCAACGTCACTAAACTTACCACTTCTTCCCGGAACGAAAAGCTGATGAAATTCATCAGAGCACGCATATAAAAAGCACAAAGCTATGCTTTCAACATATGGTAACCAAATTTTAAGCTCCAGGAAAAACAAAGTCGAAAACACTCCTAAAAGAGCATACTCAGATATATGTCCGTACTTTCGTATATCATAAAAAATTCCTTCACCGGTTATGGAAGGAAAAACTGACAGAACCTTTCCAATAAAGGTATCAGCGAATCCATTACTTATAGTCGTTGATTCAGTAGCATCCTTCGCCGACATGTAATATATAAAAAACATAATAAGAAGCATCAAAATGCCATATACAATTATTTTCTTCTTATTTCTCATTTTTATTTCCTGTTCATCATCCTGCATGTTTTCTTATAAAGATATATAAGGAAGATAAGCTGCGCTGTTAGTGTAATAGTCCAGGATATTGGATATGTCATATACAGCATGGCCAGTGATCTGTGCCATCTAAAGTAGGTCATTATATACACTATTCTAAGCATACATGCACCTATCAAAGATATAACAGTTGGAATAATCGCGCTTCCAAGTCCTCGTAATCCACCAACAAGTACATCCATAATTCCGCACAGACAGTATGTAGTACATATAATGTTAAGTCTCCCAACACCAGCATTGATAATTGCTTCGTCTCTTGAAAAAATAGTGAGAAGCTGTGGTGAAAAATAGGCCATGAGATTTCCCATCAAAAGACCTATGAATGTCACTAACAAAAGACATTCTATGATGGCTTTTTTCACTCTGTCCATTTTCTTGGCGCCAGCGTTCTGTCCAACGAAGCTGACTGTCGCCTGATGTACGGAGTTCATCGAAGTATATACGAATCCCTCAAGGTTCTGGGCTGCTGTGTTACCTGCCATAATTACGGATCCGAACGAATTAACTGATGACTGAATCACTACGTTCGAAAGATTAAACAAAGCACCCTGTATTCCTGCAGGAAGACCAATTCTTGCAATTTGAAGTAATATATTTTTGTTAATTCTAAGCTTTTTAAGTGAAAGCTTAATTGCACCCTCATCCTTAATAAGGCATCTTAAAACTAAAGATGCAGAAATAACCTGAGAGGCAACTGTAGCTATAGCTACTCCAGAAACTCCCATTCCAAAATAAATAACGAAAACAAGATTTAGTGCGAAATTAATCATTCCGGCTATCAAAAGATAATAAAGAGGTCGTCTCGTATCTCCAACTGCTCTTAAAATCGCTGAACCGAAGTTATACAGCATCATAACTGGCATTCCAGCGAAATATATTCGCATATAAAGCGTAGAATACTCAATTACATCATCCGGCGTTCCCATCAGTGAAAGAAGAGGTTTGGCTGATGTGATTCCAATTATGGTGAGAATCACCCCTGCTATAAGTGAAATGAATATAGAGGTGTGTACTGCATCATTAACTGCCTTTTCATTCCTTCCGCCGAAAAATCTTGCAACCATTACATTACTTCCAACCGATAGTCCTATGAATACATTGATAATAAGATTCGTAAGACTGGCCGTTGATCCAACCGCTGCCAGAGCCTCTTTTCCAGCGAATCGTCCAACCACGATTACATCCGCAACGTTGAAAAGAAGCTGCAGAATTCCCGAAGCAATTAATGGTAAAGTAAACAGCAGAATCTTCGAAAAGAGTCTGCCGTTACACATGTCAATTTCATATGATTTTTTAATAGGTTTTTTCTGGTCCATTTTCCTAAAGTGAAATCTTTTTTGGAAAAATTACATTACTCTGTTTTTTCTGTTAATTTCCATAGTCTGATGGTCTCTTTCCATCTGCTCTGCTGTAATCAGAAGATACTTGTCAGTATGAAGAGAATCATTCCATGTTACATCTGTATAAAGATATACACCACCGAAGTTACATCTGTTCCATGCATGTCTTCCACCATTAGCATATCCACTAACATAATCTGTTGGAACGCCAAGCTTATTCATTATCTTCCAGAACGCATTAGCGTAGCCCTGGCAGATAGCTGTACCATATGCCAATGTATCGAATGTACTGTATCTTGTGGCTGTATTATCATAAGTAGTATTATCACAAAGATATTTGTTTACGGCTCTTGCCATATCAAGAGGATTCATTCCTGGCGTAATACATGCTGCTATTACCTGATCTATAAGTTCAGCCTCTGTATACTGCCATTTTTCTTTCTTAGGAGCCTTAAGACTTTCTGCTGTAACTCCTGGCATTGCAGCAATACGGCCTTCCTTCTTACCAAATGCAGCATAGTGATAATATAATGCTGCCTCATCAGTTCCTACAGCTGCAACTACATCAGGGTACAATACTGCGTATAATTCAGCATCAAACACATTACCATCTGGCATCACTTTAGGTGCTGCCATAGCACTTATGCTAAATCCAAGTGAAAGTACTACTGTCGCAATCGTAATTAATAATAATCTGATTTTTTTCATGTTAACACCCCTTTATCCCACTTATTAAAGCTATATATTTGTCATCAAAACATATAACTTTTTAACATACCACTATTTTAACACTATCTCTTATCACGGTCTATTCTCTTTAAGAAAAAGAAAGTAAGAACTATGAATATGCAGGCGAACAACCCCAGGTTAATCCAGCTGTTAAATATATTTTTAGCTGTCATATTAAGTTCATCTATCATACTGTTATGACCTACCGCAAGATTAAAGTCGCTCACCAGGTTATTATCCTGCATATATAAAACAACATCCTCTATAGGCGTTTCGCCCATAATACTAACGTTCTTAAATTTAACCATCTGATTCCATACAGTGACCATAGGAAGATCATTATATGATGCCTGCGTACAAAGGCAGTTAAGACCCCATTTAGCCAGTGACAGATTAGTAAGCGTTTCAGCAAAACCACTTAGCTGGAACATTCTTCCCGAAAACAGGAGTTCAAAAATAAGCATAAATGGCATTATAGTCATAGCCGCTGTAGTAGTTTTCGCAAACGATGAAACAGTAAGTGACATCATATCTGCTGCGAATGTAATCAAAAATACAGTTATTGCCATATCAAGATAAAACCATGGTGTTATGAATCCAATAACTGGCATAGACATCTTGGCAACAACACATACAGCAACCGTTACAGCACTCTGGAGTACGCATATGAATGCCTGGTATATGACATGTGCCAGAAGATATGAGGTAATATGCATACCGCTTCTGTGTTCACGCTTAACTATGCTTCTCTCCCTGCAGATTGACTGAATCGAATTAAAAAACCCATTCCAGATACATATACAGGTTATTCCAAGTGATCCCATGGTTGTTCCTTCCATGGTCTTGAACATATTAGAGCCTACAACGAATGCAACCAAAGCTGCGATTACACCTGCCATAGGAACAACCTTCCAGTCATCCTCATAGATGAACATTCTGAAAAACTTTCCTAAATATATAGGTATCTGGGTTAAACGGCCTTTATGATGAATTCTTTTTACTCTAGATTTCTCCATTTCTTACCTCCCCGAATTTTTCAATCAGTTCATCTGATTTTCCTTCTCCACCTTCATCCTCACGGTTAATCATCTTGACGATATCTTCCATCTTATCCTTATTAAAGAATTCCTTAGCTTCGTCAATTGATCCATAGAACACAAGTCGTCCAGTTCTGTCGGCATCTTTTCCAAGTACTATAACTTTGTCAAAAAGATCTATAACTCTGTCTGGAGTATGTGTAATTACAATTACAATTTTTCCATCTCTGGAAATTTCGTGAAGTCTGGTCATCAAATCTCTGGCCAGAATTCCATCAAGTCCTGAATCCGGTTCGTCAAGTATGAACAACGAAGGATCTGAAATAAATTCTGTAGCAATCGAAATTCTCTTTTTCTGTCCACCCGACTGCTTGCCAACTATATTATCCTTAACAGGACGAAGTCCGAAAATATCAAGAACCTTTTCAATTCTCTCCTTTTTCTCTTTTCGTGGCATGTCACTTGGAAGTCTTAATGCAGCAGCATCCGCCAATGTCCTGTATACTGTATCATTGTATCTGATAAGATCCTGCTGAGGAACGAAGCCGATATTATATTTCATTTTATCAAAACGCGTGTAGACATCATCGCCATTAAGAAGTATTTTGGCGTCAGCTGCCTCATAGCCTGTTACAGCATTTAAAAACGTTGTTTTTCCTGCTCCTGAGCCTCCTAAAAGTAAAACCATATTGCCAGGCTCAATGTTCAAATGTATATCTCTTAGAAGAGTTTTAGTCTTAAAATGATTTTTTACTGTCCTTGATTTAATATTAACTGAAAGACCTTCATTGGTTTCTTTTGCCAAATATCCAGAAAGAGCTGCGGCTTCCTTATCATCAGTATCTTCTGGCTCAATATATCTAGGAGTAATCTTCTTCGAGAATCCAAAATAGAGCAATTCTAATCCCGGAGCGATCATTGCCAGGATAACCCAGCGTTTTTTCATATTAAAAATCTCGCATAGGCCGAAAAATACTCTTGCACTATATATGAAGAAAATGGCACTTAAGATAATAAGTGCGAACATAACGAAAATATCAAGCTGTGGAAACTCGGTAAAATATCTTATGAAGAACGTTCTAAAAATAGCAATTCCCTGAACCATTAGATTACAAATACAGTAGATTTTCCCCTCATCTTCTCGGTCAACAGACTGGGCAAATTTATAATCCCTATATACTGGTACCAGACTAAACAGCTTATTTACTCCAAGCTTTTTAAATGTCATATACATACCAATGGTACTTATAATAATTGATATAACATCACTCGTATCAAATATTCCTATATCAAGAGGGTTATTTGTAGAACCATCCATAAGTCACTTATCTCCTAACCGCTTTTTGAGTTATTAGCTACATATTCTGAATAGCTGACACCTGTATATTTTTTGAAACATCTTCCGAAATAATTGGGATCCGGAATTCCAACCTCACTTGCTGTAAAAAACATTTTCATATTGTTTTTAGCAAGCTCTATTGCTTTTTCCATTCTACATTCTGTCAAAAATTCTACAAAGCTCTTGCCTGTTTCCTGTTTAAACTTTCTGCTAAGATATGATGAATTAAACCCAAATTTCAACGAGACAGACATAAGGTTAATAGTCGAATCCGTGTAGTTTTCCTTAAGGTAAGTTGTTATCTTAGTCAAAGATACATTTTCATTCTCACCTTCAGCCTCTTCTGAAGCATTACTTTTAATTGTAGCTATTGCCTCGCTTGCTTCCTTCAAAGCTTTAACAATTTCTTCTTCATCAATAGGCTTTAACAGATATTCAACTACAGGAAGTTTAATACACTCTCTGGCATACTCGAAGTCATCAAATGCCGTAAGTATTATTATCTTTAGATTCGGATATCTTTGGATTGCAAGCTTGGTAAAATCAATACCATTCATGAAAGGCATTGAAATATCTACGAACGCAATATCCGGCTGCATATCATCTATTACATTAATTGCCTCTATTCCATTAGACGCTTCTCCTACTACTTCCATCCCAAGGCTATTCCAGTCAATGGTTGATATTAGAAGTTTCCTCGCTGTAGGCTCGTCGTCAATTACCATAACCCTAATCATTTTTATTCTGCTCCACATTTTTAACAGGAACCGTTATTTCGATTTCTGTATATTCTCCTAATTCGCTTCGGATTTTAACTGCATTATCGCTGCCACAATAATATCTTAATCTTTGGATTGTTCCCTTTAATCCAAAGCCCGAAAGCACATTAGTTGAAGGATTATCAACAATAGGTTCGTCCTTGGAGAGAACCTTATTTATCGTCTCCTCATCCATACCTATACCAGTATCATAAACATACAGATGAAGTCCATCATCCATAAGACGACTGGTAATACTGATTATTCCTTCTTCGCCTTTTAATCTTATACCATGATAAATACTATTTTCAACTAAAGGCTGTAATATAAGCTTAGGAACAACCAAATCAAGAGTTCTCTCATCAAGATGATACTCGTCTATCAGCACATCACCATAACGCAATCTCTGAAGATACAAATAGTCCTGAACTATTCTGATTTCTCTTGAAAGCGGTATTTCCCTGCTTCCCTTACTAAGCGAATTCCTATAAAAATTTCCAAGGGTTGCTATAGCCTTCTGTACATTCGTTGCACCTTCATCCATAGCCATACAGTTGATGCATTCCAGGGAATTATAAAGAAAGTGTGGTTTTATCTGCTCATGAAGTACGCTCATTTCAGCTCTTTGAATTTCCTGCTCATTCTCTAAAAGCTGCTTAAAAAGATCATTCATGTAGTCAATCATACTATTATAACTGTCTGCCAATATCCCTATTTCATTATTAGGAGGGTCAATCGAAACTCTCTCAATCCATCCAGACTCTTTAGTCTTTTCCATTGCGTCCGACAGATTAACAATAGGTGTCGTGAAATTTCTTAACATGAAATTCCTGGTGAAGAAGATAGATGCAAGGAAAGTAACCATCAAAATTATGAAGCTTATGATGAACTCTGTAGGCATAGCTTGTGTGGAGGCTTTAGTTTCACAGATAATAACAATGGGTAGATTTTCCATTGTTTTTCCTGAAATCATCCTGTGATTAAACCATAAGCCTACCGTCTTATGCGATATATTATTCGTTTTGAACTCGTCAGACATATACTGACAAAGTTCTTCATTTCCTGCCAGGTATTCGCCATCTGTACTAATAATACATACAGATGATCTGTTCTGATATGTGATGAGTCTGTCCAGCATACCAGTGGTAAAATTAATGAGCATATATCCTATATGTTTTTGAGTATGTATATCGTAGAACGCTCTTGCTATAGATATGATGGGTGCACCGTCTTTCCTGTAGAAGGTTCCTCCTCCATTCATTAAAACCAGTGCTCCACCCTTTTCTTTAACAATTTTCTCCTTCCATTCAGAAGAAGTCAGCTCATCCTGTTTAATGTCATACAAGCCTCGTCCTGTATTCATGAAGTTATAATCATTTCTGATAATTACAACGGAATCAAGATTTCTACATACATTCAGTACGTCCATTACTCCAAATCTGGCGTCGTTATGTAAACCAATGTCCGGATATATAGCCTTAAGATATTTCGTAACTGTTTCATTAAGAAGTAATAAACGTGAAATATCTGTATAGTTATCAATATTAGCTTCTATACTGCTTGAAGTATTATTAATAATTGTTTCAGACTGTCTTGATTCATAATCCTTTTCAGTACGTTCTGTCGTACTAATGAAAGCGAACGCAAAAGCAATTAAGAAAAAAACCAAAAGTGCCCAGATAACAAGTCTAACTGTTCTGGTTACCGATTGTCTTTCATATTTAAATAATTTGTTTATTTTCGTTCCTAGCTTACCCATGACTCATATTATACTAAAAAGTTACATTCTTGAAAATGATACAATAGTGGTCCACATCACTGTTTAATTTGTGTACTCGTAACATTAAAAAGACCTGTCAGAAAATCTGACAGGTCATAAATTATTAAATCAAATATTCATTTGGCTATTAGCCATAATGTTCCAGGTTATTAACCCTTTACAGCTCCAGCAATGAAACTGTCCTGAATACGTCTGCTTAAGAAGATGTATACGAACAGCATTGGGAATGTTGCTACGGCCAAAGCAGCACCGATTGGGCCCCAGTCTGTTGTATAAGCACCAGACAATCCCTGAATACCTACAGGTAAAGTCTTGTATTCTTCCTTAGAATTAAAGATGTTAGCGAACATCAACTCGTTCCAACACTGAAGGAATGTATAGATACCAACAGTCGAAACAGCAGGCTTCATTAATGGACATATAATCTTAAAGAATATTCCCCACCTGTTACATCCATCGATTGAAGCTGATTCATCAAGTTCATAAGGAATCTCAATCATGAATCCTGTACAGATTAAAATTGCCATAGCAAGCGAGAATGCTGAATATGGAACAATTAATGCTGTAAGTGAGTTAGTAAGCTTTAAGTTAATTAAAATTACATAAATTGGTACGATGGAAGCATGAATAGGAATAGTAAGTCCTAACATGAAGAAGCTGTTCATTGGCTTGCTTCCCTTCCATTTAAATCTTGTAATTGCATATGTTGCCATCAATGCAGCAATTAATGTAATAAGAATTGTTACTACCGCAACGATTACCGAGTTAAGGAAATATACTCCCATGCTACCTGTATTCATTGCTCTTGAATAGTTAGACCATAACCACTCATTAGGCAATCCTGCTACGTTAGCACCAAAAATTTCTTCGTTACTCTTAAGTGAGAATGTGAACATCCAGTATATTGGGAAAATGTTGATGAACAACCAGAACAACAGAAGGATGTATATAACAACCTTTCCTGGAGTCATCTTCTTAGAATATACTTTACTCTCAAATTCATTAGAGGATGATTTTTTCTTTCCTATAGCCATATTAATCCTCCTCCCTAAATATCTTATTAACTATTAATGCGAATACGAAGCACAAAGCAATCAGCATCACAGCAATAGCACTACCCATTCCATATCTGTTTCTCTGGAAGAGCATCTCTATCATGATAGTACTTGGAACTTCAGTTGCATGCAATGGACCACCATTAGTCAATACATAGATAAGGTCGAATGACTTAAGTGAACCAGTGATTGCGAAGATAACACTAATCTTAATGATAGATTTAATATATGGTAATACAATGTATCTATTTACCTGACCAGATGTAGCTCCATCAAGCATAGCAGCTTCACGAAGTTCAATTGGAACAGACTTAACACCCGCATACATAAGGAGCATATGATATCCTACGTATTGCCATAAGGTTGGGATGAAACAGGCAATCAGCGCTGTATTCTTGTTTCCTAACCAAATCGGATGATTATCTGCGGAAATGATACTCAATTTTTCCAAAACAATATTTAAAATACCGTAAGACGGATTATAAATTTTTAAGAATAACTGTCCAATAACAACAGTCGAAATAAGTACTGGCATGAAATAAACTGAAAGGAAAATTCTCTCTCCTTTAATTCCTTTTCCTAAAACAAGAGCCAGTCCTAAAGATAAAGGTAACTGCAAAAATACTGATAATGCAGCTAATAATAATGAGTTCCCCAAAGCTTTCATGAAACCAATAGCATTACTTGAGAACATCTCTTTATAGTTGTCAAAGCCGATAAATGACATTTCTCCCGATACGGCATTGTAATTAAACAAGCTGTAATATCCCGAAAGGAAAATTGGTGCAATCAGGATTCCAATGAATAATATAAGGCCTGGGAGCAAAAACAAGAAAATATTAAGTCTATCGCTAGCCGTTTTTTTCATATATATTTCCTTCCCCAAAAAAGGCGGTCCTCCTGACCTATTGAAGATCCGGAAGGACCGCCACATTTTTAAAAATCTAATTCAGAATAAAAACTATCTGATATCGTTAGCAAGACCTGCGATGAAGCCAGCGCCATCAATTGCACATCCATATACCTGATCAACATATGAAAGGTATGTGTTAGCATCGTCAGCGTTCTGAGCTGTATCACCGAATAATACGTATGTCTTAGCATTAGCACAGATTTCTGAAACAGCCTGTGTTAAAGGATTGATAGCTGATGTGTCATAGTATGGTGTCCATGCTGGAAGACCACATCCATCAAGATATCCGTAGTGGCAGATTTCCTTACCAAGTTCGAATGTGAACTGAGCTGCCTCTGCTGCATGAGCTGAAGAAGCTGCAACTGCAAGTGTATCAGAAGGTCCACCGATAAGCATTCCTAAAGAAGCCTTATCAGCGTTGATAACTGGGAATTCAGCAACCTTAACCTTTGAACCGAAGTCTGCGTTAGCTGCGAAGTCTGCACAGTTCCATGTACCATTCATGTAGAATGCGTACTTACCAGCCATGAAGTTAGCCTTAACTTCATCGTTAGATAATGCGATACCTTCTGGATCGAAGTATCCGTCGTTAACTAACTTCTGGAATGTATCAACTGCATCAGCAACACCCTGATTGTTCCATGTAGCTCTTCCAAGGAAGATATCATTTAACTCATCAGCACCGATACTCTTTTCGATAACTGACTCAAGGTACTCTGTTACACACCATGTTTCCTTACCAGAACATCCTAAAGGAATAATTCCAGCTGCCTTAAGAGCGTCACAACATGCGATGAAGTCTTCGTATGTTCCAGGAACCTCTGTGTATCCAACCTGAGCAAGAAGATCCATGTTAGCAAACATACCAACGATGTTCATTGTAAGAGGAACACCGTAGTGCTTTCCGTCATAAGTTGTGTTACCAAGCATAACTTCTGGAAGTTCGCTAGCGAATCCCTGATATGCTTCGTCCATGCAGTAAACCTTACCAGCTGATACGAAATCGCCAAGGAATGCACATGACCATGTGAAGAAGATGTCAGGCATTTCATCTGCTGCTACAGCTGCCTTAATCTTTGTCTTGTAAGCCTGGTTCTCAATAGCTTCCCATGTGAAGTTGATTTCTGGGTGAGCTGCTGTTACATCAGCGATAGCTGCTTCATAAGAATGACGGTTTGAATCACTCTCTGTTGCGATACACCACATTTCAAGATCGATAGATTCGCCTGAAGCTGCAGGTGCTGACTCCTCTGATGATGCTGCGTCTGCAGATGCTTCTACAGAAGCTGCTGCTGATTCAGATGCTGATGCTGATGCACTTGCTGTATCTGTAGCGCCGCCACAACCTACGCAAGAAAGTACCATACCAGCAGCTAAAACTGTTGCAAGTAATCTCTTTTTCATACTTGTCCTCCTATAAAATATGAATAAAATATATTTGACACACTATGTGTCAATGTGAAGCGCTCATGCGCTAATCACCTAATCCATTCTGACCATTCGCCATGGATACTGGATAGTAAGTTCATTACCATTGATTGAGTAAAGAATTATTGTATCCTCGAAATGATCATTATACACAAGCTTAATGCTTGAATTTTCTTCATTCACTGTATAGTAGCCTGGGAAATATGTGTCTTCCTTGAATGTTCCCTTATCAGTGAATTCGAACTCCCATTTATTAGGAGCATTCCTCCAAACACCAACTAATCCATCTGGAGTTCCATCTCCTACGTATGTATATACATTGGTCTCATAAAGATACATATCTCCATTGACCATTTCATACTTCATCTTCAGTTCTTCATTAGAAGCTTTTAATGTAAGATAACTTCCATCATCCTCGAATGAATACGATTTTCCTTTAAAGATCGCACTACAATCTTCTTTTAAAATTAAAACTGCGGTTTCCGTGTCATGAATATATGCCCATTTTCCAACCTGCTTTGAATCAGATTTTTTACCACACCCAATAAGGCATAATGACAAAATTGATACTATTAAAAGTAACGAAACAAATTTTCTTTTGTTCATAGAAAACCCCAACCTTCTAAAATACAAATAAATTTTACAAAGTTGGGGGATTTTTTTGAATGTAAATACTTTACATCAATAAGCATTATTTTTACTTTTTGTGTATTTTTTTACTTTTTTGTTTGATTTCTTACAAATGTTTGTATATTTTTCACTTTAGAATACGCTTATCAGTTTATTAATACTGGCACCTGTAATATATTCGTATTCGAGTTTCTATATATTTAAGTCTCACGTCTTAAAAAAATATTTTTCCCATCGACATACTTCGAAAGAATCACAGCATCTGCATCGTTATAACATATTTTCTCAAGTCTTTGTCTTACATTGTCAGGCTTCGCTGCCATATTTTCATCACTAATCACAACAGCATCGAAAGCATATCCTTCCTTAAAGGTTCCGACCTTTCCGAAATATTCTCCACCGCCAAGTGTTGCCAGATAAAAAGCCTCCTCGAAGGTCAATGGTTCAAGGCTACTATCAACTAATCTATAATACATTTTAGATGCCTGAATAGTAACAAGTATCATTCTTAACATATTAAGTGTGGATCCTGCTGCCACATCAGAACCTATTCCAACCTTTAATCCCTCATTAAGAAATCGTCTAATTGGAGCAATTCCACTTGCCAGGTTAATATTAGAATCTGCACAGTGTGCTATGAAAGTCCCATGCTCTTTCATTATTCTTATTTCTTCATCATCACTGTACACACAATGTGCCATTATTGAAGGGACTGTCTTTTCGCCGATAGCATTAAACAATTCATATGCATTTGCATAAGACGTTGACTCTGGCACCAGTTCCTTAACCCACTTAACCTCATCCACATTTTCCGAAAGATGAGACTGAATTCTTAACCCTTTTTCCTTCGAAAGTTCACCCAGACCTTTCATTAATCCATCAGAACATGATGGGATGAATCGTGGTGTTAATATTGGGAATGTACGTGTATATTTGCCCTCAATTGACTGAAGCCATCTTCTGGTTTCCTCTAGTGATTCATCTTCACTATTCTCAGTCAGTGCATCAACACTGTTTCTATTCATATTCACTTTTCCAACGTATGAAACTATGCCCGTCTCTTCCAGTAAGTCCATAAGAAGAATCGTAGCATCCGTATGCATTGTTCCGAAAATCGAAGCTCTTGTTGTGAAGCCCCTCTTCATATCATTCGCAAAATTCTGGTATGACTTCTTCGCGTATTCAAGGTCGCTGTATTTCGCCTCTTCTGGAAAAATATATTTGTTAAGCCAGTCTAAAAGCTCGTTATCAGTAGCAATTCCGCTACAAAGATATTGGGGAGCGTGAGCATGAAGGTCAACCATCCCCGGTACTATTAGTGAGCCCTTATAGTCAATAACCTCAAGCTCCTCATACTTTTTAGGAAGTGTATCAAATGCCCCCATACATATTCCATCAAGGGACACTACATATCCATCTTTAATTGTTTTAATATTTTTTAAATCTTCACTAAAAGCAATATCGCCTTTAAGCACGAAGCTATTATGAGCACCCAACATAGAACCAACCCGATTAATTAGTTATTCTCCGTCTTTATACCATCTATTTCTGTTAAATTGACATCACCAAGCATGCCAGTTGCATTATCTCCTTTGACATCGCTCTCCTTGAGGTGATTTATCTTGTATATGTCAGTTTCAGAAAAATCAGATGCACCTAACTCCTCGTTGTATTCCATTCCTTTGAAATAATCTCTTTTCATACTATCATTGAGGCCATCCTGATCCTCTTCTTTCGCCCACTGACCGTCATCCTGATATCCATACCATACAAGGCCCTCATAATAATAAACTTTGTCATTATTGGCATAGTATCCTGTATTAAATCGTAGTACATAGTAAAAGAAACCAAGAATATAGACTGCAAGCGCCGCAACAGCCAGTGTTCCAACAGCCCACGCTGCAATTCCTCCCTTAGTCCAATCCTTTACTTTAATTATGTGATAAAGGCCATATGGAATTAAAACCAGTATAGCTATTACGGGAAGTAGTACAGGATATAACAGTGTAACAAGTGCCAATGCACAGATTATGATGGTAGTAATAATTCCACCATATTTTCTGAATATACCCTTTTCCTCTTTTTTCTGATTATTGTATGAATTCATTATAGTTCATCGCTCCTGCTGTTTCGTCAATTACATATTGCTATTTCCATAGCATCTTTGCCGCGCCAAAATTAGTTACTCATTTTAGTAAGATCAGTTGAATAGCACTTAAAATGTCCTGTCAGTTTTCCGAAGAAATATTTGTTAGAAGCTGACTCACACATTGTATAGAGCTTATCCCCTACGAATGTAATTTCCTCTGCCATTGGTGCAAATATATAGTCATTATCTTTAGCCGCACTATCAAGCTCATATAGCTTAAGCCCTGTCTTTCCCATAATATCAATTGTTTCAGAGCTTAATGCCTTTTCATAATCGAACACTTCAATTGTTGAAGTCGCTGTACCATAAGATTCAGATACGTATATTTTTCCATCCTTAAAGGTCATACCCTGAGCCAAATCTGGAATTGACCATACCTCAGCTGACTCAAGATTACATCCGAAGCTTTCGGGATAATCGCCAAGCTCATAAACCATAGCTATCGCATGATGCTCATCACCATTTGATGTTTTAAACTGATGTGAAATGCAGGTAGGATAATTCTCTTCTCTATAGAATTCTCCAATTATTAATTTTCCAGAAGATGCTGTTACGAAGGCTGGGCCTAAGTATTCATCCTCTGATACTCTCATATCAATTGTACCAAGAAGTTCTGGTGTTCCATTAAGTATATCTTTGTACGAGTAAACATTGATTTCACAGTCCTTACCACCTGCCACATAAACATAATCACCGTATATCGATATACCACCGTTATGATTAGTCAGAAAATCGCCATTTTCGTCAGGTATTGAGACCTTACTAACAACATTCCCATCCTGATCAATAACGTATACAGGGGATGGAGAATCATCTCCCATATATCCTGTAATTAAAAAGTTACCGTCCGAAGACACATATTCAAGTCCCTGTGGAATGAATCCAGAATTGAGATCCGGGATACTAAATGTCTTTTCAGACGCATTGTAATAGTCCTTTGCCGGAAGCTTAAACAAAACGTTCGCAACTATCCACAACGCAACGCATACTACAACAATTATTATGATTAAAATCTTAAATATTTTCGCCAGTTTTTTCATTTGCTAAATATCCTTGTTACTGAAATTTTTATTCAATGGAATATGACATCATTTCATATTTTATCTTACAGCCTTCGAATATTTCTGGTGGAAGAATCGCTCTTGCCACAACCTTTAATTCTTCATTCGGAGTCTCCAGATTTCTTAAATTAGCATAATCGCCATCAATTGACGCAACCTCATAATGTATTGCTTCGAACATATTTTTTCTCTCCTAATATTAATGTATTTTAATTAAGCATAAAGGTGAGTAAAACCATCTCATGATCCGAATATTCAAAATCAGTTGGAATAACCTCATAATTTTTCATTTCAATATTGTCAGAAATAATGAAACCATCTGCAGTTACTGTGTATGACTCAGCAGCATCATATGGAATGTTAGTATCTCTACAGGTTTTAGGCATCTTCGAAACTACATCCTCTGCCAATAAGTCGATAGCAAAATCACAGCCCTTTGCAATCATGTTTCGATCATATGGATAAGTCCATGTTCTTTCAGAAATGACACTTGTGTCTTTTTCAAGAAGATCGTGGTTCAAATCTCCTCCAAGAATGACATAATTGCCATCAGAATATTCCTTTTCCATAATCTCTTTAAGGATATTAAGCTGTGAATCTGTCACGCCCTCTTCTTTCGAATAAGCCGAAAGATGTGCATTAATTATAACCAATTCCTTTCCATTCTCAACAGGAGTTCTTGTTATGCTGATACATCTATCCAAATCAAAGAATTTATTAAAACCTGCATCTATTGGAAGGCTCTTTCTTGTTCCTTCTTTTAGTAAAAGGTTACTCAATGTTATCATTCCAGATACCGAACTACCTATAGGATCCGTAACCGGATAAAACAAGAAGAAGGAATCATAATTCTGAGCATAGGCAGAGTTGAACGTCGAAAACGCATCATAATACATATTTCTTTCATCTACATGATATGAACGTCTGGCATCAACATCAACCTCCTGAAGTAATATGATATCCGGATTAATCCTCTTAATATTATCAATAGTTCCATTAATACTTTCTATGACACTGTCCTTAGAAAACGCCAGAGTCTCAATTCCTCCATCCATAAAGAAAGAAAAATCCTTACAGTTAGATCCATAACCGACATTGTAGCATGCTATCTTATATTCTACTCCAGGCTTTGCAATATTTTCATTGTTGGTGGCAATATCAAGCTCAAGATTATCCGGAAGTCTTTCGAATACTATATACGCATATGAAAGATATCCACCTACAATAAGTACAACAACCAGCAATGCTATCAGTATTACTTTCAAAATCTTTTTTACTATTCTAAATAACATTTATATCTTCAGGTTCAATAATTGAGTCCTGCTCCATCACTTCTTTAATAAGTTGCTCACTAAAAGCCATTCTATATATTAACATATTTGAACACCTTTCGCATTTCATATTTGACCCCTATCCAATATTAATTACATTTTTCACATCTATGGGGTATAATTAGTATCGTGTAAATATTAATAATGATGGGGGACAAATAATGGAGAACAACCTGTTTGACAATGAAAAACTCGCCAGGATAAAAAACTTTTTCAAGGATGATATCTTCGCAACCGAAACAACCGGAATTGATATCGTTGAAGTAGGCGAAGGATATGCGAAATGCTCTATGGCGCTTTCGAAAAAGCATTTTAATGCTGCTAACGGAATAATGGGAGGTGCCATCTATACTCTGGCAGATTTTTCTTTCGCAGTTGCAACGAATGCTTCTGATGTAAGAACTGTTACATCTTCCGGACATATTCAGTATTTAAGTGGTGTTAAGGGTGATACTCTGATTTCAGAAGCCAGAATGTTAAAAGACGGAAAGCGTGTATGTTTTTATGAAATAATAATAAAGGATAATACTGGTGTTTTGGTTGCCAAAGCCAGCATGGACGGCGTTCACCTTACAACTTAAGTACAATCCTTCTGATACGCATAGTAGAATCGTCACAACATTTTTTAATAATAAAAGGGAAGCAACCTGCTTCCCTTTTGTTTTTCATTTTTGTTTCTTATCATTCTTTATTTTTCGAAGTTCACTGCCTTCTGATATCCATTATCTTCTGACATTCTTCATAAGCATTTTCAAAAACACCGGTGTCAGAATAGCTATCACAACATATCCTACTAAAAAGCAGACTATAAGCGACCCTGGAAGAACCTGACCCACTGTTGGAACCTCTGCTCCCTCTGGTGCGTTCTTCTTAGCAAGATTAAGCATCAATACTACCATTGATATAGTAATAACTGGTGTATAAATAATGTCTGAAACAAATGCGGCCAAAAGACTTCCCTTGGGACTGTTAGGATTAGTTTTACATTTATTACAAAACCAATCCCCAACCTTCTTCATTGGAATCAAAAAACCAATTACTAACGATATAACAAGCGACACTCCGAATGATATAAGCCATGAAGGAATAGTGAAATGCCCACCCATAAGTGTTCCTACCAATGAAAGAATAAGGCTCATAGAAACACCCATAAGAATGCTCATTTTCATTCCGATGACACGCATATTTTTGTCCATGAAAAACTCCTGTAAATACTGTGATTATCCCTGATAAAGATTTCTCTTATCAATTACACGAACGGCTTTTCCTTCACTTCTTGTGATTGTCTTAGGATCAACAAGAGTAACCTTAGCGTAGATTCCAAGCATTGCCTTAAGTCCTGCAACAAGCTCCTTTTCCTTAGTTGGAACAACAGAAGGATTAGCAGCAATCTCAGGAGACATTTCAACCTGAACCTCGATAGAGTCAGAGTTATTAGCTCTGTCTACGATGATCTGATAGTTAGCAGGATATCCCTGATTTAATAATACTGTCTCAATCTGAGAAGGGAATACATTAACACCCTTAACAATTAACATATCATCTGATCTTCCAAGTGGCTTAGTCATCTTGACATGTGTTCTACCACATGAGCACTTCTTTCTGCTTAAGATACAGATATCACGTGTACGATAACGCATAAGTGGGAATGCTTCCTTAGAGATACTTGTGAATACTAATTCACCCTTCTCGCCATCTGGAAGAACCTCACCTGTAACAGGATTAATTACCTCTGGAATGAAATGGTCTTCATTAACATGCATACCTGTCTGCTCTTCACATTCAAAAGAAACACCAGGTCCAGAAATTTCTGTTAATCCATAAATATCATATGCCTTAATTCCAAGCTTATCCTCGATATCATGACGCATTTCCTCTGTCCATGCCTCTGCTCCGAAGATACCTGCCTTTAACTTAATCTGATCTCTTAATCCTCTTTCATTAATGCTTTCAGCAAGATATGCTGCATATGAAGGAGTACAGCAAAGAATTGTTGAACCTAAATCTGTCATGAACTGGATCTGTCTGTCAGTATTTCCTGAAGACATTGGAAGTGTTAAACATCCAACCTTGTGAGATCCACCATTAAGTCCAGGACCACCTGTAAACAATCCATAGCCATAGCTTACGTGACATACATCATCCTTTGTTCCACCTGCTGCTACAATTGCTCTTGCACAGCATTCATCCCAAAGGTCGATATCATGCTGAGTATAGAATGCGATAACTCTTCTTCCTGTTGTTCCGCTTGTTGACTGAATACGAACGCATTCTGAAAGTGGACGTGCCAGTAATCCATATGGATACTGATCTCTTAAATCATCCTTAGTAATGAATGGGAGCTTGTGAAGATCATCAACTGACTGAATATCAGCAGGAGTTAATCCCTTCTCTTCCATTCTTTTTCTGTACATTGGTACGTTATCCCATACGTTCTGTACCTGCTTTACTAATCTTTCGCTTTGAATCTTTCGAATCTCTTCAGGTGAAGCACATTCGATTTCTGGCTGAAAATAATTCCCCATTTTCAATACCCCTTTTCTTAATTATTAATATTAATATAATACCATATTTTCGCGACTCGAAATCAACGAATTATTATATTTTTATTTTTTTATTCCTGGCTTTCTTTTCTAACTGCTTTAGTTTCAAATCAGTATTATAAAAATCCTTGTTGGTACACCCTGCCCTTCCTCCTCCAGCACAGGCACACGCACAGGCACATGCGCAGGCACACGAACTATGAGCACAGCTTCTTCCTCCGCTAGAACGTGGACGTGAATAGGTCGATGGATGAGGCATTTTTACTCTGGTTGTTGCAACCCTGATAAACACGTTAGGGTCTGAAGAATACTGATACTCACCATCTTTTTTGAACTTAAGAATATCTTTTTCTGTATTCTTTACAATATAATCCTTAAGTACTTCCTCGCTCTTAATCAGACTTCTTCCACAATATTCACAGGAAGAATTGCCATCCTTTCGACCCGCACCGCAACCAGGACAGGTATCATAATACACAATCTTGGTTCTGGTAATCTTCTTGGTCTCGCCACCAAGACATGCATATTTCGTATATCTTGCAATCGATGTCACAACTCTGATTACCGCTCCACCAAAGACAATTAAGAACACAACAATAAAAACAAACAAATCACCATTATCGCCATTATTCGACGAGTTGTAATCCTTTTGAGCAGCATTGGTATATGACAGATCAAATTTAACCGCGCTAATAGGGTATGTGACACTTACTGTATATTTTTCTCTTGGTTTAAGACTCGTCTCCCATACAAGATATCCATCTTCCATCGTACAGCTTGGTGAGAAGGAATCGACATCATCCATATTCCACTTGATTTTTAAATGATCAACTGCTATATCATCGAACCATCCGGGAGTGAATGTATATGTTGCGAAGCCTGCTTTGGGCTTGCTAACCTCATACATATAATCCATATCGAAATAGTAATCAACTACAACAATATCTCCCTCATAGTATTTCTTATCAAGATCGACCTTGGCATAGAATCCGCCCGAGGTCATGGTCGAAAGCTTAGAGATTGTATCGCTTAATTTTCCGTAGTCCTCATAATGTCTATTAGGAATTCCTATTTTTAACCACTCAAGAGGACCAGCCTTGTCAGAATCAAGGACCTTCCATTCAATATGATATTTAATCAGCGTTCTTGCTGTATTTTGGTCAACATCAACTGTAATTTCATAATCAAGAATCTCATCCGTTGGATTCGCTGCTTTTACCGGAGTACAAATATACAGGCTTATGAAACATATTGCGACAATCAAAGAAAAGAACTTCATGAATCTTCTATTTTTCATCCTGCACCTCCTTCTCATTACGAAAACGGAACGGGCAGTCACCTGTCATATATGAAGAATACTTTCTTCTCTCAATCGTTCTTTCATTATTCCATATCTTTTCCCAGGAATCAGAAAGCATATTTCCAAGCGGTTCATCCGATAGCCAGCTCTGGCATGGGACAACATTGCCACCTGGAGTTATTGCCATATTGCTAAGACATGCTCCGCAGGTAGGCGTACTAATCAAAAGTTCCTCGAAGAATTCTTTGGGAATCCAGCCTGGTGAGGTGAAACTAATTTCCATATCATTTGAATAGCAATACTCAACTGCTTCTTTCAGTATATTCTTAATCTCATCTTTCGACAGCTGAAGATTCTTAGACTCTTCAAGTAAAGCGTTTCCAGTGACAATCAATCCTGAACACGTTACATACATAACACCCCTTTCCTTTAGGAACTTAAGCGTTGAAAGATAATCCTTGTTCTTAATACACAAAGGTGTATTAATGCTGACACTAAGTCCTGCCTCTATGGCATTCTCAATTCCTCTTACAGTAGCGTCATATTCATCAACACCAACAAGACTGTTATGTATATCTTGGTCATATGAATAGAATGTAATCTGAAGGCTGTCTAAAGATGCCTCTTTTAAACGTCTGCAATAATCCTTCGTAAGTTTAACTCCATTGGTGTTGAGCCTTGTTACGAACCATTTCGCATAGTCTATTAGTTCGAAAATATCCTCTCGCATGGTAGGTTCGCCACCTGTAAAGGTAAGCTGAGGTATCATAGCCTTTTTGCAGTTATCAATTATCGCCTTCCAATCATCAGTTGACAATTCTTCCTCTTCGGCACACTTCTGACCAGCGGCATAGCAATGAACACATCTCTGATTACAATGCCATACATCATTCTTGGTCATGGCACTTATCATAAGATCCATTCTGTGAGGGGCATTCATATATTCAGAATATTCACCCATATTAAGGTAGCCTATATTCTCGTCAACCTCTTCGCCATATGCTATTTGTTTAAAAGCATTGAATATTCTGTAGATATCCTTTGAAAGTCTCTTTCTTCCGATCAATGGAAACACCTTTTTCACTTCTGTACAGGTATTCTTAATTATGACGTCTATGTCATTTTCTTCTATTGGTTTTCCATCGAATTTATTAACTTCTTTAATAAATTCACACAACAAAACGGACCAGGATATCCCAACTGGGATAATATCCTGGCCGTTAATAATAGCTACGCTCGGCGCCATGTCATTTTCACTATAGGCTGGTGGTACCAAATGAATTCTTACAACCCCCGGGCCTTCTGGATTAAGTGTTGTGTGAACTACTTCATTAAAATTCTCTTTCGCATATTGAAAGATTCGCTTAGTTGGTTTCATTAATTACTCTTCCTGAAAATCACTACTAATATTATTTAGTAGGTAATGATACGAATCTAGCTGGAACGTTGGTAACTTTAGCACCATTTTTACAGTATGTTATATCAAAAAAAGTAAAATAGAATGAAGTTGCAGTTTTTATGTATCGAACACGGTCAACGTATGCTGCATAAACTCCACTTCTAGTCTTAACATATACAGTTACACCAGATCTGAATGCATTCATCCATTTGTTCAATACATCGATATTAAGTGTTGTATTAGCTGCTATATTTCCACCAGAAACTGCATCTAATTCATCATCTGATACTTCTGTTACCTCATCAAAATCCTCTAACATTTCATCAGATACTTCTTTCGACATCTTTTCAAATTCTTCCTGTGTCATTTCGTTCATAATAACGTCTGCCATAGTTTTGTCCTCCAATGCTCTTTTTTCTTAATATTAATTTTGCCTATATCTAAAATACATTTACTTTTAAATATCGTAACATCAAATGTATTTTTGATTTCAACTATATATACGAATATAAATAATAAAGTGGCTACAATTTTTATAAAAATTTTTAAAAAAAATTGAAAAAAATTTTATTTTGTTCATTAATTGTGTTTAATTGCTCTTATATTAACATATTTATAGTATCTATTGCATTCTTTATTTTTCACAGATTATCTACCACAAGACTTGCAGACAGAAAATAAAAAAATTGATCACCTGCCAAGGTGACTGCATGTTTGACAGATTAAATGCACGTTGATAATGG
>JAKSHY010000021.1 GCA_024399135.1 Lachnospiraceae bacterium | reverse complement strand
ACCGCCTGTGTTTCAGAAGGTGTTACATTCTCCTGCTCGGCAGGTGATTCTGTATTCTCAGGTGCTGATCCAATAATCAAGTTAGCCGCTGGTACCAACTCCTTATATAAACATGGTCCATTTACTATTACTGGAGCTTCTTCTGGTACTAACTCTGTTCTGATTATTGTTGGTCCTTGGCCATCTACCCATTTATATTCTGTTTCATTAAGATCATCTATACATTGTGCTTCTGGCACTAGCTCTGCTCTGACTGTTGTTCCATCATTATATGTTATCTCCGGTACTGGCTCTGGATCGTCGATTCTAACATGTGCTTCTGGCACAAGCTCAGTATGGATAACTGGTTCATAACCATCTTTACAAATGTATTCTGTTTTGTTGAAATCATCTATACATTGTGCTTCTGGCACCAGTTCTGCATAGACAGACTGTTCGTAAGTATTTTCATTAGTCCCGTCATCTGCTTTTGCTATAGTGCTCGATGTACCTACTATTATTCCTGCCATTGTTACGACCGCAGCTGCTTTCGTTGTTAATCTTATTACTCTATTCTTCATAATTTACCTCTACTTTCTAAATTTCTTTTTTGAAATTTGTTTGTGTTTGTTTTGTTTATGAACACAGTATAAAAAAGAGTATGTTGCAAAACTGTTGGTCAAAATAATATTATTAAAATTTTTAACAATATTATTTTTAAAATATTTTTAACAATAAAAAAGGAACTATGATTTTACTCATAATTCCTTGGTTATATCTATTAGTCGAAATCAATCTGATTATTTATCAAAAAAACAACTAATCAATAGGCAATATCCTATTTTTCTATATTATTAACATATAAGAACAGGCTCTGATTATCATTACTGTAATCATCTGCTGGAATTATTTCCATCATAACCTGCTTAAACTCATCTCCAAATTTTCTTCTGTAAAAGATATGAAGTGAAGTTTTATTGCCTCCAAAATAGTCTCTCATATAATCGATATTTGTATATCTTAAATAGTCATCAATGTCCTCTTCGTGAACTTGACCTGATTCTCCAAATGAACGTAGCCATTCTGAAATACTATTCTCTGCAAATCCCTTTTTCTTTGTTTTCTCTGACACATCCATATTTACAATTGAGTACGTATCATCTGTAATGTTTATCTTAAGAATCTTTGTATAAAGATTACATAGTGCCCTGTGAGCATCGGCTTGTCCTCTTCTGTCTATACCTTTTTTCTTGTAATGTGCAGACTTAGATTCATACATACGCTTATCAGCAACCGAAGCAACTTCAAAAATTGAAAGTCCCTGTATATCCTCAACCGTTACATATCCAAAAGACACAGAAAGACTATCTACTAACTTACCTTTCCAACTTTTTACTTCATTCTCAAATTCAGAAACTACTTTCTCTAACTCATATTTATCAATATGTAAAATGATAGTGAATTCGTCTCCACCCATTCTATATATTTTGCCATATGAACTGAAACATTTTTGCATACACTGTGACGCACCTAAAATAATTTCATCTCCAACTTCATGGCCAAGTGAATCATTAATTACCTTAAGACCATTAACATCTAATGACATATATACAAAATCGCTCGGATACTGGTCATCAAATAATACTACATCCTCAGAATAGGCTTTTCGATTTAATACTCCCGTAAGTCCATCTGTAATTGATGCTTTACGCATAATTTTCTCACCGATAATGCTTGCATGTAAGTCCTCTTGGATAACAACTACATACACAATCAAAAATGCAACAAGAGCAGCAACATAAGTAAAAATAAGCTGTTCATTTATGAGTACTATTATCATTGCAATAATTGGTGGTAGAAAATATAAGGCTACCGATATGGCAAATTTCTTTTCTAGGTGCTTTCTATGAATAAAGACAACACATAGGAAATATACGACAACAACAAACTGTGCTATTCCAAGATAATTATTCAGTACGCCATATACAGTTTTTCCATTTTCGATTCGATACAAGGCACCACTATACGCCCCATATACTACATACAGCACATCAAGAAATGAACCAGCAAAAACGATTCTGGCATATACCTTTGAAAAGTCACATTGTTCTCTAATTCGCTCTGTAATATAATACACAAATGCCGTAATAATAAAATCTGCACCTATATATGAGAATAGGTTAGTGTAAAAATGAATTACGTCATTTCCACTAAAATCATCCATTATAAATGACACACCATCTGCCGCACTAAAAAAGGCAAGGAATATAATCCCCCAAATTAAAGGCCTATTTTTCTGTTTCTTTTGCTCCTTGGTTGACAGTATCGCACATAGTATTACTATTGAAATTAATGCACACGCAAAATCTGTTCCCGCTATAAATAAATTCATATAATCAATCCTTTTCTATTAATTTAACCCAAGTATATATTACCAAACACCATATTTATAGTAAATATAATCTAAATCACGTTATATCAATATTACTTATAAAGTAGAGCATAAACATCCGAAAGTAGGTACTAAAAAGGCGCTGTGATTTCAACATCTCACAACGCCGTTAAATTTCTTCCTTGGTACTGTACAGTTACAACCAATACTTTTCGCGCAATCTTATCAATCTGTGCAAAACGATCGTATAATTCAGCACTCATCACCACTAAATCACTATATCCATTCTTTGTTATAAATATGGCTTTGAAAACCAAGGAATGCAGCGATTTACTTTTTTGCAATAATCTATGTACTCCTGCCCATATAAATTCGTCAGCCACTTTTCTTCTGTCTTTTTCAAAACAATTGTCATTTCCATCCAAAACAAAAATGGTAGTATCAGCAGCATCCAATTCGCATAAATAAGCAGCGCACCTATGCATCCAAGAAAGAACATACAATAACAAGGATTTCGAACAAATTTATACGATCCATTTGTTTTTAACTGATTTGCTTTGATATTTTCCTGTAAGTTTCCGTTTAAATCTGCTCCAAAGAACAACACAATTCCTTCAATAATTAACGCGATTCCTATTATTAAAAATACCAACTTTAGAGTTTTATTATCGATTTTTCCAGGAATATATCCCTTATTTGCCAGCCATATACACACCGCTGTTACAAGCACCATAGAACAACATAACACCGGTCCTATTCCATATAGTGGCAAATGTTTTTTCTTATTCTCTTTATTTTCCATTTTTTCTAAGCCTCAACACCTTTGAATAATCACAATGAATTTCTTTTATAACTTCAAGGCCAAATCCATCGAAGTATGTATATAAATCCTTAACTACAAATGTCTTGTACGGCTTTGGCTCTAATATTTCAATAGGGAAAAATACTATTTTCTTAAATAGATCTGTACTTCTTTCCCACTCTGTAATTATAATCTCACCATCATCCTTTAATACCCTAATTGCCTCAGTAATCATCCTGCCGGCAAGTTCTTCTTCTGTTTCATGAAGAACAAGGGAAAGAAGTATTTTATCAAAGCATTTATCCTTAAATTTCATATTAGTTGCATCCATATGAAAGAACTTTGTATTTGATAAGTTTTCTTTCTTTGCTTTGGATTTTGCGATGATTAACATGTCTTTTGAAATATCTACGCCTTTGACCACTACACTTTTATCTCGTTTTGCAATATTCACCGCATTGGTTCCTGTACCGGTACATAAATCAAGGATTTTATCACCAGGATTAATACTTTCATTAACAACTTTTCTAGGACTTGACTCGTATTTTCTAAAATAAATGACATCAAGCAAATCATAAAAACCTGACATAACCTTATAAAATAAAACTGAATTCATTACTGCCACTCCTCAATAAATTTTATTATGCGTTTTAAGCTATCCTGTCTTGCAGCTTCACATTCTTTAGGGTAATTTTTCTCTGCGGGAATGATTTTTTTGAATAGAAATTTTGTCATTCCACTAAATGCATCAATCCCATCTACAAGTGCATGACTTGCTTTATCATAAATCTTACTCTCTACTCTGTGTGGATAATTGTTATCTTCTAAAACCTTAAGCATTCTTGGGACTGCCACATCTGATGGCCAACAGTCATCATCTTTCGCTGCCAGAAACAGTATGTCTGCATTGCAATTTTCTACCTTAATTCTTGAGTCCGGGTTTAGACCCTCAGACATATAATCATATCCAAATCTCATAAACCTGCTTAGTCCATATCCTTTAGCTTTTCTAGCCATATTAAGCCAATTAAGCATACCCTCATCAAGCATTGGAACTTCTGTATATGGCACGCTTTCCCCACGCCAAGTATATACAGCGCAATGCATTCTTTTATTAGATGGCGTTGTACCTTCCAAAACATAATCAAATGGTACAACCGGAATGATGCAGGTTATCTCAGGGATATATGATGCACAAATAAGTGTATATCCTGCTCCAGTAGATGCACCTGTCATTGCAATCTTCTCTATTCCCTGTTCCTCTTTAAGCCACTTAACCGCTTTTTCTGCATACTCGATAGGAACCGCAGCCAAATTCTTAGATAATCCTTTCCAAAGATAAAAGCCAAGAACTAGGACATTATACCCTTCTTTCCAAAAATTAATGCATATGTCCAATATGTTCTACTGTGAGTTCAAAAATCTCAGCCACATGCTCATCATCAAGAGAATAATAAATCTCTTTTCCATTTCGTCTACTTTTCACAACGCCTGCTTCTTTCATTTTACTGAGCTGGTGTGATATAGAAGACTTTGTCATGGATAATACATTTGCCAGATCTCCAACACACATTTCATTCATAGATAGTGCTGACACAATCTTACATCTTGTAGAATCTCCCACTATCTTAAAGAAATCGGCGACCTTTATATATTTGTCTTCGGAGAGCATTTTTTCTTTTGTTACTTTCACAAGTTCTTCATTTATTGGTTTACAATCACATATAAATTCATTTTTAGCCATTTTATACCCCTTTTGATTGAGTGCTTATTCAACTGTACGTATTATAATTGAATATGTATTCAATTGTCAATACATAATTTATTAACAGAAATGCAGAAATAAAAAAGAAGAAGAGACTACAGCTCTTCTTCTTTTACTATTATCATATTTCTATTAGCTTCTGAATCATTATTCCTGATTGAACGAATCGTATACCCTGTGTCAGAAAAAATAAGTATTGTCATCACAGTAACATATATAGCCCTGTAATTATAAGGAATCAGCATGATTTTCGAATATAGCCATGGATTCAGAAAATCTATCGCACCTACTGCGACAGCACCCCAGAACAATGTAGCTATAAGGCATATTCTTCCCTGATAATTGAATGGATAATTGCTATAATCCCACCACTTGGCATTGAGCCTTTTTTCTAAAAATACAGATACCGAATACTCTAAAATAGTAGCACCGACTGCACCAATTAAATAAATAATAATTGTTCTGGTGCTAAGAAATGGTGCCTGAAATCTCTGAAATAAAACAAGTATCAGCAATCCGCCCACACCGTATATTGGGATATAAGGGCCATAAAGAAAGCCTCTGTTTATGACCTTCTTATTAAGTATGGATTCATATATGCTTTCCCATATCCATCCCATAAGACAGAATATGAAATAGAAAGTACACAGTGTTAAAAAATCAAGTTTCATCTTCCTAAATTAATCTACTGTTATCTTAAATACAACAGGATTATCCGTTTCTATCATCTTAGTCTTAATTGTAAGACTCTCATTATCGCGGCTAAATTCTGGATTATCATCAATTCCAAGGACCTCAACCTTACGAACTATACCATGAAATAATGGTTTAGACAAGGCTTCATCTTCACTCATTTCTCTTAATGACTTAATGCTTACTGTATCCTTTCCCTTCATATTAAGACAGGTTGCGTATACAGCACTTCCATTAACAGTGAATCTGATATCCTCTGATGTATAGCCTCTTGCTTCAGAATCCCCGAACTGACCTTCATTAATAATTGTCGGACCTTCAGCAGCTGTTCTCCACACCTTAGAACCATAAATAGCTTCGCCGTTAACCTTGAGCCATTCGCCAATTTCCTCTAATATTCTGGTATCCTCTGGAGGAATAGTTCCATCAGATTTAGGTCCAATATTTAATAATAAGCGACCATTCTTACTTACTATATCAACTAAATCCTGAATAATCTGAGTAGACGTCTTGTACTCATTCATAGGTGTATAGCACCATGAATTCTTAGCTACAGCAGTATCAGTTTGCCAAATATATGGCTTAGCATCCTTAAGCTGACCACGCTCTACATCAAGAACAGCGGTTCCGAACGCGAATCCGTCATGTTTATATGTAATTACAACCTCCTCGCCCCATTCAATGGCACGATTATAGTAGTATGCTGCGAATTTCTTAAGATAAGGCTTCACATTCTCATGCTGTATGAACCAGTCAAAATAGATCACCTTCGGTCTGTATTTATCAACAAGTTCACATACACGGCATAACCAGTCCTCCATGAACTCCTGGTTAGGGCCTGGATTAGTATGAAGTAAATGCCATTCCTCTTCAATTTCCTTAGCATATACAGATGGCCAGTATAGATCGCCTCTTTTAAGTGGATCCTTGATATCAGAATCAAAATTTCTTCCTGGTCCCATGAACCACCAGTGCTCTACTCTGTGATTAGATGCACCTGTAACCATGCCCTTTTTATTGCAGGCCTCCATAAGTTCCTTCAGCATATTTCTTTTAGGACCCTTTTTAGCAGCATTCCAATCAGAAAGTTCACTATCATACATCTGGAATCCATCGTGATGCTCTGCAACAGGAACAATGTACTGCGCCCCTGCCCTTTTGAATAAATCGCTCCACTCTTCAGGATTAAACTTTTCAGCCTTGTACATAGGGACGAAATCCTTATATCCAAAATCCTTATGAGGACCATAGGTTTCGATATGATGCTTATATTCATCAGATCCCTCTATGTACATATTTCTCGAATACCATTCATTATTATATGCTGGAACTGTGAATACACCCCAGTGCATGAAGATACCAAATTTTGCATCACAATACCATTTTGGAGCTTCGTACTGCTGAAGTGACTCCCAATTATCCTTAAATTTGCCATTAGCAATTACTTCGTCTATTTTCTTAAGATATTCCTGCATATAACCCTCTTTCTTTTTGCTACAAATATATAGTTTCCTTCTCTATGCAATTCTTTTAAATACCATACTTCTTGACATCGTCTTCAGTGATTGTGTCTGATGTAAAATGCATATCCTTAATGTAAATTCTCTTATCAACAGGTCTGCCGTTCTCAATAGATTCAATAACATCAGCGACGGTCGATGCATAGAATGGACTACACTGCCCATCATAATTCCATCTTCCATTAAGCAATTCCTCTAATGCCCATCTATTGCAGTCAAAACCGATTATAATAATATCCCCACTTGTTCCATGTGCGTAGCCCAACTCATCTAAAGCCTGTGCAGCACCTCTGGCCATCTCATCACTTTCGGCATAAATTACATTAGGTACATTCCGGCAAACTTCTATAACATCATAAACCATATTACGAGCCTCTTCTGCAGACCAGTTGGCAGAGTCCTGTATTAAATATTCCCAATTATTATTATTCGCTACAGCCTCTTCAAGAGCTGCAGATCTTCCTCTTTGAACTTCCGAACCAGATATTCCCTGAATATGAATAATTGAATAATGATCCAGATTCTGTTTATATAACCACTCTACAGCATCCTCGCCCTCTTTTCTTAAATTTGGAACAATTGAAGTATAATATAATGATGAATCAACATTAACCTCTCGATCATAAATTATAACTTTAGTCCCTGTATTTTGGGCTTCCTTCAAAACATTATCCCATCCATCACTGCTTACCGGACTTATAAGAAGATAATCCACTCTGTCTTGAACAAGTTTCTGAGCTGCTGCAATCTGCTCATCATTTTTCATACTATATGCAAAGCATGCGTCAAATCCGTTATCCTTAGTAAAAAAGGTCTTAAAATCCTTATCCTGTGCGACTCTGTACCCAGACTCATTAGGATCTGAATTGATAATACCAATTTTGATCAATCCAGTTCTGTTGTCCTTGGCCGCTGTAGGCAGAGCTCCATTATCTACTGCTGGAGGAGTATCTGAAGTAGCATACCATGTTTCTTCTTTGGCTTTCATAGTCATATATTTATCATAAAGATCCTTATATTCTTTCTTAAGAATCTTTTTAGTAACGAATATTATCTCGTCATCTCCACTCTTAACAACGAATTCCTCATCTGTTATATTGAGAATTTCAACGTCATCGTTAAAGTAATCACACTTAAGTGTGTTGCCACTAATTTCCCAATCATATTCTGTCTCTTCATCATATACTTCGTGAAGAATGGCTGTTCCCTTTTCCTTAAATTCCAGGCCATACTGTCCCATCATCTTGCCTTTGTAATCAGAATCGTTATAATCAATTCCTTCAACCATATACCAGGCATTTTTGCATAGAAGCTCTACATTCTTTTTAGGAAAAAGATATAGTAAAAGGAATGCCAAAACACCTCCCGCAATAACTAAAAGACTAATAATTGCTATTATTAATCCTGTCTTCCCCTTCTTTTTCTTGCTCTTCACAGGCGCTGGCTGTGGCACTGGTGCTGGCTGCACTGGCTGTACTGGTACTGGCTGTGGCGCCGGTGTTGGCTGTACTACCTGCTGTACTGGTTGTGGTGCTGGCGCTGATTGTGCTACCTGTTGTACTGGTTGTGGTGCTGGCGCTGATTGTGCTACCTGCTGTACTGGTTGTGGTGCTGGCGCTGATTGTGCTACTTGCTGCACTGGCTGTGCTGGTACTGGGGCTGGTTGCACTGGTGCACCAATACTGCTTCCACAACCAGGGCAGAACATTGCACCATCTGGTATCTGGGTTCCACAATTACTACAAAACATATTTTTGTCTCCTCTTGTTCAATATTCCTTGATCTACTATCTGAATTGACCTTCTTTATAATAACCTGACTCTATCAGGACTTCTCCATAATTGTCTGAAGTAACTATAATACTGTCACATATATATGTTGGAACTGTACGAACATTATTATAATAATCTCCGGTATTATTAACTTCTACACTCTTTCCATTAAGTATTTCATCAGCCATTTTGACAGTCCTGTCAACTATCGTGACCGGTGAAGAAAATGCCGACATTGCCTGCTTTCCTGTTATAAGGTTAACTACATTTTGCTCATCACAATCCATTCCTGTAACTGTAGGATAAGGACCAGGATAATCAGAAGATAGTGCCTCGGAAACGCCCCTTGCTACAGAGTCATTACTACATAGCCATATATCTATAACGTTTCCATAAACGTAATTTTCATTAATTATTCTCAGTGCTCTTTCTTTTGCTTCCTCTTCACTCCACCAAGGTGTAGCTACATCATAAAAATCAGTTTCACCAGACAACACTACTATTGTTCCATTGTCTATATACTTCTTAAGGACACTCATTGCCCCCTCATATATAGACTGAGCTGACGAATCATCTGCATCTCCGGTAGTAATTTCCATATACAATGTTCCCTGATAATTGGTCAAATTATATGCATTTTCTATAAATTTGCCCTGAAGATAACCTTTTTGATACATATCAAAAGTAACATAGTATGATACTGCGTCAGAATTCATAATGAGAACATCAAAAGAAATAACTGGAATTCCTGCACTTGATGCCTTTTTCAATACGTCAGTAAGCGATTTTTCACGCTCGACAGGATCTATTATTAGAAGGTTACAGCCTTCACTAATCATATCGTCAATCTGGTTAACCTGCTTTTCTGTATCACGATCCGCGTATTGAAGGACAACATCATATCCTAGCTCAGTAAATCTGTCCTTTAATTCGCGACCACTCATCTTCCACCCATTAGCAGTATCTGAAGGAAACGAGATTCCTATTTTTTTTAAGGAATATTCACTGTCTATATCATCTGAATCTTCAGAAGCCACATTATCATCATTATTTAGATCAGTATTCTCATCCACATAATCTGAAGTTGCCATTACCTCTTCATAAACCTTAAGATATTCCTCTTTAAGAATTTCCCTGGTTACGAATATAATTCTTTCCTTTTCAGTTTCAACTACCAGCTCTTCATCATTAACATTAAGAACCTTTCCTCCCAATGTCAGCTTATCATATGAGATTTTAAGAACTCCGCCTGTCAATGACCACTTGAGCTTTTCTTTCTTCCCTGTAAATTTATTATGAATAGTTACAGTATTATCATTATTAAACTGTATTCCTTCTTTTCCAATCTTAAATTCTGGAAGTCCAAGCTTGGTAAAGTCAATATTTTCGAAACCTTCTGCAATGTACCATGTGTTTTCGCAGATTGATTTTTGATATTCTGAATCCTTTCCAAAGAACATGAAATACAGGATTCCTGCCAAAGCTAAAATAAGAAAAATAACTATACCAGTTAATAGTCCTATCATGCCTTTCTTTTTCTTGTTCTTCTTTCGTCTTTTTACATTCGTTTGAGTCCGAGCTTGTGGTACTGGTTGTACAGGCTGATACATTTGCTGAACTTGCTGTTGCGCTGGTTGTACAGGCTGGTACATTTGCTGTACCGGTTGCTGGTATACCTGTTGTACAATTTTCTGCTGTACCGGTGTTGCCATAACACTTCTTAAATCATTACCACATGCCGGGCAGAATGCACTGCCGTCAGGCAACTTATTGCCACATTTATTGCAAAACATAACTACTTATTCCTTCCGTAGGTTTCTAACACCCACTGTCCCTGTTCACTTAATTCATCATATTCAAATCCGCTTGTTTTCGTACACTCTTCCTTAATTAATGAAGATGTTTCATGCTTATTAGACAACTGCCAGCACATATAGCTTACGCCGTGCTCATTCAGAAGTTCAATCCAGCTATCTCCCCATTCATAATTAAGACTTCCTGTTCCAGAATTAGAACATATTCCGAATTCACTTACGAAAATTGGGATTCCAGCCTTGGCACATCCATCAACCTCAACCTGAATACTCTTCTGGTGAGAAGCCGCATAGAAATGAAGGTCATACATTAAGTTATCATATTCCGTTATAGGCGCCTTCTTTACTTCAGTTGGTGCCTTACAATAAATAGGTGTACCTATTAAAATTACTGCATCAGGATCATTAGCTCTAATAACCGGAATCACCTTAAGGGCATACTCGCGAATAACCTTCCAGGGAACAGTATTAGGTTCATTACATATCTCATATATAACATGATCATAATCCTTGCACTTAAGTGACATTTCATCAAAAAACTTAACTGCCTCATCCTGATAAGTTGTTGGATCTCCATCTCTCATGGTATGCCAGTCTATTATTGCATAAATATCTGCATTGCAGGCATACTCAACGCCGGTTAACATAAGTTCCTTAAGTTTTTCCTGATCTCCGCCATTACAATAGCCATCATATTCAGCTGTATACAGCGCAAGTCTTACAGCATTCGCATTCCACTCTGAATGTAGTTCATAAAAAAGGTCTTGGTTAACATAATCTGGAAACCACTGAATTCCATGAGTACTAACTCCACGAAGCTGAACTGGTTTTCCATCACTTGAGCAAAGTTGTGTTCCTAAAACCCTCAGCTTACCTGCTGTTGAAGGAAATACTGTATCCGAAACGGCTTCCTTAATCTCTTCTTCAGTAAAAGAATAAACAGGCGCTTCTTGGGCTTCTTCACTACTGTCAGAACTCTCAACTTCCGAAGAAGCAATATCATCTTCCGATGAGGAAGCAGCACCTTCACCAGTATCCTTAGTATTATCTGATGACTGCATACTGGCACTACTTACATCACTAGACGATGCATTATTATCAGCATTCCCACAGCCCGTCATCAAAAGTACTGCTGCCAATGTCAAAGATATAATTTTCCCACTTACCTTAAGCATTTCACATTCTCCCTTATGAATATTTTCCTATATATCTATTAACGCTTCATATATGAATATTAGTATAATAAGCTAAATCTAGTCTTCCCATATAACATCAGAAACCACTGAAGCATTAGCAAATGGTCCAGGAATAATATTAAGCCCTCTTTTGTTCTTAAAATAGTCCTCGTCCAATGTAATTGGTGTTCCATCAGGATTTTCATAACACTCTTCTGGCTCAAATGCCTTGCCCAATGTAGCAGTGTCAATCATATGAACCTTGAAATCCTTCACAAGTTCAACCACATTAGTATCAAGAGTGTACTTTCCATCCTCACATATTAGTTTAACATATGCATCCTTATCTACAACCAGCTTATCATCTTCTTTCTTGAAAGCTTTGGCTCCATTAAGATATGCATTACCATGAATCCATACTGGAAGATGTCCGAAATGAGCCGATGCAAGCTTACCCATATCTGGACGCTTCTTATCAAGGTCGAACTGCTCTATCCAGTCTTCATATACTGGGAATTCATCCCATACGTGCGTTCCTACCTCAAGATTAGTGAACTCATCCTTTTCCCAGCCTTCAAGATAATCCGAAGGTATTGGAGTATTCTGGATAAATATATTGTTATAGAATCTGTCATCACCATGAAGAATGGTCATGAAGCCTAAAACCTCTGTTCTGTGAGGAATATGATATGGCGTATATCTTGGTTGATTCTTTCCATCTATAGTACTGTCTACTCCTGCATTAACCGCACTGAACGAACCACAAATAAGATTATGAACCATTGCCACACCTTCTGTTGCAACTCTTAATGAGCAAGCTGAAAGAAGAATATTATTATCAATCAGAATAGGTCCATGTCCAACCTCTACGAAAATGTCCTGATCAAATCTGTCTGGTTTTGCTTTAATGCAGGCTGGTGGATTGTTATCATGTAGGAAGTTACCTGTGATTCTTGTACCCTGTGCTTCCCAGTCTGTCCATATACCCATATGACAATGATGAATGTGATTTCTTCTAAATATTACATCAATAGCTGCATGGAATTTAATTCCCGCTATTTCTGCTCCACCAAGCTGTTGCATATTATTAATATGATGAATATGGTTATCTTCAATAATTGAGAATACACATCCCATACGACCAGCAATACCTGTCTGCTCACAATGGTGAATATGACATCTTCTGACTATGTGAGAACCAACAGTTTCCTTGGTCCATCCATCATACTGGGCTCTGCACACAGCATCTCTTTCCATCTGAGTTGGACTTTTTACATGCTTAGTGAAGAAATAATTGTCATTATTTTCCTGTGAATAGTTGCCAAATGATATACCACTGCATTTAGAACCAGAGATATCACAGTCTTCTATAATCCAGCCCTTTGACCAGTGTGCACCAATCATACCATCCTGATATGCAGCAGGTGGTGCCCATGTTGTTGCAGCCTTATTAACATTAAAACCAGATAGTGTAATATATCCTACATACTTTTTAGTAGGCATGAAACAGTTTCTTCTTACTGCGATTTCAACCTTTTCCTTTAATGGGTCCAAATCCTGAAAGTTAGCATATATGACAGTTTCATTAGTATCTTTGTCCTGAGTTGTGTACCACTTATAAATAGAATACTCTGGCTCCCAGCTTCCTTCGAACACTTCGCCTTTAATACATTCTTCTAATGATTCTGCTTCATAGAACATTCTGTCATTCACATATACACTTCCTGTATGCATATGATTATCTGCAAAATACCAGTCACCCTCTACTTCCTGAATATATGGATTATAGCTTCCGAATATCGAATTATCAATTCTTGTTACATAAGTAGTTCCTTCAACAAGCTTCCAGTCCTTAACTTCTTCAGCTCCTGTAATAACAGCACCTAACGGAACCTCCGATCTATATGTTATTCTGGCGTCCTCCAATCCTGAATTGACAGGATTTACATACTCTCTATAAACACCAGGTGCAACTATTATCTCGTCTCCTGCGACTGCTATTTTAGCTGCATCATTAATCGCTTTAAATGGTGATTCCTTGCTTCCGTTTCCGCCTCTTGTTGCATTAACATTTACATATATTTTCATCTTAAAATACCTCCTTATTCTTCATAATACCTATTCTACAACTATTCAGTCATTAAACCAGCTAATTATTTCATCCAGGCTGTTTGCTTTACGGCTTATAAGTTTACATAACTCATCGTCTGGTTCGGTTAAATCCGGAACCATTATTACATTAAGCCCTGCTGCATTAGCAGATTTAATTCCATTAGGTGCATCCTCTACAGCAACACATACCCTAGGTTCTAATCCAAGTTCTTTGCATGCATGAAGATATACCTTAGGTGAAGGCTTACCTTCGTCTACCATAGTCGCACTAATTACCTTGTCGAAATACCCTGACAATCCTGTCATATCAAGATATTCCATAGCTCTGTCAAGATCAGTAGCCGTGGCTATAGCAGTTGTAATTCCTTTATTTCGAAGAAAACATAAAAGCTCAATTGCCCCCCCTTTAAGCTCTATTCCATGCTCTTCAATATACTGGTCAAAATATTTTTTTCTGATTCTTCTTGCTTCATCATAATCAAATTCTTCTCCGAACAGTTCTTTAAACCTAAGCGGTGAATAAGGTCTCCCCAATGACCTCATCGAAAGGAACTGTTCATCTGTATATGTAAAACCCAGATCAGAAACTGCCTTTGGCCAGATAATTCTATATATTTTTTCCGTATCAATTAACGTTCCATCCAAATCAAAAATGAATGCTTTAACATCATTAAGCTGCATTAATCTTCTCCTTATTCTCACGAACTGCTGCCCATACAACTACTGAACCTACCAAGGCAACCAAAGAACCTATCTGTAGCATCCTGTCTACGCCAAGCATATCTATAATATTGCCACCTAAAAAGCTTGCCAGTACACTTGCTATGGTATATGCCATTCCTGCATATGCCTGTGCCTGAGCTTTGTCAAATTCACCAACGAAATCATTCGCATAATAAACTATACCAATCGACATGATTCCCCAACCAAACATCTGAAGTCCCTGAATTAGGAAGAATGTAAAAACATTAGGAACCAAAAAGCTTGTGAATATTTTTAAGGTAAAGAATATACACGATACCCTAAGAAGATTATGAAGTTTAAAATGCTTCATATAAAACGGGAATATCATTACCGTCACCAGCTCACATATAGCTGCTATTGCTGTTGCTATGCCCATATCAGAGCTATTACCACTTTTTGACTGCACTATCTGCAAGGTAAATGTATTAATCAAAGCATGGCTAAAGTATACGAAAATTAGTCCTAAAAGCATTACCCCAAGACGCTTATACTTAAGAAGAAAGCCTGAACTTTTCTTTGATTCTGTTTCTTTTTTTACTTCTATTTCTTTAACTACCTTTTTAACAGGATAAAAATATATGAACCCACATAAAACAAAGAATGCGATTGAAAAAGCAACCGGTACACTTCTTGGTCCATACATTACAGAAACACTTCCAAATGCTGCGGAGCCTAAAGCATATCCTAATGATCCCATACTTCTTCCAACGCCGAAATTAATAGGATATCCATAATTAATCGCATCCATTCCAAGCGCATTTAAAAATGGTTGTCCAAGCATCAAAAGCATTACGGATATACCATAAAGAATAGTTGTTGTTACTATACTTTGGCTGACAAATACAATATTAATTCCCAGTATAGTTACCAGAATACTAATTAATAAAAGTACTCCCTTAGTCGAAACCTTAGGATTACGATCGATTATTGTTCCAACTGGCGGCTGAATTAATACAGATATAAGGCTTGCTATTGCAAGAAGCATACCTATATCGCCATCATCAAGGCCTATATCTTTTAAAAACAGGCTTGAAAAAGCAGACATAGTCACATATCCAACAGAATATGTGGCCATGATAATTCCATAAAACAGTGTTACATTTTTCTTCTTTTCGTTCATAGATATCTTTGACCTCGAGAAGTAATTATCAAATAACTTTTAAAAGAAGTGTCTCATAACCATACGGCTGTGAGACACTTCCAAGTTTCATATATTTACTCTTATCTTAATTATTTACATGCTCTATAAATTGCAAGCATATCCTCTTCATTTAATAATTTCGCAGATCCCATCGAACCGCCAACTCCGACAGCACATTTATGAGCCATTTCAACTAATTCATCATCAGTAGCCTCTACGCCTAACTCTCTTAAGTTAGTTGGCATATTAATCTCATGGTAAAAAGCTTCCATGCTTTCAATACCTTTGATGGCGATTTCTTCATCAGTACCCTTATCTTCAACACCCATAACATTAATTGCGAACTTCTTAAATCTTGGAAGGCAGTCCTTATATACGTATCTTGCCCAGCTTCCCCATACTGCCGCAAGACCTGCACCATGTGCTACATCATAAAGTCCGCCAAGCTCATGTTCAAGCTTATGAGCCATCCAGTCACCACCATCATTACCGCAGCCTGTTAAATCGTTATGAGCAAGACTTCCTGCCCACATAACTTCAGCTCTTGCATCATAATTCTTAGGATCCTTAACAAGAATCTTGGCATTATTCATAACAGTTCTAAGTAAGCCCTCTGCCAAAGAATCAGTAAGCTCCATATTACCACCATTAGTAAAATAACGCTCCATAGTGTGCATCATAATATCTGTACATCCACATGCTGTCTGATAATCAGGAAGCGTCATAGTAAGTTCAGGGTTCATAATCGCGAACTTAGGACGACAATAGTCACTACTGTAGCCTCTCTTAACAAGTCCCTCTTCCTTAGTAATAACAGAAGAATCACTCATCTCACTACCTGTAGCAGACAATGTCAAGATAACACCAATTGGAAGACATGCTGTAGCCTGTCTCTTATAGTCATAGAAGTCCCATACATCTCCTTCGTTAGTAACACCATAACCGATAGCTTTAGCTGAATCTATCGCACTACCGCCACCAACTGCCAGGATGAAGTCAACTCCTTCCTTCTTACATAAATCAATACCTTCATATACCAATCCCAAATGTGGATTAGGAACAGCTCCTCCAAGCATTACATACTCGATCTTAGCTTCATCAAGAATATCAGTAACTCTTTTCATAAGTCCTGACTTAATGACACTTCCACCACCGTAGTGAATAAGTAATTTCTTTCCTCCGAACTCTTTTACAAGTTCTGCAACCTTGAGCTCTGTATCCTTACCAAATACTACCTTGGTAGGTGTATAAAACTTAAAACCAAACATAATTTACCCCTTTCTAAATACCCATCTTTTATAGTTCATCAGCATATATATCACATAAAAATATTTTACAACTTACAGTTAACTTGAAGTCAATAAAAATATATATTTTTGCCCTTCATTATCTATCTACAGGCTACTTCATAATATACATTTCTGGTCTTCTATCCCTGAAAATGCCCCAACTTAATCTATCCTCCATTAAGGCATCAAGATCAAACGAAGCATATAGAATCACTTCTTCGCTCTTCCCAGCGCTTTCTATAATTTCTCCTGTATTATCGGTAATGAAAGAACTTCCATAGAATTCAAGAGAACTTGACTGCATACCATTTTCCTTACATGGAATAACCTCTTCTTTTCCGATTCTGTTAGCAGCAATAACAGGCATCAAATTGGATGCAGCATGCCCCTGCATTGCCCTTCTCCAATGAGCACTTGAATCAACCTCAAGTATTGGTTCACTTCCGATAGCTGTTGGGAAGAATAAAAGCTCTGCACCTAAAAGAGCCATGGCTCTTGCTGTTTCTGGAAACCACTGATCCCAGCAAATACCAACTCCAATTTTTCCAAACTTCGTATTCCACACCTTAAACCCAGTGTCCCCTGGTGTGAAATAGAACTTTTCCTGGTAAAAGTGATCATCTGGAATATGTGTCTTTCGATATACTCCAAGCACTTCTCCTGTAGCATCTATTATTGCTATTGAGTTATATAAAACGTTGCCATCCTTTTCATAGAAGCTTATTGGAAGGACCACCCCCAGTTCCTTCGAAACCTTCTTAAAATGATTAACAGCATCATTTTCTTCTAAAGACTTAGCATAATCATAGTACTCGTATCTTCTTTCCTGACAAAAATACTGTCTTTCGAACAGCTCTGAAAGAAGAATTATATTGGCTCCATTTGAAGAAGCCTCACGAACTAATGAATCAGCCTTCTTAATATTTTCTTCAACAGTTCCAAGGCAACTCATCTGTACTGCTGCCACCTTGACATTTCTCATACTCATCTCACCTTTTATATTCTGATAATCAGCTAACTTATTATAAAATTACTATTCACCCTTAACTGGCACCTGCTGTGTTATACAGTGTATATTTCCTCCACCTGTTAATATGTCACGTGCATATATAGGAACCATTTTTCTTGTTGGAAAGCATTTTTCTAAAATATCAACTGCCAAACTGTCATTCTTATCATCAAACTGAGGAATCAAAACTCTGTCATTTGCGATATAGAAGTTAACATAACTTGCCGCCAGTCTTTCTCCAAGCTCACGCTCATCCTCTCCCTCTTCGAACTCATATCCCGTAAGATCATCCTCTGTTATTAAAATAGGAGTAGCTGGAATTGGAAGCTTAACAACATTAATCTTTCTTCCCCTGGCATCCTCTGAATTAATTAATATATCGTATGCAGCCTTACTTCTTGAATACTGCGGATCATTCTCATCATCAGTCCATGCAAGCACTACCTCTCCAGGTTTAGTGAATGCACATATATTATCTACATGTCCATCCGTCTCATCATTGAATATTCCCTCCGGAATCCAGATAATTTTTTCAACTCCAAGAGTTTCTTTAAGCTTTTTTTCTATTTCTTCTTTTTTCATAAAAGGATTTCGTCCAGGGCTTAATAAGCACTCCATTGTTGTAATCAGTGTTCCTTCTCCATCAACATGAATCGAACCACCCTCTAATACGAAATCAGTTTCATCGGCACATGGAATATCAAGAGCATCACACATAACTGGTGCAACCATGGCATCTTTTTCATAATTGGCATACAAACCATTATAGTCTCCGCCCCAGGCGTTAAACTTCCAGTTTCTTCCAAGACGATATCTGTTCACACTATCATCACCAACAACTATAGTAGCCCCAGTATCTCTGGCCCATGCATCATCATTCTCACATTCAACTATATGTATATGACTTCTTATATCTTTTAGTTCATTAATATTACTATCATCTGTCATTAAAAAGTCATCATTAATACATGTAGCATCAATAAGCCATTCTCGGGCATCATCTATCTGATCCTTGCCAGCCAGAACATACATATCCTCACACTGTGCTATCTCATATATAATTTTTCGAAATACCTGCTTGGCACGCTTGGCCTCATGACTCCATGAGCCTCTTCTCCATGGCCATATCATCACTGTAGCTTCATGCTTTTCGAACTCAGCCGGCATATGATACTTAATATTATTCATCAAAACTCCATTAGTATATTAGGATAATCTCATTTCAAAATCTTCATATCCGAAGATTTTAATAGTCCGGCATTCTCCATCACGATTCATAGCTACAATTCCCGGAAGTGGTATTCCATTGAATGTATTATTCTTAACCATGGAATAAATTGCCATATCCTCGAATATAAGTCTGTCGCCTACATTTATTTCCTGATCGAATGAATAGTCTCCAATCACATCTCCTGCAAGACAGGTGTTACCTGCAAGTCTGTATGTATATTTCTTTTCATAAGCCTCACCTGAATCCTTTAGCGGAGGTCTGTATGGCATTTCAATAACATCAGGCATATGGCATGCTGCTGATGTATCAAGTATTAATATTTCTATACCGTTTTTAACCTTATCAAGAACAGTTGTAACATTATAGCCTGCATTAAGTGCAACTGCCTCACCTGGCTCTAAATACACCTGAACATCATATGTAGTCTTAATATGATTAATTAATCTAATCAATCTTTCAACATCATAATCATCTCTTGTAATATGATGTCCTCCACCCATATTAAGCCACTTTAAATTATGTAGATACTTTCCGAATTTTTCTTCAACTGACACAAGTGTCGTTTCAAGGTCATCCGAATTCTGCTCACATAAGGTATGAAAATGAATTCCATCTATCATGCTTATTACGTCATCATCAAGATCACATTCTCTTACTCCCATACGTGACCCTTCCGCGCAAGGATCATATATGGCATGATCCTTTTGAGTGGATTTTTCCGGATTAACTCTAAGTCCAATACTTATTTCATGATTGTTTTCTTCAGCTATCTTTCGCACTCTTTTTGCATGCTTTTTAAGCTGGGACACAGAATTAAATACAATATGATCACATATAACGGAGAGTGTCTCAATATCCTCATCCTTAAATGCCGGAGCGAACACATGAGTTTCTTTATTATAGGGTTTACCCATTTTTTCGTACCCAAGTCTCGCCTCATATATACCACTTGCAGTAGTACCACTTATATACTTTGCAATGAGGGGATATTCACTGAATGTCGAAAAGCATTTCTGAGCCAGAAGAATTTTAGCTCCTGTTCTTGTTTCGACATCTTTTAATATTTTTAAATTATCCTCAAGCTTTCCTTCATCTATCACGTACGAAGGAGTTGGTATTTCATTAATTCTCATATACAATCATTCCAAACAAGGTATCTTTATTAATCTACTAATACAGGATTCTCATCAACCACCCATGGAAGTCCCCATTTATTCAATGCTTCCATATATGGATCTGGATCAAATTCATCTGTAGTAAATACACCAGGCTTTTTCCACAATCCCTTAACAACCATCATCGCTCCTATCATGGCTGGAACTCCTGTTGTATAGGAAATAGCCTGAGATTCAACTTCCTTATAGCATTCCTGATGATCGCATACATTATAAATATATAATGTCTTCTCCTTACCATCCTTAATTCCAGTAAATATGCATCCAATATTAGTCTTACCAACTGTTCTTGGGCCAAGGGAAGCAGGATCTGGCAAAAGAGCCTTAAGGAACTGAATAGGTACAATTTGATGTCCTTCATAATCTATAGGAGTTGTTGAAAGCATTCCAACATTCTCAAGACACTTCATATGAGTAAGATAGCTCTGACCGAATGTCATGAAGAATCTTATACGCTTAACCTCTGGGAAATTCTTTCCAAGAGCTTCTATTTCCTCGTGGTGAAGAAGATACATATCCTTCATTCCAACACCTTCGAAGTTATATTCTCTCTTAATAGCCATAGGTGGAATTTCAACCCACTTACCATTTTCTAAATATGATCCAGGAGCTGAAACCTCTCTAAGATTTATTTCTGGATTAAAGTTAGTAGCGAATGGATATCCGTGATCTCCGCCATTACAATCAAGGATATCAATTGTGTGAATTTCATCAAAGTAATGCTTCTTGGCATATGCTACGAATACACTTGTAACACCTGGATCAAAACCTGTTCCAAGAAGACCTGTTAAACCAGCCTCCTTAAATTTTTCCATATATGCCCACTGCCATGAGTAATCAAAATATGCTGAAAATCCAAGATCCTTACATCTCTTCTCATAAATCTTTCTCCATTCAGGATCATCTGTATCCTCAGGCTCATAGTTTGCTGTATCAATATAGTGAACGCCTGCATTTAAGCATGCATCCATGATTGTTAAATCCTGATAAGGAAGTGCAAGATTTAAAACTGCATCAGGATTATATTCTTTAATAAGCTTAGTCAGCTCTTCTACATTATCTGCGTCTACCTTAGCTGTTGTTATTTTGGTCTTAGTCTTAGGTGTAAGCTTTTCCTTCAGTGCATCACACTTTGATAATGTACGGCTTGCAATCATTATTTCATCGAACACTTCGCTATTCTGACAGCACTTGTTGATTGCAACACTTGCTACACCACCACAACCTATAATCATTAATCTTGCCATTACTAATTCTCCTCCATATATCTTTGTACTAAATTATTATTTCGTTTCTTCCAATTCGTTTTTGATTTCCTGCTTGGTACGACCTTCCTCTTCTTCAAGAAGATCCTCTACGTATTTTGGAAGCATGAATGCTCCTACGTGAAGATTGGTTGTATAATACCAGGTTTCTATATTCTTTTTCTTCCACTTCGCAGGGTCAAAATCATTTAAAGGATGATACTTCTTCGATGCGAATCCGAAAAGCCAGTATCCTGCAGGGCAGGTTGCAATGTGTGCCTGATAAACACGGCTTACAGGGAAAATTCTGTACACCTTTCTATGCATACTCCTGCACGCCTCTTCATCCTCATCATAGAAAGGACTTCCATGCTGGTATATCATGATTCCATCATCTTTAAGCGCCTTATAACAGCTTCCGAAAAACTCTTTAGTGAACAATCCCTCCTCATGTCCGAAAGGATCATTAGAATCATTAATAATAATGTCATATTCATTCTGAACGGTTCTTAAAAAATGAAGACCATCCTGATAATATATATGAACTCTTGGGTCATTCAAACCTTCCGTCTGCTCAGGAAAATACTTCTTACTCACCTCAACAAGCATCTCATCCGGTTCAACTAAATCGATTTCTTCTATCTCCGGATATTTAGCAAAGCAGGTTGCAACTCCACCGTCTCCGCCACCGAATATTAAGACCTTCTTAACATGCGGATGGACAGCCATTGGTACATGTGTCACCATTTCGTCATATACGAATTCGTCAGCTTCAGAAAAGACTATGTCACCATCTGAAACAAGCATTTTTCCGAATTCAGGAGTGTTAATTACATCAAGCCTCTGGTAATCACTCTCACCAGAATACAGCTGTTCGTCACTCCTTATTGAAAGCTTAACATTATTAGTATGAAACTCTGAAAACCATAATTCCATGACAATCCTCTTCCCTTAAACAATTACATTAAGATAATCTGCATTTAAATCTTCTGTTCCCTGCAAAGAACAGCCCTTTTCTCTGGCAAAAAGTATGTAATCAATAATTTCCTTTGTTATCCTCTCACCAGGTGCCAGAATAGGGATTCCTGGTGGATAACACATAATGAATTCAGCACATATCTGTCCAACCGTTTCCCTGATTGGAAGGCGCTTCTTTTCACTATAGAATGCACTTTGAGGAGAAAGCACAACCTCTGGCTGAATATAATCTCCTGTAATAATAGGTCTTTGCTCTTTTTCATAGATACGTTTAATTTCTGCAAGAGCCCCTACAAGTCTTTCAATATCTCTTATTCTGTCACCAATTGAAATATATGCCAGAATATTTCCAATATCTCCGAATTCTATCTGTATATCATATTCATCTCGAAGAAGGTCATATACCTCAATTCCTGTAAGTCCTATTCCCTGTGTATAAATAGATAGCTTGGTTACATCATAGTCAAATACGCTCTTTCCATTGACCAGTTCTTTTCCATATGCATAATAGCCTCCAATGGCATTAATTTCTTCTCTTGCATACTCTGCCATTCTGACTACCTTTCCGAAGGATTCTCTTCCTCTAAGAGCCAGATTTCTTCTACTAATATCCAGACTTGAAATTAAAAGATATGAAGCGCTAGTAGTCTGCGTCAAATTAATAATCTGTCTTACATAATCAGCGTTCATACCATTATTAGTTAAAAGAATTGAACTTTGGGTTAAGCTTCCACCTGATTTATGCATTGATATAGCTGCCATATCTGCGCCAGCCTTCATCGCATTAATAGGAAGATTCTCTCCAAAGTAAAGATGTGTACCATGAGCCTCATCAACAAGCATTTTCATATTATGCTGATGTACTATATCAGTTATCCTTTTAAGGTCTGAACATATTCCATAATATGTTGGGTTATTAATTAAAACAGCCTTAGCCTTAGGGTGCTTTTTAATTACATCCTCAATCTCGTTTGGATCAACACCTAAAGCTATACCTATTCTTGGTTCTGTTTTTGGTTCAACATAAACCGGAATTGCTCCGCATAAAACTAATGCATTAATTGCACTTTTATGAACATTTCTTGGAAGAATTATTTCATCCCCTGGCTTGCATGTAGCAAGTATCATACTCTGCACAGCTGATGTAGTTCCCCCTACCATCAAAAATGCACATTCTGCACCGAAAGCCTCTGCGGTTAATTCTTCAGATTCCTGAATTACACTTACTGGATGACACAGATTATCAAGTGGTTTCATTGAATTAACATCAAGACTTACACACTGCTCTCCCAACAGAGCAACAAGCTCCGGATTTCCTCTTCCTCTTTTATGTCCTGGAACATCAAAAGGAACTACCTTTTTTTTCTTAAACTCTTCTAATGCTTCATATACTGGAGCATGACTTTGTCTTTCTACGAAGTTTTCTTTTACAGTTTTATTTCTACGAATCATGATTATATATCCTAAAACGAAAAAATGATTAGTGCTTCAACACTAATCATCTTAAAAAACTAATTGCATAATACATCCAATGTGTAGCCTGAATGCCCATCTAAAATATACTGTTACGCTTATTGACCGTTTCACAAGATGACGTGCCTTGGCACTGATTATAAAGTAATCAACTTACAAAATTTGAGCTTCTAACTCAATCAATAACGTGGCTCCGAACCACATTCGGCAACTGACCCGGCCTGTCCGTCTGGGCTTTTCTAAAAGGGTCATATATTTTATATAAGAGCAATCCAAACTTACTCGTTAGATTAACGTACCATACTGAATATTCAACGTCAATAGTTTTAATGAATATAGGCTATGCAAAAGTGAATCTTAATTCGTATGAATATCTTTTGCCATCTATACGATATTCAGGATGAATGTTCCTGTACCATCCAGTATCTCCACCAAGTCCTGCATGTACAGTATCTATATTAAGCCATGTTCCGGTAGCCTCAGCTGGCAATTCATCATAATAATCAGCATTTTGATACTCATCCATAGAATAAGGAAGTGCACTAAAATGAAAATCCTTATCTCCCTCAATGAATACATAGTGAGTTTCATTAGATAGGTTTACATAACGTGTATCCTCATGACCTCCACACTCACAAGGCTTAACAAACGGAATGTGCTGACTTACAATATCTGTTTTATGTAAACCAATCATTGCGGTACTTTTTCTGTCACTATATGTTTCCCATGGTCCTAATCCATACCATTCAAGATTCTTAAATGATGAATCTAATTTAAAGGACATACCAACTCGTGCCAAAGTTTCCAAACCGCTTATATTGTTGACTTCATTCATAATCTTAAGCACATTACCCTGAATCCTATATTGGGTTTTGGTCTCAATTAGTGTTTTGGAATCGGTTTTAGAGTCATAAGAAGACACAACTTCAATAATTACTTCGTTCTTGCCATTCAGCAATTCTATATTCTTTATATTCTTCGAAAGATTATCAATTCCTGCCTTCTTCCAGTCATAATAGTAACAGGCACTATCCTGGCTACCTTCATCTATACCCGTTATGGCTCGCATGAAATTATCCATTCCACCAGTTATATATGACTGACCATTAAGCTCATACTTTTCAAAGGTAGCTGTATGTTTGTCAAATATAACATCTAATCCTTCGCCTGATACCACAATACAGTCTTCAGAATCCGTACACATTAGATTCTGTACCGAAATCTTATCAGTTTTTTTAATAACATCGAAAGCTTCAGGTATGAATACTGCAGCATTAAGAGGAAACTGATTTTGATATATCAAAGTACCCTTTTTCGCATATACTGTATCTTCATTCAACAGGACAAAGATATTGATATAAGCCTCCCCCTTGAGTTCCTCCTCAATTTCAGGAAGTGCAACGATTAATGATTCTCCAGCCGCTACATTAATGTTATTATATTCACCTTTTTTAATAATCTGACCATTTTCCTGAATTTCATAATTAAAGGAAAGATGATCTAAATCAAGTGTATGGTAATTATTAACGATCCTTATCGAATCCTTTTGGTCAGCATTCTTAACCAATTCTATCTGCACCGGAGACTGCACATTCCTAATCTCGTAAGCAGCAGGTTTATAGCTCAAATCAGCGAATACTACGCCATTTAAGCACATGTCTGGCACATTATCTAAAACCTCTTCACCAAAAGCTCCGCCATAACGATATTTAGTGACACCAGTGTCAGAATCAGTAACCGCTATAGCCTTGTCCGAAAAGTCCCATATGAATCCACCCTGAAAGCGAGGATACTTATCAATGTAATCCCAAAATTCTTTAAAATTACCATTACTATTACTCTTAGCATATGCATATTCACACATTATAACTGGTCTTAAATCACTGTCATCTGACATAAGCTCAGTAATCCAGTCCATAGATGGATACATAGGACATATGATGTCTGTAATATTGGATTTTGGATTGCCTGATTCATACTGAACGAATCGTGTTTTGTCATATTCTTTAATCCAGCCATACATAGCTGCGTGATTAGCACCAGCCCCTGATTCATTTCCTAAAGACCACAGAATAACAGACGGATGATTCTTATCTCTTAAAACCATGCGCATAGCGCGTTCCATGTATGCACCAGTCCACTCTGGAGAAGCGCTAAGGCCACCTCCATAGCCATGAGTCTCTAAATTAGCCTCATCTATAAGATATATTCCATACTCATCACACAGGTCATACCATGCTGTATTATTTGGATAATGACTTGTTCTGACAGCATTGAAATTAAGTCTCTTCATTACGAAGATTTCTTCTCTCATCTGATCAATAGTCACACTTCTTCCAGTTTTGGCATTAAAATCATGGCGATCAACCCCTCGAAGAACCAGTCTCTTTCCATTAAGGGTCAATACACCACGGTCTGTAATTTTAAGTTCACGAAAGCCTATACGACAGCTTTCAATATCTAATGTATTATTATCCTCGTCCTTTAATTCTAATATTACTTTGTATAATGTAGGGCTTTCTGCTGTCCACAGCGAAGGATTATCAACAACCACAGATTCAAAGGCAACATACTTTGGTGCGAGGTATGCGTCATATGCCGAGAATTTCTTCGTACTAAATGTAGATACTAAGTTATTAGCTTCATCATACAAAGATATATTTACGTAATTATCAGCAAAATATGGCTTAGTCATATCAGGCCATACTGTAACATTCAATGTAGATTTCGAATAATCATTTTCTTCAAATAATGTCTCGACTTTATAATCAAGAATATGTGCTAATGGCTTTGAGAGGATTCTAACATCTCTGAAAATACCATGAAGATGCCAGTAATCCTGATCCTCTAAGTAGCTTCCACTACAATACTGATATACTGACACACCAACAGTATTTACTCCCTCATGGATATAAGGAGTAATATCAAATTCAGCATTAAGCTTACTATCCTCGGAATATCCAACATATTTTCCATTAATCCATAAAGAAAAGCTTGATTCAACACCACCAAAATCGATCAGCACCTGTCTTTTAGTATAAGACATTGGGATGTCAAACTCTCTGTGATAGCAGCCTGTGAAATTGTCCTTTGGAACCTTAGGTGCATTAAGCTCATAGTATCCCTTAAAGGATTCAATCTCGAAATCATCCACACCATTTTTTCTTTTAAATGGATATATAATATTCGTATAAATTGGTTTTCCATATCCATGATATTCCCAGTTAGATGGAACCCCTATTTCATCCCATGAAGACATATCAAAACCATCTTCATAAAAGTTCTCCATCAAATCAGGCCTGTCATACAGATGAAATTTCCACATACCATTTAAGCTCATAACATTTGATGAGCTGTTTCTGTCACAGGTAAGTGCTTCCTCAACTGATCCATATGCACCATATGGTGTATGCATAGGGTATCGGTTTATCTGAGTTATATACTGATTTTCTAACATTGTATTCCCTACTTTTATAATTCCCTGGAAATCTTGGATGCTAAGTCAGCATTAGCAACATTTAAATGGATGCTTGCTTCTTTAGATTCCCCTCCCATTTCCTTTGCAACTTCAGTTAATATATATTTAGTAATAATTTTTCCTGTTATTTTCTCTTCATTCGCTTTCGCTATAGCATTATCTATAGCCATATTCATCTTGTCAGAGTCTACAGAATATTCCTCTGCTATAGGGTTAACTAAAAGAAGTCCTGATTTTATTCCAAGTTCTTCCTTAACATTCATATATTTAGCAACCTCTTTTGGTGTATCAAAGGAATATTCAAGCTTTATTCCACTATGTGTAGCCATATATGCCGGAAGTTCCAGTGTTTTGTAGCCAACGATACTTACAGAATGAGTTTCCAGATACTCCATAGTAAGATTCAAATCCAGTATTGACTTAGCTCCTGAACATACTACTACAACATTACTCTTCTCGAATTCCTTAAGGTCTGCTGATATATCAAAGCTTGTCTGGACACCTCTGTGGACTCCGCCTATTCCACCCCCTGTCACAACCTTTATACCAACCATATCAGCGATCATCATAGTTGAGGCTACTGCAGTTAACGCATCATCTTCTTTCGCAACAAGCATTGGTATGTCACGTCTTGATGCCTTAACAAGCATTCGACCAGGATTAGCCAGACGTTCCATATCATCTTTTTCCAATCCAACCTTTATTCTTCCATTAACTATACCTATATAAGCAGGAACTGCACCATTTTCACGTATTTTATCTGTAACAAGCTTGGCAAGCTTCAAATTTTCAGGATAATCAAATCCCTCAAAGGTTCCTGCTGTTTCTATAGCAACAATTGGTTTATTCGCATCAATTGCTTCCTTTACTTCTTTTGAATAATCAATATACTTCTTCATAATCTGAATCAACCACTTTATTCCCAATCAATATCATCTATTATTTCTATAAGGTTCTTTATCTTTGAGCTACTTTTAGCACCTGGGGCATCCTCTGAACCATTCATTACATCTATATTCTGGCACGAAGTAATCTTAATAATATCTGACACATTACTTTCGTTTATCCCGCCTGCTATGCACACCGGAGTCTTCGATATTGCCAATACACTATTAGCAAGCTTAGTATCAAGCTTTAAATCATTATTAGCCACCTTACTTCCATGCCTTGGATCAATAAGAATTTCTTCTACTTCACTATCATTTATCATTCTGACAATTGTGTCAATATCACCTGTTCCGAACATTTCCAGACATGCTTCTTCTGACGCAGGAATAGATTTTATGATACCTATCTTTTCTTTTTTTAATATCGCTGCAATTTCCTTAGTATCTGCCATACTTTCTTTATAATGAAGCTGCACCATTCCAGGCTTTACTTCATTCGCGATATTCAAAATTTCTTCCCTGCTTCCACCTACCACAGTACATGAAGTGTAGCCTTCTGGAACACTGGCACATATATCTTTGGCCTTACTTATAGGTAGATTCCATGGAACACTTAATGGATACTCAACTACACATCCTATCCTCTCAACACCCAGACTTACGCATAGTTCAACATCTTCTACATTCATAAGTCCACATACCTTAAGGCTGATTTTCCTACACATCATCTGGTAAAAAGCCTTAGTATATTTTGCCTTTAAAATTGCAGTTCCAACTAATGCGGCATCTGCACCAGAATTAATGGCAGTCCTAACCTCTTTAGGGTTTTTAATAGAACTTTCTGTAACCAAAAAGGCATCTTTAGGTGCGAAGCTGGCCAAAGATACAGTATTTGAAACATCACCATCGTCCTTCTCAAGTACTGTAATATCACGATTATTAATACCAACCAGCTTCGCTCCTAGAGCCTTAACTAATTCAAAATCTTCTTTAACATGAGTTTCAACGAAAGGATCAAGTCCAATTTTTAGAGCCTCTTCGTACAAATATATAAGTTCTTCCCTTTCAAGACAGTTACACATAAGCAATATAGCTGATGCACCGTTCTCCTTAGTTTCAACAAGATCTTCTTTTGTATGTATAAAATCCTTTCTAAGAATAGGGACATCTACACTAGAAGCTATATCTTTTAGCATGCTTAACGAACCATGAAACTGCTCTTCTTCTGTAACCACAGAAAGTACAGGAGCTCCTGCTTCCTGGAGCAATTTTGCATAAGCAACGGGATCCCTTCCATTCATAAGATCTCCCTCTTTAGGAGAAAAACACTTTATATCAGGAATTACAATATTTCTTTTTCCGCATTTAGCTTCCCTAAGGGCATCTAAAAACCTCATCGTTAAAACCTCATCGTTTTATTTAAAACTATTTGATAATTCGATTAATTCATTTAACTTCTTAAGTGCAGCCTTGCTATCGATAATTTCTCTAACCTTAGCAACACCATCAGCGAAATCTTCAGCCTTTCCTCCTACAACAAGTGCACCTGCTGCGTTAAGAACAACCGCATCTTTTCTAGGACCATCAATTGTTCCATCAAAAATACCCTTAATAGTAGCTGCGTTAACATCTGGAGTTCCTGTCTTAATATCCTCAAGCTTACATCTGTTCATACCAAACTGTTCAGGTGTAATCTCGTACTTTTTAAATTCGCCATCTTTAAGTTCAACTATCTTAGTTGGGCCAAGTAAAGAAATCTCATCAAGGCCGTCAGTTCCGTGAACGAACATTGCTCTTGTATATCCAACCTCCTTAGCAACCTGAGGAACCTGATCTAATAACTCTTCTTTATATACACCAAGAAGGTGACGAGGTGCGAAAGCTGGGTTAATCAGTGGACCAATAATTGTATAGAAAATAGTCTTAATTCCAAGTGCTGCTTCTGGTGGAAGAACCTTACACATAACAGGGTGGAACAATGGTGCATAGATAAATGCTATATTAATCTTCTCAATTAATTCTTCAGCCTGAGCTGGTGTAAGATTGATGTTAACACCAAGTGCTTCAAGTACATCTGCACTACCTGACAAAGATGATATTGAACGGCTTCCGTGCTTAGCAATTGGAATACCTGCAGCTGCTGCGATAATAGCTGTTGCTGTTGAAATATTATAAGTAGAAAGTCCGCCGCCTGTTCCACATGTATCCATCATTTCAGATGTTACATTAGGCTTAAGAGGAACACAAACACTACGCATTGCATTAGCAATATGCGCTGTTTCTTCTAATGTTGTTCCCTTCATGAGAAGAGCTACTAAGAATCCAGAAATCTGACCATCTGTAAGCTTATCATCATTGATGTCATTGATAATCTCATACACTTCCTCTTTTGTAAGATTCTCCTTGTTTGTTAACTTTCCTAAAATGTCCTTGTACATAGCCTTTTCCTCCTTTTTTCTCTGACTAAGACATATGGGAAGGCAAAAAAAACCTGTCCCAACTGCTGCTGGGACAGGATATAATATTCCTGCGGTGCCACCCGGCTTGGTGTATTACTACACCCTCTTAGTACATACTTACATATGCTGAATTTGTTCTCGAAGCTTCAACTCCGTCTCTCATACTCTCATAGTCATGATTTCTGTTCGCCCTCAGAAGTCCATTCGGTCATATATTATTTACTGATATTCCACCATCATCAGCTCTCTATTAATAAGGGATATGACTTACTCCTCTTCCTCATAGGTTTTGATATTCAATTTTCTTAATAGTAAATGTATTTTTTTATTACGTCAAGTGCAATCTAATTGAATCATATTAAGGTTTCAATAATATAGTTAGACGCTGCCTTTCATCTCGGCTTTTTTATTGTACATAATTTCATCTGCTCTTTTGAATACATCTGCGAAACATTTATCCGTCTTAGGATTATATTCAGCGATGCCACCTGCCATGGATATTCTTCTTTCAACAAGTTCTTCCGTATCATTACACTTAAGCATTCCATCATACATCGTGTTCAGTATTTCATACTGATTTTTCTTGTCGGCACCTGTAAGTATTACTGCGAATTCATCTCCACCTATCCTGTAAACAGGACTGTGCTTATAAGCCTTACACAGGAATTGACACGAATTTTGAATATACAAATCGCCCTTTTCATGTCCATAGGTATCATTAATTTTCTTCAAATTATTGATATCAAAAACGCCTATAGAAAAACATAATGACGAATCAGCGTTAGCTATTTTTAAATCATACTCTGTTTCTTTTTGATTATATGCCGTTCTGTTTTTTACATGTGTAAGAGAGTCAGTCTGTGACAATACTAGTAATTTTTTATTAAGATCATTCAATCTTAAAGTCTCGACCAATCTTCCAAAAGTTATTGAGAGACTGTCCTCATATTTTTTCACTCCGTTTTTATTATTGATTCTGTAAATATTATCACATAGAACCATATAGCCAAATGTATGTCCATGTTCGTGAAGTGGCGCAAACAAAAAATATCTATTTTTATTCATATCAACAATATTGGGCACAAGCTGATGACGGTCTATTACAGAATGTTCATAAACAACTCCGTTCTCTCTTGAATAAACGGCATCAAACGATTCAGAGTATTCATATGCTTTAAAATAGTCATACGTATCATTAATACTTCTTCTATATCTTTCATCAAGAACTATATGAAAAGAATCGCTTTCATAGTACTCATATAATTCGTAAGCTTTTTTCAGATTATCATGAACTTCATAGAAATTTTGTGATTCCAAGACATATCTTTCAATATCATATACTTTCCTCGAAAAGCTCGTATCAAAGGAACTATCAGTAAATTCTGCTTTTCCTACCTTACTACGTAGCAATTCAATATCACTATCAGGAAGTTCTCCAGTACTCTCCTTAGGGCAGAATTTTGATGGAACCACGACCTCTTTTAACTCATTATCCCCTGCGAAAATGCCCTTAATAATATTCGCACACTCAATGCCCAACTTATCATACTGCTGGTCAACAGATGATATTGATGGATAGTAAATCTTAGAAAAAAAGCTGTTGTCAAATCCAGTAACCATCACATCCTGAGGTACTTGATATCCATGTGCCTCAAGCTCGTTGCATGAAACCATTGCCAGCTCATCATTAGCACATATTATTATATCTGGAATAGCATCCTTTTTAATGATATTAAGTATATAGTCAATCGCCCCTTGATGTTCCCAATTAGAATAATATAGCCTGGTATCATCCTCCTCCATTGTTTCTGGGAAATACAACCCTCTTGTTCGCATATACTCTCTTATTACTTTCATTCTAATGTCAGAATCAATGTTGTTTCGACCTCCGGCTAAGAAAGCAATATCTTTGCACTTAAGGTCTTCTACTACATATTTGATCAATTCATTCGTTCCAACCACATTATCTGACATGATAAAATGGCCTTCATCTTTTTTAGAGCCTGTCATAATAAATGGGATATTCGCTTCAACACATTTTTTATATAAATCTTCGCAAACATCAAGAAAATCAAGTCCATTCGCAATAATGACAGCTGCGTCAAAATCTTTCATATCAGGTAAATGATAAATATTCATTTCACCATACATTTCGACTTCACGCTTTACCAAGGAAGGGAAACCACAAAAAGAATATACATCAACTGTATTCTCTTCAAGGTTATTCCAAAATCCACCCATAAACTGCGAAGCAATTTCACCACAATATCCATTTACAAATAACGCTACTTTTTTTCTGCTCATTGATTCCTCTTTGATATCCAATTAGTCGCTATTCCCTGCTCTTTAACGCATCAATCATAGGAATACGTCGAACCTTCCTAACATGGAAGAAATTAATGATAAAATATGCACCTATACCAACTATTGTGATAAATATATATACCCAGGTTGGCATATAAAAAGGCACATAACCTTCTATCATTCCAGTAATGTAATCCATCATTGCCGAGAATCCCAGATACTGAAGTGGCAAACATATAAGAACCGAAAAAATCACCGTGTAAGTTGTTGCATTAAGATACAACTTTCCTGCTTCCTTACTGTTATAACCGAACACCTTCATTAATGATATATAAATGGCATTCTTCTCGATTACAGTCTTCGTTAGGATGTACATTAAAATCATGTATATTACTACAGAAGCAATACAAAATACTTTTAGGATAGTGTCAAACATATCCATCAGCTGGCTGGTTGCACCTAATATATCACTTCTTGTTAAATATTTTGCCACATAAGAATCTTCGATGTCTAGCTTTTCATTCGAAAGCAGACAGTTAAAATCTTCCTTATCTGCATCCAAGAGCTCGTTTAATATCTCTTTCTCCATGAAAACGGCAAGAGTACTATTATAATCACAGATTGCCTCAACCGTAAGAGTATATTCCTTATTCTGGTATCCATCCTTTAATGTAACTTTGTCCCCTTCTTTTAATCTAAGCTTCTTCGCCATTGGTTCAGAGATTACAGCCTTGTCCTTTTTACTGGATGCGTCGAATTCGAAGAATCTACTTTCCTTTTCAACACCCATTAAGGTAATTTCAATATCTTTTTGATATTTATCGCTGTAGGTGCTTACAGAATACATTTTCACCTTTTCGCCGCCTTCATTATCTACAGGTGCCTTTAAAAGGTACTGGTATTCATAAGGAAGAGTTTCCTCAATACTGTCAACATAGTGATCAAGCAAAGGGGCAAGTCCTACACCGAACATAAGTAATAATCCGGACAAATATATACCTACGAACAAAATCAGATAACAGATTTTATTCTGCAAAATTACACGAATACGAAATCGATTCATAAAAGAAAAATCAGGGAGCTTCACTACCTTCTTTTGCTTACCCTTCTTTAAATCCTTACGCAAAAACTTTAATGGATTAAGCACCAGTTTGTTGTACAAAAGAGCTACATTGATTACCACCATGATTAAGAGAGGTGCAATTGTAGTAATGGAAAATGCCCTGACAGAAAACTCAATATCAATAGGCGGCAAACAGTATGATGAATAATATACATTCAAAAATGGTTGCAGCATTACAGTGTATCCAAGCACATTACCAATAACTGCCGCAACTAAAGTAACCATCAAGGTAGGGCGCAAATAATGCCAGATCATTTCCCATCTGGTATACCCAAGAGCTCGAAGTGTACCTATTACCACCGATTCTTTCTCTATTGTATTGCCTGTCAAAACTGCGAACACAAAAGCTATGATGGCTAAAAGGATGTAGATAAACACCTCCATCATAGGACCATCTTTTCCCATATCATCCTTTAAAAAGTTAATACTCTGATTATGCTCTGCAGTCAAAAAGCTTTGAAGCATACAGCCATTCTTAAGCAATATTTCCTGTATGTCTTTTAGCAAATCTTCTTTTTCCTGGTCAGTCAGTTCCCTATTGTTAAAACGATACGTATATCTATGAATCCACTGGCCTTCATCGAATCGTGCGAAACCATCATGGCTTACCATAGCCACGCCAAAGGTCATGACATCCATAACAAGATCCTGATTAGATTTAAAGAGTGACGTATAGTCTGAAAAAGCAACTAAGCCACTTACTTTAAATTCCTCACCGTTAAGTTTAATTGTATCTCCAACCTCAATTTTATGATTTGTAGCAAAAAGGCGATCTAAAATCACATCATTTTCGCCAGTAACATCTTCTCCCTCGAAGAAGTCATAGAGGTCAATCAAATTTCTTTTATCATAGACAACTACCTTAGTATCGCCCATGAATTCATTATCAATTACGTAATTATTTTCTTCGAGCAATATATCTTTTTTAGAAAAAGCATCCAAAGCTTCTTTAGGTAACTTGCCAAACAGTTCAAAGCTACCATCTTCCACCATTTTTGTTTCTTCCTGCTTTTTTAAAGAAGAATCAGCACTGCTCAATGTCACCATGAAGGCGCTTCCAACGAAAATAATACTTGCCAGAATCAAAAAGATTCCAATATATTTACCAGCGTTTTCTTTAATATCTCGAAACACTCTTTTGTTTAATGGATTCTTCATACAGTCACCTCTTCCTACCACTCTAAGTCCGCTGCTGGTATAAGAGTTTCATTTTCATAATTCTTCACAATTTTTCCATCACGCATACGAAGAATTCGATTGGCCATATTCTTAATCGCATCATTATGCGTTACTATTAAAATCGTATTGTGATATTTCTTATTAATATCTTCAATCAGTTTTAATATTTCCTTTGAAGTTGTATAGTCAAGTGCACCAGTTGGCTCATCACACAAAAGCAGGGATGGATTCTTAACCAAAGCCCTTCCTATTGCACATCTTTGCTGTTGACCACCAGAAAGCTGCGATGGAAGCTTATCCCTATGCTCATATAATCCTAATGTTTTTAAAAGATCATTGATTTCCAATGGTTCCTTAGAAAGGCATGCACATACCTCAATATTTTCCTTTACAGTAAGATTAGGAATCAGGTTATAAAACTGAAATACGAATCCTAAGTGATTTCTTCTATACAGAGTAAGTTCTTTTTCTGTCATATCGTCTGTGCAATCATCTCCAATATCTATACAACCAGAGTCTGCTGTTTCGATTCCACCTATGATATTAAGAAGTGTTGACTTACCTGATCCGGAAGGTCCAAGCAAAACGCAAACTTCGCCATCCTTGATTTCACAATCAATACCGCGAAGTACCTCTACACGGCTGTCCCCTTCTCCATAAAATTTGTGCACATCGTTGATTTTCAATTTCATCGTTTTTCCTCCTCATAATGTTCTTGAAAATAAAAAAGCGGGTCCATCACTGTACCCGCTAAAAAACTAATATATAGACGAAAGTACAGCATGGCTATACTCAAGTCTCATCAATTAAGGTGAACCAGGATTTACGTTACTATCAACTACCGGTATGTTGGTTCACCACACTTACGTGCCGACTACTCCCTCAAGAGTCGATAATAGGCTACCAAAAAGATTCTCGTTTGTCAACTTCATGTCAATTTTATAAATCCGTCTATTTTGCTGGCTGCATCATAGCTAACAAATCTTCTTCCTTAAGTATTGCCAGTCCTGCGTTTTCATCACCAAGAAGCACTAGATTATCACCCGGGTTTATATTGAATATCTTTCTAGCCTTTACTGGTATTACAATCTGTCCCTTGTCGCCGACTTTCACCATTCCGAACATATACTTTCCCTTAGGAGGAACTCCGACACCCATATTCTCCTCTTTATCATAGTTAATAAGATCATCTACAGTTATTCCAAAGACCTTCGCTATCGCACTGCACTTATCAATATCTGGCAGCGACTCACCTGTTTCATATTTTGAAAGAGTTTGTCTTGAAACACCAATCTGAGAGGCCAAATCCTCTTGAGACATGTTATTTAATTTCCTAAGTTCAATTAAATTATCCTTAAACATATCTTTCCCCTTCTAATTTTATCGTAGCAAACTGCACCATGTACGTTCATACTAGCCTATAAATCAATTTCTTATATAATGGGAAAATAACATTTGCCACGATTGCTATAATCCACCATTTGCCACTTCCCGTAAGCGCCTTGAAAGAAAACATAAAGGCTATCATTATACACCAGAACACGAGCTGTAATACTCCAGGAATGATTTCACGACGTATATTCTTTTTATCTTCCTCTGGCATAAGATGTGGTGCAGTTTCAATAAAGTCCGCTGCCCCTTTGGGTCCTGAAGAACTTCTAAAATCATCACTACATGACATTGCCGCATCTAAGTATTTGCCATTATTAATCACTTCCATTATAGCGTCATGAATTTCCGTTACACTCTCACCCTTTAGTTCAAATCCGGCTCCCATCTCTTTCGCTCTTCTTGCCACAGCTCTCTGCTCATTTGTCTGTGGAAATAGTACCATTGGGGTCGCCATATACAAGCTCTCTGAAGTGCTATTCATTCCATTATGCGTTAAGAACACATTTGCTCTAGATAAAACCTCTAACTGATTAACCTTGCTAAAAACCTTAACATTATCAGCCAAACCATTTAAGCTCTCCGGATCAACAACTTTACCACAGGATATAATAACATCCACTGTTTCATCCTTTAATGCTTCTATACATTTTTTGTAGAAATCAGGTTTATTGCTTACAACCGTTCCCAGTGAAATATATACAAGTGGTCTCTGGTTCTTTTTTTCAGGTAAATAATCTGCATATATGGATGGTCCTACAAATGCATAATGCTTTGAAAAAGTATTGCTAAAAGGCTGGTATTTTTCCGTTGCATAAACAATCGTATCTGTGTAATTATCGTTTTGCACTAAAGGCATAATACTTTTTTCACGATATCCATATTGCTCCAAATTCTTTAGCTCTGCTTTTATTCTTTTCTGTCCCTTTATTAAATCCATAATTTCAGCAAAACTATTTTTCATATAAGAAGCAGACTGTTTATTAAATGCAAAAGTTGTAGTAGATACCACCATAGGAATCTTATACTTTCTAGCTGTCAATTTTCCCCAAAAGCAAACCGAATCAGATACTATTACATCTGGCTTAAACTCCTCCACTTCTTTTTGAAGAAACTGATTCATTTTCGCGGTAGTCTGCAAGTCAACAATAGTCATATCAGTTGTAGACAGCGTTTTTTCACCACTTTCAACTTCCTTCTCTACTTCTGCTAAATACGCATCACAGCTAATAAAAGTCGCACCTGTAGCTTCCACTTTTTCTTTAAATTCGTTAAACGAATAAAATCTAACTTTATCCCCCCTGTTCACAAGTTCCTTCACAACAGGAAATGTTGGATTGTGATGTCCATGTGCAGGGATACAAAAAAACATTATACTTTTCATTTTTTTACCACCTTTGCAATATGTTTTAACATAAATATAAGGGAGTTGGAAGAATTAGTCTACCAACATCCCTTAACAGTTATTACTTATTATGTTAAAAATAGTTGCATTATTATCCCTGGCGAAACAATGATAAGGGCTTCATAAAATACTATTTATGCCAAGGATGTGTATCATTTGCCACTTCTCCCTCGTACCGAAATCGGTATAATCCATATATGATTATTCCCACTGTTTCCAATATGATCACCAAAGTGTACGGAATGATATTGCCGCCGTTATCGGAAGGACTGATCATGAACAGATTTAACATCAGATTCCATGAAAAATGATAGATCATTGCAGATAGCACATTTCTTGTGGTACTTACCAATATGCTGTATATATAACTTTCGATTATACAACCGACACAAAACAGCAGAATGGGAACATCAATTCTGCCTTGAATAAAATAATGGTAATGCCAAAGACTCCATATAATGCCTACTACACAGGGAACGACCCATTTCTTGATCTTCATTTCCCGAAGGAACGGCTCAAGATATCCTCTCCATCCCAATTCTTCTGCAACTAACGCCCACAGTAAGATCAGCCATTTAGTCACGGATATATTTCCAAGAGAAAATGCTTTTTCAAACACAATACAATACACTGATTTACTGATCAGCATGGTTATCGATGCTATCAGCACCGGGATAATTATCACAGCAGTTATATGTCCCTTTTGATAGATAGCCTTAAAATGCGGCCGGACTTCTTTACTTAACAAGAGAACTGCAAACGCGGCTATCGAAGGCGATGCCGCCTGCACACCGAAAAGCAACAAGTTGACGTTATCATTCGTAATCCTGCTTTGAAGAAACAAAGCTGCCATAGGTAGCAAAAAAGAAATCAGTATAAAAAGCGTCAGTTTTGTTGTTTTTCTCATGTTTTAGCCTGCTTTCCTGTTGATTCTCTATACCAAGAAAACCAAACACCATTGCTACGTTCAATAGGAATTTTTATTATCCCATATCTTCTAAAATCTTCACAGCAGAAGCTACCATTTTAGGACAGACTTCTGTAAAACAATTATGCTCCATCGCATACTGGACACCTTCAGCAGTTGATATATCACAACCCAAAAGGTCATTGCATATATAAGAGCCATTTTCCTTCTCAAACTGTTCTAAAAATTCAACCGTTTTCTGATTTGCTCTTGTTCTGCTATCTAAGTCATCTTTTTGGCACTGTCCATATTTCAATCCAAGTACAAGTAATGCACCTGAACAAGCTCCACATACTTCCCCTTTTCTCATTCCACTATTAAGGCAATATGCTATTTTCAACGCTTGCTCTTCTGTAAGTCCAAGCTCTTGGGCATATGCTGCAAGCACAGATTGCGAACAATGAAATTTATCTTGAAAATATAATAACGCTTTTTCTTCATGTGTCATTTATATATCACCTCTTCGCACTAGAAATCAAAATTTACATTCCACACATCATTTCATAAAATCCTGGGACAAATGATGTTATTATTATTTGAATTACTGTAGCCAAATCAATAATTGCATGTCCTACCATTATTGGCACCGGATTACGTTTTTTGTAATAATACCAACATAAAATAATAGTTAATGGTAAGAACGATAAAAATCTATATATTATGTATTTTGCATCAAACAAAACTGGTATGAAACTATGTTGAAATGCAAAGAAAAATGCTGGAATTATAATTGCACAATATTTATTCTTAATACCATTTACACCTAGTCCTAAATACAATCCATCTTCTGCAAATGCAGTTGTTATAGGCAAAAGTAATGCATTTATAATTGCCAATGTTTTAGGAATTGGAGCAATCATCATTGGTGCTGCATAAGGAATAACACCATAACACAGAAATCCTGCTAGATACATACCTAGCATTCCAACAACTACAACTAATATAGTGATGCTAACTACTTGCTTAACTTTTGTTTGACCTTTTTTATAGTTAATCAGCTCCCAATATGTTTTGTCATCTTTTTTAGCAATACCGAAAAGTAAGCCAATCGTAAAAATATTGATAATTGTCGCAACAATTGACCACCAATTACTAATCTCACTTAAGTCTCTATTTACAATCTGCGAACCAATAATAAATACCAGCAAAAACACAATACATCTTACTGGTAATAGTATGCTAATGTTTTTCCTCTCCACGTTATTTTCTCCTTCGCTTTAAAATTAAATTTAGCTGCACAGTATTCTCTAAAATCTGCATCCATCTTTTATAAATTCTAAAATATTAACTTGCAATTATTTCAAACATCTTTCCAGCAAATGCATTAATTTCTAAGTTGGCACATCTATTATCAATCTGAACTTTTCTTAGTTTCTTACTTTTTTCCATGCACCATAAATCTCATTATCTGTAGAGATTAGCAAAGACAAACATTCACAAGATTCAATTTTTTATCCCAGTCTTGCTCCCTGCGTTCATCCCACTCTCGAAGCTGACCATAGTGTGTTATTTTAAATGAAATTCATCGAAGTCAGTACATCTAGCTTATAAAGTCTAGCATTTTTCTTGCTTTTTAAGTTATATAGTGTTATTGTTGTAAAAGAAGAAGCGAGTTTGTTACCGTAAGGCTTATTGCTGAGATGGGGTATTCGTTTCTTTTTCTTTTTTTGTATTAACCATATCGTATAAATACAATTTATCATCAGAAGCATGTCTCACAAGCATCTCAATTCTGTATATATTATATCTTTCAAGCATTCCTTCTGTTGAATATACTGGCAATGCAAACCTGGAAGTAAATCGATACCAACCATATTTAGCATCTGTCCCATGTTTTGACTTAAAATTCTCCTGCCACCGTTTATTAGTAGCATATTGCAAAAGACCTATCGTTTCAGTAGTTGCATTTGCTTTGGCTTTTGCATTTGTTCCTTTTAGTCTCCTGGTATCTTCTGATCCTTTCACTTCTTTTGGAAAATCATTACCAATATATACTATATCGGCCGTTTCCAATATTTCAACATTTTCTCCAACATACTCGTAGAGATACTCCTCTACAGCATACCAATCTATGTTTTGTCTGTCCTTAAATCTAATATCATTTATTACAACAATTGCATTACCTTTTTCATCTCGTATGATATTAACACTATGAAAGCCATCTTTTTTATAACTAAATGTTAACTTGACATAATACACCATCATTCTAAGTTGATATTCTGGCATCGCTCTTCTTCCAGATTCCCAATCTTCCCAAGTGCGAAGTGGTATCCCTAGTTTTTCAGAAATTTCTCGTTGATTATAGCCTATATCATGACGTAATTTTTTTAAGCATTCTTTTTGTCTTATATTCTTTTCGTTATCAGCCATATATATCCTTTCGTGCAAATATTTCATTATAATTTTAATATATCGAGCGCATACATTTCCACGCATGTCGTGGTTTGATAATATCATCAATAAATACTCTCGTCAAATATCGCCAATAACATATCTTCATTCTGCTAAAAAAAACCTTATCACTACCAAAGTAATGATAAGGACTCTTTAATTTAATAATTAATGCCAAAGTATATTTCACTTTTATGATGCCTATTTATTGGCGATAGCAGCCTGTAGGATTACATCCTTTGGAGCGGCACCGCATAAATAAACTTTATTTTGCTACAGAATAATAATTAATGCTAATCATTATTCTAGAAATACAACTAAAGATTGGTATTCAAAAGTTGAATATCTCTTTAAATACATATATTCCCTGGTCCTCATCCCCTACCACACTGAAATTGATACAATTTAATAATGCACACCCCTAAGGATGTGCATTATAAATATAGAAGAAACTCTTTCTAAATCGTATTAAGTTAGTGCGAAAAAATTACAATTGAACTAAGTCGCTGCGCGACGGCCTGCCAAGGCTGTGGCATAGTGGCTTT
>JAKSHY010000020.1 GCA_024399135.1 Lachnospiraceae bacterium | reverse complement strand
CAGGAGCGATTTCTGAATAATACTTAAATGCCTGATCACCTTCTCCAGCATAAGCTGCAGCACAGATGATCCATGCATTGTTATGAGTAAAGATTCCAGCGTTTTCTTTGTATCCGCCTGGATATGTTGAAATTTCGCCGTACTGAACATAGTACTTTGAGAATGCTGGGTTATTTAATACTAAACCATGCTGAGTATTAAGTCTTTCATCGATAGCAGCTAATGTCTTCTTAGTTGCTTCCTCATCAATATCAGACATGATAGCGAAGCCCTGTGGTTCGATGAAGATCTGACCTTCTTCACATTCCTTAGAACCCATCTTTTCGCCATTAGCATCGTATGCTCTTAAGAACCAATCGCCATCCCATGCTGATTCCATGATAGCTTTCTTCATGTCATCAATAGCCTTCTGGGCTTTAGCGGCTTCAGCATCCTTTCCTAAGTGCTTTAAGATAGATACATAGTTAGGACCTGTGTATGTGAATAATGTAGCAACCATAACAGACTCAGCAACCTTTGAATATCCGCCTTCTGCAGCGAACTTAGGGTTAGTGTAAGTCTGGAAGCTTTCACCAGGTGTATCAGAGAAGCATGAAAGGTTGATACAGTCATTCCAGTCAGCTCTCATTGCAAGTGGAAGTCCGTGAGGACCTAAGTTGTTAACAATGTGGTAGAAAGATACATCTAAGTGATCTAACATTGGCTTGGCAATAGACATATCATTATCATATGGAACCATCTCATCTAAGATAGACCAGTCACCAGTTTCCTTAATGTAAGCAGAAACTGAAAGGATTAACCATAATGGATCATCAGAGAAGTCTCCACCGATGTCAGCATTACCTTTCTTGGTAAGTGGCTGATACTGGTGATAACATCCACCATCAGGGAACTGAGTAGATGCGATATCAATGATACGCTCCTTAGCTCTGTCAGGAATCTGATGAACGAATCCAAGTACATCCTGGTTAGAATCTCTGAATCCCATTCCACGTCCGATACCAGATTCGAAGTATGAAGCAGAACGAGAGAGGTTAAATGTAACCATACACTGATACTGGTTCCAGATATTAACCATACGGTTAACCTTGTCATCTGGAGTATCAACATTTAAGATGCCAAGTAACTTATCCCAGTAAGCCTTAAGTTCAGCCATGCCCTGAGCGAATTTTTCAGGAGTGTTGAACTTTTCAATCATAGCCTTAGCTTTTACTTTATTAATTGTCTTTCCATCAGCTTCAAATTTCTGATCCTGAGGCATTTCAACATATCCGAGAACGAATACTAATGTCTTAGTTTCACCTGGAGCTAATGTAATCTTTTTATAATGTGAAGCGATTGGTGCCCATCCATCAGCGAAAGAATCGTTAGCTTTGTTAGCAACTACTGCCTGTGGATCACCGAAGCCGTTATATAATCCGATGAATTCATCTCTGTCAGTATCATAACCATCAATAGTATCGTTAACAGAGTAGAATGCGTAGTGATTACGACGATCTCTGTATTCTGTCTTATGGTAAATAACAGATCCATCAACCTCTACACGTCCTGTAGAGAAGTTACGCTGGAAGTTGTTTGAATCATCCTGAGCATCCCATAAACACCATTCAGCAAATGAGAAGAGAGAAAACTCCTTGCTTGAAGAACCTTCATTAGTAAGAACTACCTGCTGAACTTCTCCATCATAATCCTGAGGAACGAAGAATGTAACTTCAGCCTTTAAATCGTTTTTCTTACCTGTAATTACAGTGTAACCCATACCGTGACGGCATTCATAAGAATCAAGTTCTGTCTTAACAGGAGACCATCCTGGATTCCAGATAGTTCCGTTATCGTTGATATAGAAATAACGGCCACCCATATCGATAGGAACATTGTTATAACGATATCTTGTGATTCTACGAAGACGGGCATCCTTGTAGAAAGAATATCCACCTGCTGTGTTAGAAATTAATGAAAAGAATCCCTGTGTTCCAAGATAGTTAATCCATGGATATGGAGTTCTTGGAGTTGTGATGACGTACTCTCTTTTGGAGTCATCGAAATAACCAAATTTCATATTTAGTTTCTCCTTTTTTTGTAGTTTTTCCCATTTGGCGGTGTCCTTATTCATTTAGACACGCACACAATGTAATTTTACTTAAAAATATGCATTAATGCAATGATAACGGATGAAATATATTGAATGTATTTTAGATTTTGCTAAAATAATCATACTAATGTATGTTTATGGATGATTAAGGAGGGAGTATGGAACGTTTTTTTAAATTAAAAGAGAATGGGACAACAGTTCGTACGGAAGTAATTGCAGGACTTACAACATTTATGACTATGGCATATATTCTTGCAGTTAACCCGTCGATTCTTTCGGCAGCAGGAATGGATCCTAACGCTATATTGATGGCTACAGCACTGGCGTCATTTATAGGCTGTCTGGTTATGGCATTACTGGCCAATTATCCGTTTGCACTGGCCCCGGGACTTGGTCTTAATGCATATTTTGCTTATACAATTTGCGGTTCGATGGGATATTCCTGGCAGTTCGCATTATTTGCTGTTTTCGTAGAGGGTCTGGTTTTCATCCTTTTATCAGTAACTAATGTAAGAGAGGCAATATTCAATGCAATACCAATGTCACTTAAGAAGGGTGTATCTGTTGGTATTGGACTATTCTGTGCATTTATAGGATTGCAAAATGCGAAAATTGTAGTAGATGATGGCGCAACCTTAGTTACACTTGTTAATTTTAGAGAGAACTTCAGCACAGTAGGAATAGGCGCGATTTTGGCAATTGTAGGACTTATTATCATCGCTGTTTTATATGTAAAAAAGGTTAAGGGAGCTATGCTGATTGGAATAATATCGACCTGGGTTTTAGGTATTATATGTCAGCTTATCGGTATATATGAGGTTAATGTAGAAAGTGGATTTTATTCACTTATTCCATCATGGTCAAGCTTTGACCTTGGTGCAATAGGCTTAACCTTTGGACAGTGCTTTGATTTTTCTAAAATATCATTTAATGTTATTGATTTCATTATCGTTATGTTTTCTTTCCTGTTCGTAGATATGTTTGATACATTGGGAACACTTATAGGTGTTGCGAACAAAGCCAATATGCTTGATAAGGATGGAAAACTTCCTAGAATCAAGGAAGCTCTTTTGGCTGATGCAATAGCTACATCAGCAGGTGCAATTCTTGGAACATCAACAACAACAACTTTTGTTGAAAGCTCTTCAGGTGTATCCGAAGGCGGAAGAACAGGTCTTTCTTCCGTAGTTACAGGTGGATTGTTCTTACTATCTATTTTCCTGGCGCCGGTATTTACAACTATTCCGGGATTTGCTACAGCTCCAGCACTTATATTCGTTGGATTTTTGATGATTAGTGCAGTTGTTGATATTGATTTTAAAGATATTAAGGAAGCCGTTCCTGCATATCTTTGTCTTATTGCAATGCCACTTACTTATAGTATTTCAGAAGGAATTGCTATAGGAATTATTTCATATGTAGTCATCAATATTTTTGCGAAAAATACTAAGAAGATAACACCGCTTATGTATGTACTGGCGGTATTGTTCATACTCAAATATATTTTGCTGTAATGAGTGCTGAATTAAATTCTAATACAGAAATTAATACAAAGGATAAGTACAAAAAAACAGTGCTTGCCTGCTATTTAGGTTTCGTAACACAGGCTATATGTGCTAATTTTGCACCACTTTTGTTCCTGACATTTCATACAAGTTATGGAATATCATTTGGAGCACTGGCGCTTATATCTACAGTGTTTTTCATAACACAATTATTAGTTGATCTGGTATGCACGAAGATTGCGGATATGATTGGATATAGAACCTGCGTCGTAGCTGCCGAGGTGACATCTGGTCTTGGTTTATTGGGATTAGCATTTATTCCGTCGCTTACACCAACACCGTTTAGCGGAATAATCATATGTGTCATCATTTATGCAATAGGAAGTGGTCTTACAGAAGTACTGGTAAGTCCTATTATCGAGGCCTGTCCTTTTGAGAATAAGGAAGGAGCGATGAGTCTTCTTCATTCCTTTTATTGCTGGGGATCTGTAGGGGTAATACTTGGCTCAACAATATTCTTTTCCGTATTTGGAATTGAGAACTGGAAGATTCTTGCTATTATTTGGGCAATTATTCCTTTATATAATATATACAACTTTGCGGTATGTCCTATCGAACAGCTCGTTGAAGATGGCGATAGTATGTCTATGAAGGAACTGTTTAAAACAGGACTGTTTTGGCTTTTTATTATACTTATGGTATGTGCAGGCTCTTCAGAAATAGCTATGGCACAATGGGCATCAGCATTTGCAGAGTCAGCACTTAATGTTTCTAAGACTGTTGGAGACCTTGCAGGACCTCTCGGTTTTGCTGTTTGCATGGGTATAAGCAGGGTTTTCTATGGAAAATATGGCGAAAAGGTTGACCTTACAGTATTTATGGCAGGCTCTGGAATAATGTGTCTTATATGCTATTTGATTGCTGGACTTGCCTCAATTCCAATTCTTGGTCTTATAGGATGTGCGATGTGCGGATTCACAGTAGGTATAATGTGGCCTGGTTCGATTAGTATTTCGTCAAGGATTCTTCCTAAGGGTGGTACTGCAATGTTTGCACTCTTGGCACTCGCAGGAGATTTAGGAGGGGCAGCAGGTCCAGCTATAGTGGGAATGGTTTCTCAAAACGCTGGGGATGATTTAAAAACAGGAGTTCTTGCTGGAATCGGATTTCCTATTGTACTTGTTATCTGTGTACTTTCTATTAGAAAGAAATATCGAAGAAGCTAAGGTGAAAATATATGCTATACATAATGCGACATGGAAAAACAGACTGGAATGAAAAGCATAAGCTTCAGGGGCGAACTGATATTCCGCTTAATGAAGAAGGACGTTCCATGGCACGTGAAGCTTCTATTAAGTACAAAGATATTAACTTTGATATATGTTTTTCATCTCCTCTAATTCGAGCAAAAGAGACTGCCGAAATATTACTGGATGGAAGAAAAGTCCCAATAATAGAAGATGACAGACTGAAGGAAATGTGCTTTGGGATATACGAAGGGGTCGAAGACAGCTTTGGGATGTCAGACTGCCCGGTTAACATAATTTTTCAAAGACCAGAAGAGTATAAAGAACCGTTTGAAGGCGCAGAAAGCTTCGAGGATTTGTTTAAAAGGACAGGCGAATTCCTTAAGGAAGTAGTAGAGCCACTTTTATCAGAGGGCAAAGACATACTTATCGTAGGCCATGGGGCTATGAATCTTAGCATAATATGCAGGGTTAAAAATATTCCATTGAAAGACTTTTGGAGTACAGGAATTGAAAACTGTAAACTTATACGACTTATATGATTTCTAATAGCTTAATTTAAAAAATTGAAGTAATTGAAACTTGTTTTTTTACACTAAACGATTATAATTATATGTATGTGAGGGGCTTATCTTTACATGGAAAAAATTTTCGGAAAGGATATAAAATAAATGAAGAAAAAGGGTAATAAGAGTAAGTTCAGTATGAACGTCTTGCTACTTATGTTTGCTTTGGTGCCAATGATTGTTGCCAGCTTAATCATTAGCATTCTTTTAGTAAATAAGAGTAGCGATGAAGTTAAGGGTGCAACAAGTAATTCTATGTTAGCACTGATTGAAGGAACTGGAACAGGATTTGATCATTATTTTTCAAGTACTGAAGAGACGGTATTAACGTTTACCAAGTCTCCAATAGTTACAGAATTCCTGAAGAATCCTAATGATGCTAAACTTGCAGCGGAAGCTCAGCAGTTTACACTTGATTTCTTCGGATCTTTAGATGGATGGGAAGGAATATATATTGCAGACTGGAATTCAAAGGTATTAACTCATCCAGCAGAGCCAGTTATCGGCAGAGTAATGCGAGAGGGTGATGCGCTTGAATCATTAAGAAATTCAATGCTTTCGTCTGATGGTGTATTTGATACAGGTATTATTACTTCTCCTGCGTCAGGCGAATTGATTATATCTTTGTATGCGCCTGTATATGATGGTGAGACTCCAATCGGTTATGTAGGTGCAGGTGCTTATGTTAAGAATATTGCTGAGATGTATACAGATGTATCCAGCCTTAACCTTAGTACAGCATACACATATTTCGTAGACAAAGATGGCGTTATGATTTTCCATCCAGATGAGTCTAAGATTGGTAATCCAGTAGAGAATGAAGTTGTTACTGGACTTGTTGCTAAGATGCAGGCAGGTGAGCATCCTTCTCCTGAATGTGTTGAATATAAATATAAGGGTGTTTTGAAATATGCAGCATATTATGTAGGTGTTAATGAGAACTATGTTGCTGTATTAACTGCAGATGAAGATGATGTTCTTTCTGGATGCCGTGCTGTAACATCTATCGCAATCATAATTGTAATTGTATTATTCATCGGTTTTGGTATTCTTGCTGTTGTTCTTTCAAGAATGATTGCTAATCCGCTTGTTAAGGTTTCAAAGGCTATGTTCGAAACTTCAGAAGGTAGCCTTACAGCAGATACTGATATTAAATCAGGTATTTACGAAATTAAGCATCTTGTTGACGCTACCAAGACACTTCAGACTAATCTGGTTGATATTATTGGAAATGTTAAGAATACGTCAGAGATAGTAAATGGTTCAGCATTTACAGTTGCTGATATGGCTTCGTTAAGTGCTGATAGCTGTGAACAGGTTAACTCAGCAGTTGATGAGCTTGCACAGGGAAGTATGAGTATTGCCGAAAGCTGTGCTCAGCTTGCTGGTGAAGTTGATACTATGTCACAGTGCTGTGATGATATCACAGAAGAGGTTACTAACCTTTCTAATGCTTCACTTGAAATTCAGAAGGCTAATGATGAAGCTAAAGAATACATGCAGACAGCTCTTCAGGCGTCAGAGAAGAGTACATCTGAAGCTAACGAAATTGCTAACATTATCGTTGAAACTAATGACCGTGTAGGTGAGATTGATCAGGCTGTAGATTTGATCTTAAGCATTGCAAGTCAGACTAACCTCCTTTCATTAAATGCCAGCATAGAAGCAGCAAGAGCTGGAGAGGCTGGTAGAGGATTCGCAGTTGTTGCCAGCGAGATTAGTAATCTTGCTACTCAGTCATCTGAATCTGCTAATACAATTCAGAATATTGTTAAGAGAATTACAGAGATTTCACAGAAGAGTGTTGACAGAGCACAGGAAATCAAGGGAATCATTGCTGAACAGAGAGACTGCATCAATGAAACTAATGCTAAGTTCGAAGTACTTTCAGGACAGGTTGACAGTTCGTTAGAGTCTATCAAGGCTATTTCGTCAAAGGTTGACGCATTATCAGTTGTTAAGAATACAATTAATTCTAATGTATCTGATCTTTCTGCTGTTTCAGAAGAAAGCGCAGCTAGTACAGAGCAGTCAACAGCAAGCATCAACTCTATTTCTAAGTCTGTTATTGATATCAGCAGTAACAGTGAAGAACTTAAGACACTTGCAGATAAGTTATCTGAGCAGGTATCATTCTTCCATTAATTCTTTACTGAATATGAATTAGACGAATAGAATTAAATTCAGCGAGGCAGCCAGGTAGCTGCCTCGTTTTTTTATAGAGATAACACTCTTTTTGTGGTATTATTTTAAGGTAAGATTTAATTTTTTTAGAGGGTTAGGATGAGTAATTTTTTAGTATTCTTTGCGATTATTTTGTTTATTATTGTGGCTATTACTATGGTGAATGAGAAGACACTAAAAAGGCCCAATGAAATAATTATTCTATGCGTTTCACTTATTCTTGGAATAATACTTTCTGTTCTCGACAAATATGATGTTATTGGTTTCACACCACAGGTTATGACAACAATTAACACCTTTAGAATCGACAGGTTCTTGCTTGAAGTATTGTTATGCTTCATGCTCTTTTCGGGTGCCAGTGAGGTTAAATTAAACAGTCTCATTAAGAATTTCAAGCCAATAACACTGCTTGCTTTCATTGCCACATTTCTGTCATCTGCATTATTCGGAGCGATGTTCTACGGTTTGGCTTACTTAATCGGTCTGGATATTAATTTCACATTGTGTTTTTTATTAGGCTCGATTGTTTCGCCAACTGATCCGATAGCAGCAACTGGTATATTATGTAAACTTGGAATGTCTGATGATCTTGTTACTACGATAGCAGGTGAGTCATTGTTTAATGATGGTGTTGGAGTGGCAATATTTGTATTCTTAAAATCTCTTTATACTAATTCCAAGGCAGGAAATTTCATTCAGGTTATGGCTAAGGAAATTATAGGCGCTCTAGTTGTTGGTTTTTTGGTATCGATTATTTTCTTTAAGGTGTTAAAACTCACTAAAGATCCGATTAAGCATATTATGATTTCGCTAATAGCGGTTATTCTTTGCTATACAATTTGTGAGCATTTCGAGTTCTCAGGCGTTATAGCGTCCGTTATTTGTGGCATATATTTTTCTTCCATGCATGACAAATATATAGAAGAAAACCCGAATATTGATCGATGTGACTGGTATGATGATTTTTGGAAAATTGTTGATACACTGATGAACTACATTCTGTATGTGATGATTGGAATATCATTTGTTTATGTAGTGAATGTGGCATATACAATTTTGATTATCGTTGCAGTAGTAATATTCAATATATTATCAAGGTTTGTTGGTGTTTTCGTTTCAAGTGTGATGGTTAGAAATAACCCTGGACATTATTCGAATAAGAACCTTTCGGTACTTCTTACCTGGAGTGGGTTAAAAGGCGGTCTTTGCCTGGCACTGGCAATCAGCACGAACTCGTTCATCCCAGAGAATATATATAATTATCTATTGATAGTAACGTTTAGTATTATTGTGTTTACTACAATCGTCCAGGGACTTACTATACCATATGTTTATAAGAAGATTCAGCATACATTACCAAAAGAATTGTAGAGTCTTAACTAAAGTATAAAAGAGCCTAAATGTTATGCAGAATAGAGCTCAAATACTATGTAATTATATTGACAGAATGTAGTATAATTAAGGGTGGATTGTATTTAATAATTAATATGAAAGGGTATATAGGATTATGTTTTTAACACCAAAAGAAATAATTGATGCATATATTGCAGGAACTAGAAATAAGGCGAAAATGTCGACAGGAACTATTATTGGTAAGGCGATTCTCGCAGGAATGATGATAGCAATGGGGGCAGCTTCATCAAGTGTTGCCGCTCATGATATCGCTAATGTTGGATTAGCGAGACTTACAGCAGCAGTCGTATTCCCAGTAGGTCTTATGATGGTTGTTCTTTTAGGAGCTGAGTTATTCACAGGAGACTGTTTAATGGCAGTAGCGCTTCCTAAGAAGGAGATTACAGGAAAGAAATTCGCTGGTTTTCTTCTTTTAGTGTATTTCGGAAATATGATAGGTTCTGTGTTATTGGCTCTTTTAGTATATTTGAGTGGTCAGCTTGATTATTCGGGCGGAAAGCTAGGAGCATATACTATTAAGGTTGCTTTAGGAAAGGCCGTTCTTTCTCCTGAAAAAGGCATTTCATCAGGTATCCTTTGTAATATTTTAGTATGTGCAGCTGTTCTTATGGCTTTGGCTGCTAAGGATGTTGCAGGAAAGATTTTAGCTTCATTCTTTGTTATTATGTTATTCGTTACAGGTGGTTATGAGCACTGTGTTGCCAATATGTATTATATTCCAGCAGGACTTATGGCTAAGATGAATCCAGCATATGTAGAAGTTGCTATGAATGAATACGGACTTACAGCTGACAAGCTCGATATGCTTAATGTTCAGAATATGTGTATTCAGAACCTGATTCCGGTTACTATTGGAAATATTATTGGAGGTTCTTTAGTTGTAGGCTTAGCATTATACTACTTAAGTGGAAATCATAAGGATGCTAAGAATTAGTTCTTATGTTTAATTCGCTAATTAGTTAAGAAAGGTGAGGATTAGTAGGATGACAAAGATAGATATTTATTCAGGCTTTTTAGGCGCTGGAAAGACTACGCTTATCAAGAAACTTTTGAAGGAAGGAATGAGTTCTGAACAGGTAGTTCTTATAGAGAATGAGTTTGGTGAAATAGGTATTGACGGAGGCTTCTTAAAGGACGCGGGAATAGAAATTACTGAGATGAATTCAGGATGTATCTGTTGTTCTTTGGTTGGAGATTTCGGAACGGCACTTAAGGAAGTACTTACTAAATATAATCCAGACAGAATATTGATAGAACCTTCAGGTGTAGGTAAGCTTAGTGATGTTATGAAGGCTGTTTCGGATGTCATTGATGGAAAAGAAGTTATATTAAACTCTGCGGTTGCTGTAGTTGATGCATCTAAAGCAAAGCTATATATTAAGAATTTTGGAGAGTTTTTCGTTAATCAGATTGAGCACGCTGGTACTATTGTTCTCAGTCGTACTCAGAATGTGTCAAAGGAGAAGCTTGATAAGGCTATCGAACTCATTCGTGAGCATAATTCTAAGGCTACAATCGTTACAACAGCCTGGGATGATTTAGATGGCAAAGATATATTATCTACAATAGAAGGTGCAAAAGACCTCGAAAAGGAACTTTTAGAAGAGGTAATGCATCACCATGAAGAGCATGAGCACCACCATCATGACCATGATCACGAGCATCATCACGACCATGGTGAAGATTGTACCTGCGGATGTCATGATCACGAGGAACATGAGCACCATCACCACGACCATGGTGAAGGATGTACCTGCGGATGCCATGATCATGATCACCATCACGCTGATGAAGTGTTTACAAGCTGGGGCTTAGAGACACCTAATGCATACACAATGGATGAGATAAAGGCTATATTAGAAGCATTGGAGAATGAAAAAGAATACGGTTTTGTTCTCAGAGCTAAGGGAATGGTTCCTAACACAGATGGTGGATGGATATACTTCGATTATGTTCCGGGTGAATCTAACATAAGAGACGGAAAAGCTGATGTAACAGGAAAGTTCTGTGTAATAGGTTCAGAAATTAAGGAAGATAATATCAGTAAATTATTTGCCAAATAAGTTAAGATATAGACTATAAATTAAAATAGGAATAACAAAAATGTTCGGAAGAAGAGAAAAAGTTATGAAACCAGTATTTATGATTAATGGTTTTTTAGAAAGTGGTAAAACAGAATTCATCAATTACACACTTGGACAGCCATATTTTAAGACTAAAGGTAGAACTTTACTTATTGTGTGCGAAGAGGGTGAGGTTGAATATGATCCAAATCTTCTAGTAAAAACTGCAACAGATATGGTAGTTATAGAAGACGAAGAGGATTTCAATGTAGATAAACTGATGAGCCTTGAGTACACCTATAAGCCTGAGCGAATAATAATAGAGTGGAACGGAGTATGGAATTATAAAGATATGAAGCTTCCTTCTGTATGGCAGATAGAGCAGCAGATAACCACTATAGATGCTTCAACGTTCGTTACGTATTATTCTAATATGCGTTCGCTTCTTGCTGAAATGATTAGAAAATCAGAGATGATAATATTTAATCGTTGTGATGATGTAGTAGATGAATTACCAGGCTTCAAGCGTAATATTAAGGCAGTTAATCAGTCTGCTGATATAATATTTGAGGGAAAGGATGGAGAGATTAATACCATATTCGAGGATGACCTTCCATTTGACCTTAATGCGCCAGTAATTGAGCTTGATAATAATGGATATGGAATCTGGTATATAGATAGTCTTGATAATTTAGACAGATATGTTGGAAAGACAATATGTTTCACTGCTATGGTTTTAGTACCAGAAGAATTCCCTAAGGGCTATTTCATTCCTGGAAGAATGGCTATGACCTGTTGCGCTGATGATATGGCATTTATAGGCTTCGCATGCGAGTATGAAGACGCAGATAAGCTTAAAGACAAACAATGGGTCAAGGTAACTGCAAAAGTTGCAAAGGAATATTTCGTAGAATATCAGGGTGAGGGTCCTGTATTAAAGGCTATTAGTGTTGAAAACGCTACAAAGCCAAAAGAAGAGGTTATCAGCTTTAATTAGTTTACATAATACAGATATCAAACTGATTGTGATATGATAGAGCTATATTATAATTATAATAAAAACTCCTGGATGAATTTCATCCAGGAGTTTATTTTTTGATTTTATTTACTAACTACTAATTAATTACTTAACAGTTACGTTAGTGATGTGTGGGTTAACACCGTTGTACCAGTAAAGGAATCCTTCGCAATCAATCTTGTCACCAATGTTGATGCCTTCGATTGCCTTGTATACGTCTGTATCCTTACCTGTTAAGTAAGACTCAACTGTGAATGTATATGTCTGGCCGTTAGACTCTACATCGAAGTAAAGGTCTGAACCAGGCTCACCAGAACCATCCCAGTTGTACTGGAATGCAACATCGTTTCCGTTAGCATCCTGTCTTGCAACAACTGTTAAATCCTTGAAAGATACGAACTTGTTCTGGCTCTTAATAAGATCCTCGGAACCTAACTTAGCAGTAACGTCTTCTGCTGTAGCAATGAATGAACCTTCTTCAACTTCGAAAGTTGCATCTGCGATTTCGATTTCACCAGACCATTCAGTCTTATAACCCTTGACTTTAATCTTTGTTCCAGGAACGAGCTTGTCATAATCTTCCTGAGAAATAGGCATGTTGTAGATGAAGTAAGCACCTTCCTCGTCCTGAGTATAGAGAGTAGCCTTATCTTCCCACCATCCCTGCTTGTTCTGTACATATGTCTCTACAGTAACTTCTGAATCAAGTGCAGCAGCCTCATACTCAGCGTATGTCATAACTCCTTCACTCTTTTTAGCGGCATTGTCCTTGCCACCACATGCTGTTAAGCCAAGAAGCATAGCAGCAGCTAAGCTTAATACTAAAGCCTTTTTCATAATTATCTCCTCCTTATTATGAATAAACTATTCACGTAATGTGAATATTAACTTACCAATGATGAATTATATATTATTACCAAAAATAAATCAATAAATTAGGTTAAAGTTCCTAAACTATATTATTAAAATATTACTTTTTTGTTTTCTTCTTTTCATATAATACATAAAGAATGATTAAAATCCAGGCAACAATAAGAATTGTAATTAGTGCAACTGATGGGCCTGGAAGAGGTCCCAAATCATGCTTGGCCTTACCTAATCCGTGTACTTCATTTAAATGATATAAGTCCTTAACATCTTTAAAGGTTTTATTTAAAAATGCATCATCTACGGTTTGCTTACGCTTCTTCGCTTTAGCTACATTCTCAATCATCTGACCTGCTGCACTTCTTAAAGATGCTGATCCATTGAATACAGCTGTAACGAATGTATTGTCTATATTATTAAGAAGCATTTTAGTTGCATCTATTTTAACTATGTAGTGTTCGTTATTATCTTCACCACCTCGTGAAAGATAATCAATGTAAGCAGGATCAGACTGAGCCTTGCTGGTTACAGGAACATAACCCTCTGTTTTTGCATAGCCTATTTGAATGTCATTCGTTAATAAATATTGAGCGAATAACCAGCTTGCAAGAACCTCCTGTGGATTACTTTTATTGAAAATACAAAGCGAAGGTCCCTGTGAAATCATTTTAGGATTATTAGCATCAAACTGAGGTATTGGTCTTACGGCAGTTTCAGACTCTTCTATGTCTCCATCGTGGAGATCTGATAATGGTGCATCAGATCCTATCCATGTAGCGCCAGCAGTTGAATCAATGGCAAAGATACATTGATTGGCATTAATATAGTTACCGGGATAACTACTGATCTGGAAAGTTGAAAATGCACCAGACCCTGCGTGTGGAGCAATCATAGAAAGAATTTTCTTAGTTTCATCGTTGAATGCATATATATTTCCTTCTGAATCAGAAAAAGGTGCGTCAAGCTGTCGAAGCATTGAAATCATCATGTTGTCAGTTGATTTATAGATGAATGGAATGAGAACATTCTGATTATTAACCTTATATGTTCCGTCTGAATTCTTTTCGAGAGCCTTTTCTGAGACCTCGAATATATAATCCCATGTGATTTCATCGGGAATATCGTAACCAAGATTGTTGAGTAATGTTTTGTTGATATACAAGGCTTCGGTGGAACGCATATATGGAAGAGCATAGTAGCTGTCCTGAAGCTTACATTCTTCTAGGTATTTTGGAATTATCTCATCCTTAGAAGGTGCATCAAATAAAATATTACTTCCTCCTAAACCATATTTAGGATTATCAATAATCTCATCGAGTGAGAACATGACATTGGAACCTGTCATATATGTAGCTATATGATCAGGATATGTTATACATACATTAGGAGTAGTATTGGTTGAAATGTTGGTAATAACATCGTTATATATACGTCCGTAGTCAGTATATAATCGCATGTTTACAGTAACATTCGGATATATTTTCTCGAAATCCGAGATAGCCTTCTTATATATATTGGTCTGAGCAATATTAGTATCATTCTTGGCCCAGAAGGTTATTTCATAGTGATTCGAGGTATCGAATTCTTCAGGAATATCAAAATTAGATATTGATGTTCCTCCGTGACATCCACAAAGAAGCATGATAGATGTAATTGATGCGAAGATTGTAGTAAGAATTTTTCGTCTCATTAGCCCTTAGAACCTCCTCTGGCAACACCTGCCATAATCTTCTTATGAAATGCTAAAAACAGAATGATAAGTGGAAGTGAAATAACTACAACGGCAGCCATCATGGCAGGTATATTTTCACGTCCAAAGCCGTTTTCTCTAATTTCCTGAATACCATTAGATACGAGGAAATAGTTGGAATCGTCTGTTATAAGTCTTGGCCAGACATATGAGTTCCAACATTCAATCACTTTTAGAATAACTATTGTTATCAAAGTGGGTTTGCAGATAGGTATAAGTACTTTAAGAAGATAGCGAAGATCCGTAGTGCCATCTACTTTTGCCGCATAATACAGGTCATCAGAAACACCCTGAAAGTTTTCTTTTAATAAGTAGATGTAGAAGACAGAAGTAACTGACGGCAATATAAGACCTGTGAAGGTGTTTCGCATATTTAAAGAAGTAATGGTTGCAAAATTAGTAATAACAACGAGTTCGTTAGGAATCATCATAAGAGCTAAGAAAAGCGTGAATATGAGGTTTCGTCCCTTGAACTCAAGTCTTGCGAAAGCAAAAGCAGCCAGTGTAATTACAACAAGCATAATAGCAGTAGTAATAATAGTGAAAATTAATGTATTCCAAAGATATTGTCCTAATGAAACAGTAGTGAATGCATCAAAATAGTTCTCTAAAGTAGGTGAGAGAGTAAAAAACTTTGGAATATATTCCGAATTATAGGTACTGTAGCTTTTTAGGGATGTTAACAGCATCCAGTAAAACGGAAACAGCACAATGATTGCCCATAGAATAAGTGAAACGTAAATTACGGTATTTCTAATATTATTCTTTCTACGGGCTCCTTTTTCTATTTTTTCGAATGATAATTGATTAGACATATTAAATCCTCATTTAATAAGTTGTATTTTTCCTTGATACTAAAAGATTGATTACTGTTATAGTCAGTACAATTGCGAATAGTATAATTGCAGCTCCTGAAGCATATGATGGATATCCACCGGAGTTTCCATACAGCATGTCGTAAACATATCCTACAATAGTATTCATGCCAGCTGCATTAAGATCTGTACCGAACAGTGCAACTTCATCTGAATATGCTTTAAAGGCGCCTATGAAGCCAGTGATTATTAAGTAAAAAATCATTGGAGATATCATAGGGAGTGTTATTTTATAAAAAATTCTGAATCGACTTGTACCATCAACCTTGGCAGCTTTGTAATAAACTGGATTAACAGAAGCTAGAGCTGAAGTTAAAATCAGTATTTTAAACGGCATAACTATCCAGATTGTGTAGATGCACATTACCAGCATTTTCGCCCAGTAAGGTCCATCAATGAAATCAACACTTTCACCACCGAAAAAATTGATCAAAAGGTTGATTAATCCATCAGAGTAAGCAGTTTTCTTAAACAAAATCATGAAAACCAGACCAACTGCCAATGTATTAGTTACGTAAGGCAGGAAATAAACTGTCTGGAATAAATCCTTTAATGGCTTAATAGAACTTAACAGAACTGAAATAAGTAGTGCAAGTCCGGTTGAAATAGGTACTGTAATAATAACCAGTATGAAGGTGTTCTTAAGAGCCTGCAAAAAATACTGATCATGCATCACATATGAATAATTGTATGAACCGATACCAAATGATGTTCCAGAAGCGAAGTTATATCCTTCTTCGAAGGAATATATGAATACATCGATGAGAGGATATATCATGAATGCTCCTAAGAAAAGAAAGGCCGGTATTAAATATAAATAGGCTTTTTTGTTATTCTTAGTCATGCTTATACCTCGAAAATGATTCTTTCTTCTGTATCATGGTCAAAGATATATACCTTATTAGGTTTAAGATCGAACTTAACCTCTTTAAGGTTCTCGCTAACGATTGATTCCGAGTTAACGATTGATCTTATAGTATCGTTAAGAGAAGATGGATGAGTAGATACGATGCTGACATCTCGTCCCATGACCTCTAGACGCCCAAGGTTACATGTTAATGCTCCTGAAGAAGAAGGGATGAAGCCTTCAGGTCTTATAGCAACGAAAACCTTACGGTTGTCAACATTCTTAATATCAAGAACAGCTTCATTGTTGATAAACAGCTTGTTTTCCTTTACCTCGCCCTCGAAAACATTAATAGGAGGAGTTCCTAAGAACTTTGCAACGAACAGATTAACTGGATTGTCATATACTTCCTGAGGTTTGCCAATCTGTTGTACCATTCCATCCTTCATTACTACTATGATATCTGAAATACTCATGGCTTCGTCCTGATCATGAGTAACAAAAACAGTTGTTATGTTTGTTTCTTTTTGGATTCTTCTTATTTCTTCACGAGTCTGAAGTCTTAATCTTGCGTCAAGATTAGACAATGGCTCATCTAATAAAAGAACCCTTGGCATCTTGACCAGTGCTCTGGCTATAGCAACTCTTTGCTGCTGTCCTCCGGATAATTCTGATGGTTTTCTCTCAAGAAGCATATCAATCTGAACAAGTTTTGCTGCTTCGTTAACTCGCTTTTCCATTTCCTCCTTGGTTAATTTTTCACTTCCACGAAGGTTTTCTAATGGGAACTGGATGTTTTTAAAAACTGTCAGATGTGGATATAAGGCATAGCTTTGGAAAACGAGACCAACACCACGGTTTTCAGGTGGAAGCTTGGTTACATCATCCTCGCCGAAGAATATTGAGCCCTCTGTTGGCGTTTCTAATCCACTTATGAGATTAAGTGTAGTTGATTTTCCACATCCGGAAGGACCTAATAATCCAACAAGTGTACCGTCTGGAATCTCGAAATCAAAGTTATTAACTGCGATTACGTCTCCACCAGCTTTTTTGTTTCTGTTAGGAAATTTCTTGGTTAAATTTTTGAGTACTATTTTCATGCCATGCTCCTCGTTATATATTTGTGCGACATTCTTGTTTATGCCGTTAAATCTCGTAGGAATGTCTTAAATCCTTGGAAATGTGCTCAAGGTCCGGGTAAATTGAACCTTCCGTAATACCAAAAACCCTGAGAGATTTAATAAAGAATTTTTTAGCATCTCTAGGAATAATAATTTTATAAAGAGTATTTTCATCACAGATATCCTCTAAGCGTCTTAATGAGTTATGAACTGTGAAATTGGACTGCTGCGAGTACATTCTAAGATTATTGTTGGTAGAGGCGCAGGCCAAAATTTTGTCATCAAGCTCATGGTTGTGATGGTTATGTTTAAAGGCAGGAAGAAGCATTTCCTGAGTTGTATCAGCATCGTTAGGGTAGATACATCTTCCGAAGCCTTCCATTTCGTTTAAGTTAATAGGTGAAAGTACCCATACGGAAGCATCGAGCTCTGGATTTTCCTTGTACGTTTCAGTTGCGAAGAATGATGCAATGAGAGGAGAGCGGCTCCAGTCAAGCATTCTGGTTGGAAGACCATAATGCTGCATGATGGCAACCCAGTCTGCATAATTATGCTTTTCGGGTGGATTATCCATTATCTGTTTAGCTTTAATATAGAAGTCGTTAGTTATGAAACGTTCTACATCGATTCTTTTTTGACTTCTTTGAATAGATGGTATTAATGAAAGCTCAGAATTCTCTTCGCCTCTATACCATAGATCAAGACCGTGTTGCTTGGATAATTCATTAACGAATATTAATAGTTCATCTATTGTAGTAATTTCTCTTGTAATCATAGTGTGTATCTTTGTCCTTAAGATATTTTAGGTTAGAAGATGCGTTTTATTCATCTTAACAATATAGTTTCAGAAAATTTATTCAGTGGTTTTAATTGTAATAATGTCATAAGGGATTTCAATATTATGAGCTTTAAATACCTTTAATACTTCTTTTCTTATATCACTACAGGCCATAAAACTGTCATCAACTGTAGGTGACCAGACAGTAGCCTTGAGAATAAGGCCGCTTGATGCAATCTCCTTAAGGAATACATTCGTTTTTTCTTCAGTATTAAGAGTTTTAGGATGTTTAACAATTATATCTTTCAAAAGGTGTGATGCCAGCTCGACATCTGAGTCGTAAGATATTTCAACCTCCAGGAAGTTACCAACATCCTTAGTGTAATTAGTGTTAACAATGACAGAAGAGTCCATAATACTGTTAGGAATGATGCACGACTGACCATCGTATGTTCTTATAATAGTATGTCTTATAGAAATATCAGCTACATTACCTTCAGCAAGAATGGTCCCGCCACTAACAACCTTTACCTTGTCATTGATTTCATATGGTTTGGATGCCGAAAGGAATAATCCACTAATGACGTTGCCTAAAGCGTGTTGAGCAGCAAATGTAGCAATGGCAAGCAAAAGGGCACTACTTTGCATGAGAGTTTTACTGATATCCTTAGTGAAGCTAAACAGAGTAAGAATCTGATATATGCATACCGCAAATATAACTACACGTAAAAGGCTTTTAAAGAATTTAATATTGATAGCATCTTTTCGTTTGCTGATTTTTTTAAAGACAATATTAACGATTATATTTAGAAGTACACATACAGCTATTACAATAAGTACTTCAATAGCTTTTAAAAGAATAGGATTGTCTATATATTTGTCCAATATGCCCATATTATTATCCCCTTCTAAATTAATATACTGAACCTGCAATAGAACGGTTTAGATTGTTAAAATTATATCATACATAATCAAAAAATATAATAATTAATAAATACTACAGGGTACTAACCTTGTGGAATTTGAATTTGTCATAAATGAGGTTAGAATTGCGGTATTTATTAGGAGTGTATCCAAGCTGCTCACGGAATGTCTTGGTGAAATGGCTTGCACTGGTGAAACCGGTTGCATATGCAATATCTGTAATGCTCATTTCTGTTCCAGTCAGAAGCTCAAGACTTTTCGTTATTCTGTATTTAATGAGGTATTCAGTTGGAGTGCTCTGTACGAAATGCTTGAAGATTTTAGTGCATAGAGTCTTGCCAACATTTCCAGCGGCAGCGATTTCTTCGAGTGCAACCTTTTCCATATAGTGATTCTGGATGTACATCATCATTTCCTTGAAGGTGTTAACATGCATATTGGAAGCAGTTTTTTTGATTTTGGTTAAATCGATGTTATGGTACATAAGACGCATAATCTTAAAACACGATTCCAAAATTTCAAGCTCAAGTGTGTCCTGCTCTCCGTATTCGAATAGACTATAAAGAATATCTATTATTTCTCCAGTCCAGTCATCCTTGGAAAGAAGAAGATAATCAAATGCTGAAGCATCAGTCATAGGTGCTATGAATTTTTGCTCAACATAATTAGAGACACTAAGGTAGGATGGGTGAACTATTATGCACAAAAATACACAGTATTCCCCTTTTGGCGAATAATTAGCATGGATTCGCCTTGTGTTCACGAAAATTCCTTCTCCTGCATTCAGATGAATATTTTCGCCATTAACTGAATATTCAAGGCTTCCTTCTATTATATACATGAATTCCATATCTTCATGCCAGTGCTCGGAAATAGTGTATGACTGCTCTGGGGAATAGAAATGTTTGTCAGCGAAACAATAAAAAAGTGGATTATTATAGTTCATAACCTGAGAACGGTCATTTCGCTTTGTAATAATATCGTTTTCTTTTGTCATAATATCGCACCTCAAAGTGATATATTTATAAAAATATGCGTAATTGATATATTTTGATTATGCAAATAACGATATTATTATATCAGAAAAAGCCGTTAAGGCAATTTTTTGTTGCTTTTACGAAGCGAGTGCATATGTACTCGCTTTTTTTCTAAACATCAATGAGCAAAGGTTCAATATTTGAACCTGTAAGTTTTATTAAAAAAGTAAAAAACAGTTCTTGACTATATGCTAAAGCGGTGATAATATAATCAAGCACGCGGAAGTGTCGGAACTGGCAGACGAGCAAGACTAAGGATCTTGTGCATATTGCTTGCGTGTGGGTTCAAGTCCCATCTTCCGCACGAAACCTCTGAGAAATCAGAGGTTTTTTTTGTTGGGGACGGTTCTTTTGTCACAAGGAGTGTCCCTTTGACACGGAGATGAGTGAAATCAACTTAGTAATTGATGGGTATATAAATACATATTACAAGGACAGTATTAAAATTATGATGATTATGAATGACAAAAAATTGATTACGAAAAGAATCACACATACATTTAATGTTTGCAGAATAGTAATGGCATGTTTATTGCTACTATGTATTACTGGCTGTGGTAATACTGGTAAGGATAATAGCAATTACAACTTTGAGAATTATGAGGTTTCATACCAAGATTTGAATTTGCATATGGACAGTACATACAAGTCAGATTTTGGTGAAAAGAATATTATATTAATACATGGTCTGACTTACTCTTCACATGAGTTTGACATTAATTATAAGGATTATAGTCTTGTTCGTTTTCTGGCTGATAAAGGTTATACAGTATGGCGATTAGATATTGCAGGATATGGTCAGTCGGATAAGCCTGATGATGGTTTCATTGTTGACTCAGATTATGCGGCAGATAATATTAATTACGCTGTAAATGATATATGTAATATTACAGGTGCTGAAAAAATAGATGTGTTGGGGTGGAGCTGGGGAACTATAACAACCTCAAGATTTGTTGCAAATCATCCTGAAAAGGTTAATAAACTTATACTATATGCTCCAATTGTCAGCGGAATTGGTGCAAGCAGTGTGGAAACAGATTATCATGAGAATTCGTGGGAAAATGCTGCTGGTGATTTTCAGACTAACAGCAACGGAGAGATAGATGAAACGATAGTTGAGCCAGAGATTGTAGAATACTTTTGTTCGAGCTGCTGGAAATATGATGGAAAAGGTAGCCCGAATGGACCAAGAAGAGATATATGTGTGGACACATCTGTTAAACTTATTGATATGTCTAAAATAACAGTTCCCACATTACTTATATATGGGGATGCTGATCCATACCTTAATTATGAACTTATTGATGAAATGTATAAGGAATTACCTGAAGGATCTAAGAGAGAAATAATAGATGGAGCAGCCCACTGTGCATATATTGAAAAACCATACTATCATAGTTTTCAGGATGCAATTACAAATTACCTTTTTGCTAAATGATTTATATTTTTAGACTTATATGAAAACCACTAACGAATTTTGCCAAACAGAATATGGACAAAAGTTGTACAAAATTAGCATGAATGCCGGATTTACATGCCCTAACAGAGATGGAAAGTTAGGAAAGAGAGGCTGTATATTCTGCTCAGAGGGGGGCTCAGGAGATTTTTCTGTACCTTATAATGATGAAGAAGCAATAGAAAAAGAAAAGGAGAAACTCTCCAGAAAATACCATGGAGACAAATATATAGCATACTTTCAGTCTTTTTCCAATACGTATGTACCTGATGGGGATGTTGATAGATTAAGAAATATATATCTCACGACAATAAATCGGAAGGATGTGGCTGTATTATCTATAGCTACGAGGCCAGACTGCCTGACAGAAGAAATTTATGAACTTCTAAAAGAACTAAATTCAATCAAGCCTGTATGGGTAGAGCTGGGGCTTCAGACAACCCGGAAAGAATCAGTTGATTATATACGCCGAGGATATGATACGAAAGTATATGATGAGGCGATAAAGAGGCTGAATGAAATAGGAATTCATACGATAACGCATGTGATATTATTCCTCCCGAATGAAACTATAGATGATATGAAAAGAACAGTTCAGCATGTAGTTGAGCTTGGAAGTAAAGGGATAAAACTACAGCTTTTGCATGTGTTAAAAAATACGGATTTAGCTATAGAATATGAAAAGAATTCATTTAAACTTCCAACTTTGGATGAATATACAAAAGCCCTTAAGGCATGTATTGACCTGCTTCCAGAAAATATGGTAGTTCACAGACTGACGGGGGACCCTCCTAAGAAGCTTCTCGTTGAGCCAAAATGGGCAGCGAATAAGAAGGTTGTTTTAAATGCAGTTAAGGATGTACTCGCACCTCAAGAACCATATTATGTGTATATTTTAATGTGTGAGGATGGTTCGTTATATACCGGTAGCACTAATGATATTAAATTACGATTTAATAAACATCAATCTGGAAAGGGTGCCAAATATACTAGATCACATCCTCCTGTTGAAATAGTTTATCAGGAAGAGTTTCCTAGCAAACGAAAAGCTCTGCAGCGTGAAATTGAAATAAAAAAGATGAGTCGGAGTAAGAAGCTTGAACTGGTTCGCCTAAATGAGAAAATGGGAAATTAGACTTATAAAGAAAATGGTCACTTGAAAACGAGCCAAGGTGAATAAAAAATTTGAAAAATAAAAAAGGAAAAACGCCCTTTGGACAGAATAATGTCAATAGGGCGTTTTTTTGAGGACAAACATATGACTATTCGTGAAAATCTTGAACAACTTGAAAGAATTAATTTAAGTCGATATGCCATGCATTCAGCAGATTCTTTAGGCAGACTAAAGGACGAAGAGCAGTGTGACATAAGACCTGTTTTTCAGCGAGATAGAGACAGAATCCTACATTCTAAGTCATTTAGAAGACTTAAGGATAAGACACAGGTATTTTTGACTCCGGAAGGAGATCATTATAGAACAAGACTTACTCATACTCTCGAGGTTTCACAGAATGCCAGAACCATAGCAAAGGCCCTTAGAATGAATGAGGATTTAGTAGAAGCCATAGCTCTTGGCCATGATCTTGGTCATACGCCATTTGGCCATGCAGGAGAGAGAGCTCTTAATGCGGTATATAGAGGTGGCTTCGATCATGCCAAACAGTCAGTTAGAACAGTTGATCTTCTTGAAAAAGGCGGACAGGGGCTCAATCTTACTATGGAAGTGCGAGATGGTATTTTGAATCATCAAACAGAAGGAAATCCTTCAACACTTGAGGGAAAGATAGTTCGATTCTCAGATAAGATTGCCTACATTCATCATGATATGGATGATGCCATTCGCGGTGGTATTTTAACGGAAAAAGATATACCTAAAGAAATCTGTGATGTTATTGGATATTCATTAGGTGAAAGATTAGATACTTTCATTCATGATATCGTAACAACAAGTTATGACAGGAACGATATCATGATGTCAGAGCCGGTTGCCAAAGCAATGAAGGATTTAAGAAAGTTCATGTTCGAGCATGTATATACTAATCCTGATGCCAAGGCCGAAGAGTCAAAGGCGGAAATGCTTATCCAGACGCTTTTTACATATTTTAGGCATCACCTGGAACTTTTGCCAGAAGATCTTAGAACTTTAATTGATATAGGGGAGCCGGAAGAAAAGGTGGTATGTGATTATATCGCAGCCATGACGGACAGATTTGCTATAGCTAAATATGAAGAAATTTATATTCCAAAGTCATGGCATGGTTAACATAAAATCAGACATGTAAGCAACAAAGTTCTAAAAACCCGATAATGCAAGTGTTGGGTTGACATAATATCAGAAACGAGAATAAATGTATTATCCAGATGAAATCGTAGAAGAGGTACGCTCTAAGAACGATATAGTTGATGTCGTTGGGCGGTACGTGAAACTTCAAAAAAAAGGCGGAAGTCATTTCGGACTTTGTCCTTTTCATAATGAGAAATCTCCATCATTTTCGGTTTCTTCGTCCAAGCAAATGTATTATTGCTTCGGATGTGGAGCAGGAGGTAATGTCTTCACGTTCGTGATGAATTATGAGAATTACTCATTCCAGGAAGCTATTCAGATGCTTGCCGAAAGGGCTGGAGTTGAACTTCCGAAAATTGAGTATTCAGAAGAAGCTAAGAAGAAGGAATCTTTACGAAATCTTCTTTTAGAGGTCAATAAAGAGGCTGCGAAGTATTTTTATTACCAGTTAAGAGCACCGCAGGGGGCGAAGGGATTAGAGTATTTTAAGGAACGAAAGCTTTCTGATGAGACGATGAAGAATTTCGGACTTGGTTACTCTAATGTGACTTCAGATGATTTAGTTAAGTACCTAAAGAGCAAAGGGTATGATGATTCGATTATTATAGAGTCTGGTCTTGCAACTCATGATGAGAAATATGGTTTCCATGACAAGTTCTGGAACCGTGTAATGTTTCCGATTCAGGATGTAAATCATAGGGTAATTGGTTTCGGTGGAAGAGTTATGGGAGATGCCAAGCCCAAGTATTTAAATTCTCCGGAAACCAAGATATTTGATAAGAGTAGAAACTTGTATGGTCTTAATTTCGCAAGATCATCAAGGCGTGAATATATTATTCTGTGTGAAGGTTATATGGATGTAATAGCCATGCATCAGGCAGGTTTCAACTGTGCTGTGGCTTCTCTTGGAACTGCGTTTACAACAGGACAGGCGAATCTTCTTCATAGATATGCGAAAGAAGTAATTCTTGCATATGATTCAGATGGTGCAGGAACAAACGCTGCACTAAGAGCAATAAAAATATTAAAAGAAGTAGGTCTTACTGGAAAGGTGCTGAACCTTAAACCGTATAAAGATCCTGATGAATTCATTAAAAACCTTGGTACTGAAGCTTTCGAGGAGCGAATTAAGAATGCAGAGAACAGCTTTTTCTTCGAACTTCGAATAATGAGTGAAAAATATAATCTTGACGATCCTGAATCCAAAACATCTTTTCATCGGGAAATAGCTAAGAAGTTATGCGAATTTACTGAAGATGTTGAAAGGGATAATTATATAGAAGCTGTTGCATCTAAATACTCGATAGGCTATGAAAACCTTCGAAAACTGGTGCTTAAGATAGCGGCTCAAAGTGGTAATGTTGAACCGGCCTACCGGCCTAAGAGTACAGCAACAAAGAAAAACAATTCGGTCGACAATGCGCTTAAGCCACAGCGAATGTTTTTGACGTGGCTAATTGAAGAACCATATCTTTATCCGAAGATAAAGAAATATGTTACTGTAGAAGATTTCACTGAAGAAATCTATCAGAAGGTTGCGAAGATGGTGTTTGACGGTCTTGAGGAAGCAAAGCTTAATCCGGCGGCGATAATAAGCCAGTTCTCGGATGAGGAGGATCAGCGGAAGGTTGCTGAAATTTTCAATACCAAAGTTGGAGATCTAGAAGGCTTACAGGAAAAGGAAAAGGCTTTTCATGACATACTGTATGCGCTCAAGAAAAGTTCATATGATTATTTTAGTAGTAAACTAGGGTCAGACGTTACAGCGCTTAACCAGGTAATTCAGGGAAAGAAAGCATTAGAAGAAATTAATAAAATTCATATTTCGATGGAGGAAACATAAATGGCACGTAAGAAAAAAGAAGAAATAAAGGTTGAAATGAGAGAGGCATTAGATGATATGCCAGAAATCATTGATGATTTTGATGAGGATTCAGTGGAAATTACAGAGGAAATTCCAGATATTCCAGATGATCTGTCAGATGAGCCTACTCCACTTGATGAAGCAACAATGGAGAAGTTTAATGAAAAGTTAAAGGGCATATTAAAGATTGCCAAGAAGAAGAAAATTGTTGATTACAATGAGGTTGTAGCTTACTTCGCTGATTTATGTCTTCCAGATGATCAGTTCGACAAGGTAATCGAATTTCTTGATCAGAATGGTATTGATGTACTTAGAATGACAGAAGATATTGATGATGATGAAGAAGAAATCATCCTTACAGAAGAGGATGAGGTTGATGTTGAGAACATTGACCTTTCAGTCCCAGAGGGTATCAGTATCGAAGACCCTGTAAGAATGTATCTTAAGGAAATCGGAAAGGTTCCACTTCTTTCAGCAGACGAGGAAATCGTTCTTGCTAAGAATATGGAAAGAGGCGCTGAATTAGAAGAGGAATTAGATGAACTCGAAGAAGCATTAGCCAACTGCAAGAAAAAGAAAGAACAGACAGAGCTTGAAGCGAAGATAGCTGAAGCAAAGGAAGCAATAGAGCTTGGTGAAGAGGCTAAGAAAAAGCTCGCAGAGGCTAACTTAAGACTTGTTGTTTCCATTGCTAAAAGATATGTTGGTCGTGGAATGCTTTTCTTAGATCTTATCCAGGAGGGAAATCTTGGTCTTATAAAGGCTGTTGAAAAGTTTGATTATACCAAGGGATACAAGTTCTCAACATATGCTACATGGTGGATCAGACAGGCAATAACACGTGCTATTGCTGACCAGGCAAGAACAATCAGAATTCCTGTTCATATGGTTGAAACTATTAATAAGTTAATCAGAGTATCTCGTCAGCTTCTTCAGGAATTAGGTCGTGAGCCTCTTCCGGAAGAAATAGCAAAGGAAATGGATCTTCCAGTTGAAAGAGTTCGTGAAATCTTAAAAATTAGCCAGGAGCCTGTATCTTTGGAAACACCTATTGGTGAAGAGGAAGATTCCCATCTTGGTGATTTCATCCAGGATGATAATGTTCCTGTACCTGCTGATGCGGCTGCATTCACATTACTTAAGGAGCAGTTAATCGAGGTTCTTGGTACATTGACAGAGCGTGAACAGAAGGTATTAAGATTAAGATTCGGCCTTGATGATGGAAGGGCGCGTACACTTGAAGAGGTAGGTGGAGAATTCGGCGTAACTCGTGAAAGAATAAGACAGATTGAGGCTAAGGCATTAAGAAAGCTTCGCCACCCTAGCCGTTCACGTAAACTTAAGGATTATCTTGATTAATGGCCAAAGATATACAACTTTCTAACAGAATGAAGGCTGTGGCCGGTATGGTTGATGCAGGGCAAAGGGTTGCAGATGTTGGCTGTGACCATGGATATGTGAGTATATATCTTGTTAAAAATGGCATTTCTCCAAGTGCTCTTGCAATGGATATAAATGAAGGTCCGTTGGAACGTGCATTAGCCAATATTAAAAGTAATGGCCTTGAGGATAAGATTAAAACCCGGCTTTCAGATGGTCTTATGAAGTATAATGAAAATGAGGCCGATACATTAATTATAGCCGGAATGGGCGGACCATTAATTAACAGTATTCTTTCATATGACATGACACTTACGAAATCATTTAATAACCTTATTCTCTCTCCACAGTCTGAGATTGAGGATACACGTATATATTTGTACGAGAATGGTTTTAATATAGTTGATGAGGATATGGTATTCGAGGACGGGAAGTATTATGTAATCATGAAATGCCAGAAAATGGCTGGATTCAAAGATGCGCTTGAAAGAGTACATGAAATGTTCGGCCCGAGGCTTATAGAAAAAAAGCATCCGGTGCTTAGAGAATATCTTGAGTACGAGAGAAGTAAACATAATGAATTGTTATGTAAACTCAACACGCAAATAGAGAGTGTTTCTGGTGATGATAATGGTAAGTCACTAAATAAAGTAAGTACTGAAAATGGTGCGAGGATACGAATTGAAAATAGAATTAAAGAAATAAACCAGGAATTGGAGTTAATAAACGAAGCTTTTGACTTAATGGGGTAAGTCAAGAAGGAGGTATTTATGGCGAAACTTAATATTAATGGGGTGGAAAAAGAATATGCAGTTGGAACCTCGTTCGAAGAGGTTGTAAAGGATTATCAGGATGAATATGATAATTTAATTGCACTTGTTATCGAAAACGATAAGATTAGAGAACTGAGCAAATCAGTTACTAAAGATGCGACTATTAAGTTCGTAACTTTAAAGGATTCTATAGGACATAAGGCATATGTTAGAACAGCAACTATGATTTTAATAAAATCTATGTATGATGTATTCGGAAGAGATGTCTTAAAAAGGGTTCAGGTAGAATATGCAATCGGTGAAGGCTATTATGTTGAAGTTAAGTTCTTCGATCCAGAGAAAATCATAAGCCAGGAAGAAACTGAGGCTGTCAGAAACCGCATGCAGGAAATAATTGACGCCGATCTTCCAATAGGTAAAAAGTCATATCCTAAGGATGAGGCTATTAAGCTGTTTAAAGACTGTGGAATGAACGCTAAGGTTAAGCTGTTCGGATATAGAAGAACTTCAAGTGTTAATGTCTATAATATTGAAGATTACCATGATTATTATTATGGATACATGCTTCCTAGCACAGGATATGTTAAATATTATGATGTTATGCAGTATGAAGAGGGCGTGATGCTCCTTATTCCTAACAGGAAAAATCCTTCTAAGATTGAATATTTCGAACCTAGAGAGAAGCTTTTTGATACTATGAAAAGAGCTAATGACTGGGGCGAAATGATGGGAATTGAGAATGTTGGAGATCTTAATGACAAGGTTTGCGATGGCTCAATTAACGATATGATTTTGGTTGCAGAAGCTCTTCAGGAAAGAAGAATCAGCGAAATTGCCAGAGAGATTGTTGAAAGAGGAAATGTTAAGTTCATCTTAATTGCAGGTCCATCTTCTTCAGGAAAGACTTCCTTCTCTCACAGGCTTTCAATTCAGCTTAGAACCTATGGAATGGTTCCTCATCCTATTGCTATGGATGATTATTTTGTTAATAGAGAAGATACTCCATTAGATGAAAATGGTGATTATGATTTTGAATGTATTGAAGCTATCGATACAGATAAGTTCAACGAAGATATGAAGGGACTTTTAGCAGGAGAAGACGTTGAATTGCCTATATTCAATTTTAAGACTGGTAGAAGAGAAGAAAAGGGTCGTCATATGAAGCTAGGAGCAGAGGATATTCTCGTAATTGAGGGTATTCACGGACTTAATCCTAAAACATCCATTGAGCTTCCAGACGAGAGCAAATTTAAGATTTTCATAAGCGCATTAACAACACTTAATGTAGATGATCACAATAGAATCCCTACAACAGACGCCAGAATGTTAAGACGTATGATAAGGGATGCCAGAACCAGAGGTGCTAGTGCGAAAAGAACTATTCAGATGTGGCCATCAGTAAGAAAGGGAGAGGAGAAGAACATCTTCCCATTCCAGGAATCTGCGGATGTAATGTTTAATTCAGCTCTGATATATGAAATTGGTGCGATCAAACCATATGCAGAGCCATTATTATACAATATTAAGCCAGGTGAGCCGGAATATTTCGAAGCTCAGAGAATGCTTAAGTTTCTTGAGTATTTCCTGACGATAGAAGTTGATAATGTTCCTAACAATTCAATCTGCAGAGAATTCGTAGGCGGAAGTTATTTCAATGTATAATTATGTAAACCGCACGTCGCGCAAATAGGTTAACTGCGACGAAATGAATTTTATCGATGTGAATTATGTAAACTAAATATTGAGTGGAGCAAAGTGATCGCTGGTGCATAGCACGAGAGGAAAGTCCGGGCTTCACAGGGCAGGATGCCAGATAACGTCTGGAGGGGGTGACCCCATGACAAGTGCAACAGAAAATTACCGCCCGATACGCTTTTTGCGTCTACCCTCGTGGTAGGTAGTTGGGTAAGGGTGAAAAGGCGGTGTAAGAGACCACCGCGCAGCTGGTAACAGTCTGCGGCGAATGTAAACTCCATCCGAAGCAAGACCAAGCAGGAACGTTGAGGCTGCCCGCCAAGTTCCAGGTAGGTTGCTTGAGGCTGCTGGTGACGGTAGTCCTAGATAGATGATCACTCAAGACAGAACCCGGCTTAGTGCTCCACTCAATTATTATTTAAATATCGTATCTAAACACAGAAACTGCGTAAATAAGTTGAAAAAAGAGAATAGAATAAGTAGGAAGAACAAAAGAATAATTATACAGGGAACCATGACGCTTTTAGTGATAGCCATGGTTTTTATTTTTGCTACATATCTTTTTGAACGGTCAAGGATATATGAAAGGTGCAAATCTTCGTGTGTATATGTTTGCACCAAGGGCGGATATGGAAGAGGCGTTATTCTTGAGGTAAGTGATTCAGAAATTGTTGTGGCAACCGCTCACCATGTTTCTTCTGACTGGGACGAAGATGGATATATCGAATTTGTTGATGGAACACGGGCATTTGGGCAACGCTTCGGAGCGGATGAACATTATGATGTGGAGTTTATCAGTGTTCCGATAGATGAGGTTTCATCTGATACCATAGAGAAAATCACTCCTGTGAGTTATGTTAACCAAAATGCTACAAAATGTATATCTTTTAGTGGTGACAAAGTTATCAAAGGAGATGTCATATCCTATGATGAATTCATGTACGAATTTGACAAACAGATGATGTATGGAAGAATGAAGGTTGACGAAGGAATGAGTGGGGCACCAATTTTTGATACTAAAGGGCAGCTTCTTGGAATGATACTTGCAGGGAATGATGAGGGTGATTTCGCTGCTGTTAATTCTATGGATATATTAAAATGTCTTGGTAATTAAAAATGTAAATTGGTTAAAAGCACATTTTTAGCGCTTAAATATGCGAAAACATTAAAAAGTGCCTTGACAATGAGGACTCTGGTGGTTAAAATACTTTTTGTGTGTTTACATTAAACGAACCGTGTCTCCGGATTTAATGAAACATAGATGAAATATTTCTATAGGAGGTGAATGACATGGCAAACATCAAATCTGCAAAGAAGAGAATTTTAGTTTCTGAAAGAAATGCTGAAAAGAACAAGGCCATCAAGACAGGTGTTAAGACAGCTGTTAAGAAGGTAAGAGTTGCTATTGAAGCTGGCGATAAGAACGCTGCAGCTGAAGCATTGGTTAATGCAACAAAGCTTATCGATAAGGCATGTTCTAAGGGCGTTTATCATAAGAATACAGCTGCTAGAAAGGTATCACGTCTTTCTGTTGCTGTTAATAAGATGGCTTAATTTAGGCCAATTAGTTTTGAAAGTATAGACCAATCCATACCGTCATGTGGATTGGTCTTTTTTTAACAGGAGAAAGAGATATGTCTTCTATTGATCAGTCAAAAATCCGCAACTTCTGTATAGTTGCTCATATTGATCATGGCAAGAGTACACTTGCTGACAGAATAATTGAAAAAACAGGACTTTTAACTGCCAGAGAAATGCAGGCACAGGTCCTTGATAATATGGATTTAGAGCGAGAGCGTGGAATAACTATTAAGGCTCAGACTGTAAGAACTGTATACAAGGCTAATGATGGTGAGGAATATATCTTTAACCTGATTGATACACCTGGCCACGTTGACTTCAACTACGAAGTATCAAGATCGCTTGCAGCATGTGATGGTGCTATTTTAGTGGTAGATGCCGCGCAGGGAATTGAAGCGCAGACTCTTGCTAATGTATATTTGGCACTTGATCATGACTTGGAAGTTTTCCCAGTTATTAATAAGATAGATCTTCCATCGGCAGAACCTCAGAGAGTAAAGGATGAAATCGAGGATGTAATAGGGCTTGAGGCTCAGGATGCACCACTTATTTCTGCCAAGAATGGAATTGGAATAGATGAAGTATTAGAAGCAATTGTTAAAAGAGTTCCAGCACCAACTGGAGACGCTAATAAACCTTTAAAGGCACTCATTTTTGACTCATTATACGATTCTTACAAGGGCGTAATTGTATTCTGCCGTATTTTTGATGGCAAGGTCAAAAAGGGAACTACTATTAAGATGATTGCCACAGGAGCAGTATGTGATGTTGTTGAAGTAGGAACCTTTGGTGCAGGACAGTTCATACCTTGTGATGAATTATCAGCCGGAATGGTTGGTTATATTACAGCTTCTATCAAGAACGTAAGAGATACAGCAGTGGGTGACACTGTTACGGATAATAACAATCCTTGTGATGAAGCACTTCCGGGATATAAGAAGGTTCAGTCAATGGTATATTGCGGAATGTATCCAGCGGATGGTGCGAAATATCCGGATTTAAGGGATGCTCTCGAGAAGCTTCAGCTAAATGATGCTTCCCTGTCCTATGAGCCAGAGACTTCAATTGCCCTTGGTTTTGGTTTTAGATGTGGATTCTTAGGACTTCTTCATCTTGAAATCATTCAGGAGAGACTAGAGCGTGAGTATAATCTTGATTTAGTAACCACAGCACCAGGTGTTATCTATAAAATTTATAAGACTGATGGTGAGATGATAGAACTTACTAATCCATCTAATCTTCCAGATCCATCGCAGATAGATTACATGGAGGAGCCAATAGTAAGTGCTGAAATTATGGTCACAACTGAATTCATAGGACCAATCATGGAGCTTTGTCAGCAAAGAAGAGGTCGCTATCTTGGCATGGAGTATATTGAGCAGAGCCGTGCACAGCTTAAGTATGAGCTTCCATTAAATGAGATTATCTATGATTTCTTCGATGCGCTTAAGTCAAAGTCCAGAGGTTATGCATCCTTTGACTATGAACTTAAAGGATATGAGAAGTCAGAGCTTGTTAAGCTTGATATATTAATCAATAAGGAAGAAGTGGATGCACTTTCGTTCATTGTACACAAGGATGGGGCGTATGAGCGTGGAAGGAAGATGTGTGAGAAGCTTAAGGATGAGATTCCAAGACATCTTTTCGAAATTCCTATTCAGGCTGCTGTTGGTGGTAAGGTTATTGCCAGAGAAACAATTAAGGCATTAAGAAAAGACGTACTTGCCAAGTGTTATGGTGGCGATATTACCCGAAAAAAGAAGCTTCTTGAGAAGCAGAAGGAAGGAAAGAAACGTATGCGCCAGTTTGGCAATGTTGAAATTCCGCAGCAGGCGTTTATGTCAGTACTTAAACTGGATGAAGATTAGTCTTTATATACATATTCCTTTTTGTGTAAGAAAATGCTTATATTGTGATTTTTTGTCCGGGCCTTTTGATGATAAGGTCCGGACTCGTTATATTGCGGCTTTAATTAAAGAGATTAGTTTACGTTCTTTGGAATATCAGAACTATGAGGTTATAAGCATATTCTTCGGCGGTGGAACTCCAAGTATATTAGATGGTGAAGATATTCTTAGTATCATGAATGTTATCCGGGACAAATATACACTTCAAGAAAATGCTGAAATTTCTATTGAATGTAATCCGGGCACTGTGGATTCGAAAAAACTTAAGTGCTTTAAGGATGCGGGTATCAACAGAATCAGTATAGGACTTCAGTCTTCAATAGATGAAGAACTTAGAGTGCTTGGAAGAATACATACAAGAGCGGACTTTGAAAATATTTACAAACAGGCGTTATCCACAGACTTTAGGAATGTAAATGTAGATTTGATGAGTGGATTACCTAACCAGAGCGTAGAAGATTATAGGAAAACTTTAGAGTATGTGACAGGTTTAGAGCCTAAGCCCACGCATATTTCGGCATATAGTCTTATTATTGAAGAGGGTACGCCATTTTATGATATGTTGATTAAACATGAATGTAAAAATGAGTGTAAGTTTTCAGAAGAAGACAGTGATTTTATGAATAATTGGAAACTTCCAAATGAAGATGATGAGCGCATGATGTATGAAATAACAGCTGATATATTAGGCGAAAATGGATATCAAAGATATGAAATTTCTAATTACGCAATGAAGGGATACGAGTGTATTCATAATAGTGTCTATTGGAAAAGAGGAAACTATTTAGGATTTGGACTTGGCGCCTCGTCCATGGTTAATAACGTAAGATGGCAGAATGAAACTGACATTGAAAGATATATCGAGAACTGTGACGAAAATTATGTAAACCAAAAGAGTGAATTGTCAAATGATAGGCAGGATGTTAATTTGTGCATTGAAAGACAGGAACTATCTAAGGAAGAACAGATGGAAGAATTCATGTTTCTTGGCCTTAGAATGATGGAAGGAATTTCTATTAATGAGTTTAGAGAATATTTCAATGAAGATATGCCAGGGCAGTTCTATGATGTGATAGAAAAATATAAGGCGATGGGACTTATGCAATGCAAAAATGATAGAATTATGTTAACCAAAGACGGCATAAATGTTTCTAATACGATTTTTTCTGAGTTCTTATTAGCCTAATAAGTTTATTTTTAGTTGCACTTTAATTCAATAACGTATAAAATAGTTATGTAAATGTATTTTTAACGTGGGGTGAAAAAATATGCAATTTAAAAAGATAGACGAATTAAAGCCTGGTATGAGGCTTGCACGTCCTATTTACAACAAGAACGGGGTACTCTTGTTTGAACGTGATTCGAAGATTACCGCACCTGGTATTGCGAATATCTCTAATTTCGGATTAATCGGTCTTTTTATTCTTGAACCGGCAGAACCATGTCCGCCAATGTCTCCTGAAGATGTTGAGTTTGAAAGATTTCAAACTGTTAACGTATTCAGCCTTATGGACGAGGTTGAGAAAATTCTTACACAGGGAAAATCGGTTAAAACCCAAATTATAGTATCGAATATTATTAAAAATTATGGGCATCTGGAGAATAAGATTAACTTTAATCAGAATCTTAGAAGCGAGGAAGATGCCAAATTTAAACATGCATTAAATGTAGCTATTTTGGCTGCCATGATGTGTAATAAATTGAATTTAAAGGTAGAAGAAAGACTTGATGTAGTTACAGCTGCCCTTATGAGAGGAAATGTGCCTGAAGAGGTTATTGAGAAGATGTTCTCATCGACTCCTAATGTAAAAAGATATATTTTCCAGGCAAGAACTATAGAAGATGGTGCTGAAAGAGGTGCAATGGAAGGTAATGTTAAACTGATGGATGGAGGAAAAATCCTGGCTGTTGCTAATACCTTCGACAATATGACAGCTATGAGCTATGGTAGTGAGCCAGAATCAGAGGTTGCTACTATTAAATATCTTCTTAGTAAGCAGGACTTCTTCCCTAAGAATGTAGTAATGGCTTTGGTTGATTCTATCAATGTACTGGTTCCTGGAGTATGTGTTGAGCTAAATACAGGAGCAAAGGCACTTGTTCTTAATGAGAACAGATCAGATTTATTCAGACCGATGGTACTTAGCTTTAATGGAAATGAAATTATAGATTTGAGCAACAGAAATGCTTATGGCGAGATTGAAATTGTAGATATTATGAAGACTATGGATAACCGTCATGTTATTGATTCTGATGCACTTAAACAGTTTGGATTTGGAGGATAAACATAATGGCAATCCCTTCACTTGAGGAATTACTTACTTTAGGTAAAGAAAGGAACGCATCTGATGTACATATCACAGTAGGTGTTCCACCTAAAATGCGTGTTAATGGTCAGCTCTTGACAACAGAGTATGATAGATTATTACCACCTGATACTAAGGCATATCTTTCTGAGATTATGGATGAGCGTCAGATGGAGAAATTCGAGGAGACAGGAGAATACGATATGTCTTTCTCGATTAGAAACCTGGGACGATACCGTGTTAATGCGTTTATGCAAAGAGGTTCAGTTGCAATTGCCCTTCGTTTGGTAGGTACAGAGGTTCCAGATCCTGTATCTTTGGGCGTGCCTCCTTCGGTTATTGATCTCTATACTAGAAAAAGAGGTCTGATACTGGTAACAGGACCTACAGGTTCAGGTAAGTCAACAACACTTGCAGGTATTATTGATAAGATTAACAATAATCGAGAGGCTCATATCATCACACTTGAGGATCCTATCGAGTACTTGCATCAGCACAAAAAGTCAATCGTTAACCAGCGTGAAATCGGACTTGATTCACACACTTACGCGAATGCATTAAGGGCAGCGCTTCGTGAAGACCCTGATGTAATCCTTGTAGGAGAAATGCGTGACTTCGAAACAATTTCGGTAGCTATTACTGCAGCAGAAACAGGACATTTGGTTCTGTCAACATTGCATACTATTGGAGCTGCGAGTACGGTAGACCGTGTAATCGACGTATTCCCACCTCATCAGCAACAGCAGATCAGAGTCCAGTTCGCTAATGTATTAGAGGCCGTTGTATCACAGCAGCTTATTCCAACTGCCGATGGAAAGGGACGAGTTGCAGCATTTGAGGTATTACATTCTAATCATGCTGTAAGAAACCTTATTCGAGAAGGTAAGTCTCATCAGCTTATGAGCGTAATGCAGACTAATCGTAAGATGGGAATGATGCCTATGGATGAAGCTATTCAGCAGCTATATATGTCTGGCAGGATTAGTAGAGATATGGCAATTCAGTTCGCGGTTGATCCTGATGCAATGGAAGGAAAAGTATTTTAATAGTAATTTTTAAAAAGTTTAAAGAAGTCACTTGTATAGTGGCTTCTTTTTTGTTATATTCATTTTACTCAAAACACGAAAATCTATATTTATGGCATATCGCCAGAATTTTCAAAATATAACTGAATAGAATTTTTATGGATGCATAGGGAGTGTATTATTTACGACCTTTGTGTAGTTTACATAAAATCAAAGCGGGCGACGATCGAATTTAGGATAATGTAGTAGTATATTATATAAAGATACTTTATGTAAACCAAAGCAAAGGTTGAATCACACGCCGAGAAACACATCCACACAAGTTATGTCAACCAAATAATAACGCTACTACGCCGCAGTATACGAATAAGAAATGGAGGAAATATGTATAGCAAGGTTACATCAGGAACAATTTTTGGATTAAATAGTCATCTTATAACAGTTGAGGTCGATTTTTCTAATGGGCTGCCATGTGTTGTGATGGTAGGTCATTTAAGTGGTGAGGTCAAGGAATCTTCGGAGAGAGTAAGAATAGCACTTAAGAACGTAGGTATATTTTTGCCGCCAATGCATATAGCGATTAATCTTTCACCTGCAGATATTAAGAAAAGTGGTACGGGTTTTGATCTTCCAATAGCATTAGGAATATTAGAGGCTATGGAACGATTGGATTCAACATCCTGTGAAAACACCCTGGCACTTGGAGAACTGGGACTAAATGGTGAGGTTAAGAGAGTAAATGGTGTTATGCCAATAGTTTTAGAGGCTTCTAAAAGAGGAATTACAACATGCCTTGTACCAATTGAAAATGCTAAGGAAGCATCATTGGTGAAGAATGTTAAGGTGATTGGGATTAGTAACCTCTTAGAGGCCATAGAATATCTGAAAACCGACGAAACAAAGCGAAGTAGCATAATAAAACCGACTTCGTGCGATTATGATTTAGCAGATTACAATAAAATAACATGTGATTTTAATGAAATATCAGGGCAGGAAAATCTAAAGAGAGGAGCCCTTATTGCGGCATCAGGGTTTCATCATATGCTGATTATGGGACCACCAGGTACAGGTAAAACTATGATAGCTAAAAGAATGCCCTCAATCCTTCCTCCGCTTAGCGAGAAGGAAATAATGGATGTAACTTCAATATACAGTATTGCCGGGAAGCTTACGAAGTCGAAGCCTATAGTTAAAATGCGTCCATTCGTGTCTCCTCATCACACAGTATCTCCCGTAGGAATGGCAGGAGGTGGCATTATTCCTAAACCAGGGGCAGTGAGTCTGGCACATAAGGGTATTTTATTTTTGGATGAGCTTCCAGAATTCCAAAGACCAAGCATAGATATGTTAAGGCAACCACTGGAAGAGAAGAGTATCAATATATCAAGAGCCTCAGGCTTCTTTAACTATCCTGCAGATATTATGCTTGTTGCTGCAATGAATCCCTGTCCGTGTGGTTATTATCCGGATCTTAACAAATGTACATGCACCCAGGTTGCGGTTCAGAACTATCTTTCGCATATTTCAGGTCCAATTATGGACAGAATAGATGTATGTCTCACTGCTAATAAAATGTCTGTTTCGGAGCTTCAAAATGGTAAGTCCAAGAATATTTCCAGTAAAGAGCTTAGTGAAATGGTCCTTAGGGCAAGAAATGTGCAGGAAAAAAGATATAAAGGAACCAATTATGAATTTAATGCTGATTTAGATATCGCTGGAATAAAGAAATTTTGTAAGTTGGGAGTCAAAGAAAAAGAGCTTATGGAGAAGCTGTGTGAAAACCTTGATATATCTGCCCGTTCATACCACAGGATATTAAAGGTTTCGAGGACTATCGCTGATTTAGATGAGAGTGAAAATATTGAGGAAAGGCATCTTGTAGAGGCTGTGTGTTTAAGACCACAGCTGCCGAAAATGTAGGAATTTCACGTGAAATAATAAGAAAGTATAGAGAGAAATATATGGAGAATATAAAAGTATGCACACTGGATGATAATAATTATCCATTAAGATTAAGAGAAATAGAAAATCCACCAGAGAAACTTTATTACAAAGGTCATCTTCCTAAAGATGATGTGCCAGCTGTAGCCATAATAGGGGCTAGAGACTGCTCGGAATACGGTACATATGTAGCTAATGCTTTTGGAGAGGCACTTGCATCTTATGGAGTGAATATTATAAGTGGGATGGCCAGAGGGATTGATGGAATAAGTCAGGTTGGCGCGATAAGAGCCGGAGGAAGAACCTATGGTGTTTTAGGTTCAGGAGTTGATGTGTGTTATCCAGTAAAGAACCTTCAGCTATACAAAGATATACAGAAAAACGGGGGAGTTTTATCTATTTTTCCTCCAGGTAGTAAGCCAGAAAGATATCATTTTCCGATGAGAAACAGGATAGTGGCAGCTTTGGCTGATCTGATTTTGGTAGTTGAAGCAAGAGAAAAATCAGGTACCTCTATTACGGTTGAACTTGCTATGGGAATGGGAAAAGAAGTGTACGCAGTTCCAGGGCGTTTGACAGACAGATTATCAGATGGATGCAATAGATTGATTAAGGAAGGTGCAGGTGTGGCGTTATCACCAGAAGATGTATTACGAGAACTGTCGCTGATATGGGAAATCAAGCATCCAAACAACGATAAATTAAATTACAATTTAATAAACAAACTAGAAACAGGGCAGGGTGTAAAGGATGAAGGAGTGCTCAAATATATGGATACACTTCCGAAGAGTGTTGAAGAAATACACATGCTAAGACTTAAGAAAGAGCCGGATGCTACCCTTCAGGAGACACTGACCCAGATAGTATTAAGATGCTCAACAGGAGACGCTTGCCAGGTTGGATCTGGATATTTTTACAAGGTGCTAAGGTGAAATGGATTGAATGGAGAAAGCTAATGATAGGAAGAGAATTGTTAACGGAACTGATTGATGGGGGATACAAGTTTTCAGAAAATGATATTATTTTTATCACAAAAGATAGAGAAGGTAAACTGATTTGGCTCGAAAGAGGAAATGAAAATGTGGGACTTGTTCATATTATTGCCAATCATAAACAAAATTTCGAAGAAGCATATGGTATACAAGAAGGTGAAATTGCCCTATATCTTTACAATGCAATAACAAATGGTACAATAATAGGAAGTATTCCATCAAAAATAAAGGGTGGTCTAGATAGAATATATGAATATGATGGATGTTATTATACTTTTGTTGGTATGGGTAACAATGGATTTATTGTAACTTCTTTCCCGACGCGTAAATAAGGAGGATGAGACTATGAAAGAATTAAGAATAAAGTATGATTTTTCTCATGGTCCGATATGGAAAGACAAATATGATGTTGAAAAGGGAATCTGGTCGACAGGTATAGATATCATAGATAATGATAAAGTTTTGATGGATTTAAATGAAAAAGCGGAAAATGAATATTCTATGTTGTACCATTTTGATAAAGATGGAGTTTTGAATTTTGACACGCAAGCATTTATATCCAAACAAGATGCTTTGCTTTCGCTAATCCAAAGCATAGTATTGCGTGTTGAAAGCCTAAACGATGGATCTTTTGTAGTTGTTGATGAAGAATCAAAACGATTATCTGGTAATAAGGAGCAATTATAATGTTAGAAATCAATAATTTTTCGAAAACATATGGAACAGGGAAGAAGGCCTGCGACAATGTCAATCTAAAGGTCGAAAGCGGAGAAGTGTTTGGTTTTATTGGCCATAATGGAGCAGGAAAAAGTACTACGATTCGTGCAGTAGTTGGTGTAATGGATTTTACTGAGGGTGAGATATTAATAGATGGTCATTCTGTTAAAAACGAACCTATGGAATGTAAGAAAATCACAGCATATATCCCGGACAATCCAGATCTTTATGAGAATCTTACAGGGCTACAATACCTTGATTTCGTTGCTGATGCGTATGATGTTTCGGCTGAAGACAGAAAGAATAAGATTAAAGAATATGGTGACAAGTTTGAAATAACAGACAGTCTTGGTGATCTTATTTCTTCGTATTCACATGGAATGAAGCAGAAGGTTGCCTTGATTGGTGCCCTAATTCATGATCCTAAGCTTTTAGTTCTCGATGAACCATTCGTAGGACTTGATCCTAAGGCTGCGTTTACATTAAAGGAAATCATGAAGGAACTATGTGAAAAGGGAACCTCTGTATTTTTCTCAACACATGTTCTGGAAGTCGCCGAGAAGCTTTGCCATAAAATTGCAATTATCAAGCAGGGAAAGATAATGGCCTGTGGAACTATGGAAGAACTAATTGGTGACAAGTCTCTTGAAGAGGTATTCCTGGAGGTTGTTGATAATGAAAAGTAAAAGATTGCTTCTTCTTCGAATTATGAATAAGGCCACAAGCCTTAGTAATAAGTATAAGCATTCTAAGCAGGGAAAAAGGGGAGATGTTATAGGCAATTATGTCGGCTTTGGAATCCTTTATCTTTTCTTGATAATTCTGGTTGGAGCTCAGTCAATCGGGTTCGCATTGATAGGAATGTATAATGCAATCCCTGAACTGTGCGCGTTGGTGATTTCTATAATTGCCTTTTTCTTTACATTAATAAAAGCTGGAGGTTATCTTTTTGGCTTTAAGGAATATGACATGCTTATGTCGATGCCTTTTTCAGTCAAGGATATAGTTGCGTCTAAGTTTCTTTATATGTATCTAAAAACACTTCCCTGGTTCGTAAGCGTTTCGATAGCAATGCTTATCGGATTCGCTGTGGGAGGCTCAATAAATATAATATCAATCATACTGTGGCTGGTACTTTCTCTAATTGTTCCAATTATTCCGATGGTATTGGCATCCCTGATAAGCTTCCTGGCTGTAAAAATAGGGGCAGGAAGAAAGCATAAGCAGGTTGTACAGGCTTTTTTAACAATTGTAATACTACTACCTATTATGTTTTCTAACTACTTTATGAATCATTTTACGGAAAACAAAAGTCTTCAGGATATTTCGGAAATTACATCTGGTTATATAGGAAAGATTTCTGGATATTATCCACCTGCTAAGTGGTTTGAGAAGTCTATCATGGACAAAGATATAGTGTCTATACTTCTTTTGATATGCATAACGATTGTTATCTTTGAACTTTTCTTTTCACTTGTTGCTAAATATTTTAAACAGATTAACACTAATCTTAAAAATGGGGTTAAGAGTAAAAAGGCTACCAGTCTGGAAATTAAGAAAAAGAGCATGGTAGTTTCGATTGCTTATAAGGAATTTAAAAGACTTACCGGATCATCTATATATTTGACCAATATATTTATAGGACAGGTTATTTCTGTGATAGCAGGTGTGGCGGTTTTGATTATAGGATTAGATAGAGCAGTAGAAGTGGTGCTTGAAGGTGCTCCACTTAACAAGGAGATGCTTATTCCGGCTATACCATTTGTAACATATCTATTTGTCGGAATGGTAGCTTCAACATGTTGCTCACCTTCTTTAGAGGGAAAAAACTACTGGATTATTAAAAGTATGCCAATAGATCCGTTGGCCGACTGCAAGGGTAAGATGTTGTTTAATATGTTTTTAAGCGCGCCATTTGGTATTTTCTTTGTACTATGCATTGATATTTCAGGAAAGTTCTCAGCTGTTACGATTTTGCTTGGTATTATTGCGGTTACAGCTATGTGTATGTTCTCGACAACGTACGGACTTGTATGTGGACTTAAGCATCGGAAGCTGGATTGGGATAATGAGGTTGAAGTTGTTAAGCAGGGACGAGCAGTTTTAGTATATTTACTTCCTAATCTTTTTCTTACCTTGATTCTGATGGTTGTTTCAGTGGTAGTTGGTATAGCTATTGGAACTGAGCTTACTGTAGTGGGAGTTATTGTTCTTTACCTGTTACTTTCGTTATGGGCATATCATGGTGTTAAAAAGTATGCGAATAAGCCGGCGAGGGATTTTTAAATATACGGATGGTTGAGTGAAATATGCGTGAATGAATAAAGCATGGTGAAATGAAACATGGTGAAATATATAATAACGAAATTTAAAATGTTGTTACAATATAATGAATAATAATGTATAATATTTTGGGGAAGTTATTTGGTTAATAACTTATAGAAGGAGAAGCAAAAATGGAAATTAAAAAGATTACAGATCCAGCTTTTAAGAAGTATGGAAAGGTTGTACAGGGAATTGATTTTAGCAGCTTGATTAAGGAGATTCTTGATAAGACTCCATTACCTGAGGGAGTTGCATATGAGCCATCAATTGATTGCTTGGAGGCTACAGACACTTATAAGGCGCTTAAGACTAAGACATATGGTGAGTTAGATATTCAGATTGGATATTGTAATGGCCATAACTACAAGCTTAACGCTGTTGAATATCATAGAGATTCAGAAATTAATGTAGCTGCTACAGATGCCATCTTAATTCTTGGTATGGAGCAGGATATTACAGAAGATTTCACTTATGATACATCATTAATGGAAGCATTCTTCGTTCCAGCAGGAACTGCTGTTGAAGTATATGCAACCTCACTTCACTATGCTCCATGTTCTGCTAGTGAAGATGGATTCAAGGTTGGTATTGTTCTTCCTAGAGGTACCAACTTACCACTTGATGAGAAACATGAAGGCTGGGAAGATAAGTTAATCACAGCAAAGAATAAGTGGCTTATCGGACATGCTGAAGGTGGATTAGATGCTGGTGCTCATATCGGTTTGATTGGAAAGAACTTAGACATCAGAGAATAATTCAGCCCAAAGGGTCAGGTTAGATAATTTTTTACTAAGTAGGTTTTGAAAGATACAGATGAATTCAATGAGTTCTTCTGTATCTTTTTGTTTTGTGTTATAATCAATTAGTTAGTGTTGGTTTTTTGGAGGAACGACGTTGAAGATATCTGATATCAGAATTAGCGAAGCAAAAACAATATTATTGCTTTTAAATAAAGTTAATTTTCATGATGCAGAAGATGCAGCAAAAATACGTGGATGGGTGGAGAAAAAACAGCCATTCGAATCTCGTCCTGCGAAAATGTTCGAGACAATCGTTTTTCGTGCTGCTGAAGGAAAACCTATACCAGAAAACTGTTTATATTGTAAGACGCCTTTAAAGGAAGGCGAGCAAGTACTGTGTCCTACTTGTGTGAAGAAGATGCGATACATTGCATCTGGCCGTTATCAGGCTAAGTTGGATGCAGAAAAGAAGGCTAGAGAAGAGGCGGAGCGCTTAGAAGCAGAGCGTCTAGAAGCCGAAAGACTTGAGGCAGAAAGATTAGAGGCTGAGAGACTAGAAGCCGAAAGATTAGAGGCGGAGCGCTTAGAAGCTGAACGCTTAGAAGCCGAAAGACTTGAGGCGGAAAGAAAAGCAGAAGAGGAGCGCCTGGCTCGTGAAGAGGCAGAAAGATTAGAGGCAGAACGCTTAGAGGCAGAAAGATTAGAAGCAGAGCGTTTAGAAGCTGAGAGATTAGAAGCAGAACGCTTAGAAGCTGAGCGCTTAGAAGCAGAGCGCCTGGAAGCCGAAAGACTTGAGGCGGAAAGAAAAGCAGAAGAGGAGCGTCTGGCTCGTGAAGAGGCAGAAAGATTAGAAGCTGAGCGCTTAGAAGCCGAAAGATTAGAGGCAGAGCGTTTAGAAGCTGAAAGGCTTGAAGCGGAAAGAAAAGCAGAAGAGGAGCGTCTGGCTCGTGAAGAGGCAGAAAGATTAGAGGCAGAAAGATTAGAAGCTGAGCGCTTAGAAGCAGAAAGATTAGAGGCTGAGAGACTAGAAGCAGAACGCTTAGAGGCAGAAAGGCTAGAAGCTGAGAGATTAGAGGCGGAGCGCCTGGAAGCTGAAAGACTTGAAGCGGAAAGAAAAGCAGAAGAGGAGCGCCTTGCACAAGAAAAAGCGGATGCCTTCGAATTAGAAGAGAAGAAAAGACGTGAGGAAGAGGAACGTCAAGCTCAAGAAGAGGCAGAGCGCCTTGCAATAGAAAAAGCCAAGTCGAAGACAGAGGCCAGACTTATTTCGTTCCATGATTTTAGAACAGAAGAAGATAAGAAAGAGCCTAAAGGTAAGAAAATAGCAGTAGGAATAATAACAGGTATTTTACTGGCGTTAATAGCCGTAATGATATACCTTAATTATTTTGATAAAAAGGAAATAGAAAAGGATCCACTTGCGCCAGTTGAAATAGTGAATCTTTTGGGACGCAGCTTGGACGATGTTCAAAATATAATAGGAGAACCTAATTCGAAAACCAGCGATTACGATACATATTATGCAGATTATGGTATGTCTATCCACACTAATATGAATCAACAGGTTGAGTCTGTGAGCTGTGATAATACTGCTACAGATTCAAGGGCACATCTTTTGGGAGTCTACTGTAAAGATATGCGAAAGAGTGCATACAATAAGCTGTCGGCACTTGGAATTGTTGTTCCGCGTCCAGAGTCACCATCATGGACGATTGATTATGAAGATAATGGCAAGAGCTATCAATTCACATTTTTGATAGCTGATGACCATGTAATTCTTACTGAGTGCAAACTAAAATAATAAAAGATGTGATCGGTAGAAACGAGAACCGAAGAAACATTGAATATTGTAATAGAGATAATGAAAAAGAGTTTTTTAGATAACAAATATATACATTGTATAATTCTGGTGTTTACATTCACCTTCACATTTGGTCTTTTCGCACCACTTGATCTATATGTCGGAAACATCAATGATTTTTGGTTCGATTTATATGACATATTTCCTGAAATATTGAAGTTCTTCGGAATGGCATTCGGCGCGATGTTAATTTTAGGACTTCTAGTAACCAGATTTTTCCCAAGAATCAGTCATGTTTTATTCATTTTTTTCTTCACACTTTTAGTGATTTTGTACCTACAGGGAAATTATCTTGTTGTAGATATGGGGAAAATGGATGGAGAGGCACTTCCCTGGGATGAACATTATTTAGAGGCCATTATTCATATAGTGGTTTATGTTGCTATAGCAACAATCTTTATTCTTCTTAGAGTCAAGTTTAAATATCAAAAGATTTCAAAAGCATATACAATTGTTAATCTTTGCATTTTGGGAATGGAGATGGTTACACTTCTTACTTCCATGACTATGTATCATGCATTAGATAGCAAGGTTGAGTATGTTTCTACTGAAGCTAATACGAAAAGCTATTCAACAACTCAGAATTTTAACATAGTTATGCTTGATACGTATGATATTCGTGTTTTGGATAAGGTTATGGAAGAACATCCAGAGTTGTGCCAGAAAGTTTTTAAAGATTTTACGTATTATGCTGATAATGCTGGAAGATTCACGCTTACGGATTTTGCAGTCCCTCAAATAATAACAGGCGATATGTATTTAAACCAGTGTGAGTATGGAGAGTTTATTAATGAAGCATACGAAAAATCTCCACTCCTTAACCAGTTACTTGATGATGACTGGAATGTGAATGTTTATACTACAGTAACACTTCCTCAAAATGAATTCGCCAAGAAAATCTCATGTTGGGAGAAAATTGATTTTGCTCCGAAATCTAATGCTACAATAACGAATTTCTATAGGTTACTGGCATTCAGGTATGCTCCACAGTTCGCACGGCCATTCTTTGAATTCGATATGGATGATTTTGATGATGACAAAGATATGTATACTGTTAATGGCGAGACTGATTTTGATGATTCCATTAAAGAATATAGCTGGAGAAATCTACATTTCTATAAAAGAATTAATGGAATGAAGGCTGATACCGACGAGAAGATGTTTCATTTTTATCATATGAAAGGTATTCATGCGGTCAGAGAACTCACCGCTGATATGAAGATTACGAAGGATGAGCTTTCACTAGAAGAGTCAGGATATGTAATGGTTAAAATACTTGGAGAATATCTTGATAGACTTAAGAAAATAGGTGCATATGATAATTCTATCATAATGATTATGGCAGATCATGGTAGTCATAAAATTGAAGGCGGGAAAATACATAGTCCTATACTGTTAATCAAGGGATATGATGAAAAGCATGATATGTCTATTAATAAAGCTCCAGTTTCTTATGAAGATTTAAATGAATGCTATAAGAGGCTTCTAAATGGAGAACAGTCTGATGCGGTATTTGACGTCAAAGAAGGGGATGAAAGGACACGATATTTTTATTATACAACCTTTGATGGCGCGCTGAAGATGCATTCGAAGAACGATGAATTTGTGGAATACAAGATAGAGGGAAGTATATACGATTATGATAAGATAGAAAAAACTGGTGTCGTATATGAATAGATTATACTTTGGTATGTAGAAATTTTTCTCGAAAATAAGTTCGAGACCACAAAATACAGTGGTGTGTTATGAGGCAAGAAAGCACATAACTCATCTGTAAACCACAAAATAATGTATAGTGCATAATGACGAATATATATTTGCCATTGGATAAATAATGATTGAAAAAGATAGCTTATTTGGGTACGATTTAAGTATCTAAATAAGCTGCTTTTGTTTTTAGCGATTCTAATAATTCTAATATTCAAGAAAATCTAAAGAAATCCAGCTTAAGTAACTAATTAAATATTAAGCAGGAGTTCGAATGATATGTGCTCCTGCAGAACAGGAGGACAGTGAATGACGAAAAGAAAACTTGAAGAACTGAATTTGATGGATGATTTTTTAGCAAATGCAATGGCTATGAATAAAGAAGTCAATGTGCTTTGCTATAAGAAGATTCTTTCAGTACTTTTGGAAAAAGAATTAGGTGAAATTAGTATTAAAGCTCAAAGTATGATACAGGGAGATGACACGGATCTTAGAGGTATACGTCTTGATGTTGAAATCAATGAAAAAGATAAAGAATCAGAGGTAGAAACAGTATATGATTATGAACCACATACTAAAAATGATTTAGACTTTCCAAGGCATAGTAGATTCTATCAGGCGAAGGTAGATGGAAGATATGTAAGATCTGGTTTAAGAGATTTTTCGAAGATACCGAACTTGTTCGTAATAACAATAACTAATTTTGACATATTCGGGGAAAATCAGATGATCTATACATTTAGGAATAAATGTAAGGAAATACCGGAACTAGAGTATAACGATGGATTAACGTTCCTATATTTTAATACCAAAGGTGCTAAGGGCGGTAGTGAATCAATACACAATATGCTAAAATATATTGAAAGTACAAGGGAAGAGAACGAAGTAGATGCAGCAACAAAAGAGATTGCTGAGTATGTAAAGAGAGTAAAAAGAGCACCAGAAGTGGAGGCGGGATTTATGACATTAGGGGATCGAATGGATTTAGATAATGCAAAGGCCAGAGAAGAAGGAAGAGAAGAAGAACGCTGGTCATTGATTGCATCAATGGTACAGGATGGAGAAATTACCTTGGAGATTGCAGCAAAAAGACTCGATATTTCTAGGGAAGAATTCAAAGAAAAGATGAATAACTATTGTACAAAATAAGAACACCAGAAGTGGAGGCGGGATTTATGACATTAGGGGATCGAATTGATTTAGATAATGCGCACAATTACTAATTGTGGTATCATCAACAACCGATATATAATGGTAAGGAAGTACTTTTTGTGAACCTGTCATCATGAAGGTGGTTAATATTAATGATAACGCTCGCACATAATCTGCAAGCTATGAATGCGCAACGTCAATTTAATATTGTTAACAATACTAGAGCCAAGTCTACGGAGAAATTATCGTCTGGGTATCGAGTTAATCGTGCTGCAGATGATGCCGCAGGCTTGGCTATTTCTGAAAAAATGAGGCGTCAGGTAAGAGGACTTACACAGGCGTCGGCCAATGTTGAGGAAGGTATTGGTTATGTCCAGACAGCTGACGGAGCACTTGAGGAATCACATTATATTCTTCAGAGAATGAATGAACTTGCGGTCAAGGCCGCTAATGGTACCCTCCATGAAGATGACAGGGAATATATAGATCTTGAGGTCCAACAACTAAAAGAGGACCTAACTAGAATTTTCGAAACTACCACATATAATGAAAAACTGATATGGGATCCTGACAACACCGACAAGGTTAAAGTTGGTACAGAGAAGAAGGTGACAGCCAGCTTCCCGTCGAGTAATAAGATGATTGATATTAATAATAAAAATGTTGGTATGTTACCAAGTGGAAATATTGGTCTAAAGGCCACAACGGCAGATGGTATATCTTTGAAATGGACGGGGAATGATGGAAATCTCTATGAGACTGGCAAGATAGACTGGAGTACTCTTGAGGCCAATGGATACAGGTTCAATATGAAGGATCTGTATAACGATGATAAGTTCTATGACACTACAGTTGATCCGAAGGTTCCATATTTTGATATTCCAATTAGTCTAAATGTGGCGAAATATGCTGAGTACAAAGATATAGCGGATGCCATTAACAACACGAGTCTACGTTTTGATGAAAGTACTGGACTTAGTGCACGGTTTGAAAATAGTGCAGGGGGCGCAGTGTCTTCTGGGTTTAGTGTTCAAGCATCTATTAGTATGGCGTCAGCATACAAATCATATGTTACTAATATGTCGGATTCTTATAGCTTTGATAAGGGAATGGATGAAATTTTCGTTCCGAAAACAAATGATGATGGAGGAAATGCTTCGGTTTCTCCTACGTATTCAGATGTTGAGGCCGCCAAAGTTGATTCGACTGGATGGACGTTTAACTATAATATGGGCGGAGGAATCGGACCTGTTACACTGAAGTCTACCAGTGTTGATTACTGGGCATATGACACAAGGCCTGAGACAGAACATGTTCTTTGGGATTGGGCTACGCGTGTTGATGGTTCGAAATATAAAAGCTCTAATACAAAGTGGATTATGGATGGATCACTATCAAGTGTTATGAGCGCTCTTACAGGAAATTTAGCGGATTCTACGCCAGGAATTTTAAGTGAAGGTAATGGCGGTGCCAGCGATTCAGGGGGATATCTAAGACTCCATTTTAGTATTACGGATTCAAGTGGTAATGGTATAGGATCTGTTATTTTGGGAACAGGTATAACAAATACTGATACAGAAGATAGTGTGCTTAACAAATTTAAGGATGGTCTTAACAATACTTCGATACTTGATTTGTACACGACCGATTCTGATGTTACGGGAAATGCAAGGGTTTATACACCATATAACACGGGAAGAAAATTTGATTCTCCAATCTATCAGTCGATGATCAAATTTTTCGTTCAGGCTGATGCAGAGGCTAATCGGCATATAGATATTGAATACGAATCGCTATCGACATATGCGCTCGGAGTGTATGATTCGAATGTTTTAACTATAGAGGATGCGAATAAGTGCATTGATGATGTGAAAACGGCGATCAATAAAGTTAGTACACAGCGTTCTAAGTTTGGTGCATATCAGAATAGATTAGAGCATGCAATAAACAGTATTGACACAGCAGCGGAAAATACGCAGGCCGCTGAATCTACCATAAGAGATACTGACATGTCTAAGGAAATGATTAAGTTCTCATTAAATAACATTCTTTCTCAGGCAGGACAGTCAATTCTGGCACAGGCAAATAATATTAATGAGGGTGTATTGAGCTTGCTTCAGTAAGTTAGAGTGTAGAAATTTTTCTCGAAAATAAGTTCGAGACCACAAAATACAGTGGTATGTCATGAGACAAGAAAGTACATAACTCATCTGTAAACCACAAAATGATGTATAGTGCATAATGACGAATATAT
>JAKSHY010000002.1 GCA_024399135.1 Lachnospiraceae bacterium | reverse complement strand
AGCGGTACATTGAGAATCTGACCCGCGCGAAGAAAAGAATGGTGGGTCAGAAAAGCGGTACATTGAGAATCTGACCCGTGTGAAGAAAGAATATTGGGTCAGAAAAGCGGTACATTGAGAATCTGACCCGCGCGAAGAAAAGAATGGTGGGTCAGAAAAGAAGAACATTGAGAATCTGACCCGCGCGAAAAAAATATTGGGTCAGAAAATAGGGAAACAGAGTATGATGCCGATGCTCTGGTTTACATAAAACACGAAAATTAATCTACTCGAAATTATTTCAATCTAATCTGATATAATATCTAAAAAGAATTTAGTAAAGAGAAACATAATGAATCAGGTGAAATTATACTTAGCCCCAATGGAGGGTATAACTGGATATATATTTAGGAATGCATACGTGAAAAACTTTGGACCGGTAGATAAGTTCTTCACTCCATTTATCGCGAATAAAGATTTGAGTAATAAAGAACTTCGCGAGTGTAATCCTGATAATAATCAGGGGATTAATCTGGTACCTCAGATTCTGACTAATAAAGAAACAGATTTCATATCTATAGCTAACACATTGAAAGAACGTTTTGGCTATGAAGAGGTTAATTTTAATTTAGGATGTCCGTCTGGAACGGTAGTATCAAGGAATCGAGGCGCAGGTTTTTTGAAAGATCTGGATAATCTTGAAAGATTTCTTGATTACGTTTTCAGTAATGCTAATGTGAAAATTTCAATCAAGACGAGGACAGGGGTGGAAAGTAGTGATGCCTGGGAAGAGATTCTTAAAATATATAACAAATATCCACTGACTGAGCTTATAGTTCATCCAAGAAATCAGATTGATGGTTATGCAGGTCTGCCTAATATGGATAATTTCACCAGAGCATATGAAAACAGCACTCACACGCTATGTTATAACGGAAATGTGAACACGGTTGAAGATTATAATCGTATTGTTGATTCATATCCTGATATTAATGCAGTTATGTGTGGACGAGGTATTTTGACGAATCCAGGCTTGTTTAATGAGATTAGAGGAGAGGAACCAATCAGCCAGGATAAGATGATTTCCTTTTCTAATGATGTATACCTTGGGTACAAAGATATAATGTCTGGTGATATTAACGTATTATTTAAGATGAAAGAATTGTGGAGCTTCTTATCTCAAAATTTTGAAGATTCCCATAAGCTTTTTAAGAAAATCAAGAAATGCCAGTCATGTAGAGAATATGAAAGCATCGTGAATTCGATTAGTAGTTTTTAGAAAAACAGAAATGCAAGGTGTGCGAAGAATATGAAAGCATCGTGAATTCGATTAGTAGTTTTTAGAAAAACAAAAATGCAAGGTGTGCAAAGAATATGAAAGCATTGTGAATTCAATCAGTATGTTCTGACGTACTAACATAATATGTAGTATAATTAGCAAAGTATTAACCACGGAAAGGATTTTAGGATGAAAAAGCAAAAGGATGCCACAGCTATAGGGTTTGTATTTTTAGGAATGGTGGTTTTTTATCTGGGACTTGCCTTTCTGATTCCATTATTATCCAATTGGGGAATTAAGCTTCCGGCAACAATCGTATTGTTACTTGGTGAGATTCCACTTATACTTCCGGGAATTATATATTTGTGCTGGAATAAAGTATCTATAAGGGATGTAGGATACAGAATGCCTAAAATAAGAACACTGCTTCTTTCGGTTGTATTGGGCTTTATTAGTATGCCAATAGCTTCCCTGTTCAATCTGATAAGTCAGTTGTTCGTTAGTAATACAGTTGCCCAAAATTCAGAGGTACTTCTTGAAGGCGGTGCAATAAATGTTCTTTTAGTGTCTTCTGTTGTGGCTCCTATGGTTGAGGAGTTTGTGTGCAGAGGTGTTTTATTTCATTCAATTAAGAGACTTTCAACGCCAAGAAAGGGCATTTTGATGTCTGCATTTTGTTTCGGACTGATTCATCTAAATTTTAATCAGTTTTTGTATGCGTTCGCACTTGGAATAATTTTTGCAGTCATAGTTCATGTAAGTAAAAGCATCTGGACATCGATTATCGTTCACTTCACAATCAATGCTGTTAACATGCTCATGGTGATGGTAGCAACTAAAGTGTACGAAGGAAGAGGTGAGAGCCTGGCTCAGAGTGCAGAGGTTGCCAGAGCTAATATAGTTATGCTTATAATGTCTATAGCAATTTACTCGGGAATATCAGTTGTAGCAACTATTCTTATGATTCTTATTCTTAGATATATTGCGAAGGTTGAGGGCACGACGGGAGAATTGACAGCATTAATAAAGAAGAGAGAAAAGACAGTAAAAAGTGATGATACAGATGTTTTAATGGATGAAGAGGAAAAAGAACCAAGAGTATTCTTTAATGTTCCAATGATTCTGGGTGTAATTATTTGTATTGTAATCATGGTTATTGATTAAATAAAAGATTTTGGTAACAAAGATATTGTATATTATAATTAGTGAAAATTAATAGAGGGAGAGATAAAGATTATGAAAAAGAAACTAATAATGGCAGTATTGTTAATTACAACTGCATTTTCAGTAGTGGCGTGCTCTGATAAAAAGCTAAGAGATGCTGCAAAGGAAAAAAGCAGTAGTGAAGAAAGCAGTGAGGATGTAAGTCAGGAAGAAAGCACTAAAGATAATGACTTTGATGATGGAATAGAAGAGATTCCAGAACCTACACCAGAGCCTACAGAAGAGCCTGTAGAAGAAGTTCAGGTTGTAGATGTAAGAGAATATTTAAATTCAGATATTAAGGCTATTGTTGATGAGGGAGTATCTCTTGGATATTATGATTTTGATAATAAGTTCTTCGGAAAAAAGATGACATTCGATGAGCTTACTGATGCTCTTTGCAATGATGAGGATGCAAGGCCTGTAACTCCTACAATATATACATACGTAATAGAAAACCGTGAAAATCCAGTTCTTTTAATTAAATATGAGGGAATGGATATTGACGGACCTGGTGATGATAGCATTACAGTTGTTTCAGTTGCTAATGTTGGTGGTGAATATCATATAGCAGGAACTCTTTCTGCCTGGTCAAGAAGCAGATCTGATCTAATGGCGAGTGGATTAATTGTATCGGACGGTTCAGCAGGAGCAGGTGATCATATATTTGAGGAAATGTATTTTGCTAATGATGGATCAATTCAGCATGTATATTTCGCTGAAGAATGCTATTCCGGATGGATAGGTGGACTGTTCCAGTTCTATAATAATGGTTTCTTTAGTCAGAAGACAATTGATGCGGCTTACGCTTTAGATAATGATGATGCAGTCGTAACATTATATAAAATTGGTGACAAGAGCTACGGTTATACAGAAAACCAAGGTGGCTTAGTGGATGCTTTAATCAATGCTTCAAATTCTGATGGACTTGAATGGCTTGATGAAAATGCATTGAAGAAAATTATAGATGAAAGAAAGTCAGAGCTTGGACTTGATGGACCAAATAAAGAGATCCCATGGGAAAAGCTTAAATAGTATGGAGGAAATAGAAACAGGATGTTAAGTTTAGTATATTCTTTGGGAAACTACTTGGGTTTTTTCGGATTTGAATTATTCACAATAGTATTAGCTGCATTCCTGACAGCAATTGTTAGAACTAAAATTCCAGGCTGGATAATATTCGGGATAGGTATCATTCTTACAGTTGTAAGTCTTGTTGGATTGGAAAAATCAGTTAGTCCGTTCGGCTTTAAAAGGAATTATGCGGATTACTGGGTATGGCTAATCGCTGTAACTGCTGTTGGCGCAGTGATTATGACTAAGCTTGAAAAGATTAAAGCCCCGACTAATTATTCGGGCGCTGATAATGACGTATTAGAGCATAAATTGAATGATGGTGAATAATAATGTATAAGCATAAAGTTCAATACTACGAGACAGACAAGATGGGAATTACCCATCACTCAAATTACATAAGATGGATGGAAGAGGCAAGAGTTAGTTACCTTTCAGATATCGGATGGGACTACAAAAGACTTGAGGATGAGGGAATAATTTCACCCGTTTTAGAGGTTAACTGTCAGTACAAGAATTCGACAACCTTTTCTGATGATATTACTATTGAAACATCAGTACTTGAATTTAACGGGATTAAGTTAAAGCTTGGATACAAAATGTATATGGGCGAAAAGATAGCTGCAGAAGCTACGTCTTTGCATTGCTTTTTGGACAAAGATGGAAGACCTATAAGACTGAAAAAGGACTTTCCAGAATTCTTTGATGTACTTAATGGACTGCTTATATGGCAGGACTAAAGTATTAGTTACTTAAGATTAATACCATTCTTGCCGTTATTCTTCAGTTCACACTCATAAAAGCACTTCGCCAGGCTAATGAGATATTCTGTATCTTTGCACCCTGCGAGCTCATAGGATGAATGCATGGCAAGCTGAGGAAGTCCAATATCCACAGTGTTAATTGATAGATGGGATGAGGAAATGTTTCCAAGTGTAGAGCCACCAGCTGAATCTGAATTGTTGGTGAAAATCTGGAATGGAACATTTGCCTTCTTACATAGCTTCTTTAAAATGGCACCAGAAATGGCATCAGTTGCATATTTCTGGTTGCCACTATATTTAATTACAATTCCCTTGTTAATCTGAGGCTTGTTAACGGGATCAGATTTGTCCATATTATTGGGGTGCATGGCGTGAGCATTGTCAGCAGAAATCATGAAGCTTGACTGGAGCGCGATTTCCAAGTCTTCGTCATTCATTTCAAGGGAAGTACTGATTCTTTTAACAACAGATTCGAGGAATGATGAGTCGGCCCCCTGTTTGGTAGAACTTCCAACCTCTTCATTATCAAGGGCAGCCATCATACTAATAGAGGTTGATCCATCAGCTGCTTCAAGTAATCCTTTCATCGCTCCGAAAGTGCATTGAAGATCGTCTAATCTTCCAGAAGAGATATATTCATCATCTATGCCTACAATCGTACCTTTTTCCCTATTATAAAGATATAAGTCAGTATCTAAAATATCATCTTCGGATACCTTAATGGACTTGGCAATTATATCCATAAACTTCCCTTTAACATCAAGGCTTCCAACGATTGGAAGCATATCCTTTTGAATACTGATACTGGCATTATTATTAGCTTCTCGATTCATGTGAATGCATAAATTCGGTATAACCATCAAATTCTTATCAATATTCACAAGTCTTGTTTCTATACCATTTTTAGTATTAATAACTACACGGCCAGCCACAGATAATGGTCTGTCTAACCATGTAGAGCATAGCATTCCACCGTATTTTTCAACATTGAGTTTAATATACTGATTCCCAGCTTCTATCTCAGCATTTGGCTTAACCATGAAGGCTGGAGAATCTGTGTGTGTTGCGATGATATTAAATCCAGCTGCTTTCTTAGCTGGAATTTTGAAGGCAATAATAGCTGAATCATTTCTGGTTACGAAATACTTACCACCTTTTTTGATAGACCATTTCTTACTTTCTAATAATCGTTCAAAACCTTGATTGGTTAATTCATCAGATATATTTTTAACAGCAAAAAAGCTGTTTGGTGTTTTGTCTAAAAAGGATAACAGGTCATTATTTATATCTTTAAGATGGGTTGATTTAGCTGTTGCCATTAGTGGATTCTCCTTGTGATTATATTAATCTGATTATAACCGATATGTTCAGGATTGTTAAATCTATATGAAATATAAAGTGAAAGCATTTTCTTAAAATCGCTAAAATGCTATGATGAGGACATGAAAAAAATTGTAATTGGAATTTTGGCCCATGTTGATAGTGGGAAGACAACTTTATCAGAGAGTCTCTTATATGAGGCTGGTGTTATTAAGAAGATGGGTCGTGTTGATTCGAAGGATGCCTTTCTTGATAATGACCAGGTTGAAAGAGAACGTGGAATTACCATATATTCGAAGAACGCCAGATTTAATGCTGGCGATACGGAATATATATTGATAGATACACCAGGACATGTTGACTTTTCTACTGAAATGGAGCGTACACTTAATGTACTTGATGCTGCTATTTTACTAATAAGTGGTTCGGCCGGAGTACAGCCTCACACTAAAACATTGTGGTCGCTTCTTAAAAGCTATGAGATTCCGACCTATATCTTTGTCAACAAGATGGATATGGAGGGCGCGAACGCCAAGACACTGCTAAAAGAAATAAAGGAAAAGATTTCAGATAGCGCAGTGGATTTTTCGAATCTTTCGAAGAGTGAGATGGATGAGGAAATTGCTTCTAATGACGAAGAATTGATGGAAAGCTTCCTGGAGAAGGGGGTAATCGAGGACTCTTCAATTGCTGAAGCTATAAAAAACAGGAAAATCTTCCCGGTATTTTTCGGCTCGGCACTTAAAATGCAGGGAATATCAGAATTCTATTCATCATTACAAAGATATATGTTCACTCCAGGCGATGAATTTTCTAAAAGCCAGGAGTTTCAGAGCAAAAATGACAACGACAATAAGAAGGACCGCTTCGGCGCTATTGTCTACAAAATTCGTAAGGATGCACAGGGAAAAAGGGAGACCTTTCTTAAAGTTACTTCAGGAAGCCTTAAGGTTAAGGATATGCTTGATGATGAGAAGGTCAATGAAATCAGAATATACTCAGGCGAAAAATATGAGAATGTTCAGGAGGCTTCACGAGGTGAAATCTGTGCAATCGTTGGTATCACCAACAGTCAGAATGGCACTACCTATGGTGTGGCAACTAAAACAACTAGTGCAATTTTAACCCCAGCTATTAGCTATGCGGTGAAATATCCCAGAGAAATTGACAGAAGTGTCATGTTTAGTGTGCTTAAAGAATTAGAAGAAGAGGATCCGTCATTAAATGTTGAATATAATGAGGATACGAAGGAATTATTCGTGTCATTAATGGGAGATGTACAGACCGAGGTTTTGAAGCGTGTACTGAAGGACAGATTCGACATAGTGGCCAACTTCACAGACGGAAAGGTCTGTTACAAAGAAACAGTTAAAGGCATAGTCGAAGGCGTTGGACACTTTGAACCACTTAGACATTATGCTGAGGTTCATATAAAGATAGAGCCTTTAGAAAGAAATGAGGGTATTGAATATGAACTAGATGTTAGTGAAGATCTTCTTTCAAGAAACTGGCAAAGACTTATACTGACACATCTTAAGGAAAAGGAGCACAGAGGTGTACTTTTAGGTGCTCCATTAACAGATGTTAAATATACACTTGTTGCAGGAAAAGCTCATCTTAAGCATACAGAGGGTGGGGATTTTAGACAGGCAACCTATAGAGCTATCAGACAGGGATTAATGACATTGATGTCATTGAACGAGACGATGCTTCTTGAACCATTTTATAATTATTCTCTGACTATTCCTTCTGAATATACGGGAAGAGCCATGACAGACATATCTTCGATGTCTGGGAGCGTTACTATTTCAGAAGCAGATCATGAAGAGAATGTGACTGTTCTTACGGGGCGAGCTCCGGTTTCTACCATGAATGGATATACTAAAGAGGTCGCAGCGTATTCAAAGGGACTTGGTATACTTACTCTTTCGCCCGGAGGATATGATATGTGTCATAACGAGGAGGAGGTACTTCTTAACAGTACATATAATCCGGATTCGGATCTTCGTTCACCAAGCGGATCAGTCTTTTGCTCGCATGGAGCGGGAGTTGTTATTCCCTGGGACGAGGTTCCGGAGCATATGCATCTTCCGTATAGTTTTCTTGATGAGGCATCTATGTCTTATGATGAGATGATTGATCTTGATGCCGAAAGAGTTAAGGCAGCGAAGAAGAGTTCATCTTCAGATGTAGCTATATCTTTGGAAGAGATAGAAAGTATATTAAAAAAGAGTACTCATGCTAATGAAAAGGGCAGAACGACTTCGTATAAGGGAATATCGAAGGATTTAAAGGAAAGAAGAAAATATGAATCAAGACGGCCGGATTCTGTGGCGGAAACCAAGTATGTAGGAACTAAAGCCAAGGAAAAATATATACTTGTTGATGGCTATAATGTTATTTACGCGTGGAAGGAACTGGAAGATATAGCGAATACTTCACTGGACGGTGCGAGTGGACGGCTGAATGATATCCTCTGCAATTATCAGGCAATTGAAGATATTAATTTGATGGTCGTATATGATGCTTACAAGGTAAAGGGGCATCCGGTTGAGGAATCAAGGTATAACAATATCACAGTAGTTTATACGAAAGAAGCTCAGACGGCTGATCAGTATATTGAAAGATATACACATGAGAATAGTAAAAAATATGATATTACTGTCATTACATCAGACGGCTTGGAGCAGATTATAGTTACTGGAAATGGAAGTAAGGTAATGTCATCGCGTGCCTTTAAGGAGCATTTGGAACGAAAGGTTAGAGAATTTAACGACAATTATATGGTGGACTAGGTCCATCATATATTTTTGGACAAAAATATAGTTTTTGATATTAGTACATTTATAGTTTGATATTAGAATTTTTATTTTAGTATTATGTGATTTATTTATTTACATACTAAAAATAACATGTTATTTTTAGTATGTGGTGAATAAAAAAACAACACATATCTTTAGACAGGAGAGAAAATGAAACCATTCTTAGATGAAGACTTTTTATTAACAACAGAAACTTCAAAGCGACTTTTTCACACGTATGCGGATGTTAAGAAAACCCCAATAATTGACTATCACTGTCATATCGACCCAAAAGAAATCTGGGAAGACAGACAATTCAATAATATTACTGAGGTATGGCTTGGTGGCGATCACTATAAGTGGAGACAGTTAAGAACTAATGGTGTTCCTGAAAAATATATTACTGGGGACGCTGATGATTTCGAAAAGTTCAAGATGTGGGCATCTATTATGCCACGTCTTATAGGAAATCCACTTTATCACTGGTCTCATTTAGAGCTTAAGTATTACTTTGGATATGAAGGAAATCTTAACGAGGATACGGCAAAAGAAGTCTGGGATTTAGTTAATGCCAAGCTTAAGACTAAGGAATATTCAGTAAGAAACATAATAAGAATGTCTAATGTTAAGCTTATCTGTACAACTGATGATCCTGCAGATTCGCTTGAGTACCATAAGCTTATTAAAGAGGACGATTCATTCGATGTTGAGGTTCTTCCAGCCTGGAGACCGGATAACGCGATGAATGTTGAAAAGAAAGAATTCAAGAATTATATCGAAAAGCTTGCGAAAGTAAGTGAAACAGATATTCACGATTTTGATTCATTAATGAATGCATTAGATAAGAGAATGGATTTTTTTGCTTCTCAGGGATGCAAAGTATCTGATCACGGACTGGAATTCGTAATGTATGAACCAGCAACCAAGGAAGAGATAGATGGTATTTTCAGTAAAGCAATGAATGGATTGGAGATATCAAGGAGTGAAGAGCTTAAGTATAAGACGGAATTCATGTTGGCTATGGCAAGAAAGTACAGTAAGAAGAACTGGACTATGCAGCTTCATTATGGATGCAAGAGGGATAATAATTCCCTAATGTTTAATAATATCGGAAAAGATACAGGCTTTGACTGTATTAATGACTACACACCGTCAAAATGTCTTGCAGATTTTCTTAATAATCTTGCAAGCAGCGACGAATTACCAAAGACTATTGTTTATTCACTTAATCCTCAGGATAATGCAGCGATAGGCACTGTTATCGGATGCTTCCAGGGAGTAGGACTTGGGGATGAAATGGGTGTTAGAAACAAGGTTATGCAGGGCGCTGCCTGGTGGTTTAATGATCACTATTTAGGCATTAGCGAGCAGTTAAAATCCTTTGCAAGCCTTTCAACCTTAGGCAATTTCGTTGGAATGCTCACGGATTCACGTTCATTCCTTTCGTATACAAGGCACGAATATTTCAGAAGAATACTGTGTAATATGATAGGCGAATGGGTAGAAAATGGAGAGTATCCGGATGCTGAAAAGCTGTTAGAGAAGCTTGTAAAAGATATTTCTTATAACAATGCGATTTCGTATTTTGGTTTTGACCTTGAAATGGTATAGAAAATAGTTATTAAACCTGAAGCTATATGTAAGAAACGTATATCTTTGGACTTGGAATAAAGAGGATGAAAAGATGAATGCAATTTTAGAAAAGATACAGGAATATGGAATAGTACCAGTAGTTGTACTTGATTCGAAAGAAGATGCAATACCAGTAGCAAGTGCCCTAATTGAGGGTGGGCTTCCAGTAGCAGAAGTGACATTCAGAACAGAGGCTGCAGAGGATTCTATCAAACTGATTTCGGAGAAGTTCCCTGATATGCTGGTTGGTGCAGGTACCGTACTTACCATAGAGCAGGTAGACAGAGCAGTTTCAGCAGGCGCTAAGTTCATAGTAAGCCCAGGCTTTAATCCTAAGGTTGTTCAGCACTGTCTGGACAAAGATATACCTGTTTGCCCTGGATGTAATAATCCATCCAACATGGAGCAGGCACTTGAGATGGGGCTTGATGTGGTTAAATTCTTCCCAGCAGAGCAGTCTGGTGGACTTCGTGCAATTAAAGCCATGGCGGCACCATATGTAGGTCTTAAATTTATGCCGACTGGTGGAATTAGTGCGAAAAATGTTAAGGACTATCTTTCATTCAATAAGATAATTGCCTGTGGTGGAAGCTGGATGGTTGCAGGAAATCTGGTTAAGAATAAGGAGTTTGATAAGATTAAGGAACTGACTAAAGAGGCAGTTTCATTAGTTGATGAAGTAAGAAATCCTAAGGAAGCTTCTGATTGCAAGAGTGAAGATAGAGGGTCATTAGCTACAGATACTACTGGTAACAGCAAAATCGAGAGCTTCAAGATTAAGACTGGAAAGGTTGTTACTATGGGCGAAATCATGTTAAGACTTTCAACTCCTAACAACGAAAGATTCATTCAGGCAGATGAATTCGATGTTAATTACGGTGGCGGTGAAGCTAATGTTGCAGTTTCACTGGCTAATTTTGGCTTCGACACAGAATATGTTACAGCAGTTCCTAAGAACCCAATTGGCGAAAGTGCTGTAGCATCATTGCGAAAGTATAATGTTGGAACAAAATACATTTCATATTCAGGTGAGAGGCTTGGTATCTATTACTTAGAGACCGGTTCGGCAATGAGAGCTTCCAATGTAGTATATGATAGAGCACATAGTTCTATTTCAACAGCAACTCCAGATGAATTTGATTTTGGTGAAATATTTAAGGATGCCTCATGGTTCCACTTTACAGGAATTACTCCGGCTATTTCAGATTCAGCGGCTAATCTTACACGACTTGCATGTATTGCAGCTAAGAAGGCTGGTGTTATGATTTCATGTGACCTTAATTTCAGAAAGAAATTGTGGTCATCTGAAAAGGCGAAAGAGGTTATGACTGACCTTATGCAGTTCGTTGATGTGTGCATTGGTAATGAAGAGGATGCAGAGAAGGTTCTTGGCTTTAAGGCAGAAAAGACGGATGTTACCAAGGGAGAACTTAATCTTAAAGGATATGAGGACGTATTTAACCAGATGGCAGACAGATTTGGTTTTAAGTATATTATATCTTCTCTTAGACAGTCAGTTTCTGCATCTAATAATGGATGGTCAGCATGCATAATGGATGGAAAGACAAGAAAATTCTATCATTCGAAAACTTATACTATTCTTCCAATAGTAGACAGAGTTGGTGGCGGAGATTCATTCGCTGCAGGATGTATTGCAGGTCTTTTAGATAATAAGAGCATGGAGGATGCTTTAGAGTTCGGTGTTGCAGCATCTGCCCTTAAGCATACAATACCTGGTGACTTCAATTATGTTACTAAGGAAGAGGTTATGAATCTTGCAGGTGGAGATGGCTCTGGTAGAGTTCAAAGATAAACATATTCAGCAAGGGGATATTTTAAGATAACTGAAGATGGAAACATTTAAAGAAAATTAAAGAAGAATGTTCACTTTTTCCTTAAAATGTTTTAGTATAGATATGTTGTGAAACAAAACAAATAATATAAAAGGAGTATTGAATATGAATCTTTCACCACTTCAGAAAGCAAGATATGAGTATAGCCCTAAACTTCCTGGTATGCTCAGAAATGGTATCGCAGAAATCTGCGTTAAGGAAGGTAATGCTACAGCAAGTGTAGCTGATCAGGACAAGATTAAGGCTTTATTCCCTAATACATATGGTAAGCCAGAAATTACATTCGAAAAGGGACAGAACACAGCAGAAGCTAAGAAGCAGGTTGTTGGTGTTATCCTTTCAGGTGGACAGGCTCCTGGTGGTCACAATGTTATAAGTGGTCTTTATGATGCACTTAAGGCAACTAATAAGGAAAATGTATTATTAGGATTCAAGGGTGGCCCAGACGGATTATTAAAGAATGATTATGTTGAGTTCGATGATGCTTTCATCGATGCTTACAGAAATACAGGTGGTTTCGATATTATTGGTTCTGGTAGAACTAAGTTAGAGACTAAAGAGCAGTTCGCTATCGTAGCAGAGAACGCTAAGAAGAACGGACTTACAGCAGTAGTTATCATCGGTGGTGATGATTCTAATACTAACGCTGCTACATTAGCTGAATATATGGCAGCTAATAATACAGGAATCCAGGTTATCGGATGTCCTAAGACAATCGACGGTGACTTAAAGAATGAAGATATCGAAGCATCATTTGGTTTCGATACAGCTACTAAGACATATTCAGAACTTATCGGTAACATCGAAAGAGATGCTAACTCAGCTAAGAAGTACTGGCATTTCATCAAGGTTATGGGACGTTCTGCTTCTCACGTAGCACTTGAGTGTGCTTTAGAGACACAGCCTAACATCTGCTTAATCGGTGAAGAAGTTGCAGCTAAGAAGATGTCTTTAGCTCAGATTACAAGTTATATTGCAGATTCAGTTGAAAAGCGTGGAAATAATGGTGAGAACTTCGGTGTTGCTATTATCCCAGAGGGTATCGTAGAATTCGTTCCTGAGTTCTCTAAGCTCATCGCTGAAATTAATGAGTTATTAGCTGGTTCTAAGACAGAAGAGTTTAATGCACTTCCAGACTGGACAGCTAAGTATAACTTCATCAAGGCTGGTTTGACAGCTGAATCATTCGCAGTATTTGATATCCTTCCTCAGGGAATTCAGCAGCAGCTCTTCCTCGAGAGAGATCCACATGGTAACGTTCAGGTATCATTAATCGAGTCAGAAAAGCTCTTCTCAGAAATGGTTAAGACAGAGCTTGCTAAGAGAAAGGCAGCTGGAACATACAAGGGTAAGTTCGGAGCTCAGCATCACTTCTTCGGATACGAAGGAAGATGTGCATTCCCTTCTAACTTTGATGCAGATTACTGCTACTCACTTGGATACAATGCATTCATGCTTATCTCTTACGGTTATACAGGATATCTTTCTAAGGTATCTAACATTTCTAAGCCAGCTGATGAGTGGGTTGCTGGTGGTATGCCTATCACTAAGATGATGAACATGGAAAGAAGAAATGGTGAAGATAAGCCAGTTATCAGAAAGGCTTTAGTTGAATTAGATGGTAAGCCATTTAAGTTCTTCGAGGCTAACAGAGAAAAGTGGGCAGCTGAAACATGCTTCACATTCCCAGGTGCTATTCAGTACTACGGACCTTCAGAGGTTTGTGATCTTACAACAAGAACACTTGCTCTTGAGAAGGCATAAGAATACAACCTTTATTAGATATAGAAAAGGTTTAGAGAGAGAAATTAAGTCCTGCAGAGTTATCTGCAGGACTTTTTTGTTATCCACGATGAGCCAAGTAAATACTCATGCATGCAAGAAGGTATTTATTTGGCGAATGTATAATCACCGAAATGAGCTTACGAGATTGAGGTGTTATGCAAAGTGGATATAAAGTAGATATTAAGTAGATATTAAGTAGATATTAAGTAGGTGTCAGCCTACTCGCCTGAGATGAGAGTGAAAATTTTCTCCATGCGATTTGAAGACGAGGAAAGATAGCGGGTCAGAAAGGTGAGACTATGAGGATTAGACCCGCCTGAAGAAAAGGAAGGTGGGTCAGAAAAGTAAGACAATGAGAATCAGACCCGTGGGAAGAAAAGATAGCGGGTCAAAAAGGTGGAATGCAGCGAATCAGACCCGCCTGAAGAAAAGGAAGGTGGGTCAGAAAAGTAAGACAATGAGAATCTGACCCGTCTGAAGAAAGAATGGAGGGTCAGAAAGATGGAATGCAGCGAATCAGACCCGCGTGAAGAAAAGAAAGGTGGGTCAGAAAAGTAAGACAATGAGAATCTGACCCGTCTGAAGAAAGAATGGAGGGTCAGAAAGATGGAATGCAGCGAATCAGACCCGCCTGAAGAAAAAGTATAGGGGTAGCAAGATGTAAATCTGAGAATCTAGTAGGAAAAAATAACAAACAGGAAAAGTGTAAGTAAAATTGTTGTAAATGAAAAATGGTGCAAAAAAAGTGATGGGAAGAACATAATAATTCATTCTGACTTGACTAATAATAATCATGTAGCGGGTTGCTCTGTCAAGGGCATGCCGCGATTGCGGTGCGAAGCACCCTTGACTGTGCAACCGCACATGATTTAATAGTCAACAAGCAGCAATGAATGAAAGTGCCGTAAAGTGACATTTAGCGACGAAGATTTTATGTGTATGAAAAATAATGCAAATATTAAATTTACAAGGACGAATTTGAAAATAAACTAAAAAGTTTTAGAAAAGTGTGATATGATTATATGAAATATGATACGTGTAAGATATGTACAAGATGTATGTAAAATGTGATATGCATATGTAACATAAGCCTTAAAACATAAAACATAATACATAAAACATAATACATACAACATGTGACATGGAATATGCTGTATATTACATTACATGCGATATTAGGTTCAATAGACAGGGAGAAGATATGAGCGAACATAAAAAATCAAGAAGCAGTTTTTCCGGAGGATTCGGATTCGTACTTGCAGCCGCTGGTAGTGCGGTTGGCTTGGGTAATATCTGGAGATTCCCATATTTGGCAGCCAAGCATCAGGGTGGAACATTCATTTTTGTTTACATAATATTAGCTCTGACGTTCGGGTTCGCACTTCTGACAACGGAGATTGCCATAGGAAGAAAAACAAAGCAGGGACCATTGACTGCATATGAAAATGTTCATAATAAGTTTAAATTTAATGGCTGGCTGGCATGGATTGTTCCAGTTATTATTCTTCCATACTACTGTTCAATTGGTGGATGGGTATTAAAATATCTTAAAACCTTCATTACTATGGAAGGCGAAGCAGCTGCTCAAGATACCTTCTTTACAGGATATTTAGGTGAAACCTGGACACCACTAATCTGGATGATTATTTTCCTGGCACTTACAGCTTTTGTTGTAATAAGTGGTGTTGAAAAGGGTATAGAAAAATACAGTAAAGTACTTATGCCTATATTATTACTGCTTGTTATTGGTATTTCTATTTTCGCCCTTACGCTTAGTAATACTGCTGAAGATGGAACTGTAAGAACTGGTATGGATGGCCTAAAGATATATCTTACCCCTGATTTTTCGGGAATGACAGTAAAGGGCTTCATTCAGTTAATTCTTGATGCTGTAGGCCAGCTTTTCTTCTCAATCAGTGTTGCAATGGGAATTATGGTTGCTTATGGTTCGTATGTTAAAGATGATACTAACCTTATGAAGTCAATTAATCAGATTGAATTCTTCGATACATTCGTTGCCCTACTGGCAGGACTTATGATTGTACCTGCAGTATATGTTTTCAAGGGAATGGACGGAATGAGTGCTGGCCCTGGTCTTATGTTCGTATCTTTGCCTAAGGTGTTCAGTGATATGGGAACTCTCGGTGTTGTAATTGGTATTTTATTCTTCTTAATGGTTACATTCGCAGCAGTTACATCATCCGTATCTGTCATGGAAGCGATAGTATCAGGAATTATGGACAAGTGGAAAATATCAAGAACTAAGAGTGCTATTATCGCTACAGTATATTCACTTGTTCTTGGAATTATAGTTTGCCTTGGATTTAATGTACTGGCAGTCGATATTCCTCTTCCAGGAGGTAGCTCAGGATCAATTCTTGATGTAATGGATTATATAAGTAACAGTGTATTAATGCCATTCGTTGCTTTAGTTACATGTATCTTCATAGGATGGATTGTTAAGCCAAAATATATTGTTGATGAAGTAACCAAAAATGGCGAGAAATTCGGAAGAAAGACGTTGTATAATGTAATGATTAAATTCATTGCTCCAGTTATTCTTTTCATTCTTTTATTACAGGCTTTTGGCTTGCTTGGATTTTTGAATTAATTTAAAGTATTGATTATTAGATTATAGATGCAATGCGCTTGGCGTGTTGCATCTATTTTATAGTAATTATAGAAAAATGTGATAGTTATGGAGAATGTAATGAAGAGTATATATTTCGTACGTCATGGTCAAAGTGAATGGAATGTCAGTGATAAAATATGTGGCAGGAGTGATGTGCCGCTAACCAGTAAAGGTATAGAGCAGGCAGTAGAGTCTGGGGAAAATATACTAAAAGCTGGGATTAAGGCAGATGAAATTCTTTACTCACCTCTCTTGAGAGCTAAGGATACTGCACTCAACATCTCGAAGATTACTGGAATCCCAGCAAGGGAAGAGCCTGAGCTTATAGAGCAAAACTTCGGAAAATGGGAAGGTACATCGCCTCGAAACTCTGAATTATTCCAGGCTGACAAAAGACAGTTCATCAATAGCTATGAAGGCGGGGAGACAATGCTTAAGCTTGCCCAGAGAATATATAACCTTTTAGACAGATTAAAGGAAGATGATAAGGTATATATTCTCGTTGCTCATAATGGAATAGCACGAGTAGTCAAATCGTATTTCGAGGATATGACCAATGAAGAATATGCCGCATTCGGAGTACAGAACTGCTCTGTGACAGAATTCAAATTTACGAAATAGAAATAATATATGAAGTAGAAATAATACAATAAATTGGAAAAATAAAGCAAACGTAAGATTGTTAAGATAATGCTGTTTTGGTATAATTATATAAATTGCTTTAGGGAGGTTATGGTTTAATGGCTATGAGATTGATTACTCGATCTGATTTTGATGGACTTGCTTGCGGAGCACTTTTGCTCGAGGCTGGTGTGATTGATACTTGGAAATTCGCACATCCAAAGGATTTACAGGATGGATTGGTAGAGGTTAATGAGAATGACTGCCTTGCCAATGTTCCTTATGTTCCAGGATGTGGTTTATGGTTTGACCATCACTCAAGTGAACATGAAAGACTTGCACTGGCTGGACAGTATAAAGGTGAGAGCCGAATTACTCCTTCATGTGCGAGAATTATTTACGAGTATTATGGTGGTAAGGAAAAGTTCCCTAATTTCGATGACATCATGGTAGCAGTAGATAAGGTTGATTCTGGTAACCTTACTATAGATGAAGTATTAAATCCTACAGGTTGGATTTTAGTAGGATTTTTGATGGATCCTAGAACTGGTCTTGGAAGATGGCGTCAGTTCACAGTTTCGAATTATCAGTTGATGGAGAAGCTGATGGTTGCCTGCAAGGACAAGTCTACAGATGAAATTCTTGCTATGCCTGATGTTAAAGAACGTATCGACATTTATATGGAACAGACTGAGAAGTTCAAGGAAATGGTTCTTGCTCACTCAGAGGTTAGAGGAAATGTTTTGATTACAGATTTAAGAGGTGTTGATCCTATCTATACATGTAATCGTTTCATGGTATATAGTATGTTCCCAGAACAGAATATTTCTGCATGGATTGTTAATGGACGTGGCGGACTTGGATGTTCTGCAGCTGTTGGATACAGCATCATCAATAAAACCTGTAAGGTTAATGTAGGAAGCCTTATGCTTAAGTATAATGGTGGAGGACATGAGAAGGTTGGTACATGTCAGTTCTCTGATGAAATAATGGCAACAGATCTTCCTAAAATGCTTGATGAGTTATGTCATTTAGCTAATGATTAAGAATAGAGCATCATGTGCATGTCACATGATGCTTTAATATTATTGAGAGGGGTTGATAGTAGGCATGAAGCTATTAGTGTTTACTATATGGAGGTATTAAAAATGAAGGCATTATTTATTGGCGGTACAGGAACCATTAGTATGGCAATTACCAGAATGCTGGCAGTGAATCCTGAATGGGAGTTATATGTTCTTAATAGGGGTAATAGAACCGAGGAGCTTCCAGAGGGTGTTAAAACGATTGTTGCTGATATCAACGATGAGGCAGCAGTAAAAGAAGCCATTAAAGATATGGAATTTGACTGTGTAGGAGAATTCATTGGTTTCGTTCCTGAACAGCTTGAAAGAGATTTAAGACTCTTTAGAGGAAAGACTAAACAATATATTTATATAAGTTCTGCTTCTGCTTATAATAAGCCATGCGCAGATTACAGAATAACAGAGGGCACAGCCCTGGCTAATAAGTATTGGGAATATTCACGAAATAAGATTGCCTGTGAAGATCTTTTGATGAAAGAATACAGAGACAATGGTTTCCCTGTAACGATAGTAAGACCTAGTCATACATATGATGAAAGATCAGTACCACTTGGAGTTCACGGAAGTAAGGGAAGCTATCAGGTAATCAAGAGAATGATGGAAGGAAAGAAGGTTATTGTTCATGGAGATGGAACATCCCTTTGGACTATGACATTTAATGAGGATTTTGCAAAAGGGTACATAGGTCTTATGGCTAATCCACATGCAATCGGAGAAGCATTCCAAATTACCTGTGATGAAACTCTTACATGGAATCAGATATATGAAACTATTGCGAAGGTATTAAATGTTGAATATAAGCCTTATTATGTATCATCTTCATTCCTGGCTTCTTGCAGTGATTATGATTTAGAGGGTGGACTTATTGGTGACAAGGCGAACTCTGTAGTTTTCGATAATTCAAAGTTAAAAAAAGCAGTACCAGGATTCAATCCATCTATCAGATTCGAACAGGGAATTAAAAGGACTATTGAATATATCATGGCACATGAAGAATGTCAGGTCCTAGATTCTGAATATGATGCATGGTGTGACAGGGTTATTGATGCTTTAGAAGAAGCAAAATCTAAAATACTGAAATAGTATCAGGGCGACTCACTTGGTTAAGTGAGTCGCCTATTAAATTCTACAACATGTTTTCTCGACCATAGTGGAATGTGATTACGCTGACACACATAATTTGAACGTTCTTTTATTGCTATGGTGTTAAAGAAAAGCTGCCATAAATCAGTGAAACTGTCATTTGCCTGATCAATCCGTGCAAGTTTACATAACTCACCATCGGTGAGCTTTTGAATGTAATATTCTTCGTCCTTAGGGTGAATAGCGGCTTCCTTGTGTGTAACATCAACTATCATCCAATGCTCAGATGGCATTCTGTCAGTAAAGTCCAGAGCCAAGGCTGGAATGATTCTGTTTTTAGGTTCGACGAGGGATGCATATACATTAGGTGCAACTTCATGGAATCTTAAAAACTCTTTAAACCTGCATGCATCTGAAGACAGACGTTTATGTATTTCCTGAAAACGGATTATGTCTTTGAATTCAAGCCTTTGTAATATACCACTTCCATACTCGAATCCTAATATCATGACATGATACATGTTATCAAGAACATCAGGTTCACAGGACATAGAATTATAAGCTAACTGCTCATACACATATGGAGATATTTTAGACTGTACTGATTCCATGACTCGTAGTGCAATCGCATTATCACCATCGACATGAACATATTCATCGAACATACTAAGCTGTTCTAGTGGTTCTAATTCAAGACGTATATTTTGATGCCCTAGTCTTGATACGAATGCAGTATATATGCATGTGAGCATAGCCTCAAGATTAGGCTCGCAAGAGTACACTGTCATTGTTATTTCCTCCAAGTCCGAAATCTTTAAATAAATTCATCTGGGTATATGTCACATCTTCTCCTTGAATCTTTAATACCTCTGGACGTTCAGAATCAATAAGACATCTTCTGATGAAATGGTCTTCTATAGGAATTCTATTAAGCATTTTACCATTACAGGTAATAAAGAACTGAGCTCTTTTAAGGACTACTCGCATTCTTTTTAACATATCGAAGGTAACATGACCGTAGCGTCTTGCTGCCATAATTTTCCTGACGCTGGTCGGTCCGATACCAGGAACACGTAGAAGCTCATCATAAGAAGCTTTATTAATTTCAATAGGGAACTTATCAAGATTGAGAAGTGCCCAGTTACATTTAGGATCAATATCTTTGTCAAAGTAAGGGTTCTCTTTGGTTAAAAGTTCGTTGGCAAAAAATCCATAATATCGCATTAAAAAATCAGCCTGATAAAGGCGGTGTTCTCTAAGTAATGGTACAGGTGTCCCCAAAGCTGGCAAAGTATCATCATCATTGATTGGAATGTAACCAGAAAAGAAAACACGCTTAAGATCGAAGGCCTGATACAGGCTCTGGGTCGTTCGAATAAGCTCCAAATCAGTTTCGTTGGTTGCACCTATTATCATCTGTGTACTCTGGCCTGCTGCTGCGAAAGGTCTTTTAAGCTGAGTGTCATTCTTACATGCCGGGTATAAAAGGGTATCTTCATTTAATGAAATTCCAGCATCAGACTGGTTGACATAAGTCAACTTGGAACGATTGTTTTCGTTAATATATTTTGATGAGTTATTGGATGAACCAAAAATGGAATTGTTGAGATGCTGGTTAATAACAGCACGTTCCATTCTGGCGTTCTTTCCTATAGCTACGCGATGACTTGCTATGGTGCTTGATATCTGATTCATGGGATTCAGAATATTATGCATAGTTTTATTAGGAGCAAGCTTTCTTAAACTGGCTTCTGTTGGAAGCTCCATGTTAAGGCTGATTCTGTCTGCCAGAAGTCCAGCGGAATAAATAAGCTCTGATGATGCTCCGGGAATCGCTTTGATGTGTATGTATCCATTAAAATGGTATTTCGTTCTAAGAAGTCTTAAGGTCTCACACATCTTCTCCATAGTGTAATCCGGGTTTTGAATGATGCCTGAACTCAAAAAAAGTCCTTCAATATAATTTCTTTTATAGAATTCTATAGTGAGAGTGCAGATTTCCTCAGGGGTGAAGATGGCACGTTCAACATCATTAGAGACTCTGTTCTTACAATATTTGCAGTCATATATGCAATGATTGGTCATCAGTATTTTGAGTAAAGATATACATCTTCCATCAGCAGCGAATGAGTGACATACGCCTGCAGCACATGAATTACCAAGCATTCCTTCCTTTCCACGTCGATCAACGCCACTTGAGGTGCATGCAACGTCATATTTCGCAGCATCAGATAGTATTTCGAGCTTTTGGTCTAATGTTTGTTCTTTTTGTAAATCGTACATGTTTTTCTCGTTTCGAATTTTTAGTAATTGAATGAATCAGAACAAATGTTCTAATGTAATAATAACAAACAAATGTTCGAAAAGTCAAGAGCTGTTTATAACAATCAATATGATGGAAAAACGAGTTTACAATCAATCAAAATGATGGTATTATCAATTGCAAGATAGATAAAAATTGCTAAATTACTGCAACTTGTATTACGTACGAGGGAATAATTCATGATTAAAGGAACAACGTACAATATCAACAGTAGGACATCTGCATCCGAAATTAAAAAGTTTAGGAAAGTATTAGGACTTACGCAGGCTGATTTTGCCAAGCTTATTGGGGTGTCACGTCCTACAGTAGAAAGAATGGAAACTTCAAAAGAAAAAATTGAAGGCCCACTGGCTGTGATTATAGATTTACTGGGAGAAAATATGGATATAATTATTGAAAGATCAATTCCCAGGAAAGAATATCCATTAAGACTCTGGTATATGTTTAACGATAAGAAATGTACACTTATAGATGTTGACCAGATGAATAGGAAAATTTCTATTAAGAATTATGTTTCGAACATTATGTATCGAGCATTTGGAGTGAATAATAATCCGACCTATGAAGAATATGAGGCATTTCTTGAGTCGCGATGTTTTCCACGTAGTCGAGATAAGATGAAGATAGAATTAGATGCTCTTGGTATTCCCTTTTATGATCCGATGCTAATAATAGAAAAGACAGGGGGAAGAATGGCAGAGGATGATTTTTGGATTATGATTGAAAAGTAGGTAACTGTTATGATTGAACTCAATGAGAATGATTTAAAAAACTTTGCGGGGCATTCATCTAAGGGAAACCAGTTAAAATGGTGCCAAGATAATATCTGGTATAAAGCTGACTATACTGGTTATGAAGGACTGTCAGAGTATATGATATCCAATCTTATATCAAAATCAAATCTTGAACCTTCAGAATACATATTGTATGAAACTGAAGGAATTAGCTACAAACATACGTCTTTTAAAGGGGCTAAAAGTAAAGATTTTCTGACAGAAGGAGACCAGTTAATAACACTGTCACGTCTTTATAATAATAAATACAATAGAGATTTTACGAAAGATCTTTGGCATATTAATGAAACAACTAACCGTTTAGAATTCTTAATTGATCAGGTTGTTCAGATGACTGGCCTTGAAGACTTTGGAATATACATGACCAAGATGCTTACAATAGATGCTTTTTTCCTTAATGAAGACAGGCATCTTCATAATATTGCTGTTATTATGAAACCTGATAATACCTTCAAATACTGCCCGTTTTTTGACCAGGGAGCTGGATTACTTGCTGATACTACTTTGGATTATCCTATGGGAGTTGATATATATAATCTTATAGGTGAAGTTAAAGGAAAAACCATATGTCAGGACTTAAATGAGGCTCTCGATGTTGCAGAAAGCTTATATGGTCAGACTATTCATTTTACGTTCAATAAAAGTGATGTTTCAAATCTGTTAAGCGATGAAAGCGTGTATGATAGTGAAATTAAGAAGCGTGTTGAAACAATTATTTATGAACAGATGCGAAAATATACATATTTGTTCAATTAAGCAGTATACTGTAATTGGATTTATGTTCTTCGAACCGGATATAGTTGCTTAAAGTGAAGCATATATCACTTAGAGAGGTATATTTATGACATGGTTTATTTTCGCAATTCTATCTGCAGTATTCGCGGCATTAACATCCATTCTTGCTAAAATTGGTATAGATGGTGTTAATTCGAATCTGGCTACAGCCATTAGAACGGTGGTTGTTTTACTTATGGCCTGGGCAATGGTTTTCATAACCCATGCTGAGGGTGGATTAGTATCTATAAGTAAGAAAAGCTGGATATTCTTGATTTTGTCCGGGCTGGCAACCGGAGCCTCATGGCTTTGCTATTATAAGGCCCTTCAGATGGGAGAGGCATCTAAAGTTGTACCGATTGACAAGCTAAGTGTTGTTATTACACTAGTGTTGGCTTTTGTATTTTTGCATGAGCAGTTCACTGTTAAATCCCTTATAGGTTCTGTCCTCATTACAGCAGGAACATTGGTGATGGTATTATAGTTTTTGCAACAACTCCAGTTAATAAAGTATAATGTTCATAGGAATAGTCGATTTGGTTATGAAAAGAGTGAGAAGATAGGAGCTTTTATGAGTATAAGCAGGATTCATGTGATCCCGGATGCTGATAGAATAGAGGAAACGCTCGAAGTATGTAATGAGTGGAATGCTTTATTTGAATATAATGATTTTTTTAACCCACATCTTTTAGATAATAAGGAAGAACTAAGAAAACGTATATCTCTTTATCAGAGGCTCAATAGGAAGCCTTTCGAGGATACGCTGCATGGGGCATTTTATGACACTTATGTCGATAGCCAGGATCCTTTGATTGAAAAGATTGCTAGAGAAAGAATGACACTTTCGATGGAAATAGCGAATGAGCTTGAAGTGAGAGGCGTGGTTTTTCATGGAAATGCGATTTCGGGCTTCAGACTTGAAGGATACATCTCTAACTGGGTTATGAAGAATGCGGAATTCTATCATGAGCTTCTTAATCGCTTTCCGAGGACAAATATATGGGTTGAGAACACATTCGACACGACACCAGAGGCTCTGCTTCGTTTGCTAAAGGAAATGTCAGGGGAAGAAAGATTCGGAATCTGTTTTGATGTTGCTCATGCTAATATTCAAAGTATTCCTATGAATAAGTGGATTGAAGCGTTCGGAAAGCATATTAAACATATACATATTAACGATAATGATGGAATAAGTGATCTTCACAATAGTGTCGGAAGTGGAACTGTTAACTGGAGAGATTTTTTCGAACAGATTAATAGAATTGATAACGATATGAGTATGCTTATTGAAGTTAAAAGTATAGAAAGTCAGATTGAGTCTTTAAATTATCTTAAGGTAAATAAGTATATATAGATAAGATGAAATGTTTTGTTTAGCGTTGGAAGATACATTGAACAGATTATTTTAATATTGGGTGAGTATGATAAATATAAGTGAAAGATTATTTGAGATAGCAGATAAAGAATATGCAGCTTTTCAGGCTAAGCTTGCACCAACAGTCGATCCTGACACAATTATAGGAGTCCGTGTTCCTGATGTAAGGAAGCTTGCCAAAGAGATATATAAGGAAGGTCATTATGACGAATTCTTAAAGGAACTTCCACACAAATATTATGATGAGAATATGTTACATGGACTCATTATTTCAGAGATTAAAGATTATGAGGAGTGTGTAGAAGAGGTAGACAGATTTCTTCCTTATGTAGATAACTGGGCTGTGTGTGATATCATGTCGCCTAAATGCTTTAAGAAGAATAAAGACAGTCTGATTGAGAAGATAAAAGAGTGGTCAAAAAGTAGTGAAGTATATACAAGCCGTTTCGGATTGGAAATGCTTATGTCACACTTCCTTGACGCTGATTTCAAGGCTGAGTATCTAAAAATACCAGCGAAGGTTAAACTGGATGACTACTATTCCAAGATGATGGTAGCATGGTTCTTCGCTACAGCACTGGCTAAGCAGTGGGAGTCAACGATTCCATATATAGAAGAGAATTGTCTTGAGGTGTGGACCCATAATAAAACTATTCAAAAGGCAAGAGAGAGCTATCGCGTTGATGATGAGAAGAAATCTTATCTTAAAACACTAAAAAGAAAAGAATAAAATTAAGGAGGCATATCACAGATTTGATATGCCTCCCTATTTTTATATTGTGGCCTTGCGGAGTATGTTTATTCAACTGTTTTGTTATCAGCTTTTTCTTCCTCTGCATTATCAGCATTAGCCTTCTTTTTCCTAAACTTAGGCATGCGTGGCTTCCTACAGAATCTAAATACTCTTATGAATACGAATATAATAAAGGTTACTGGAATCATGAAAAGAATGAAGGTAACCAGCATATAAGGAATAGAGCTTACGAAGGAAACTACCATATCGCGTAATTCTGAATTGTTTTCAGAAGTTCTATTTCCAATTTCTGTCCAGATGCTAGGCTTTTCGTTGTTATAAAATTCCACTTCTGTAATATCCATATTAATTGTTGAATATGAAACCTTGTCATCTATATAGTTGAGCTGTCCCTGCATGGCATCTTTCTGAGCTCTTAAGCCGGTAAGATTGTTTTCTATTTCAAGAAGTTCTGATACCACTTCAGTTCTGTCGGCTAAAGATTCAAGTCTTTTAATTTCGTCATCCAGAGCTTTTACCTTTGCAGAGTAATCAATGTATTCCATAGTGCGGTTCTCAACAGAATCATTCTGATGGGTAATGTTTCCGTTTTCACCGGCATATTCAATGAATTTAGGTGCATTAGCCTGAGGAATACGTATAGTTAAATATGCATATTTATTCTTCTCATATATGTTGACATCAGTATTCTCAATATATCCATTAAGCTCAGACACTTTAGATTTAATGGTACTTACGGTTTCGTTAATATCAAGAGTCTGCATTGATATTGAATAGGAATGAATCAGTTTTTCATCAACTGATCCGGAAGCGCCCGCAACCTTTTCAGAATAAGTGCCGTTATCATTTGCTAAGTCCTCCTCAACTGCCATATTGAAGGTTGAACCATATGCACTAGATCCACTTTTTGAGGTTGCTTTCATAGCGGTATCACTTGTGCCACCACATGCAGTTAGCATGCTCATAATTAATGCTGAGGTTGTTAGTAGTGCTAATAATTTTATTTTCTTCATCTTTTGATTTCCTTTCGATGTAGTATATGCAAAAATCCACTTTTATATATTATATAACGTAATTTATGGATTTTTACATAAGATATTTTGGTTTTCTTAATATAGATACGAATATACTAGATTATATTTATGGGGTATTTGATAAAAATATAAACTGTTGGTTTAGTTTACATATCGATTTAAATTTATTTGCCTGATGGAAGTAAACTGGTGGTTTAATTATTGGGAAGATGGTGACAAATATATTGAATTCAGAAAATGAGTTTGATACTATGTCCCTATAGTAAATTCATTTAAAACCTCAAAACACTACATTATTTGTAACTTAGTAGAGAATGTAATTTTCTCTCACATTATTTGTATGTACGAAAGAGGTATTTGAATGGCTAGAAAAACAGTATTCGATGATGTATTCAGAACAATGTGTCAAAAGTTGCCACATTTATTAATTCCATTAATAAATGAAGCTTTTGGAACACACTATACTAATGATGAAAAAATAGAGCAGCTTCGTAATGAGCGTTTTGAGAAAAATGGCGAAATCATTACAGATTCTCTGCTGGAAATCAAAAACCACACTTACCATATAGAATGTCAGAGCAATGATGATTCTAAGATGGTAATCAGAATGGCTCAATATGATTTCTCAATAGCTTTAGAAAATGTTGTAGCACTTGATGACGGAACATTTCAGATGAATTTCCCCAAATCTTGTGTGATTTATCTTAGAGAAAGTGATTCAAAGTCAAGAAATGCAGTATTAAATATTCGTTTTCAGGATGGGGAAGTATATCCTTACAAAATGAAGGTTATATGCATCGAAGATTATACACAAGACAAGATATTCGAAGAGAATCTGCTAATATTTTTACCATTTTACATTCTAAGATATGAAAATGAGCTGCCAACCGCCAGAAAATGTGACAAAGACAGATTAAATGCATTATTAGAAGAATATCAAGAACTGTTTAGCAGACTTGAAAACGAAACAAACGACTACACAGACTTATATAATTTTTCCATTAAGATTATTAACCATGTGGTTAAATCAGCTTCAGTAAAAAGGAGGTTCATGGATATGGGTGGAAAAGTATTAGAACTTGAATCAGAAAGGCTCATTTCGAAAGGCCGTGAGGAAGGCCGTGAGGAAGGCGTTTTGATCGGACGTGAAGAAGGCAAGTTGCAACAATTAATCGAACTCGTAAAAGACGGAGTATTAACAATTAATGATGCCGCAAGAAGAGCAAAGATGAGTGAAGAGAGATTCAAAGGATTATTGCTTTAGTTAAATCATCGAAGAAGCCACAGAAATGTGGCTTCTTTTTGCTAAAACTCAAAATTCTTCAAGGTAAATGCATCATTGTAAATTGGTGGAACATAGATTTACTAGACCATTGAAAATGATATCATTGACTACCCTATAATATAGGGTATAATATAATAAAAGAAGAAGCAGCTAAAAATGGGAGATGATGCTATGAGCTCATTGTTTGAGGATTTAAAACAAGGCCTAGAGGAAGCTATTGAATATGAAAAGGGCAAAGGTAAAGCTAGAGTAAAAACATATTCAATTACACCAATAAAAGAGTATTCGGGTAAAGAAATACGGGGAATTAGAATGAAAGCGGGGATGACGCAAGTAGTTTTTGCTAGCTACATGGGAGTGTCAAAGAAAACTGTTGAGGCTTGGGAATCAAGCAGAACTCATCCTACTGGACCAGTATTTCGTCTACTTGATATTTTGAATTCTGACGAAATTGAAGAAACAGAGTATATTGTTACAAAAAAATAAGCATTATTTGTAACTTAGGAGAGAAAGAATTTTTATATAATTTTTCCATTAAGATTATTAACCATGTGGTTAAATCAGCTTCAGTAAAAAGGAGGGTCATGGATATGTATGGAAAAGTATTAGAACTTGAATCAGAAAGGCTCATTTCGAAAGGACGTGAAGAAGGCAAGTTGCAACAATTAATCGAACTCGTAAAAGACGGATTATTAACAATTGATGATGCCGCAAGAAGAGCGAAGATGAGCGAAGAGAAATTCAAAGGATTACTGCTTTAGTAAAATCATCGAAGAAGCCACAGAAATGTGGCTTCTTTTTTGTTAAAACTCAAAATTCTTCAAGCTAAACGTAAAAAACTATCATCATTGCAGAGCCCAATAAATTCGTGCTATCATTGATAACATGAAAACAAAAATCAGTTTAAACAGAAACTTCATTATGGGACTTGCCATGTTGTGGATAGGTCTGTATCACATCCCTAATCATACAACCGCACCATTGTTTGGATATCTTCAGGATTTAGGGTATGGTGGTGTTGATTTCTTCATTTTTCTTTCGGGATTCGGAGCATATCATTCATTATCAAGCAGGGATACTAGTCAGGATGGTCATCTGGTTGATGCTCTTGGTTATTATCTTCGAAGAATGAGGAGAATACTTCCTTCGTACTTCATTTTCATGATAGTATGGCTTCCCGTAACTCATTTTTTGATTAAAAATATATGTTTCACTGAGCTTATGGGTAATTTAACTCTGACAGGCTGGTGGAACAATGACCAGCAGCAATTTAACTGGTACGTTAACTGCCTTGTATTATTCTATCTATTGGCACCATTTATATATCAGGCAATAAGAAGGTATAAGAACAAGATACTCGTGACATTCATTCTTTTAGTTATATCTTTTATGATTGGTATGAGCTTCATGCATGGACAGTTGATAATTGCGATGTCAAGACTTCCTTTATTTATATTAGGATTCGCATTCGAAGGGATTTCGTGTTCGCTTACAGAGGGAAAGAGTGCGCTCATTATTTGGAATATAGCTACTGTCCTTGGCTGGATAGCTATGTATGTTTTCATGCATCAGGATAGAATTAACAACTGGCATTATGGGACCTTTTGGTATCCATTCTTCCTGATTGTTCCAGGTATGATATTAGATTTGGCATATCTTGGAGAATTATTAAAGAAGTTCAGATTCTTTAATTGTATAAAGATATTCCTTGAGGAAATAGGAAAAGCATCCTTCGAAATTTTTCTCTGGCATTTGATTGTATTCGAAACTTTCTTAAGAAAAGCCCAAACCAATTGGCTTGGATGGGCTTTATTGTACATTGTTGGTTTTTCGGTTGGATACGGTTTCTACCGATTATATAACAGATTCATCAAAGCATAGCAGGCAATATTTACCAGATAGATTTTGATTCCCATGTATCTTTGTCACTATCAGGTGACGTGGTTGGTTCTTCGAAAGGCCAATCATTGTCAGCATGGGGAAGTTCTTCTGATTCTTCTCCTGTTATTTCATCCATTTCTTCATCTTGTGATTTGCTTGCAATCTCAGTGTCTTCTGCACTTGATGCTCGTTCTGAATCCTCATCTGACTCTTGCCCAGGTTCTTCGCCCCTTTCGACATATCTTGTGTAATAATTTAAAGATCTGCTAACTCGCATGAACATACTCTGATAATGATATCCATAGAATTCCGGGTATATAGAACCTGTATATTTGGCCTCCTTGGGATTTTCTGTGACGCATCGCTCGAAGCCTGCAGTGAACTCCTGTGAAGCAGTATATGCATCATGTGTCGATCTTAAGAAGCTGTCAAGTCGGCAGGCTATACTGTCTCCGCCCTTTATCTCATAGATGGCAAAAGCCACCTGACCTTCTATTGAATCATACTGATAATTATTCTCACCGCACCAGTCCTTTAATCGCTGCTTTCTATCTCCAACATCATTCCATTGAAACAGTCCATAGGTAACATCATTATTACCAGAAAGTTCGGGATCATAGGTTGTACATTCTACGGAAATATTGCCCATAATTCCGCATACTGCTTCTTTGGTGAAGCCTTCCTTTAATAAAAGTGTGTATACTAAATCTTCCTTTTCGCGAAGAGTAAGCTCTACCTTTTCTTCAATTTCTTCTGCGGATTCTTCTAATGACTGAACTGGAACACGTACTCCGCGTCGTTTATTAGTTAGCTTGGTCGCGCCTACTGAAATAAGCACAATTAAAAGAAGCATCATTAATATGAATGATGTAATAAGAACCGCCTTTGAAAAAGAAGACAGAGAAGAAAATTTTCTTTTTAGTGAAATAAGCCTTCTTTTAAGTACACGAAAAAGACTTTTGAAAAACAAAGCCACTAGTTTTATTGCCTTTTTCAATTTTCGTAAGAGTCCTTTTAGTGAATCCATAGAAAGTATTTTAACATATGTGATGCGTTTTTGAAAAATCAGCAAGATTTTATAGTCATACTTATCATAAAAAGTGTATACTAAATCATGGAATTTGTTTTTAGGGGATTATAAATTGGCCAAGAGAAGAAGATCTGAAAAGTACAAGAAAAAGCTAAGAAAAGCAATTATTGCCTGGGCTATATTAATTGCACTGGTAGTATTGCTTATTTATTTAGTAATCATTGGAATACAGGCTTTAGTTGGCCTATTTAAAGACAAGAAGGATCCGGTAGAAACTAAAGAGCAAGTTAAGGTTGAGGAATTCATTCCAACACCAAGCCCGTCTCCAACACCTACCCCGGAACCAAATCTTGCAATTAAAAATGTTAGTGAATCTGGCGAGACATTAATTAATAATGTGCCGGTCTTTAGTGGTTATAAGGTTAATAAGTTAGAAACTACATCCTATATCTCAAGTGAGAATGTTCAGAGTACTTATGGAATTTTGATAGATGCAACTACTGGTAATGTGGTAAGCCAGAAGGAAGGCTTCACCAGGATTAATCCAGCTTCTATGACTAAGATACTTACTGTACTGGTGGCAGCAGAACATCTTAAGGAGACTGATCTTGAAAAGGAGGTAACCATCACAGTTGAGGACACGGGATATGCATATAAGCATGATCTTTCGTGTGTGGGATTTAGTAATGGTGAGACTGTGAAGGTTAAGGATCTTTTTTATGGAACAATTCTTCCATCTGGTGCAGATGCGGCCATGGCTCTTGCCAGATATGTTGCAGGAGATGAGGCTACCTTCATTAAAATGATGAATGATAAGATAGATGAGCTTGGCCTTTCTTCAACTTCGCATTTTACCAACTGCGTTGGAATTTTTAACGATAACCATTATTCTACATGCGCTGACATGGCTGTTATGCTGAAAGCAACTATAGAAAATCAGTTTTGCTATGAAGTTTTAAATGCACACAAATATACGACATCTAGAACGCCTGAGCATCCGGAAGGAATTGAAATATCGAACTGGTTCTTAAGAAGAATCGAGGACAAAGATACAGGTGGTGAAGTTCTGTGCGCCAAAACAGGTTATGTAAACCAAGCAGGAAGCTGCGCGGCAAGCTTCAGTATTCAGGCTAGCGGGAAACCATATCTTTGTGTAACGGCTCAGGCTCATAGTGCATGGAGATGTATATATGATCAGGTGGATATATATAAGAACCTGGCGAAATAGATTTAATGAAATCGGAGAGTGAAAGAAAATGATTTATTCAAATGTATTAGAGGCAATTGGTCATACACCAATAATCAGATTAAATAAGATTGTTCCAGAAGGCTGTGCAGAGGTATTGGTTAAATACGAGGGTGTTAACATCGGAGGTTCTATTAAAACAAGAACTGCTTACAATATGATTCTCGAAGCAGAGAAGAGGGGAATAATTAACGAAGATACCATTATTGTTGAACCAACCTCTGGAAATCAGGGAATAGGTCTTTCACTAATCGGAGCAGTTAAAGGATACAAGGTAAGAATCATAATGCCAGACTCTGTTTCAGAAGAAAGAAGAAAGCTGATTAAGGGATATGGTGCAGAGCTCGTACTTATTCACGACGCTGGTGATATAGGTAAGTGTATTGATGACTGCCTTAAGACGGCTCTTAAAATGGCTGAAGAAGATCCTAATGTATGGGTTCCACAGCAGTTTTCGAATCCTGATAATCCATTGGTACATAAATATCATACAGGACTTGAAATTCTTGAGCAGACAGGACGTCCTATCCATGGATTCTGTTCTGGAATTGGTACAGGTGGAACTATTTCAGGTATTGGAGAAACATTAAAGAATCAGTATCCGGATATTGAAATCTGGGCTGTTGAGCCTGAAAATGCTGCTATTCTTTCTGGCGGAAGCATAGGCACTCATCTTCAGATGGGTATAGGAGACGGATTAATCCCGGATAACCTTAACACTAATATTTATTCTCATATTGATATTGTGACAGACGAGGATGCAATTAATACTTCTAAGCGTCTTATTAAAGAAGAAGGAATATTATGTGGTATTTCATCAGGAACTAATGTTACTGCAGCAATCAGACTTGCTAAGAAATTAGGACCAGGTAAGACTGTTGTTACAGTTCTTCCAGATACAGGCGAAAGATATTTTAGTACAGAGTTGTTTGAAAATTAATATATTATAGTACAGAGTTGCAAGAAGACGGATATATTTGTAATAAATTTGTTAGAGACCACAACATAATGTGGTCTCTTTTTATGGCTACGACAATATCTAGCGTTATTTTATATCTTTTTCCTAAAAGTATATTGACTATGGGAATTAGTAGTGATAGTATATTGAAGATTTAGGTAAATATGAAAAATGTAGGAGGAGAGGTTTATGCCAAAGAGGACAGATATTAACAAAGTACTGATTATTGGTTCGGGCCCAATTATCATTGGACAGGCTTGTGAATTCGATTATTCAGGTACGCAGGCTTGTAAAGCACTTAAGAAGTTGGGGTACGAAATTGTTTTGGTTAATTCCAATCCCGCAACTATAATGACAGATCCAGAGACCGCAGATGTCACCTATATTGAGCCATTAAATGTTGAACGTTTAGAAGCTATTATTGCTAAGGAACGTCCAGATGCGCTTCTTCCTAATTTAGGTGGTCAGTCCGGTCTTAATTTATGTTCTGAATTAAATAAAGCAGGAATACTTGATAAATATAATGTTAAGGTTATCGGTGTCCAGGTTGATGCCATCGAGCGTGGTGAAGACAGAATTGAATTTAAGAAGACAATGGATGAGCTTGGCATTGGAATGGCAAGATCAGATGTTTCTTATTCAGTTGACGAAGCATTAGCTATTGCAGATGAGTTAGGATATCCGGTTGTATTAAGACCAGCTTATACCATGGGTGGTGCCGGTGGCGGTCTTGTATATAATAAGGAAGAATTAAAGACAGTATGTGCCAGAGGTTTACAGGCTTCATTAGTAGGACAGGTTCTTGTAGAAGAATCAGTACTTGGCTGGGAAGAGCTTGAGCTTGAAGTAGTAAGAGACTCAGAAGGCAATATGATTACTGTATGCTTTATCGAAAATATCGATCCAATCGGTGTTCATACAGGTGATTCGTTCTGTTCTGCTCCAATGCTTACTATACCAGAGGATGTACAGAAGGAACTTCAAAGACAGGCATATTCAATTGTTGATAAGGTTCAGGTTATAGGCGGAACTAACGTACAGTTCGCTCGTAATCCTAAGGATGGAAGAATAATCGTAATCGAGATTAATCCTCGTACATCACGTTCTTCAGCACTTGCTTCTAAGGCAACAGGATTCCCAATCGCACTTGTATCTGCAATGCTTGCATCTGGCCTTACACTTAAGGACATCCCATGTGGTAAGTATGGAACATTGGATAAGTATGTTCCAGATGGTGATTATGTAGTAATTAAGTTCGCACGTTGGGCATTCGAGAAGTTCAAGGGCGTTGAGGATAAGCTTGGTACTCAGATGAGAGCCGTTGGTGAAGTTATGAGTATCGGTAAGACATATAAGGAAGCATTCCAGAAGGCTATTCGTTCGTTAGAGACAGGACGTTACGGCTTAGGACATGCGAAGGACTTCGATACACTTTCTAAGGATGAACTTTTAAGACGTCTTGCAACAGCTTCTTCAGAAAGACATTTCTTAATGTATGAAGCATTAAGAAAGGGAGCAACAGTTGATGAAATCTATGAGTTAACTAAGGTTAAGACATACTTCATCGAGGAGATGAAAGAACTTGTTGAAGAAGAAAATGAAATAGCTAAGTCAAAGGGTAGTCTTCCAGCTGATGAAGTATTAATTAAGGCTAAGAAAGATGGATTCTCAGATAAGTACTTAAGCCAGATTCTTGGAATTGATGAGGCTACTGTCAGAAATAAGAGAATTGAACTTGGCGTTGAAGAAGCATGGGAAGGAGTTCATGTTTCAGGAACAGAAAATAGTGCTTACTACTATTCAACATATAATTCAGAGGATAAGAATCCAATCAATACTGATAAGCCTAAAATCATGATTTTAGGTGGTGGTCCTAACAGAATTGGACAGGGTATTGAGTTCGACTACTGCTGTGTACACTGTTCACAGGCATTAAAGAAGCTTGGATTCGAAACAATCATTGTTAACTGTAATCCAGAGACAGTATCAACAGACTATGATACATCAGATAAGTTATACTTCGAACCACTTACGCTTGAAGATGTATTAGCTATTTATAATAAGGAAAAGCCACTTGGCGTTATCGCACAGTTCGGTGGTCAGACACCATTAAATCTTGCCTCTCAGCTTGAGGAAAATGGAGTTAAAATTTTAGGAACTTCTCCAGCAGTTATTGACCTTGCTGAAGACAGAGATCAGTTCCGTGCTATGATGGATAAGCTTGGTATTCCAATGCCAGAGTCAGGAATGGCAGTTAATGTTGATGGAGCATTAGAGATTGCTAAGAAGATTGGATATCCTGTTATGGTTCGTCCTTCATATGTTCTTGGTGGTCGTGGTATGGAAGTTGTTTATGATGACGAGGCTATGGCTGAGTACATGAAGGCAGCAGTTGGCGTTACACCAGACAGACCAATACTTATTGACAGATTCTTAAATCACGCTCTTGAGTGTGAATCAGATGCCATCGCAGATGGAACACATGCATTCGTTCCTGCTGTAATGGAGCACATCGAGCTTGCAGGTGTTCACTCAGGTGACTCTGCTTGTATCATTCCTTCAGTACATATTAGTGAAGAGAATGTTGCAACTATTAAAGAATATACTAAGAAAATTGCTGAAGAGATGCATGTTAAGGGCTTGATGAACATGCAGTACGCTATCGAGAATGGAAAGGTATTCGTTCTTGAAGCTAACCCAAGAGCATCTCGTACAGTTCCTCTGGTTTCTAAGGTATGTAACATTAGAATGGTTCCATTGGCAACAGATATCATTACATCTGAGATTACAGGAAGAAAGTCTCCTTTAGAGGATCTTAAGGAACAGGTAATTCCTAACTATGGTGTTAAGGAAGCAGTATTCCCATTCAATATGTTCCAGGAGGTTGACCCAGTTCTCGGACCAGAAATGAGATCTACAGGTGAAGTACTTGGAATGAGTAAGTCATATGGTGAAGCATTCTTCAAGGCACAGGAAGGTGCACAGTCTAAGCTTCCATTAGAAGGAACAGTTCTTATCTCAGTTAATAACAAGGATAAGGAAGAAATCATTCCAGTTGCTAAGAGCCTTGCAGAGGATGGATTCAAGATTGTTGCAACAGCTGGTAACTATGACACATTAACTGCAGCAGGAATTGAAGCTGTAAAGGTTAATAAGATGTATGAGGGTCGTCCAAATATTGCAGATATGATTACTAATGGAGAAATCCAGTTGATCTTTAACTCTCCAATAGGAAAGAATGCAGCTCATGATGACAGCTACTTAAGAAAAGCTGCTATCAAGGCTAAGGTTCCTTACATGACAACAGTTGCAGCAGCTAAGGCTTCTGCAGAAGGTATTCACTATGTGAAGACTCATGAAGAAAGTGTAATTAAGTCACTTCAGGAATTACATTCGGAGATTCATGACAAATAGGATTAAAAAATTTATATGAAAAATATCTTTGGAAAAATTAAGAACAAAATATTTTCATCTATTACAGTGCTGGCCTTGGTCAGCACTGTCTTTTTTACAGGGTGCGAGGGGATAGATATTTCGTTCGACGGTGATACCGTTATAATTAATGATATGTCAGATGCGGGCAATGAAGCTGGCACAAACAAAGTGGCAGGCGTCAGTGATATTTCGGGCGCAAGCAAAGCAGTGAGTGCTAGTGAATCAGCAAGCGTCAGCGAATCAGTAAGTGTCAGTGAGTCAGTAAGTGCTAGTGAAAAAAAAGATGCTAGCAATGAAGCTGGCACAAACAAGATGACAGATATCGGTGAGGATGAAAATGACAGCAATGTCACAAATGTTCAGCAGAATGCCAGCGAAGTGACTTACAGATTCAGGAATAAGAAGCTTCTTGAGCAGCACTATGACAAGCACGGAAAAGATATGGGCTTTAGTAATGCCAAAGAGTATGAAAAAGCAGCCTCCTCGGTTATCAATAATCCTGATGCGTTAACCAAAACAGAAAAAGAAGATGGCGACTATGTTTTTTACGTAGAAAAGACTAATGAATTCGTTATCCTGTCAACGGATGGGTATATAAGGACATATTTTCTTCCGAATTCTGGAAAGAAATATTACGACAAGCAGTAATATACTAAATATTGGAAAGTGATATTATGAAGTAGTGAAGTACTGAAAACGGCGGTTTTCTGAAAGTGTTGAAGTACTGAAAACGGTGGTTTTCTGAAAACGGAGAAAATGATACAGGTAATTATATCTTTGTAATAGGTGAAATAAATGACATTAAAAGAGCTAAAAACAGGTCAAAAGGCAATAATAAAAGAAGTCGGTGGAGAAGGCGCGCTTAGGCAGCATTTCCTTGATATGGGAGTGATTCCGGGCGCAGAAGTAAAGCTGATTAAGTTCGCACCGATGGGAGATCCGATGGAGCTTAGAATCCATGGATATGAGCTTACATTAAGACTTGATGATGCGAAAAAAATAGAAATTGAAGAAATCAGTAAGGATTCGGCGCCTGATATTAAGGATGAGAGCGAAAGCTCTATGGAAGAAAAATATCAAGTATGTAAAGAGGTGAAAGAGCACCCAGGTCTTGGTGAGGGTGGCCGTTTTCATAGTAAAGAGGATGAGAATCCTTTGCCGGAAGACAGCATATTATCTTTCGCCCTGGCAGGAAATCAGAACTGTGGTAAGACTACATTATTTAATCAGCTTACAGGATCGAACCAGCATGTCGGCAATTTCCCAGGGGTTACTGTTGACAGAAAAAGTGGTGCGATTAAAGGATATCCTAATACTGAGGTGGTTGATCTGCCTGGTATTTATTCAATGTCGCCATATACAGCCGAAGAAATTGTATCAAGAAAGTTCATACTTGATGAAAAGCCTACAGGAATAATTAATATTGTTGATGCAACTAACATAGAAAGAAACCTGTATTTAACCATGCAGCTTATGGAACTTGGAGTGCCTATAGTTCTTGCTGTTAATATGATGGATGAGCTTAGAGGAAACGGCGGTTCAATACGAATTAATGAAATGGAAGAAAGACTTGGAATTCCTGTCGTTCCTATAGCTGCAGCCAAGAATGAAGGTATCGATGAGCTTATTACTCATGCTGTTCACATCGCCAAATATCAGGAAACTCCGGGAAGGAATGACTTCTGTGAGGATTCTGGTAAGCAGGGAGCAGTACACAGATGTCTTCATGGAATAATGCATCTTATCGAAGATCACGCGGTTGAGGCGAAGATTCCAACAAGATTCGCAGCAACTAAGCTGGTTGAAGGTGATCCTATAGTATTGGAGGCTCTTAATCTTAGCCAGAACGAGAAGGAAATGTTAGAGCATATTATCCTTCAGATGGAAGAAGAAAGAGGTCTGGACCGAGCAGCAGCAATAGCGGATATGCGTTTTGAGTTCATTAAAAAGCTTGTTGCAGAATGCGTAGTTAAACCAAAAGAAAGTAAAGAAAGACAAAGAAGTCTTAAGATAGATAAGGTATTAACAGGAAAATACACAGCAATCCCATTTTTCATAGCAATTATGGGCCTTGTGTTCTTCCTGACATTCAATGTTTTCGGAGCGTTCCTTCAGGGACTTATGGAAGATGGAATAGATAAGCTTAAAGTAATCACAGAGACTGCTTTCGCAAAATGGCAGGTGAATGATGTACTAAAATCTTTAGTTGTAGATGGAATATTCAGTGGTGTCGGCTCAGTATTAAGCTTTCTTCCAATTATAGTGATTTTGTTCTTCTTCCTGTCACTGCTTGAGGATACTGGATATATGGCAAGAGTTGCTTTCGTTATGGATAAGCTTCTTCGAAAAATCGGACTTTCGGGAAGAAGTATAGTTCCTATGCTGATTGGCTTCGGATGCTCTGTGCCTGGAGTTATGTCGTCTAGAACCCTGCCTTCTGAAAGAGACAGAAAGATGACGATTATGATGATTCCTTTCATGAGTTGTACAGCGAAGCTGCCTATATATGGATTCTTCACACAGACTTTTTTCCCTAAATACAGTGGATTAATCATGATTGGCTTATATTTATTAGGGATAATTGTGGGTGTTTTAATGGCACTTATATCTAAGAATACAGTGTTTAAGGGTGAGGCAGTTCCTTTCGTTATGGAACTTCCTAACTACAGACTTCCTGGCGCCAAAAATGTATTTCAGCTTCTGTGGGAAAAGGCCAAGGATTTTCTTGAAAGAGCATTCACAGTTATTTTCATTGCTACCATTATAATATGGTTCCTTCAGACCTTCAGCCCGTATTTTAGAATGGTTCAGGACTCATCAGAGAGTATACTTGCTGTTCTGTCCGGAGTAATTGCTCCTTTATTTAAGCCTTTAGGCTTCGGTACATGGCAGGCATCTACTGCGCTAATTAGTGGCTTCGTGGCGAAGGAGAGTGTTGTTTCGACTCTGACCATTTTAGTAGGCGAAGGAAGTGCACTTAAAGGATTGTTAACTAATGAAGCGGCAGCAGCATTCCTGGTGTTCTGCCTTTTATATACGCCATGTGTTGCAGCAATAGCAGCCATCAAGAGAGAGCTTGGAGCTAAGTGGGCAACAATTGTTGTTGCACTTCAGTGTGCGATTGCATGGATATGCGCTTTCGTAACATATTTGATTATGAATATGTTTTAGGCCAATCCTTGATATACGTAACAACAAGAGTAGTGAGTTGCGTTAATGTTAATATTAGTATAGAGATATATGGCGGAAAATGTGATTTGCTAATAGAGATGGTAATAAGATTCATTGTTTCTGATATCTTATTACCTGTTAAAACTTTAAATTTGGTAATAAGATTAAGCATTTTTGCTATCTTATAACCTACTAAATCTTTAAATCAGGTAATAAAATTTGATATTTTCAATCTTTTATTACCAGTCATGAAAATTTATCCGGTTATAAAATTCTATAATTGTATAATTAGTTACTAATATAAGGCATTAACCTTGGTAATAAAAGTCATTGATTCTTGATTTTATAACCAATATTCATTTTGAGTTAGGTTACAAAATGGCATTGATTCCATCAAAATTGATAGTGGCGGGCAGAATTGTTGTGAAAATCAAAGCATAGCTGGAGAGAAAGGCAACAAACTGATAGAAACTAGTAAATTTGTTGTAAAGATTAAAAGTAGCAGGAAGAAAAAACAACAAACAGGAAGCGATTAGAAAAATTGTTGTAAAGATAAGAATCCATCAAAAATCCACAGGAAAGAAAAGCAACAAAAAAATAGTGGAAGTGAAATTGTTGTAATTGGAAAATGGTTCCATAAAAGTGCTGGGAAGCACATAATAATTCATTCTGGCTTGACTAATAATAATCATGTAGCGGATTGCCCAGTCAAGGGCATGCCGCGACTGCGGTGCGAAGCACCCTTGACAGGGCAACCGCACATGATTTAATGGTCAAGAAACAGCAATGAATAATAGTGTTGCTATTGCAACATTTAGGGACGAAGATATATTTACTTGAAAAATGATACCAATGTTTGGTTTATAGAAACAAATATATATTTGTAGTGGCAGAATTTACTTGATTGATGTATATTTATTTAGGTTGATGAATATTTATTAATAATTAATTATATTTAGGAGGCTAATATGAAGATTGGTATTTTAGGATATGGTAACTTAGGCCGTGGCGTTGAGTGTGCTGTTAAGCAGAACAGTGATATGGAGCTTACTTGTGTATTCACAAGAAGAGATCCTTCAACTGTTAAGATTCTTACAGATACAGCCAAGGTATATAATGTAGATGAAATCCTTAATCACAAGGATGAGGTTGATGTTTTGATTATCTGTGGTGGTTCAGCAACTGACCTTCCAGAGATGACTCCAAAGTACGCTAAGGACTTTAATGTTATTGATTCTTTCGATACACATGCAACAATCCCTCAGCATTTTGCTAATGTTGACGCAGCAGCTAAGGCAGGGGATCATATCGCAATGATTTCTGTAGGTTGGGATCCAGGAATGTTCTCACTTAACAGAGTATATGCTAATGCAATTTTAAATGATGGTGCTGATTATACTTTCTGGGGAAGAGGTGTAAGCCAGGGTCATTCTGATGCTATCAGAAGAATTGATGGTGTTCAGGATGCAAGACAGTACACTGTTCCTGTTCCTGCAGCATTAGAGTCTGTAAGAAATGGTGAAATGCCAGAGCTTACAACAAGACAGAAGCATACACGTGAGTGTTATGTAGTAGCAAAGGATGGAGCTGACAAGGCAAAAATCGAAAAAGAAATTAAGGAAATGCCTAACTATTTCGCAGACTACGATACAACAGTAACATTCATTTCACAGGAAGAGTTAGACAAGAATCATAAGGGTATTCCTCACGGCGGATGCGTAATTCGTACAGGAAAGACAGGCTGGAACCTTGAGAATACTCATGTAATCGAATATAACTTAAAGCTTGATTCTAATCCAGAGTTCACAACTTCTGTACTGATTGCATACGCAAGAGCTGCATTCAGAATGTATAAGGAAGGTCAAAGAGGCTGTAAGACAGTATTGGATGTTGCTCCAGCATATCTTTGTCAGCAGTCTGGTGAGGAATTAAGAGCACATATGCTTTAATCATTAAAGCTGATTAGGCATATGCCAAATATATAAGTTGAAATATATACTAAAGTAATGAGATAATAACTGTGTATCTTCTGGTACACAGTTATTTTGTTATTTGATGATCACTAATTATATATGCAACTCGCAAAGAGCGTTACACATATATGGCGACGAGGAAAGATGGAAAATAAAAGAGAACATTTAGGAAGTCGTTTAGGCTTCATTTTACTTAGTGCAGGATGCGCAGTTGGAATGGGAAATGTATGGAAATTTCCATGGATGACAGGACAGTATGGTGGCGCAACCTTCGTAATTATTTATATAGGATTTTTGATTCTTTTAGGTCTTCCTATTATGTCAGTAGAGTATGCAATAGGAAGAGCAGCTCAGAAGTCTCCGGTAAAAATGTTTGAAGAGTTGGAACCTAAGGGTTCTAAATGGCATCGATACTGGGTTCTTGCCTATGCTGCCAACTGGCTTTTGATGATGTTTTATTCTGTAGTAACAGGATGGATGTTTTACTATTTTCTTGGCATGATTTTGAGTAAGTTCGAAAATAAGGATGCTGCTGAAATTTCGGGAGTGTTTGGTGAAATGCTTAGCAATCCTAAACTTTTGATTATCGCGACACTGGTAGTTGTTGTTCTTGGATTCGCTATATTAGGATTTGGAGTTCAAAAGGGACTTGAGAAGGTTAATAAAGTTATGATGATTACCCTTCTTGCGCTAATAATCATTCTCGCTATCAGGGCAGTAGGGCTTGAAGGTGGAGCGAAAGGACTTGAATTTTACTTAAAACCGTCTATCGAACCTTTTAAGGAAAAGGGTGTATGGACAGTAATTAATGCTGCTATGAGTCAGGCATTCTTTACATTGAGTTTAGGAATAGGTTCTATTGCTATTTTCGGAAGCTATATAGGAAAAGACAGATCATTACTTGGTGAATCATTAAATGTAGTAGGACTGGACACACTGGTTGCGTTGATTGCAGGTCTTATTATTTTTCCTTGCTGTTCAGCATTCGGAGTTGATGCTGGAAGTGGACCAAGTCTCATATTCGTAACACTTCCTAACATATTTTCTAATATGAGTGGTGGTAGAGTGTGGGGATCGTTGTTCTTCTTGTTCATGAGCTTCGCCGCATTTTCAACGATTCTTGCTGTATATGAGAATATTGTTGCCTGTACTATGGAATTATTCAGTATCAATAGAAAGAAGGCTTGTATTTCCTGTGGAATATTAATGTTTATTCTTTCAATGCCTTGTGCCCTTGGCTTTAATGTGCTAAGCGGATTCGAACCATTCGAGCCGGGAAGCAGTATTTTGGATATAGAGGATTTTCTTGTTAGTAATATTGCACTTCCGCTTGGTTCACTGTGTTATGTTCTGTTCGTATCCTTCAAAAACCACGGATGGGGATGGGACAATTTCATAAATGAAGTGAATCAGGGAGAAGGATTAAAATTCCCCTACAAATTAAGAAAGTATATGCTTATAGTAATTCCTATTATTATACTTATTACTTTTGTTATGGGAATGATCGATAAGTTTAGCTATTTGTGGAAGTAGCAGGGATTAAGATTGAACAATAGATTAAAGAAATTTAGTGTAGTACTCATTATTATATATTTGTTCATAAATTACACTGCGTGTGTCAATACGTATTCGAGTTATGTAAACTTGACAAAGGCTACATATGCTCCGCCTGGCGAAAATAATAGTGCAAGTTATGTAAACAAACCATCTTCGAGCTATAATTTAGGATCGGCGAAAATATTTGCCGGAAAGAATGTAATTATTAGTCTGTTCGTTGATACACCAGGTAAAAGATGGACCTACAAAAGAAGACAGGAAGAATTAAAGAAACTGTCCAGGGCCTGTGACTATCTTACGAATAAGGGATCAGAATATTCCCAAGATATAGAATTCGTATATGACTGGAATACAGACTTTAGCCTCCTTAAGTCTTCGAATATGAAGCTTGCAGCTGATAATACGGGATTCGAGGATGAACTTGATAAAGAATTTGATATACTTACAAAAAGTAAAATTGATTACGATGCACTGTTGAGAAGGTACAGTGCTGACAATATTTTTACCATAATCTTTCTTGATTTTGATGGTAGAAGCTATGCGATATGTTATGATGGAGAGGATAATCCTAAAGAATCAGTTGTGATATTTAAGGATACAAATGAAGCTACGTATGCACACGAAATTCTTCACCTCTATGGTGCACACGATTATTATTCTGGTGCAGAATATTCAAACGATGCTACGAGGGAGTTGAAAAAAAGATTCCCTAAAGACATTATGTTAACCACATTCCTTGGAAATGTTAAGAATAATACAATATCAGATTTAACAGCTTATCACATTGGATGGACTGATTCTGCAGAAATTGTAACGAGGTTCGATGAACTGAGAAGATAGTTTAAAAATGGAAAGACACTTATATATGAATAAGAAAAGAATATTAATTACAGGAGCTTCAAGAGGAATAGGCGAGGCAATTGCTAAAAAACTTGCAAAAGAAGGATTTGATCTTTTTTTGGTATGCTCCAGCTCTATGGACAGATTAAACATAATAAAGAATGAAATAGTAGATAGCTATCATGTCGATTGTCAGATTTTAAAATGCGATGTTTCTTCATATGATGAAGTGAAGAAATGTGCACGAGAGGTTCTTAGGTTTGATGATTTATATGCAGTTATTAATAATGCAGCTATTTCATACATAGGATTAATGACAGATATGTCAGTTGATGAGTGGAAGAAAATCATGGATGTTAATTTAAATTCAATCTTTTATTTTAGTCATGAACTGGCACCTTATATGGTTAATAATAAGGAAGGAAAGATTATTAATATTTCTTCCATGTGGGGACAGGTTGGAGCCTCGATGGAGGTTGCATATTCAACAGCCAAGGGCGGAGTTGATGCATTTACCAAAGCTCTTGCTAAGGAACTGGCACCTAGCAATGTGCAGGTTAATGCTGTTTCCTTTGGTGTGATTGATACAGATATGAATAAATGTTTTAGTAAAGAGGAAATGGATGCCCTTGTTATGGAAATTCCATCAGACAGATTGGGGACGGTTGAGGAAGCATCCGAAATGGTATTAAAGATTTTAGAGTCTCCCAAGTATTTAACAGGTCAGATAATTAGAATGGATGGAGGTTTGATTTAATGTATGATGTTGTGATTATAGGCGCTGGTCCTGCCGGACTTTCAGCTTCAGTATATGCCAAGCGTGCAGGGTTAAATGCCGTTACTTTTGAACAGAGCCCAATTAGTGGTGGACAGGTAGTAAATACATATGATGTTGACAATTATCTTGGCTTTCATGGTATTAGTGGTTTAGAGCTTAGTAATAAATTTAAGGAGCATGCTGATGCTCTGGGCTGTAAGTTCGTAGAGGCCGAAGTGACCAAAATTACGCCATTGGATGGTGGCTTCGTTATCGCAACTGATAAGGGAGAATATAGAACCTATTCAGTAGTAGTAGCGATGGGAGCTAATCATTCGAAACTTGGTGTCCCGGGCGAAGAAGAACTTGCTGGAATGGGTGTTTCATATTGCGCAACATGTGACGGTGCATTCTTCAAAGGGAAGACGGTTGCTGTAGTTGGAGGCGGAGATGTGGCTGTTGAGGATGCTATATTTTTGGCCAGAGGATGCGAGAAGGTATATCTTGTACATAGAAGAGATACGCTTCGTGCAGCCAAGATGCTACAGGATAAGCTTATGAGTCTTGATAATGTGGAAATTGTATGGGACACAGTAGTTGACAGCATCAATGGTGAGGACCAGGTTGAAGGAATTGATGTTACTAATAAGGTTACTGGTGAGAAATCTTCACTGAAAGTTGACGGAGTTTTCGTGGCAGTTGGAATTCTTCCGGAAAATCAGCTGGTGAAGGGACTTGCCTCGCTGGATGAAAAGGGCTATGTAATGAGTGGGGATCAGTGTATTACGGCTACACCCGGACTTTTCGTTGCAGGAGATTTAAGAACTAAGAAGTTAAGACAGATAGTTACTGCAGTTGCTGACGGAGCTAACGTAATTACCAGTGTTGAGGCCTATCTGTTAAAGAAAAAGTAGATGCCTATTGCCCTGTTACTGAGGCTTGGCAGGGTGCGCTTGTACGGGTGAGCGCGTTGTGCTTAATTTGACACCAGGTAGGCATTATGCTATAGTGTCACTTGAATTGTTACGAAAATGTTACAAAAATGACAGGCAAATATTTTTGAAATATAAGGAAGAGTAATTTATGAAATATATTAAAGGCATGGTTAATGCATTGACTGTCGCTACGCTAAGTTCAATGCTACTTTCGGGCCTTTCTATAGATGCATATTCTAAGGAAATAAAAAAGCTTCCTTCTGCTGGTTTTGATTTCTTTATGTCAGAAAACTCGACATCGATTAAAGCAATTAAGGAAGAAAAAGACAGCAAGAAGAATAAGGATGTTCCTACAATAGTAAGTAATGGATTGCCTAATGGTGCTACACCAAGCGCCAGTGCTACACCGACTTCTGATCCTTTAAAGAGTGGAATTAATGAAGAACTTGTTATTGTTGAACCTATTCCAGAAAGTACGCCAGAAGCTACAGAAGGTCAGGAAGATGAGAATAATGAGGAGACTTCGGTAATTGATAATCCATCTCAAGAGGATGAAGAAATCGAAATAGAAGAAACCTTTATTCCTACAATTTCCAAGTCTACGAAGGAAATTGAAAGAGAACAGCTCGCAAGACTTGAAGAAGAAGGCTTTAAGAATCTTGTTATTGCACAGGTTGAGAGAAATTCCTGGGTTAATGTAAGAAAAGAGGCCAGTGAGGATGCTGAAAAAATTGGTAAGCTTTATGATAAGTCTGCCGGTGAGTTCATCCTTGAAGAAAATGGCTGGTATAAGATTAAATCAGGATCTGTTACAGGTTTCGTTAAGGCAGAGTACTGTGTAACAGGTGAAGAAGCTGTAGAACTTGCGAAAAAGGTTGGAACAAGAATTGCTACAGTTGATACAACAACACTTAAGGTTAGAGAACAGCCTTCCACAGAAGCAGTTACTTTAGGTCTGGTTCCTATGGGCGAAGTGTTGACAGTATCTGAAGAGCTTGATGGCTGGGTTAAAGTTAATATTGAAGAAGGTGACGGATACGTAAGCATGGATTACGTTAAGCTTTCAACTGAGTTCGTTAAGGCTGAATCTAAGGAAGAAGAAGAAGCCCGTCTTGCGAAGGAAGAAAGAGAACGTCAGGCTGCTATCGAAGCTGCTAATAAAGCGAAGAAGAAAAACAGTAATAATAGTTCTACTAACAGTAAGGGTAAGAAGCAGGTTGTATATGCAACTGGAGAGGGAAGCCCTCTTGGTAAGGAACTTGCTAACTACGCACTTCAGTTCGTTGGTAATCCATATGTTTATGGTGGAACCTCACTGACTAATGGTGCTGACTGTTCAGGATTCACACTTAGTGTATATAAGCACTATGGTGTATCTTTGCCACATTCAGCTAATGCACAAAGAAACTTAGGACGTGCAGTTGAAAACCTAGGCACTGCACAGCCGGGTGATTTGGTATGTTATTCAGGACACGTTGGTATCTATATTGGTAACGGTCAGATTGTTCATGCGTCATCAAGAAAGACCGGAATTAAGATATCTAAGGCTGATTATCGTACGATTTTGGGTATCAGAAGAATATTCTAAATATTTGCGAAGATTTTAAAGAATTGTTGCAAAACTTCATACAATTGTGGTATTATGTATTTACAATAAATTCCATAGAAAGGGATGATGTATATGAAGTGTATTATTATTGGGAAGAATATTGAGGTTACCCCGGGACTTAGAACTGCAGTTGAGGATAAGATTGGAAAACTTGAAAAGTATTTCAATGAAGACACAGAGGTTCATGTAACTCTTAGTGTAGAGAAGGATAATCAGAAAATCGAAGTTACAATTCCTGTTAAGGGAAAGATTATTCGTTCAGAGCAGTCAAGTCAGGACATGTATGTGTCAATAGATTTAGTAGAGGAAATAATCGAAAGACAGCTTAAGAAGTATAAGTCTAAGATTGTTGATAAGAAAGAAAAGGAATCTTCTTTCAGACAGGAATTCTTAGAGAATGACTTCGATGATGAAGAGGAAGTTAAGATTATCAGAACTAAGAAGTTCGACATTAAGCCAATGTATCCAGAAGATGCATGTGTGCAGATGGAACTATTAGGACATGATTTCTTCGTATTCTGCAATGCTGAAACAGATCAGGTTAATGTAGTATATAAGAGAAAAGGAAATACTTACGGACTTATAGAACCTGAGGATTAATATTTAAAATAAGTTTGATGGTGCTGGGTGAAATCATCCAGCACCAATTTTTTGTAAGCAGGAAAAATTAATTTTCAAACTGAATTGAAAACATTTGGGGCAAATCATGAGTGAAATTTCAGAATTAATTGAACAGGAAGTCCAGGACAGGGTGTGTCCTGACTGTGGAGCACATTTTAATATTCATGCGCCTAGGTGTCCATATTGTGGAAATGTTAATGAATTCGGAGACGAAGAGGCGTATTTAAGAGACCTTGATGTGATAAGAGAAAAGCTTGAGAGGGCGAAAAACATACCTCAGGAGTCTTTGAAAAAAGAGGTTGCATTTCAGGGGAAGAGAGTTCTTAAGGTTTTCGTGACTATCCTTGTTGTTGCGGGGATCATTGCGGGAATTATTGCATTGGTCACCAACCGGATGATGAAAAAGGATGAAGAAATGACCATTTTGCAGCACAGCTGGCAGCTGGAGACCTTCCCTAAACTGAATGCTATGTATGATTCGGGGGATTATGATGGAATAGTTAAGTTCGTTGATGATATGTATCGAATGAACGAGGAGGAGAAAACAAGTTATACTATCTGGAACTGGGATCATTATGAGTGGTTCATGGCATATGACAAATATATAGGTGCTAAAGCCTATTTCGAGGATAAGACAGCGAAGGACAGATATAGTGAGGAGTCAAAGGTTTTCGTTTTTTATGACTGCATGTATCTTTTGCTGGAAAAGTGGGATGTTAAGAATGAAGTTGTAAAGAGCTTAACTGATGAAGATTATTTAAAGGTGCTTTCTTATCAGGATGAGATCAGAGCGTTTATGATTGACCACTATGGAATAACTAATGAATATATAGATGAACTTGCTAAAGAAGTTGCCTTCGACCCTCCGGGAGTTGGTGTTGATTATATTAAATGCAAGGAAGTATATCCTAAAAAGCTTGCTAACAAAGAATAGCTTCAGTATCACGAAATTGTGATTAAAAGATAAAAGTATCAAAGAAAAGTAAGATTAATAGTAGGTAGAAAAAATGAATTGTAAATTTTGTGCTGGTGAAATGGCCATAGAGGATGAGAAGTGTCCTCATTGCGGTCAGGAAAACCCATACTATGAAGCTCATAGAATCGATATGGAAAACTTCGAGAGGAAGTTTAAAAACACCGAGGCTATGGTCGTTGAAAAAACTAATAAATATACGAGGAAGACTCTCATCATAACAACGATATCGGTGTTATTCGCGCTGATACTGCTATGTATCTTTGTACTAAATGACATTGATGAAATTACATATACCATGGCGAGGAACAGTAATCTTAAGAATGCAGATGAAATCGCGAAGGTTCTGTCTACATACGAAGAAAGTGGGGAGTATATTCTTTTTGCTGACTATTATGACGCTAAGCCGGTGAAATATGGAAGAAATGCTCTTGAAGAGTATTATTCCGTATATGACATGTGCTCAAGATATAGAAATATAGTAGAGAAAGTCATGGATTTAACTTCTGTTAAGTTTTCGGAATCAAATTTGTCTACATATGCCAGTGGAATTAATAGTGCCTTGGAGGGTATGTATTCAGTCAGGTACAAAGAAATAGAAAATGAAGTCTTGTCGAAACGCTTCACGGATGAGCATGTTGCTACGATGGATGATATTCTGGACAGAACGTATCATCTGCTTATAGCCTATTGTGGACTTAAGGAATCAGATATTGAAGGACTTAAGGACTTAACCTCAAGTAAAAGGACAAGTATTATAGAAGACAGACTGGTGGAGGTGTTAGGCAATGAAGAATAAAAATTTGGTATCTAAAATTCCAGCAGTTATCATCGGAATAATGTCAGCAGTTCTATTGATGCTGGTGATTGTTATAGTAGTTGAGCTTGCAAGCGGATACAAGCAAAAAACATATTGCAGTGTAGCTGATTTCGTAAGCCGTATGGCACATGGAAAATATGCTAATGTGGCATCAGATATCAACAGACATTATTTCCTGGATCTGGATGGATCAGAAGAAATGAACAATATGAAGGCTGTTTCGGATTATTATAATTCGACACTTCTGTATTACGCATATGAGAATGAGCCTGAGTCAAAAATATATAAGGATGCTGTGGAATTAAGAGAAGAAAGCAGTAAGAATATGGGACAGTTCGATTATGTGGCTTCCAAGATAGATGAAGAGGTGAAAGAAAGGTATCTAAAAAGTGTTGGCAATTAATAACAAAACACTTGATATGTATTAGTAATTCTATTGCTTTAAAATAGCCTCTATGGTATAATGCAATAGAAAATGATAAATTTTTAACAAAGTATTTTTAAACATATTATTTATGGAGGAAATTAGAATGTCTAAGAAAGTTGTTATTGCAAGCGCATGCCGTACAGCAATCGGAACAATGGGTGGTACATTAAGTACAACTCCTGCAGCAGACCTTGGTGCTATCGTAATTAAGGAAGCTGTTAAAAGAGCTGGAATTAAGCCAGAGGATGTAGATCAGGTATACATGGGTTGTGTAATCCAGGCTGGTTTAGGTCAGAACGTAGCTCGTCAGGCTACACTTAAGGCTGGTCTTCCAATTGAGACACCTGCAGTTACAATGAACGTTGTATGTGGTTCAGGTCTTAACTGTGTTAACCAGGCTGCTCAGATGATTATGGCAGGAGATGCTGATGTAGTTGTTGCTGGTGGAATGGAGAACATGTCAATGGCTCCTTACGCAATTCCACAGGCTCGTTACGGATACAGAATGAACAACGGAACATTAGTTGATACAATGATCAAGGATGCTCTTTGGGATGCATTCAATGATTATCATATGATTAAGACAGCAGATAACATCTGCGAAGAGTGGGGAATCACAAGAGAGGATCTTGATGAGTTCGCTCTTAAGTCACAGCAGAAGGCTTGTGCAGCTATCGAAGCTGGCGCATTCAAGGATGAGATCGTTCCTGTAGAAGTTAAGAAGAAGAAGGAAACAATCGTATTCGATACAGACGAGGGCCCTCGTGCTGGAACAACAATCGAAGGTTTAGCTAAGTTACGTGCTATCAATCCTGATGGATTCGTTACAGCTGGTAATGCTTCAGGTATCAACGATGGTGCTGCTGCATTAGTTATCATGAGCGAAGAGAAGGCTAAGGAATTAGGCGTTAAGCCTATGGCTACATTCGTTGCTGGTGGTCTTGCTGGATGCAGACCAGAAGTAATGGGTATTGGTCCTGTTCCTGCTACTCAGAAGGTTATGGCTAAGGCTGGATACAAGATTGAAGACTTCGATATCATTGAAGCTAACGAAGCTTTCGCAGCTCAGTCAATCGCAGTTGGTCGTGATCTTGGTATTGATGTTGATAAGCAGCTTAATCCTAACGGTGGAGCAATTGCTTTAGGACATCCAGTTGGAGCTTCAGGTGCTCGTATCTTAGTAACATTATTACATGAGATGCAGAAGAAGGGCGCTAAGAAAGGTCTTGCTACATTATGTATCGGTGGTGGTATGGGTTGTGCTACTATCGTTGAGATGGACTAATTAATTACTAAAAATTTAAGGCAAACGGGTAATACTACTGGTATTAACCTGTTTGCCTATAACTTTTTATAAAAGGAGAAAAATATGGATTTCATTCTTTATGAAGTAAATGGTGCCGTTGGTACTATTACTATTAACAGAGAAAAGGCATTAAACGCACTTAATTCACAGGTTCTTGATGAACTTAATGCAACATTAGATGCTGTAGATCTTAACACAGTTAGATGTCTTATTTTAACAGGTGCTGGAGAGAAGAGCTTCGTTGCAGGTGCTGATATAGGTGAAATGAGCACATTAACTAAGGCTGAGGGTGAAGCATTCGGTAAGAAGGGAAATGATGTATTCCGTAAGCTTGAGACATTCCCTATTCCTGTAATTGCTGCAGTTAACGGATTCGCTCTTGGTGGTGGATGTGAAATTTCTATGAGCTGTGACATCAGAATCTGTTCTGATAATGCAGTATTTGGTCAGCCAGAGGTAGGTCTTGGAATTACACCAGGATTCGGTGGAACACAGAGACTTGCTCGTTTAGTAAGCCCAGGTATGGCTAAGCAGCTTATCTACACAGCTCGTAATATTAAGGCTCAGGAAGCTTACAGAATCGGACTTGTTAATCAGGTTGTTTCTGCAGAGGTTAACGAGGCTGGTGAAGTTACAGTTTCTGCTAAGGATGCATTAATGGCAGCTGCTAACAAAATGGCAGCAGGTATTGCTCAGCAGGCTCCTATCGCAGTTCGTAACTGTAAGAAGGCAATTAACGATGGATTACAGGTTGATATGGATCAGGCTATCGTTATTGAAGAGAAGTTATTTGGTGACTGCTTCGAAACAGAAGATCAGAAGGCTGGTATGGGTAACTTCTTAGAGAAGGATAAGGAAAAGAAGCTTAAGGTAGTTCCTTTCCAGAACAAATAATTAAAGTACTTAATTGCGATGTGTTTCGCAAAAATATAAATTCCGAATAACGGAGAATAAATAATCAAGGAGGAACAACTAATGAAGGTTGGTGTTATTGGAGCCGGAACAATGGGTCAGGGAATTGCTAAGGCATTTGCTCAGACAGAAGGCTATGAAGTAGCTCTTTGCGATATTAAGCAGGAGTGGGCTGAAGGTGGTAAGGATAAGATTGCTAAGGGTTATGCTAAACTTGTTGAAAAAGGAAAGATGACTCAGGAAGTAGCTGATGCAATCGTTGCTAAGATCACTCCAGGTCTTAAGGAAAATTTATGTGCTGATTGTGACCTTATCGTTGAGGCTGCATTCGAGAATATGGAAGTTAAGAAGACAACATTCGCTGAGCTTGACAAGATTGCTAAGCCAGAGTGTGTATTCGCTTCTAATACTTCATCATTATCAATTACAGAGATCGGAAATGGATTAAACAGACCAATGATTGGTATGCACTTCTTCAATCCTGCTGATCGTATGAAGCTTGTTGAAGTTATCGCTGGTGTTAATACTCCTAACGAGACTGTAGAGACAATTAAGAAGATTTCAGAAGAAATCGGAAAGACTCCAGTACAGGTTAATGAGGCTGCTGGTTTCGTAGTAAACCGTATCCTTATTCCTATGATTAATGAAGCTGCTTTCATTAAGATGGAAGGTGTTTCTGATATCGCTGGTATTGATGCAGCTATGAAGCTTGGTGCTAACCATCCAATGGGACCATTAGAGTTAGGTGATTTCGTTGGTCTTGATATCTGCCTTGCTATTATGGATGTATTATATAATGAGACAGGTGATTCTAAGTATCGTGCATGTCCTCTTATTCGTAAGATGGTTCGTGGTGGTAACCTTGGTTGCAAGTCTGGTAAGGGATTCTATATTTACAACGAGGATCGTACTAAGACTCCAGTTGATGCTCAGTAATCGTTTTTAAACTTGTCGTCAATACTTGACAAATTTAAAATGAAATAAGTACACAAATCGTGCCGGCGTACTGGCCGGCACGTGAAAAATAAAATTATTATGGAGGATAAAAAATCATGGATTTTACATTAAGTAAACAACATGAAATGGCAAGACAGTTGTTCAAGGATTTTGCTGAGAACGAAGTTAAGCCTCTTGCTCAGGAAATTGATGAGAATCACAGATTTCCAAGAGAAACAGTTGATAAGTTAGCAAAATATGGTTTCTTAGGTATTCCTGTACCAAAGGAGTACGGCGGACAGGGATGTGATGTTCTTACATACGCTATGTGTGTAGAAGAGATGTCAAAGGTTTGTGGTACTACAGGAGTTATCGTATCTGCACACACATCTTTATGTGTAGATCCTATTATGACTTACGGTACAGAAGAGCAGAAGCAGAAGTACGCTGTTCCTCTTGCTAAGGGTGATAAGCTTGGTGCTTTCGGTCTTACAGAGCCAGGTGCTGGTACAGACGCTCAGGGTCAGCAGACAAAGGCTGTTCTTGATGGAGATGAGTGGGTTCTTAACGGATCTAAGTGTTTCATCACTAATGGTAAGGAAGCTGATGTATATGTAATCTTCGCTGTAACAGGAAAGATTGAGAAGAAGCCAGGTCGTTTCATTAAAGAGATTTCAGCATTCATCGTTGAAAAGGGAACACCAGGATTTACATTCGGTACTAAGGAAAACAAGATGGGTATCTGCGGATCATCAACATATGAATTGATTTTCCAGGATTGTCGTATTCCTAAGGAGAACCTCCTTGGAAAGCAGGGTACAGGATTCAAGATCGCTATGCACACACTTGATGGTGGACGTATCGGAATCGCTGCTCAGGCTCTTGGTATTGCAGCAGGTGCTCTTGAGACAACAATCAACTATGTAAAGGAAAGAAAGCAGTTCGGAAAGTCAATCGCTGATTTCCAGAATACACAGTTCCAGTTAGCTGACATGGCTACTAAGGTTGAAGCTGCAAGACTTCTTGTTTACAAGGCAGCTAAGAAGAAGGATGAATATCAGGCAGGAGCAAAGGTTTCTTACTCAGTAGAAGCTGCTCAGGCTAAGTTATATGCAGCAGAAGTAGCAATGGAAGTTACTACTAAGGCAGTTCAGCTTCACGGTGGATACGGATACATCAAAGAATACGGCGTAGAGCGTATGATGCGTGATGCAAAGATTACAGAGATTTACGAAGGAACAAGTGAAGTTCAGCGTATGGTTATCTCTGCTAACTTATTAAAGTAGGAGGAAATTAAAGTGAAAATCATCGTTTGTATAAAGCAGGTTCCTGATACAAAGGGCGGTGTAAAGTTCAATGCGGACGGAACACTTGATAGAGGCGCAATGCTTGCAATTATGAATCCTGATGATAAGGCTGGTCTTGAAGCAGCTTTAAGATTAAAGGATCAGTATGGCGCAGAAGTAACAGTATTAACAATGGGTCTTCCTAAAGCAGCTGACGTTTTACGTGAAGCTATCGCTATGGGAGCTGACAAGGGAATTTTAGTAACTGACAGAGTACTTGGTGGAGCTGATACATGGGCTACATCAACAACAATCGCAGGTGCTATCAGAAATCTTGAGTATGATTTAATCATCACAGGTCGTCAGGCTATCGATGGTGATACAGCTCAGGTTGGACCTCAGATTGCTGAGCACTTAAATGTTCCTGTTATTTCTTATGCACAGGACATTAAGGTTGAAGGAGATAAGGTAGTAGTTCAGAGACAGTATGATGACAGATATCACATTCTTGAAGCTAAAATGCCTTGTCTTGTAACAGCTTTGGCTGAATTAAACGAGCCAAGATATATGACTCCAGGTGGAATCTTTGATGCATGTGCAGCAGAGATTACAACATGGGGAAGAGCTGATCTTAAGGACGTTGAGGATAGCAACTTAGGTCTTGCAGGTTCTCCTACAAAGATCGCTAAGGCATCTGATAAGGTACGTAAGGGTGCTGGTGAAAAGGTTACTCCTGATTCACCTGAAGATGCAGTTGCATACATCGTTGGAAAGATGAAAGAAAAGCACTTAGGAGGACTATAAAATGAATTTAGCAGAATATAAAGGAGTATTTGTCTTCGCTCAGCAGGTTGATAATGAGATTAGCGGAATCGCTCTTGAACTTCTTGGCAAAGCGAAGGAACTTGCACAGCCTTTAGATACTCAGGTTACAGCAGTATTAATCGGTTCTGATGTTAAGAACCTTACAAGTACTTTAGCTGAGTATGGTGCAGACAGAGTTATCGTTGTTGATGATCCTGAACTTAAGGAATACAGAACTGAGCCTTACGCACACGCTTTGGCTTCAGTAATTAATGAATATAAGCCTGACATCGTTCTTGTTGGTGCTACAGCAATCGGTCGTGACCTTGGCCCTACAGTTTCAGCAAGAGTTGCTACAGGACTTACAGCTGACTGTACAGTTCTTGAAATTGGTGACTTCCCACTTCAGCCAGTTCCTGGTAAGGAAGATGAGCAGAAGCACAACCAGTTATTAATGACACGTCCTGCTTTCGGTGGAAACACAATCGCTACAATCGCTTGTCCTAACACACGTCCTCAGATGGCTACAGTTAGACCAGGTGTTATGCAGAAGATTGATCCAGTTAAGGGTGCTACAGCTGAAATCGTAGAATTCAATCCTGGATTCACACCAAATAACAAGTATGTAACAATTAAGGAAGTAGTTAAGGCTGTATCTGATGTTGAAGATATCATGGATGCTAAGATTCTCGTATCTGGTGGTCGTGGTGTTGGTTCAGCAGAAAACTTCAAGCTTCTTGAGGATCTTGCTGCAGTAGTTGGCGGAACAGTTTCATGTTCACGTGCTGTTGTTGATTCAGGCTGGAAGCCAAAAGATCTTCAGGTTGGTCAGACAGGTAAGACTGTAAGACCTAACGTATACTTCGCTATCGGTATTTCTGGTGCAATCCAGCACGTAGCAGGTATGGAAGAGTCAGACGTTATCATCGCTATTAACAAGGATGAGGATGCTCCTATCTTTGACGTAGCTGATTATGGTATCGTTGGAGATCTTAACAAGATCGTTCCTCAGTTAACAGCTGCTATTAAAGAAGCATTAGCTAACAAATAATTATAATAAGTAAAATTAAGCTTATTAAAAAGCCTCTGCATAATGGATTGATTCCATATATGCAGAGGCTTTTATTATGAAGGATAAGTTATTTTAGTGTTATTGTTTTTAGAAATAATATCAGTAGATTAGTGTCTTCCTTTTAATATTGGTGAAAGAGGCTTGTAAATAAACATTGTGATAAGTACTGACAAAAGTCCCTTGAAAATAGTGAAAGGAATGTTAAATACGATAAGACACTGAAGCATATTCTGAACGAATGGTGCTATAGCCTTGTACATTCCAAATACTGCCTCCTCTGGCATGAAGTTGTAGTAGAATGGATATACAACGAAGTAGTTAGAAGGTAAGCTGATTATTCCCATTATCAAGGAACCTACAAGACCACCAATGATAGCAGCTTTCTTAGTTTTCTTTGCTTTGTAAATTGCACCGGCTGTGAATGTGAAAGCGGCACCTAAAATAAAGTTAGAAAGTTCACCAACTGTTGCAGACTGTGAAACCATGCAATGAAGAAGGTTCTTAACTAATTCTACAACAACTCCGGTAAGTGGTCCGAATGCGAATGAACCGATTAATGCTGGAAGATCCGAAAAGTCAAATTTAATAAAGCTTGGAATCAGCATTGGAATAGGAAATTCGAGATATTGAAGTACGAAAGCTAAAGCTGACAGCATACCAGTTACCGCAAGCAGTCTTACGTTCAATGGCTTCTTAGAACCATTTTGATTAGTTACATTAGTGTTTTTTTCATTACTCATTTTTGAGTCCTCCTTGTGATTTTTCTCAAAGGCGTCTTTTAAAAGAGTAGGTAGCGTTATAAATAATAAAAGCCCTGGACGCTAATCCAGGGCTTAATAATATCTAACTCGCCATTAAAGAAGTAATGGCAATTATCATACCATTAACAACTTTTTATCTCCTTCCATCCGGACTATACCGTCGGTACCGGAATCACACCGGTTCATGCTTTCGCTCGCAGACTTATTGGTTAATATCCAAATCACTGCCGGTCAGGAATTACACCCTGCCCTGAAGATTATTTAATTCTTAGTGAAGTATATATCACTATATTTGAAAAAGCAAGTATTTAATTTTAGAAGTTGTTTTTTAATACTTTCGCCGTATTTAAAAATGATATAAAATAAAAAGTAATTCACTTATAGAAAGGAAATATTACAATTATGAGAAGAACAAGAGTGTTATCATTATTGCTGGCATTAATAATGTCCATTACAGCAATTCTTTGCATTGAATATTCCACAATTGGAAGTATTGAAGCAAATGCTGCAGGTGGAACTATTGCATCTGCAAAGTGTGTATTAACAGATGCTGCTAATGTTCAGTACTCAGCAACCTTGTCAGGAAATCCTAAAACGGATGACGGACAACTATATCTTTATCAGTTAAAAACATATGAGTACGCAATTCCTGCAGGAGCTCAGCCAATTGCGAGCTGTGCGGCCACAACTAAGCCTGTAATGAATTTCGCATTAGGCGGTCGTGAATCTAATGGAAGACTCTACGCAAAATATGCTCTTGTTGCTAAAAAAGGTGGTGTTAATACCATGCTCGGTGCACCACAATATATTTCAAACCCTGAAATTCTTGCTACACATACACATAGAGAACCTCGTCCAGCCAAGACTACACAGCATGATGAACTTACGAATCTCTATATAACAGGAAGTGGTGAGGCTAATATGCCAACTGGATACTGCCACCATACTATTCAGGTTTTAAACCGTGGAGGTAATGGAGTAACTAATCCAAAGGCAGTTATGCCTGATACCCATCCAGTAGTTCCACAGACCTTCATGCTTAATGCTGCAACAGACAGTGGAATTGATGGACTGGTTAGAGATATGACCAACTATGCAGCTAATAGTAAAGGTCAGGACTTCATAATTGGAAATGAAGTAAATGAACGTGTATGGAACTATATAGCCTGGACAAGCTGGGAAGATTATATGAATGAATATGCTCAGGCTTTCAGAGTATGTTATACAGCTATTAAGAGCCAGAATGCAGATGCCAAGGTATATATTTCTCTCGATCAGAATTGGAACAGAAACAGACCAGCAGGACATGTCGAGTATTACAAATATATGGACTGTGCAGATTTCCTGACAGCTTTTGCCAATGTGATTAACGCAGGCGGAAACATTGACTGGGATCTTGCTATTCATCCATATACAGTTCCATTAACATACGCTAAGTTCTGGGATATGTCAGGTGCTCCGGATGGTGCATACTGTGCTAAGCAGATTAAGGGAAATTCTATGATGTCTTTCCAAAATATGTCTATGGTTCCAGCTTTCATGTCTAAGGCAGGAATGAAAAACAGAAGTGGCCAGATGCGTGATATCATCATCAATGAGTTCGGTGTAAGTAATGCTCAGGGTGCTGATGTTCAGGCAGCGGCATTATGTGCTGCATATTATTCATTCACAAAGAATGCTAACGTAACTCAGTTCATGTATCTTTCTAATGCAGGATACGGTGTTGATTCAACGCTTACTCCTAAGGCGCAGGAGGTATTTAATGCATTAGGCACACCTAATGAGGCTAATTATATGAACTGGGCGAAGAGCTATATTGGAATTTCTAACTGGGGACAGGTAATTAAATAAGTCCCGAAATGCCCTAAAATACGGCATTGCAACCACCAGTTGACAAATTGAAAAGCCTACTTGATGGTGTGCAACCCCAAAAATTGATAAGTTTTTCTTGCATCAAACGAAATGAAAAGTTTTCGAGGATGCAGTTCGCGAATTAACTTAAAAATTTTTTAGGGCATTGCCCGGAGAGGAATGAAAATGATATTAGCAGATAAGATTATTAATGAAAGAAAGAAGAACGGTTGGTCACAGGAGGATTTGGCTGAACGACTTGGAGTGTCAAGACAGTCAGTTTCTAAATGGGAAGGCGCACAGGCAATTCCTGATCTTCAGAAGATAATTGCCATGGCAGATATTTTCGGAGTGACAACTGATTACTTATTAAAGGATGAAATTGAGGCTGAAGTGCCTAAGACGACGGTAAATATTCCTAGTGACAAGGATTCTTCATATGTACCTCCAAGACGTAGGGTTAGTATGGAAGAAGCTAATGAATTCATTAGTATTACTAAAAAAACAACACCTTCATTAGCTTTGGCTGTTTCGTGTTGTATCCTTTCACCAGCTACATTGATAGCTTTAGCTGGATTCACACCTGAAACAGGAAACAATCTCCCAGAGAACGTTGCTGTTGGAATTGGATTATTAGTTTTGTTTGCATTTATAGCTTTTGCAGTATTCAATTTCGTTACTATTGGAAGTAAGTTGCAGAAATTCGAATATTTAAAGAAAGAAGATATTGAAACAGAATATGGTGTATCTGGTATGGTTAAGGAAAAGAAGGAATCGTTCAAAGATACACATACAAGATTTCTCGCAGTTGGAATTATGATATGTGTTATTTGCCCTGTTCCTCTGATTGCATCAGCACTTGCTAAGGCACCAGAGCATATTATTGTTCTTATGGTTAGTCTTCTTCTTTCAATGGTAGCAGTCGGAGTTAACCTCATAATGAGAGGATCAACACTTATGGAAGCTTATGATATGCTTCTTGAGGAAGGCAACTATACAGAAGAGAAGAAGGCTGAGGTTAAAAAGTCTGAGGCCTGGACTTCAGTATACTGGGGTATTGTAACAGCCGGATATCTTGCATGGAGTTTCATTACAAAAGACTGGGGATTCACATGGATTGTATGGCCGGTTGCAGGTGTTCTTTATGGAACAGTAATTTCGAATATTATTAGTGCTGTTTCTAAAAAGAATAGGTAATATTAAATGAAAGTCCCATGGCTTTCATTGGGAAGAAAATGTACAGGTGAATAATGGTTATTTACGCAATTGATGACGAAAAGAACGCACTTGAGTATATCATTAGAAAAATAAAGAGCGCAGAGCCGGATGCAGAAGTATATGGATTTAACAATGCATCTTCGGCAATCGAGTCAGCGAAGGAATTAAAATTCGATGTGGCTTTTATGGATATTCAAATGCCTGAAATCGATGGAATCACGCTTGCTAAGAAATTCAAAAAGATTAATCCAAAATCCAATATGATATTTGTAACAGGCTACTCAGAATATACTATGGATGCTTTCTCGGTTGATGCCAGTGGATATATTTTGAAGCCGGCAACTAAAGAGCAGATAAGGCATGCACTTGATAATTTAAGGTATCCTTTGGCAGTTCCAGGAGGTCCTTTGGTTTGCGCTCAATGCTTTGGTGATTTTGAGCTTTTCGTTGATCAAAAGCCTGTGCATTTTAAATACATGAAATCAAAGGAAGTAATTGCATACCTTATAGATAGAAAGGGTGCACTGTGCTCCAATTCGGAGGTCATTATTAATCTTTGGGAAGATGATGATGATCATTCGGCCTATTATAGATCTTTGATGAAAGATATACAGGATACCTTTAAGGAACTTGGAGTTGAGGAAATCTTTAACAGAGAGCGTGCTGGAGCATCTATTCTCAAGGACAAAATAAGATGTGACTATTTCGATTATCTCGACGGAACGCCAGAAGGAATAAATGCATATAAAGGTGAATATATGCTTCAATACAGCTGGGCGGAATCTACAGGAGCTCAATTATATGATGAGTACGATGAATTCTAATATTGTCAAAAAGATATACATTGTGTGGATGATTATTGCTGGCATAATGGTTGTGTCAGGTGTATATTTGTGCGGAATTAATAATATCGAGAATTTGAGCGTGGCACATGCAAAGAGTGTGGCAATTGACGCCATGGGAATGCTTGTGAGTGGCATTTTGCTTTTTGGATTATTTAGAGAAGAAAAGTTAGATAAACAAAACAATTCAATGTTCAGAATGCTGTTCGCACTGATTGTTCTGTTTTTTCTGGACGCTATATCTTCATATATAGAGGGAAATTCTGAATATATCCTGGCAGTAAAAATAGTTAATACGTGTGTATTTTTGTTCGAAGATATTCTTGTATATGCGTATTGGACTTATATAAGAGATGAGCTTAAGCTTAGTGGCAGATTCTTAAATATAGCTAATAAGATTTGCTTTACTGTTTTTTTAGTTAATGTTGCACTTGATTTAATAAATATCAAGCTTGGTATGTTTTTTACGGTTTCATCATCGGGCGAATATGTTGATGAACCTTTAGAATTCGTGGGAGATATTGCAATTGTTGCTATATTTTTGTTAGCAGTTGTTTCGATATTAAGACTTAAAGAAAAGAGCATAAATGAAAAGACAGTACTTATGTCTTTCGAGATATTTCCTATAATCGCTTATTTTATGGGAATGATTAGGCAGGAATACACATGGGTTTATCCAGCCTATATGTTTTCCATTTTATTAATTTATATCCGTATTTTTTCTAAACGTGGAAAGAAAATAGCCGAGCAGGAAGTTATGTTAACTAAACAGAACACTGCTCTGATGATTTCACAGATTCAACCACATTTTCTATATAATGTACTTACTACGATCAGTAATCTTTGTGTGACAGATCCAGAGGAAGCGGAGGAGACAACAGTGTTGTTCTCACAGTATTTGAGAACTAATCTTGATTCTCTTAGAAATCAGGAACCTGTATCTTTTGCAACGGAGCTTGGACATATTAAGACATATGTAGAGCTGGAAAAGAAAAGATTCGGTGATTTATTAAACGTTGAATATGATATTAATGAACAGAATTTTAAGGTTCCATCATTAGGTCTTCAGCCAATTGTTGAAAATAGTATTAAGCATGGAATTCGCGGGAAGAATGCTCCTGGACTTATTAAGATAGGTTCGTATAGTGTTCCAGAAGGCTATAAGATCATTATTGAAGATGATGGAATTGGATTTGATATGAATATGCCACCAAAAGAGGACGGAAGAAGTCATGTTGGCATGATTAATGTAAAAGAACGCTTAAAACAGATGTGTAATGCATCTATGGAAATAGAAAGCAGCCCTGGTAAGGGCTGCCGTACAGAAATCATTATTCCTCGTTAGTTGTAGAACTCTCTTGAGTTTCATCATATTCCAGAATGTCTCCAGGCTGGCAGTTTAGTGCTTCGCATATTGCTTCTAATGTTGAGAAGCGGATTGCACTAATCTTTCCAGTCTTCATTTTTGACAAATTTACGTTGGTTACACCAACTTTTTGTGCTAAATCATTAAGCGATATTTTTCTATCAGCCATAACGCGATCCAGTCGCAATACTATTTTTCCCATATTTTTACTCCTGCTAATTTTATATCTTTGCACCTGCTAATTTCATATCTTTGCTCCTATTAATTTTATAAAATTCTCTGACTTATAAAATTAAATTGTTTCGTCAGCTTCTTTTTGAAGAACATATCCATACTGGAAAATAGTATATAAGCACCAGCAGACAAGAGCTGTGATTGCACCAGTTCCTAATCCTGAAGCAACTGCTATGAAAATGGAAAGGACGATAAAGGAAATCTTTAATGATTTAATAACCTCATCACAGAATGGTGTTTCACTCTTCTCAATTGTTTTGAATACTCTTCCTATAAAGGTGAAGAATGCCAAGCCAATAGCACAAACAATTGCACCAGCAATAGTATTAAGTAGGATTAAAAGAAGATAGTTGCCTTCTTCAATAAATTCATCTGAATGCAATACGATCAGTCCATTACCGAAATTAATTCTCATATCACCAATAGTTCCCTCTTCCTGCTCAAAAGCGAGTTTTAATCCATCGTTACCTATAACAGAAGATGTAATTGCTCCAATTGCGCATCCTACAATTCCGATAATCATGAGGATTTTAAAGAATAAGAGTACCTTTCCAATGACATTACAGCTTTTCTTTACTTTTTCTAATTTTAAATTTTGTTCGTTCATAATAGTTAATCTCCTTTATGTTTTTGATTAGTTGTTTTGTTCGTGCACTTCGAAAAAGAATAAATATTTATCGTTTGTCGATAAATAGGTTATAACATGGTGATTTATGTTTGTCAACAACTTTTTATCGAAAAACGATAAAAATATTTTTGGCCTGATTTGCTTTGTTTTGGTCTGATAAAACGTAGGATGCAAAAACGTAGCTTGTTTAATGGAGTCTCTGGAAATGCCTCCGTAATGTCTATGAAGATGCCTCTTCCGTAATGCCTTCGAAGATGCCTCCTCCGTAATGTCTATGAAAATGCCTTCGGAACGTCCACAAAATGACTCTGGCAGAATTATGGCTGGGGTTACATATTTGAATGTTTTTGTGCCATTTCTGTAACCCGTACACTTGAAATTTGGCTTGAGGGTTACATATTCGGAGGATTTTCTCATATTCCTGTAACCCATGCACTTGAAATCCGGCTTGAGGGTTACATATTCGGAGGATTTTCTCATATTCCTGTAACCCACGCACTTGAAATCCGGCTCGAGGGTTACATATTCGGAGGATTTTGAGTTATTCCTGTAAATTGAATATTTATATCTATAGGAAATATATCGAGGGGAAAAGAGCTATCGAGCAAGAACAGGTGAAACAAAGTCTGCACATAAACTTGCATATATATATATATAATGGTTTTGATATTTTTTTATATGAGGGGAAGGAAATGAAATACTTTTTAAAAAGAATTCTAATTGTAGTAGTCTGTATTGCAATTGTTTCAGCTATGCTGGTAGGATGCGGAAGTTCTTCCAAGTCAAGCAAGAGGTCAAAATCTAGTAGAAGTAGCTCTGCCAGCAGCTCTAGTAGCAGAAGTTCAAAAGATAGTAGTAGCTTAAGTGACGAAAACAACGAAAGTGATGAAGATAGCGAAAGTACTAGAGAGAAAGCATCTGTAAGAAATTCCAAAAAAACACTAAGTCCTGAAGAATATGAAGCAAGATGGTCAATGCATGATGTTCCTGTTACTGAAGTTGATGAGCGATGGGGAATCAAAACCTTTAATCCTTCAGAGGACACAATAACTGAGGAACTTGAAAAGTCTGCGTTCGCATTGTATGACGCATATGTAGAAGAGATGGAAAGACTGAAGAGAGAAGAGGTTATTCAGGCTGAAGAAGATTTGTACGCTAAACAAAAGCTATATTGGGATTCAGTTGCAGAATACATAAATGATATCCTGTATTCTGGCTTGACAGGAGCAATGATGCAGGCACAGAGTAAGATAATTTATGGTGAAGGCAGTGATTCTCTTTCTGGAAGCTATAACTCTAATTGTGCACACAAATGGGTTGCAACCTATTATCATAGGGTAGGTACTACAACTACTAATACTGAGTCAATAGATGGATATACTACCAAGGAAGATAGTAGCACAACCTGTGCATGGCTTGCATGCTATGAATGTAGTAAGTGCGGCTCGATAAAAAGTTACATAAATGGAACTCCGGGTGAATATTCACACATTGGATCGGGATATTGTGGCATACATACCGGAGAAACTCCAGGAACAACGATAAAGGTTAATAGTTTATAAGGGGGCAATATGAAGAAAATTAAACTAATTTCACTTCTTTTAATATTAGGCATATTGTCATCAACTATTGCTGGGTGTGGCAATTCTGATGGGAAGGATAAGTCAAGCTCTAAAAAGAGTTCCAGTTCAGAAGATGAGGTAAGCTCTGAGCACGATTCTGATGATGAAGAAGAGATTGCTACTAAGCTTACGGAATATTCTGGAATGGTTTATTGTGATGAGGTTGATACTGCATTTTATAATGTTATAGATGCAGCACCAGTAATAAGTATCGACGCACTTACTGGAACCTACGACGAAGATGACAGATATATATTTTGCGATCTTGATTACTCAAGATATCCAGAAACACAGTGGTGGGTAGATGATAAAGATTTAACACTTAGTACTAATATTTATAATGTAATTATCAAAATTACTAATCGCCGAGGACATCTTAGATGTTATTCTATTCAGAATATATTGTGGGTTCCGGAACTTAATCTTGAATTGACAGATGCTCCTATACCTGTCGAATATAATCTTCGTCGAAATGATGATGCTCCTATTGCTACATCGCCAGAGAATTATAAGATGATGTTCGCAGATAACATTATTAGTAAGGACCAGTTGGCAGTTGATTTTTCAGATAAAACATATTCGGAGATAGTAGGTAAATTAGGCTCGATAGGTTTGTTACAGTATCTTTATCTTGATGGATATCATAAAGATACACAGGATATCAGAATTATGTGGTACTGTCCTGAAGAAGAGAAAATTTTGACTTTGCGATTCGATGGAAAAAATCAGGCTCTGGTCGGTCGCGAAGTATCGAATTCAAACGGAGAGATTCTTGAATCTGATATTCGTATGACAACTGCTGAATTTAATGATGTAAAGGCGAGGGCATTAGAAGCACAAAAAGAAATGGAGCAGGCTGCACTTGAAGAAGAAGAGAAGAGACTTGCTAAGGTGAACGCTGATCGAGATGCAAATGACGCTGATTTTTCACAGATTTCTGTTGGAGATGTAATTAAATTCGGAAGTTTTCCTTTTGAAAATAAATGGGACTCATATGATTTATACGCTGATCTTAAATATGTAGCCGATTGTGTATATGATGAGAATACGAAATCGTATGATGAGAATACACTTATAAGTCGCTATATTACTGATATTTGCGGAGTGTTCAATTATGGAAGGTATCCTAACAGTACAGAATCTATGATAGAGGAGGATTATCCTTATAAGGAAGCATACTATCGATTACAAAAGGATCATTTTGATGCACTTACTTCTATTGGTGATGATGAAGCGCTTCATAAGGTGTACGATAATCTGGTAAATGTATACAGTGATGATAATGGTTGCTATTTTGGTTCAATCTATCCTACATATAATGATTATGAAAAAGTGTTCAATGAAGATGTGGAATTGATTCTTTCAAATTGTCCAAACAAAATGTTTGATTCATATGAGGACTTTAAGAAAATTTTCGAAAGGCGTGTCAACGAAGATCTCGCTGGTACATATCAGCCTGTAGAATGGGATGTATTAGCTATTGAAGATGGAAAAGCTCTTCTTTTGTCACACTATATTATTTACAATAAACCGTTCTTCTTTGATATAGATGCAAAGAAATACAGTTATGAAGATAGTGAATTAAGAGTAGTCTTAAATGGCGATCTTATGGATACAATGTTCAATAGTAAAGAAAAGGCAAAGATAGTCGAAACAAATCTTAAGAATGATGATGGTATGGATTTTATTCTTGAATATAGAAAAGACGATTATAGTGCCGGACAGTCAGTTCCATCAAAGTTAGTATGTAATAATACTAAGGATTATATGTTCCTTCTTAGCTATGACGAAATAGAAAAATACTATGGCGAGTTTGAATATTTAAAGGGCTCTGATAACCCATTTACTGCATATTGGTTGCAGCATGGATATGGTCATCCTGAATTAATATGTACTATGGCGAATTCGAATGAACCAATGGGCTGGTGGCTCAGAAATGCTAACTATGGTATTTCGGGTAATAATAGTACTTTACTTGTTGATACATATGGAATAATTATAAATCAACGAAATAAAGATGGTGAAAAATTCGGAATCAGACCTGCTATGTGGGTTTCTATTGATAAGGTAAGAAGCATTATTGATTAGATATAAGTAAGCGATTGTGGAAACACAATCGCTTATTTTTTTGTTGTACCATATGACTCGCATTGAAGGACTTTAGGGCAAAAACGATGGCGTAACATGTGTTGCAAACTATTCCACCAGATAGATTTATGATATATTTATAAAAGAACATAAAATTGATTTTTAAAGCAAGTGAACAATTAAAAATGTCAAAATGATACTTTGGAATTATTGCTTTAATTAGCAGAGGTTAGAGTTATGTTTAATCATCAAAATCAATCAAAAGATAGATATATGCTTACAGGATATAATAGAAAGCTTGGTTATGACTGGTGGTGGCATTCGCTTACTGCCAGGAATGCGAAAACTGGAGAAGAGAAGCCATTTTTCATAGAATTCTTCTTATGCAACCCATCCCTCGGAGGAAAATATCCAATACTTGGTCAAGACCCTCAAAATCAATTATTAGGAAGAAAGCCTTCATATCTTATGGTCAAGGCAGGAACCTGGGGGAAGGATCATGTGCAGCTTCACAGATTTTTTGGATGGGATGACGTTTTGGTAAAAAGGGGCGCACACTATCACATAGAAGCAGAGGATTGCTTCGCATCAGAAAAGCTTTTGAGGGGCAGTATCAAAGTGTCGCATGAAGACGCTATGGAGCATCCTGAATATATGTGTGATGAAGGAGAAATGAGCTTCGAACTTGTACTGGATAAGGAAGTAGCATTCAATGTTGGTTATGGAACAAGGCCAATATTAAGAAGGGCAGAAGCCTTTGAAATGTACTGGCATGCAGAAGGTATGAAAACCAAGTATGCGGGAAATATATATTTGAACGGGGAAAAATATATAGTTGATCCAGAAAGTAGTTATGGATATGCCGATAAGAACTGGGGTAGGGGTTTCACATCTCCATGGATATGGCTTTCATCTAATCATATAGTTAGTCGTTTGGATAACAGGGAGTTAAAAAATACAGTGTTTGACATAGGTGGTGGACAACCAAAGGTCTATCAGTTCTCGATTCCGAGCCAGCTGTTAACTGCCATGTACTATGAAGGAAGGGAATTTGAATTCAATTTCTCTAAATTCTGGCTTGGTACCAGGACACGATTCGCAGCCAGGGAAACCAAAGATGAAGTAATCTGGCGCGTATGGCAAAAGAGCATACAGGGTGAAATGAAAACGGAAATTCACTGTAAAAAAGAAGATATGCTTCTTGTTAATTATGAAGCTCCGGATGGAAGTAAACGTCATAACAGATTATGGAATGGAGGAAATGGTTGGGGAAGAGTCCAGCTATTTGAATATCGAAACAGAAAAAAGGTACTTGTTGACGATATGGATGTGTATAATGTTGGCTGCGAGTACGGAAAATATGATTCGTGAATGTAATTTTGCGTTGCGGGTTAAAAACTTAATGCATATAAATTTAAGAATGAAATAGGGGATAGATATGGAAAAGAATATATTAGATTACAACACAGTTGAATTAGACGAAAGTGACAATAGTGTCATAATAATTGATCAGACATTGTTGCCAGGAAAGACAGAGCTTATTAAATTAAAAGAGGCTCAGGAAATTTGGGATGCTATATATTTGTTAAAGGTTAGAGGTGCTCCTGCTATAGGAGTAGCAGCGGCATATGGATTGTACGTTTTGGCAGTTCAAATAAGAAATAAGGTTGTTGGAAGCCATGACGAAATAGAAGTATTCTATGAAGAGTTCGTTAAAGAGAAGGAATTTCTTAATTCATCAAGACCAACAGCCGTTAACCTTTCATGGGCTCTTAACAGAATGGATGATTGCTGTCAGAATGCAATGAAAAAAGGTATGTCTTTGAATGAAATTGTTGAAGAGCTTCGAAAGGAGTCAATTGCTATTCAGGATGAAGATATTAATACATGCAAGATGATTGGAGAATATGGACTTTCTTTGGTTAAGAAAGGTGATGGAATTCTTACTCACTGCAATGCAGGTCAGCTTGCAACTTCAAAATATGGAACTGCTACAGCACCTATATATTTGGGCCACGAAAGAGGTTATGAATTCAAGGTTTTCGCCGATGAAACAAGACCACTTCTTCAAGGCGCAAGACTCACATCCTATGAGCTTCATTCAGCAGGCATTGATGTTACATTGATATGTGACAATATGTCTGGAATGGTCATGAAAAATGGATGGGTTAATGCTGTATTCGTAGGCTGTGACAGAGTTGCTGCTAACGGCGATGTGGCTAATAAAATTGGAACATCTGTAGTTGCAACAGTGGCTAAAAGGTATGGCGTTCCTGTATATATTTGTGCGCCAACATCAACCATAGATTTAAATACACCAACAGGTAAAGATATTAAAATCGAGCAAAGACCGGCTGAGGAAGTTACCAAGATGTGGTATAAGGAACCTATGGCTCCAGAGGGTGTAAAGGTATTTAATCCTGCATTTGATGTGACAGATAATGAGCTGGTTACTGCTATTATTACAGAATATGGAATAGCCAGAGCACCATACAATGAATCTTTAAAGGCTATTTTAGATAAGAAAAACAAGTAGGTGATGATTATGAGCAAATATATGAGTGGTAAGGAAGCGAAGAAAGCAATTTTGGATATTGGGCAGAGAATGTATGTAAGGAATTTTGTTGCTGCCAATGATGGGAATATTTCTGTCAGAGTCGGGGATAATGAGGTGTGGGCAACTCCAACAGGTGTGTCCAAAGGCTTCATGGATAAGGAGATGCTTGTAAAAGTAGATCTCGATGGGAATGTAATTAAGGGAACAAGAAAACCATCTTCAGAACTTAAAATGCACCTTCGCGCATATAAAGAAAATAAGGATTTAAGAGCTGTTGTGCATGCACACCCTCCAATCTGCACCTCATTTAGTATTGCAGGAATTCCATTAAATACACCAGTTTTGGCAGAGGCAGTAATAACACTTGGAGATGTACCAATTGTTCCGTATGCAGAACTTGGAAGTGAAGAGGTCCCTAATGGAATAGCACCATATTGTAATACTCATAATGGTGTTATATTAGCGAATCATGGTGTGGTTACCTGGGACAATGATCCATATGGAGCATATTATAAGCTGGAATCTATGGAGTATTATGCCAACATTTTAATGATTACAGGAAAAATATTAGGAAATCAGAACCCGTTAACTAAGGAGCAGGTAGAAAGACTTGTTGCCATGAGAGAAAAGTTCGGAATCAAGCTTGGTGGAAAACCTAAGGTATAGATATAGTACAAACTAACCCAGATTGTTCTTCATAAATAATTTGGGATTAACAATTTGAAAGGCTATGTTCATGAAAAAACATTTTTATTTAATTATCTTATCTGTAATTCTTATTATTAGTGGTTGTAACTCAAATAAATCAATTGATATTTCGGAGCCTGCTGCTTTGGATGAACCCGAATATGAAACTGAAGCAATGACTGAGACTAAAGATGAGTATGATGCTGAATCAGATGCTCAGCATTCTGAGGCTACTGATGATTTTACAAATAGTAATTCAACATACGATAATATTACTTATAGAGGTTTTAATTTTAAAGAATATTTAAATGCTTATTCACCAATAGAAAAAGAATATGAAGATTATAATAGCGCGATTTATTCTATTGTAAATTGCAATGATGATGCTTTGTTTCTCGTTGTAAATGGTTATATTGATGATAATAATCGTTATGAAGCAATTTATATTTATAACGGATTCGATACTAAAAAGTTTTATGTGGATGATAAAAATGATGATTCAGATTCTGAAACATATGGAAGTATTCTTATTAACGAAGATACCTCTAATATAATAATTACTAAAACTGATTTTACAAATGAAGTTAATACACTTGATTTTTATAAGTATGATAATAAGGATTTTTTACATATATGTACTGTAACCAAAAATTTTGCTTCACATGATTATAAAATCGAGTCGGAAGATGGAATTATAGATGATAGTGAAGCATTATCTGAATTTGAAAAAAAGCTATTTGATGATTTTGGTAAATTTATATTTGATGATTTCGACTTCTCTTTGAATGATAACTATGATGAAATTTCTAAATATGAAGGTTTCCATACTACTGTTGAAGATGCTTTAGTAGGATATTTCAGGTTATAGCATTAGAAAAATTCCTAATGCGAAGTATAGTTTCTTTCTGCTAGATAAAAAACATAAGGAATAGTATCAATACGCAAATGATGAAAAGCGATGATGGAAGGGGAAGCATGAGAATATTTGAAAATTTTCAAAAGGGTGTTAATTTAGGTGGTTGGATTTCACAGTTTGATAAATATGATAAGAATCATTTTGATACTTTTATTACGAAAAAAGATATTGAGTATATAGCAAGTCTTGGCTTTGACCATGTAAGGGTTCCTGTTGATTACAATGTTTTAGAAGATGAAGAGGGGAATCCTATTGACAGTGGTTTTGATTACTTAAGAAACTGTCTTGACTGGTGTAAGGAGTACAATCTTCATATGCTGATAGACTTGCACGAATGCTATGGGTATTCATTCGATCCATTAAAGAAGGACATGGACAGGCGTGCCTTTTTCTATGATGAGAAGCTTCAGGATAGATTTTTTAAGCTATGGGCTCGAATTGCCAATGAGTTTAAGAATGATCAGGACATAGTCGCTTTCGAACCATTAAATGAGGTGGTTTTGCAGGAAGTAAAGGATGCATGGAATGGAATTGTTAAAAAATATATAGAATTGATCCGCTCGATTTGTCCAGATTCATATATAGTAGTTGGCGGTGTTATGTATAATCATGTATCGAATGTAAAGCTACTTGATCCACCTTATGATGATAAAATTGTATATAACTTCCATTGCTATGAACCATTCTTATTCACACATCAGGGTGCTTTTTGGGTAGATTATATGCCTTCTGATTTTAGAATTAAGTATCCTCTTCCAATTGAAGACTATCGAAGAATCAGTAAAGAGGCAATTGATGTTTCAGATGGTGTTATCTTCCTTGATGAAGTTAAGGAGTTGGGACCAGAATTTTTCGAAATTATATTTAAGGATGCAATAGACGCAGCCAATAAATATAACGCACCGCTATATTGTGGAGAGTATGGAGCAATTGATCTTTCGGACAATCCATCAAAGATAAACTGGCTGAGAGATATTCATACCGCCTTTAAAAATAATGGAATTGGACATGCACTATGGAATTATAAGGAAAAGGATTTTGGTTTCGTAGATGATAGCTTTAAGGAAATTAAAGATGATTTTATAGCAGTTTTGTAGTGGTATTGTAGAGGTTGTGCATAAGTTTGACATCAGTATTGCGTAAAATTTGCATTAGACTTACGTCAGTATTGCGAAAATTTTGCATTAGACTTACATCAGTATTGCAGCATGGACAAAATTTACAGAGCATATCGATGTTATGTTAATTTGACACAGGCGATTGTGCGCTAGTATTAAAAAGCTTCCGATGAGATTCGGAAGCTTTTTTAGGTTTGGAAAATATTGTAGCACTGGTAATTGTGACCGGTTTGGAAAATTTGGTTACTAAATGCTTTATTTTTATGTTTTATTACCTAGTGAATATTTCTAAATGGTAATAAAAATTGCGGATGTTACAATCTTATAACCCTAAAAAACTGTCAGAATGGTAATAAAGTATGTAATATGTAGGTTTTTGTAACCTGTCAAATAAAGACGATAGGTAATAAGAATGGTATTAGTAGGGATTTTATTACCTTTTTGTTGAGATTAATGGGTTATAAGAAGTGCATATGACGTTAATTTATAACCATAATGCCATTTTGACTGGGTTATAAGTTGCAGAATAGATGCATTTAGTTACCAGATTTAACTGATTATTATAAAAGTACTTTGTCTTTGTTATAAATAATATTGTATTTAAGCAATGCAGTGAACATAGCATAGAAGCATATTTGATCATACGGTCAAGGTAACACAGAAGTATGCCAGATCACACGGCCAAGTTAACCCAGAAGCATACTGGATTATATGATCGACGTAATATAGAAGCATGCTAGATCATGCGGTTAACATAACACAGAGATACGCCAATTAAACGGTTGACATAAGGTTATTGTTATGGTAAATTACATTATGTTAACAACAAAATGTGGTGTACCATGCCCGTTTTGTGCACTACATAGGATGATTCGGGAGATTATTAATGAAAAAATCAATTAGAACTATAGCCCTTATCATTGCTTTAATGCTACTTTTTCAAGGAGTATTAGCATCGGTAGGTGCTTTTTCTACATATAGAGCGCTGGCAGATGAAGTAAAGGATGAGGCAGAGCACGAAAGTGACGACTCTGAAAAAACAGAATCTGGAGAAGATATAAAGTCTGATGCAGATAAAAATACAGATTCAGATAATAAGTCTGATTCAGACAAAAAGTCAGGTGAAGATTCGAAATCAGATGACAACAAATCTGGGGAAGATTCTAGAAAAGCGAATGATGAAAATTCTGAAGAAAAAAAGGAAGAAGAATTAAAAGAAAAGGTTTCTGAGTTAAAAGAAAATTTAGAAGAATCTATTGAAAATGAGACGGTTCAGGCCGTTGTATATTTAAAAGATGAGTATGCAATTAAAAAAGAACCCAGAGAAGATGCTGACACTGTTGTCAGAATTCCGACGGGTTCTACAGTAGAAATCATTGATGTAGATATGAATAAAGAAGAGAATGTATTCTACTATGTCAGAGTTTTATACGAAAACAGAACATACAGAGGATATATTGATAACACTTATCTTGCCTATTCTAATGAGTCTTTGATTGGCTTCGAAGAAGAAAATCTGGAGCAGGATCAGTATACGAGTGCTTCGGATCTTGAGTCGACTAAAGGAAAGAAAAAGATATATGAAGATATCGAACAGTTCCCGGAAAGTTATAAGAGTGCTCTTTATGAATTAAAGGAAAAGCATCCTGAATGGATTTTCGTTAAATATGATACGAATCTTGATTGGGAAAGGTCAGTAAAGCAGGAAAACACTGGGGATAAGAGTTTAGTCTATTATACTTATGGTGATGCATATAAGGCAAAGAAGCATAGCACGAACTGGTATTATGCTACTGACGCTGCAGTTGCTTACTATATGGATCCAAGAAATTTTTTGGACGAAACTAATATATTTATGTTCGAACAACTGACCTATAACAGCTCATACCATACTACGAATGCAATTCAGAGCATATTATCGTCAACATTCATGAAGGGTGATATGGGAGATGAAGGAATGTCATATGCCAAAGCATTTCGAGATATAGGAGAAGAGGTTTTAGTAAGCCCTTTCCATCTGGCTGCTAGAGTATATAGTGAACAGGGAACCAATGGATCTCAGATGATTTTCGGAACATATGCAGGCTTCGAGGGTTATTACAATTTCTTCAATGTTGGAGCTTATGCTGGTTCGACTGAAAAAGAGACAATTATTAATGGACTTACGTATGCTAAAAATCAAGGATGGAATACGAGATACAAGTCTCTTCTTGGTGGAGCTAAAACAATAGGAAATAACTACATTAAGAAAGGGCAGGATACTCCTTATTTACAAAAATATAATGTGACGAGTACCAGTACATATTCGCATCAGTATATGCAGGCAATATATGCCCCTGTAAATGATGCTAAAAGTGCAGTAAAAGCATATAGGAATGCGGGAACAATTGATAGTACATTCGTATTTAAGATTCCTGTGTATAATAATATGCCATCATCTCCGGCACCAAAACCGGGAACAACAAGCACTCCAAATGAGAAGGACAATGAGGCTGCAGCAACGCCAGCACCGACGGCGAAGCCAACAGAAGCGCCAAAGCCAACAGCAACGCCAGCGCCAACTTCAAAACCAACAGAGGCGCCAAAGCCAACGGCCACACCGGCACCAACGGCTAAACCAACCGAGGCGCCAAAACCAACAGCAACCCCAACGATGGGACCAATCATAGAACTGCCGACAGCCACACCAAGGCCAACGGCAACACCAGTACCAACGACTAAACCAACAGAGGCACCAAAGCCAACCGCAACCCCAACAATGGGACCAATTATAGAGCTGCCAACAGCCACACCGAAACCAACAGCGGCACCAAAGCCAACGGCAACACCTGCACCAACGGCTAAACCAACAGAGGCTCCGAAGCCAACAGCAACCCCAACGATGGGACCAATCATAGAGCTGCCAACAGCCACATCGAAACCAACAGAGGCGCCAAAACCAACATCAACACCGGCACCAACGGCAAAACCGACAGAGGTTCCAAAGTCACCAGAGACCCCGAAGCCAACAGAAGAGCCAACCAGTAAGCCAGCTGCAACAGCTGAGCCGACGATGGGACCAATTATAGAACTCCCAACGCCAGCTCCTACGATGGCTCCATTGCCATCGGCAGAACCAATTCCTGAGGTGGTTGTTTCCAAAGCACCTGTGGAGGTTCACTCGGCAACACCGAAACCGTTAACAGAGGTCAGCAAGGAAGATATTACTAAGTTAAAGTTAAAAAAAGACAGTACTACTTTATTCGGTGAAACTATACGTGAAATTAAAAATAGTGGAAAGAATGCCAAGATAGAACTTGAAAATGGAATAACCTGGGATATTGATGCTAATAGTATTGATACTGAAAAACTGCAGGATATTAATCTTCAGGTTTCTGTTAATGGAGACTCTAAAATACCAGAGGACAAACTGGAAAATATTAACGATCAGGTTGAAGAAGGTGACACTATTGTCATATTGTCATTAGAGCATGATGGAGAATTTGGATTTGATGCTATTCTTACAATCCCAATGGTAGATGGAAAAGCTGGACAGATGGCTAACCTGTATTTTTATAATGACAAGACAGGAAAACTTGAGTTCATGTGCTCATCTAAAATTAGTACATCCAAGGAAGCATCCTTTGAGTTTAAACATGCTTCTGATTATGTTATAATCATAAGCGATATTTCGAAGGAAAAGCTATTTGATAACGTCGAAAATGTAAAAGACTCTTCAATAGAAGAGATAGTATCAACAAGCGATAATTCTACAGTAATAGAGGATAATGATACTTCAGATTATAATACTAAGATTTATATTATATGTATTGTGATTTTGGGTATTATCGCGGTAGTAATTGGAGCAGTTTTGATACTGAAACGACGTGAAGAATAAAGTGAACTCGGTTAATATGTTTGCTAAATCCCTCTTGAGAATATCAAGAGAGATTTTTTATATGTGTCTCGAAAATGCGCACATAAAGGATATATCTTTAGAAAATACGCACATAAAAATATTTTCATAAGATGACACACGTAAGAAAAATATATCTTTGTACCAATAGAAGAGGAAGCAATATGATTAACATTTCTGACTTTAAATATAAATATGAAACGCATCTTCATACGAAAGAAGCAAGTGCATGCGCCAGAAATGAAGCAAAAGATATGGCGAAAGCGGCTAAGGAGGCTGGATATGCTGGCATATTCGTAACTGATCATGCGTGGGGTGGAAATACCTCAGTAGATAAGAGTCTTCCATGGAAGGAATGGGTTTCAAAATTCGCAAAAGGATATGAAAATGCGAAGGAATGGGCAGATGAGAATGATTTTACTGTATTTTATGGGTATGAAGCAGGATTTAATGCTACAGAATTCTTGATATATGGTCTGACTCCGGAGTGGATGGCAGAGCATGAAGAATTGCATGATGCCTCGATAGAGGAACAGCTTAAGATTGTTCATTCTGGAGGGGGCATAGTAGTTCATGCACATCCTTTTAGAGAGGAATTTTATATTCCTAAGATTAGACTGTTTCCAGAATTCGTTGATGGAGTTGAAGGTGTTAATGCCACACATTCAAGCCATTTAAGTACCTCGCACAATGATCATAATTTTGATATCAGGGCAATTGAATATGCCAAAGAACATGGATTTTTCATGACAGCAGGTTCTGATGTTCATAGTACGAGTATGCTTGGTGGAGGAATTATGACCAGAGAAAAACTCAATTCTCCACAGGATTTCATTAATTTATTAAAATCAGATGAAATGTATTTACTGACTGATGGCGACAGAATCTACGACAGATATGCTAATCTTCTTATAGATACATAAAAATATAAATATGTTTCGGGATGGAATGTAATTAAGATAAAAAGACAGGAGAAGAAAATGAATAAAATTTTAAAGAAAATTACAACCTTTTTTCTTGCAATGTCATTAACCTTTTCAATGGGGATGGCAGCATTTGCAGATGAACCAACTCAGGAAGAGCTTCTTAAGCAGTATTATGCAGCATTAGCCAAGATGCAGGGAACGGCGCAGGGTGCTAATCAGAATGCAGCAGCTGACAGTTCTCTTGAAATGGTTGTATATCAGAAGATGATGGCACTTAAGGCAACATTCCCTGAAGGAATGCCGTATACCAATGATACAATATATAGATCAACTCATATGAAAGAACGTAAATTCGTAGGTGCCGGATGTGTTGCTTTTGCAACAGCTATTCAGGATAATGTTTTCGACCCTAAGGCAAAGGTAAAAACTGAACGTACAGCTTTAAGTAACTGGGCACTTCAGCATAATGTAGGATCTTACACTCATGTTGATGGTGTGTGGGTTCCTCTTGCTAATGGAGTACCATATGATGGAAATGATCCTGTAGTCAGAGCATCGTTCGAAAAAGTATGGAATACAATAAGACCAGGGGATGTTTTGAACTGTCAGCTACATACTTTCATAGTATTGTCAAAAGATGCTAACGGCATAACAATTGCAGAAGGAAATTATAGCGGAAAGGTTCATTGGGGAAGAACTATTTCTAAGGAAGCATTGAGCCGTGGCCTTATGTGGAAGCAGACAATGTATTAGTTCATTATTAATTAATAATTAACATTTATTAAATAAGTCTAAAGATACTAGTGTGATAATTTAATTGTGATATATTATAAATACTTGAATAAGAAAGCAGATAAAAACATTACAACTAAAAAGTTTTTCAGTGTAATTTTCGCAGTCTTGATGTTAATGATAACAATAACAGGCTGTAGTGGAGAAGAAAACGGTCAGATAGTTTTAACTACCGGATTTGCTGAGGATGAAGTCTTTAAGCTTGAAGATGAAATATGCACATTGCCAGAGGTTTTAGTATATTTGACTAACACTCAGACTAAATACGAAAGTGTATACGGCGATGAGATATGGAATATCACATCGAATGGCGTTTCAATGCAGGATGCAGTCAAGGATAATGTTATTGCTGATATCTCACAGATTAAGGCGATGAATATACTGGCTAAGAAAAATAATTGCGAGCTTTCCGAAGAAGATATGGAACGAGTGAAGGAAACAGCAAGTGATTATTATGCATCACTGAGCAGGGATGAAATCGAGTACATGCATGTAACAGAAGACGTATTAGTTAAGATGTATTCTGAATATGCGCTCTCTAATAAGATTTATCAGCAGATTATCAAAGATATTAATCCTGAAATATCTGATGATGAAGCAAGAACAATAACAGTTCAGCATATTCTTATTAAAACCTATGATACAGATGAAAAAGGCCAAAAAGTTGAACTTTCATTAGATGAAAAGAACAGAGCCTTCGAAAACGCTAAGCATATCTTAAGGATGGCTAAGGATGGCGAGCATGATTTTGAAGAGCTTGCACTTCAATACTCAGAAGGTGAAACTACTGAAATTTCGTTCGGTAAAGGTGAAATGGATCCACTGTTCGAGCAGGCTGCATTTAACCTTGGAAAGGATGAAATATCTGAAATTATTACTACAGAATATGGTTACCATATTCTAAAATGTGTCACTACCTTCAACAAAGGTGAGACCGATGGTAATAAGACGAGAATTGCTGACAAGCAAAGGCAGAAGGTTTTCGGTGAAAACTACGATGAGTTCGCAAGTACATTGCTGACGTATCTTAATGAAGAGCTGTGGGACTCAATTAAGATTGTCCATAACGATAATGTTACAACGCAGTCTTTCTTTGAAACCTATGACAGATACTTTAATGAATAAATCACAACAGTGGTTTACATAAATATTTTTCGCTAAAAGGAGTAATTAAAAATGGCTAGTAAACAGGGAAGTTTGTCAATTAACAGTGAAAACATATTTCCTATTATCAAGAAGTGGCTTTATTCAGACCACGATATTTTCTACAGAGAGTTAATATCGAACGGCTGTGATGCTATTACGAAGCTTAAGAAGCTTGATATGATGGGCGAATACACTTTGCCTAATGATTACAAGGCTAGAATTGATGTAGTAGTAGATCCTAAGGAAAAGACACTTAAGTTTATTGATAATGGTATAGGAATGACAGCTGATGAGGTTGAAGAATATATCAACCAGATTGCTTTTTCAGGAGCAACAGATTTCATCACTAAATATAAGGATAAGGCTAATGATGACCAGATTATTGGACATTTCGGCCTTGGTTTTTATTCAGCATTCATGGTTGCTAAAGAGGTTCATATTGATACTTTGAGCTATCAAAATGGTGCAACACCAGTTCACTGGGAGTGTGATGGTGGAACAGAGTTTTCCATGGAAGATGGGGACAAAGATACAGTTGGTACCACAATTACATTATTCTTAAATGATGATGTTCTTGAGTTCTGTAATGAGTATAAGGCCAGAGAAGTAATCAAAAAATATTGCTCATTCATGCCAACAGAAATATATCTTTCTAAAAATGATACTGACGCTACAGAAACAATTAAGGCTGATGAAATTAAGGAAGGCGATGTTATAGTCGAGGAAATCAAGCCTGAAAAAGAAGGCGATGAGGCTAAGCTTAAGATTAAGAAGCGCCCGGAGCTTTTAAATGAGACTACTCCACTTTGGATGAAGCATCCTAATGAATGTACTAAGGAAGACTATCTTGAATTCTATAGAAAAGTATTCCAGGATTATAAGGAACCACTTTTCTGGATTCATCTTAATATGGACTATCCATTTAACTTAAAGGGAATTTTGTATTTCCCTAAAATTAATATGGAATATGAATCGGTTGAAGGCGTAATTAAGCTTTACAATAACCAGGTATTTATTGCTGATAACATTAAGGAAGTAATCCCTGAATTCTTGATGCTTCTAAAGGGTGTAATTGACTGTCCGGATCTTCCTCTTAATGTTTCAAGATCTGCACTTCAAAATGATGGATTCGTAACTAAAATTAGTGAGTATATCACTAAGAAGGTAGCAGACAAGCTTTCGGGAATGTGCAAGACTGAAAAAGAAGAATACGAGAAGTACTGGGATGATATTTCGCCATTCATCAAATACGGATGTCTTAAGGATGATAAGTTCTGCACTAAGATGACTGACTATATTCTTTTCAAGAATATGGATGGAAAGTATTTAACTCTTCCAGAGTGTCTTGAGGTTAATAAGATTGATCCTGATGATGCTGAGAATCAGGATAGCGAAGCAAAGAGTGATGTAGACGTAGTTAACGCTGATGGAACAAGCGCTACAGAGGATGGAGCTTCAGAAGATGAAACTAAGAAGGAAAAGGTTATCTATTACGTAACCGATACCAAGCAGCAGGCTTCTTATATGGAAATGTTCAAGAAAGCCAAGATGGAAGCTGTTATCTTAGAACATAACATTGACCAGCCATTTATTTCACAGTTAGAGTCTAAGAACGAAGGAATTAAGTTCCAGAGAATCGATGCAGATCTTACAGATACTTTCAAGGCTAAGACTTCTAAGAAGGAAGAAGAAGAGCTTTCTAAGATGGCAGATACTATTAAGAGCGTTATGAAGAAGGCTCTTAAAAAGGACAAGATTGAAGTTAAGGTTGAGAAACTTAAAAATAAAAAGGTTGCTTCAATGATTACACTTTCTGAAGAATCACGCCGTATGCAGGATATGATGAAAATGTATTCTATGCCTGGAATGGATATGGGAGCATTCGGAAAAGAAGGAGAGACTCTGATTCTTAACTCAGCGCATCCTCTTGTTCAGTATATTGTTGAGAAGGGCGATTCTGATAATTCGAAGATTATCTGCGAACAGCTGTATGATTTGGCTCTTATTCAGCATGCTCCACTTGAACCAGAAGCAATGGCTGAGTTCATCGCAAGATCTAACGAAATAATGCTTTTACTTACGAAATAAGATACAAAACACCCCCTAAATGTGCTATACTAAACTAGTATGGGCTACTTGTTGGCTCTTAGCATATTTAGGGGGTTTTTAATCCTATGAAGTCTGCAATAGACAGAATTCTGGAAGGTAATTTTAATCAAGATAATCATACATTGGAGTTCTCTTCTCCTGTTATTGATATTACAGTTAATGAGGGGGCAGTTTTTGAGGGTGAATTCACCATCTTTGGCCCGAAGGACAGGGTTACAAGTGGTGTTGTATCAAGCTCTTCACTTAGAATGTCGTGCCCTGTTACTGATTTTTCGGGAAGGGAAGTAGAAGTTCCATTTTCTTTTAATGCCGAAGGTCTCTCTAATCATGATGAGGTCAAAGGTGAATTTAGAATCATCTCTAATCAGGGAGAATACACAGTCCCATTCAATGTAAAAATAGGAGCATCCAATCTTAATACTTCTCTTGGAAATATTAAAAACATGTTCCACTTCACTAATCTTTCAAGAACTAATTGGACAGAAGCAGTTAATCTGTTTTATTCGGATGATTTCGAAATTCTGTTAGGTGGTGCAGAAAGGCAGTATATAAGTGCCTATCGTGTCCTTAAGGAAGGAAAAGATAAAGAGCAGAACCTTGAAGAATTTTTGCTGAATATTAAAAAGAAACAGCCTGTTGAATTCATAATAGAAGAACCCAACGTAAGAATTGATAATGTCCTCAGTAATGTTGAAAAAAGAATTATCATTCAGAAAAATGGATGGGGATATTCTAAGCTTAAACTAAGTACGAAGGATTCATTCATTAATCTTTCGACGAATGAGGCAACTTTTGATGATTTTGATGCCAATACATTAAGGATTCCATATACAGTTGAAGTTGATAAGCTCCATGAAGGAAGAAATATAGGGACTATCGTATTAGAGAATCCATATAACCATATTGAAATAACAGTATGCGCTATTATTCATCCAATAAATCGTAAAATTTCCAAAATGTCGCATGAAACCAAGCATCTTGTTGTGAATATGATGCAGTATTATGAGGCTTTTAGAACCAGGAAGATTTCGGCTAATACCTGGATGAGTGAAACTAACGAGATAGTAGACAGGTTATGTAGTATAGCACCTGATAATCTTGCTTTTTCAATGTTCCACATACAGCTTTTAATAACGAGTGAGCGATATAATGAAGCTTCGTGGCATTTAGAGCAGATAGAAAGTGATGTGATTAATAGTAAGGATGATGTTCTTTATTGCTATTACTATTATCTTACTTCTTTAATTAATCGTTCCTCAGAACATACAGAGGATGTCATAAGAATAATTGAACACACCTACGAAAAGAAGAATTCTGACTGGAGAATGGCGTGGCTTTTATTGTACACAAGCGAAGAGTATGCAAGGTCTCCTATAACTAAGTGGGAACTTCTGGCGAAGCAGTTCGACAGAGGTTCTAATTCACCTGTTATATATGTAGAGGCTTATCAGGTACTTGTTAATAATCCTACGCTTCTTTCGTATTTAGGAAAGTTCGAAATTCAGGTTCTTAAATATATGGCCAAGAAGGAAATACTTACTGTTGAAGTTGTTGAGCAGTTTATGTATTTGCTTGGAAGAATTAAAAATTATGATAAGAATATGTTTTCTTTGCTTGTAGACTGTTACAAAATGGTTCCAAGCCAGGAGGTTTTGCAGGCAATATGTACATTGCTTATTAATACTGGAAGATGTGACAGCGTTGCTTTTAACTGGTACGAAAAGGCAATAGAAGAAAAGATAAGAGTTACGAAGCTCTATGAGCATTATATGATGAGCTTCGATGTTGAGAAGAATGTTGAAATTCCTAAAATAGTACTTCTTTATTTCGCAATAGATTCATCATTGGATCCAGCGAAGAACGCATTCCTTTATGCATATGTTTACAGGAATAAGACATTATTTCCTGAACTTTTTGAGAACTATCAGGAAGCTATTGAACGATTCACTCTTTCAAGAATTTTAACAGGCCAGAACGACAGGAATCTTGCTTTCTTATATCGAAATATTCTTACAGAAAGTATGATTACACCTGAAATCGCAAGCGGTCTTTCTAAAGCGTTATTTGTTCATGCTATTACAATTAAAAGAGATGATATTAAGGCAGTCATCGTTAAATATAATAATTTGAACAACGAGTATATTTATCCTGTGAAATCGAAGGAAGAATATATACCGTTATATGGAAGCAACTATCAGATAGCACTTGCGAATAAGGATGGAATAAGATTCGCAAGAGAAGAAGATTATAGTGTGGAAAGACTCACAGTTCCAGACAAATATGCTTCCATGATAGGAAAATATGTTGATGATAATCTTCTTTTTGACCTTTGGATATGTGAGCATGGCAAAGATATAGCTACCGTAAGAGAAGATAATGTTCTTAATATGAAGAGGTTTTCTGACTCGCCATTTTTGGTAGAAGATGTGAGAAAGGTTATTTTGGCTAATCTCATGAATTTTTACTATGAGAATGATATTCTCGAAACGCTTGACGAATTATTAGAAAATCTTGAGATGGATGATATTTTGTCACGAGATATAAGTGATGCGATTAACCTCATGGTAGTGAGAGGAATGTATGAAAAAGCATTCTCGTGGATATGTATATTTGGTGGTGAAAATGTAGATTCCAAGGTGGTAATAAGACTGTGCGCAAGACTTATTGCACTTGAAAAGGAAATTGGAAAAGACGAAGAAAATAAAACCATAACTTCGCTCATATTTAGTGTATATGAAAATATAAAGCATGAGGATGCTCTTATCAGTTATCTTGTTAAGTACTTTTTAGGTACATCAAAAGAGATGAGAGATATCTGGAAGGTTGCCAGAGAGTCTAATCTTAATACGGCGTTAATTGAGGAAAGAATACTTACACAGCTTTTATACACTAATGCTTATGTGTCAAAGACCAGAGAAATATTCGAAAGCTATGCAGCCAAGTACGGTGCAAATAAACTCTCGATGGCGTTCATTTCTCAAATTTGCTTTGACTATTTCGTACATGAAAAAATTACAGATGATGAATATTTCAATATTCTTCAAAAATTCATAGATCAGGGAGCAGATATTCCTTTCGTATGCCGCCTGGCATATACGAAGTATTATTCCTTAAAGATAGATGAAGCTGGTGACAAAATTGCCAGAACCTGTGTCACATATCTAAAAGAGATAGTATCAAAAGGAATGGTATTTCCGTACTTTAAGAATTATGCCAATTCTGTAACTTACATGCACAGATTCATTGATAAGGTGATGATAGAGTACAGAGTAAAGGAAGGTTCGAACGCTACCATTCACTACATGATAGAGAAGAATTCTGATATAGAGGATGAGTATATCAAGGAAGAATTGAAGAATATGTATCATGGCATATGTGTTAAACAGTTTGTCCTATTCTTCGGAGAAAAGCTTCAGTACTATATCGTTGAATCTGATGGCGAAACAGAACAGCTGACCGAGTCAGGAACTTTGGGAAGTAATGATATGGATCAGCAGGATAATCCGACTAAATATGGAATGATTAATGACATTGCCATATCAAGGACTCTTGGTGATTATGGAACGATGGACAAGCTCATGAGGGAATATTTCCAGAATGAGTATTTGCTTGATAACCTGTTTACTATGGTTTAGTAGGAGTAAGGATGCTTACTATTAAAGATGGAAACGTAAAATCGAATACAGGAAAGGTTGTTATTGGATACGACTTAGGAAAGACATTCGCACAGATAAGCTTCTTTGATTCATCAATGAAGGAGCCAGAAACTGTGTCTCCGGTTGCAGGGTCTGAGATGTATAACATCCCGCTTGTTCTTGCGAAAAGACCTGGAGTTGGACAGTGGTTTTATGGAAGAGAAGCATTAAAATATGCTAACGAAGGTGGAATTTTAGTCGATAACCTTTTAGAAAGAGCAGAGCGTGGGGAGGAAGTAATTGTAGAGAATGAATCCTATGATCCGGTTGCGCTTCTTACTCTTTTTATTAAAAGAAGCTTAAGTATTTTAAATCTCAGGGTTTCTTCCAAGAATGTAGCAGCATATATGTTTACACTTGAAAAATTAAGTGCAAGAGCAGTAGAAGTGTTGTCAAAGGTTGTTTCTTCACTCCAGCTTAAGTGTGAAACCATAACCTATCAGAGTCATGTTGAAAGCTTCTATAATTATATGATTCATCAGAATGAGGAGCTATGGAAATACCAGGTAATGATACTTGAATTTAATGATTACCTGAAGACTATGCGCTTTGAGTGTACTAAAAATACCAAGCCTGAGGTTGTGTTCATCAATCAGAATGAATATGAAGATATGACGAGAATGTCATTTTCTGAAGATGAAACAATAAGAAAACGTGAGTATCAGGAACTTGATGAAAAGTTTAATGAATGCTGTAAGGATGTTTTTAGTGATACTGATGTTACCACGGTATATCTTCTAGGTGATGGCTTTAAGGAAAAGTGGGCAGAGGAAAGCCTTAAAACAATATGTAAGAACAGAAGAGTGTTCCAGGGAAATAACCTTTACTGTAAGGGTGCCTGCTATGGAATGATGGATAAGATTAATCCATCAGAGGTATATAAAAGTCATGTATTTTTAGGAAAAGACAAGGTTAAGGCTAACGTTGGCCTAAAGGCACTTCGACGTGGTGAGGATTCATACCTTGCCATATTGGATGCGGGAAGCAACTGGTTCGAGGCCAATGCGGATTTTGAGGTCTATCTTGAAGAGGGAAATGAAATCGGGTTCGTAATAACCAGCCTTACAGGAGGCAATGTTAATGAAAAAACTATTGTTTTGGATGGCCTTCCTGAAAGACCAAGAGGAACTACACGTCTTGCTGTTCATATAGAAATGAGTTCCGTTAATACATTAGAAATTGAAATTGAGGATTTGGGCTTCGGCGTGATTATGAAATCAAGTGGAAGAGCCTGGACGCAGAGTATAAATATATAGTTATGGCGAAAATAAGAATTGTAACTGGTGAGTATGCCAGTGTTCCGTATTATCTAAATAGTGTATGCATGAATGTTTACTGCCCGGAGGAGCTGTGTTATTTACTTGCGCTTAATCCATTTATGATTACTCAGGATCTTATGAATCAGGATTTAGTTAACTGGTTCGAAAGAGAGTGCAAGCTTCCGGCACTGGCAGGTGAACTTCGTCTTTTGTTCAACAGAGGAAGTCAGCTTATAGATTTCGTTAATACTATAATGGATTATGTGGGCTTTTGCGATGAGGTTGAGCTTAAGCTTATAGATGATACACTAAAGAACAATGCCGGACTTACGGATTATGAAAGAAAAAAGCAGCAGGCTGATTACTTATTAAAGAATAGAAGATATGAAGCTGCAATTGAAGAATACGAAGGCCTTTTAGGAATCCTTCCTGATGTTGAGAGCAAGCTTAAGCCTTTGGTTTATAACAATATGGGATTTGCTTACTCACATTTATTTATGTTCGAGGTGGCTTCTAAATATTACAAAAGAGGCTATGATATGACTCATCTTATGGATATGGCAGTCCAGTATCTTGCTTCACTTCGTATGGCTTTTTCGGAAGATAAATACTTAAGATATATATCAGAGCATCCGGAGTATCATGATGCTTCATTAGAGCTTGAGAGGAAAGTGAATCGTCTTATTGAAGATTTTGAAGGCTCCAGTGAAAGTATTATGCTTAATGCACTTGATATCTATAAGGATGAAGGAAATGTTGCATCCTACTATGAGGAAATAGACAGAGTCATTTCTGGAATGAAAGAAGATTATTTAAAACAGGTTCTTGATTAATGGGATTAATTAAAAGGTTTTTAAACTGGAAAAAATCAATTGAAGATCCGCTCTATGACTTAGATGACTGGGAACAGATAGATGCCTGGAATGAGGTTGTTTATGATAGATCTGAGCTTAAAATAGGTGATAAGAAGAGTCGTGAAGCTTATGTAAGAGGATGTCTTGAACAGATTGCTGAAGCCTCACGTGAGGTTGATAAGCTTCAGGTAGAGTACGACACTGTAACTTCTAATCTTAAGGATATGGAAGAAATAGAGGCTCTTCCAAAAGAAGAGGTTGACATAATATCACAATATGCCAGACAGATTCAGGAGCTTAAGCTAAAGCAGGCAGGTTACCTTAAAAGAACTAACCGTATGCCGGATGACAAGTATAACAAGCTTGAAAGAATGGAAGATGAACTTTCGGAGGGCTATAAAAAGCTGAAGGAAGCGGAAGATTATCAGGTTCTTGTTAAAAAGGATTTAAAGAAGCTTGAAAATGAAAAGCAGGCATATTATGTGAGAAAATATGACCTGAGAAATATAATTGAAGACTGTAAAACAATGGCTATAGTATGTACAGTTGCGCTGGTTGTGTGTGTGCTGGTTCTTATGATACTTCAGTATGGATTCGAACTAAACACGCAGATTGGATATTTGGCAGCAGTACTTGCCGGAGCTATAGGAATTACGATGATATTCGTCAGAAATTCAGATTCAAGAACAGAACTTCGTTCCGTTGAGAATGGAATATGCCGTCTTATACAGCTTCAGAATACTGTAAAAATACGATATGTAAATAATACTAATCTTTTAGATTATCTCTATGTTAAATATCAGGTTTCATCAGCTTCAGAGCTTGGAACAGATTATGAACAGTTCTTAGAAGAGAGAAAGGAACGCCAGAATTACGAGAATGCAGAGGCGGAGCTTGGTGATATTGAACAGGCATTTTTGCATGAACTTAGAAGATATCAGGTTAAGGATCCTATGATCTGGCTTTATCAGGCAGATGCTATTTTAGATAAGCGTGAGATGGTCGAAATAAGGCATAAGCTTATTATCCAAAGACAGTCTTTAAGAAGACGTATGGAATATAATAAGGATGTAGTTGCTACCAAAGCACAGGATGAAATAAAAGACCTTGTAGAGAAGTATCCAAAGTATGCTAAGGAGATTCTTGAAATCGTTTCTGAATACGAAAAAGATTATACCTAGTATGGACTTTTTAGTCGCCCTTTGGTAGTATATCATTTGTGTTTGTGCACTTTAGTACGATAACGAAACAAAGGAGAGAGATTATGAAAAAGTTTTTAGGATTACTTCTTGCTGGTGCCATGGTAATGGGTACATTGGCAGGATGTTCAAATGATTCATCTAGTGCCGCATCAGGCAGTGATTCATCAGTTGCGAAGAAGGAAGGCGAGAACTTCACAGTTGGATTCGACGCTGAATTCCCACCATATGGATATATGGATGATAAGGGTGAGTATGTTGGATTCGACCTTGACCTTGCAGAAGAAGTATGTAAGAGAAATGGCTGGAATTTAGTTAAGCAGCCAATCGACTGGAATTCTAAGGATATGGAGCTTAATTCTGGAACAATTGACTGTATCTGGAATGGTTTCACAATTCAGGGACGTGAGGACAGCTATACATGGTCTGTTCCTTATGTAGACAACAGCCAGGTATTCGTATCTAAGAAGGATGCAGGAATTGCAACTCCTGCTGACTTAGCTGGAAAGGTAGTTGGTGTTCAGAAGGATTCTTCTGCACTTGCTGCACTTGAAGAGGATGCTAAGGATCTTGCAGCTACATTTTCTGATATGATTCAGTATTCAGATTATAATACAGCTTTCATGGATTTAGAGGCTGGTGCCATTGATGCAGTTGCTATGGATATAGGTGTTGCAGCATATCAGCTGAATAACAGAGGCGATGCTTATGTTATTATGGAAGAGCGTTTAGCTTCTGAGCAGTATGGTATTGGATTTAAGAAGGGTAATGATGCATTAAAGGATCAGGTTGAGAAGACTCTTCTTGAGATGGTTTCAGACGGTACATTTACTAAGATTGCTGAAAAGTATTCTGATTTCGGTATGACAGATTCTGTTTGCTTAGGCAAATAGTTTATTTAAGAAAAGAGAGAATAGATGAATTTTTCTGTAATGCTACAACTATTAGGAAACGGTATGCTCATGTCAATAAGTATATTCTTACTGACACTTGTCTTTTCGTTACCATTAGGAATGGTTGTAGCGTTCGGAAGAATGTCTAAAAATACAATTATCAGGGGCATAGTTAAATTCTATATTTCTGTAATGCGAGGAACTCCTCTTATGTTACAGTTAATATTGGTTTACTTTGGCCCTCATTTTCTTTTTGGAGTTGCGCTTAGCAGCAACTATAGATTCATAGCCACAATTATTGGTTTTTCTCTAAACTATGCTGCGTATTTCGCTGAGATATACAGAGGTGGTATTGAATCGATGCCTAAGGGACAGTATGAAGCAGCAGAGGTTTTGGGCTTTGATAAGTTCCAGACATTCTTTAAAATCATACTTCCACAGGTAGTTAAAAGAGTTCTTCCTGCCATGACTAATGAAACAATTACATTGGTAAAGGATACTTCGTTAGCTTCAGCTATTTCCATGGTTGAATTATTCGATGTTGCATCTCAGATTGCAGCAAGTAAATCTACTATCATGCCAATAATGGTAGCTGGATTATTCTATTACGTATTCAATTTCATAGTGGCTTTCATTATGGAGAAGATAGAGAAGAGATTAAGTTATTACAAATAGGTGTTTGATGGGACAGGTATTACTAGAAATCAAAAACTTAAAAAAGACATTTAATGAAGACCTTCATGTTCTTAAGGGAATCGATCTTTGTGTGAAAGAAGGAGAGGTTGTTTCGATAATCGGACCTTCTGGTTCGGGAAAATCAACATTGCTTCGCGCAGCAACTTTTCTTGAAACAATAGATGGAGGGGAAATTAAATACCTTGATAAGGTAGCAGCGACTACTGAAAACGGAGTAGTTAAGTATGCTTCCAAGCATGAGCTTAAGGAAATAAGAAATTATTTTGGCCTTGTATTCCAGAATTTTAATCTTTTTCCACATTTTTCAGTAATTAAGAATATAACTGAAGCACCGATTCATACGGATCATGTATCTAAGGATGTAGCTTATGAAAGAGCACTTAAGCTCCTTTCCAAGCTTGGCCTTTCGGAAAAGAAGGATGCATATCCATGTGAATTATCAGGTGGACAGCAGCAGAGAGTTTCTATAGCAAGAGCTTTAGCAAAAGAGCCTAAGATTCTGTTTTTTGATGAGCCAACATCGGCACTTGATCCAGAACTTACAGGTGAGGTTTTAAAGGTAATTAAAGAGCTTGCGAAAGAACATATGACGATGATAATAGTAACCCACGAAATGCAGTTCGCTCGTGAGGTTTCAGATAGAATGATATTTATGGAGCACGGTGTCGTTCAGGCAGAGGGTACTCCTGATGAAATATTTAATTCTGATAATGCAAGAGTTCAGGAATTTATCGGAAAATTCTAATAATTAATTATAGAGGAGAATAACAATGGGTGGATTTTTTGGAGTAGCATCAAAAAAAGATTGTGTATTTGATTTGTTCTTTGGAACAGACTATCATTCTCATCTTGGAACAAGAAGAGCAGGAATGGCAGTTTATAACAAAGAAACTGGTTTCGACAGAGCTATTCATAATATTGAGAATGCACCTTTTAGAACTAAATTCGACAAAGATGTTAATGAGATGAAGGGTTCAATTGGAATTGGTTGTATTTCTGACTATGAACCACAGCCATTACTGGTTAGATCTCATCATGGTACATACGCTATCACTACTGTTGGTAAGATTAACAACATGGATGAGATAGTAAAGAAAATCTTTAACACAGGTCACAGCCATTTTTTGGAAATGTCCGGTGGAGATATTAATGCTACAGAGCTTGTGGCAGCAGTTATTAATCAAAAAGAGAATCTTATAGAAGGAATTCAGTATGCTCAGGATGTTATTGATGGATCTATGAGTATTGCAATTTTAACACCTATGGGAATATATGCAGCCCGTGATAAGAAGGGCCGTACTCCTATTTCTATAGGTAAGAAGGATGACGGCTTTTGCATGTCATTTGAATCCTTCGCATATCTTAACCTTGGATATACTGAAGTAAGAGAGTTAGGACCTGGTGAAATTGTTATTATAACACCAGAAGAGTGTAAGACTTTAGTAGGTCCTGGAGATGAAATGAAGATATGTTCATTCCTTTGGATTTACTATGGCTATCCTTCAAGCTCATATGAAGGACTTAGTGTTGAAAAAATGAGAAATAACTGCGGATCATTGATGGCTAAAAGAGATAATGTCCGTCCTGATTCGGTAGCAGGAGTTCCAGACTCAGGTATTGCTCATGCTATAGGATATGCTAATGAATCCGGAATTCCATTCCAAAGACCATTCATTAAGTATACACCAACCTGGCCAAGAAGCTTCATGCCAACTATTCAGTCGCAGAGAAATCTTATTGCGAAGATGAAGCTTATTCCTGTTCAGGATTTGATTGAGAATAAGAGCCTTCTATTGATAGATGATTCAATTGTAAGAGGAACACAGCTTCGTGAGACAACTGAGTTCTTATATCAGTCGGGTGCCAAGGAAGTACATATTCGTCCTGCATGCCCTCCATTATTATATGGATGTAAATACTTAAACTTCTCAAGATCATCTTCAGAGATGGAACTTATAACCAGAAGAATTATTAGCGATATGGAAAAGGGAGCCAAGGACGTTAACCTTGATGTATATGCTAATCCAGATTCTAGTGAATATCAGACAATGTTAGACAGGATGTGTAAGCAGCTTAACTTTACAACACTTGCATTTAATCGTTTAGACGATATGATTGAAGCAATTGGACTTCCTAAAGAAAAGCTTTGCACATATTGCTGGGATGGAAAAGAATAAAAATTTAAAACAATTTTATAAAAAAGTTATGTTGATAGCATTCCCGATTATTATCCAGAATGCTATCTCTAATTTTGTGAGTCTTTTAGACAATATTATGATTGGGCGTGTCGGAACTGACGAGATGTCCGGAGTTGCGATAGATAATCAGCTTTTCTTTATCTTTTATCTTTGTATATTCGGGGCTATTTCGGGCGCAGGAATACTTACAGCGCAGTTCTATGGAAGTGGGGATCATGATGGCGTAAGGGATACCTTCAGATTCAAGATTATAGTTTCGATGGCCATTATGGTGCTTGGATGTATAGTATTTGCCATGCTCGATAATCAGCTGATAGGAATGTTTCTTCATGAGGGTGGAGCAACTGGAAATATAGAAAACACTTTGGCATTTGGAAAGGAATATCTTTTCATAATGCTGTTCGGACTTCTTCCGTTCGCTATTGAAAGCAGCTATTCAGGTACCTTAAGAGAAACAGGAGAAACCTTTGTTCCTATGGTTGCTTCGTTCGTTGCTGTACTTATTAATCTGGTGCTTAACTATGTCCTTATCTATGGAAAAATGGGTGCTCCAGTTATGGGAGTCAAAGGTGCAGCTTGGGCAACTGTTATTTCGCGTTATATTCAGATGGCGATAGTTGTTATCTGGACACATAAGCATACTGAGAAAAATAAGTTCATTATTGGCGCATACTCAAGCTTCAGACTCAGGAAGGGACTTACAGGCAGAATGATTAAGCTTGGATTTCCTCTCTTAATTAACGAGACTCTGTGGTCTTCTGGTATTGCGATTCAGACACAGGCATATTCTGTAAGAGGACTTGCCATCATTGCCGGACTTAATATATCACAGACAATATCTAATATGTTCGCAGTAGCATTCTTCGCGATGGGAGATGCAGTTGCTATCATAGTAGGACAGATGCTTGGTGCAGGAGAACTTAAGGAAGCCAAGAAGAGCGCATACAGAATTATCGGGTTATCAGCAAGTATTGGACTTGTATTTGGAACGTTGATGTTCTTCACAGCTCCATTATTTCCAAGAATATACAATACTACAGATGAAGTTAGGGAGCTTGCTACCAGTATAATGAGAGTAGCAGCCATACTCATGCCTGTACAGAGTTTTTTGCATGCAACTTATTTTACAATAAGATCAGGTGGCAAAACATTTATAACATTTTTATTCGACAGCTGCTTTTTGTGGGTAGTTGCTGTACCGATGACATATGCATTATCAAGCTTCACGACCATTAATATTGTGTATGTTTATTTCATCTGCTGTAGTATTGATTTAATTAAGCTTGTAATAGGATGGATTCTTTTAGTTAAGGGCGTTTGGATTCAGAATCTCGCCCAACAACCAGAGGGGAATTAATAATATGAAACAAAAATGTTTTATGTTTCTTGAAATATTTTTCATGACCTGGGCTTTGATAAGAGTCACTGACTTTAGTGTCGGAAACATAATGGGCCTTGTATTTTTAGGCCTTAGCATAGGCTTGTATAATTATTCAAAGTCTCAATATGAGAACAAGGCAGTTAAGCATGTAAGTACAACTCTTGGTGCTATATTCAGTGTCCTTTATGTTTTGGGCTCGAAGGAGATAATCAAGGGAAACCTGGAATCTGCGATTTTCATAGGGACGGTTCTTCTGGCCTCATTATGGGGACTTTTTCTTGTTTTTTCAAAAAGCCTTATCATTCTATATTCGTTAATGATTCGCTACTTTAGGTTTGATGAAAAGATTCACACTAAAAAATGGGCTATATTCTATGAAAAGCATGTTTTTGGGGTCTCTGCATTAGTGACTTTTATATGCTTTATTCCATATTTTTTATATCTTTTTCCTGGTGTTTTGACACCTGACAGTATTAATCAGCTCGGACAGGCAATAGGTAGTATGCCATATGAGAATGCTAATCCACTCGCTAATACACTAATAATTAAATTATGGGTTCAGTTTGGATTGGCTCTGACAGGCTCGCTAAGTGTTGCTGTCTCATTTTATATTCTTTTTCAAATGGCTATGGTATCTTTGGCAGTCGGATATGCTATACGCACGATGCAAATATACAGACTTCCATTATGGTCATACCTTGTGACACTCGGATTCTATGCACTTGTTCCATATAATGCAATAATGGCAGTAACTATGTGGAAGGATGTATTGTTCGCGGTTGCCGTACTTGTATATATTTGTACTATATTAAGACTGATTAAGGAGTTTAGCATTCCTTATGTTGTTATGTTCGGAATCTTCGGACTGTTCATATGTCTGTTTAGATCAAATGGCTGGTTCGGATTCTTGGCAGCAGTTCCTTTCATAGCATACTACTATAGGAAGAATATGCTTCCAGTGTTCCCTGTACTTGCAGGAGTAATTCTTGCTGCAATTATAGTTAAGGGACCATTAATGAATTCCTTTGATATAGTTCAGCCTGACTTCGTTGAATCAGTTTCTGTACCTTCGCAGATGATAGCGCGAGTTATAGTAAATGGATCGAAAATCACCGAAGAAGAACAAAAGATGATAGATGCGGTGGTAGACTCAAGCTATATTAAGGAATTGTATGTTGAAAGCTTCGCAGATAACATGAAAGAGCTTATGAGAGCAGGACATCCAGAGTATTTAGAGGAACACAAGGGTGAATATCTGAAGCTGTGGATTATGCTTGGTATCAAGCATCCATTAGATTATCTTGATGCTTATATAGGACAGACTAAAGGCTACTGGTATCCTGATGCTTACTACACAATAGCAGACGCAGAGGGTATATCTAACAATTCTTTCGGACTTGAGCCTAATCCATTGATTGGCGGAAAGGTTATAGTTAAGGCCAAGGAGATATTCCTTAAGCTTGGAAATATGATACCTCTATATGGATTATTATGGAGTCTTGGAAGCGTTACATGGATTATTCTGATATCGCTCGGCGCAAGTTTTATTAGAAAAAATCGCGCATGGATTATATATGTGCCATGTCTTACTATTTTAGGTACTGTACTCATTGCGACTCCGGTTGCTGCGGATTTCAGGTACATGTACTTCAATGTGTTCTCATTACCAATACTATTCTTTATTAATCTTCAGGGTGTGAAGGAAAATTAAAATCAATAGACACAAGTTATGTAAACCAAATTAGCAAACTGGAGTTATGTAAACTTGACAAAGATATTGTGTACCAATTAAACTTTAATAAATAAAAGCGTTAAAGCATAAAAATATATGCTTCATATACCATGAATGGGGGATGAAAATGACAATTGTTGATGTTTTAGAATTAAATGCCAGAAGCTACAGAGACGATATTGCTTTAGTTGAAATTAATCCAGAGGCTAAAGAGGTTAAGAGAATTAACTGGATGGAGTCTGATTTGGTAGAGGCTAATCCTATGCATCCTTACAGAAGAGAAATTTCCTGGGGAGTATTGGATGAGAAGGCTAACAGATTTGCTAATATGCTATTAAGCCGTGGCGTTAAGAAGGGAGACAAGGTTGCGATTCTTTTAATGAATTGTATCGAATGGCTTCCTATTTATTTTGGAATTTTAAAGACAGGAGCATTAGCTGTTCCATTAAACTTCAGATATGCTTCTGATGAAATTGAGTATTGCGTTAATTTGGCAGAAGTAGATGTTTTGATATTTGGTCCTGAATTCGTTGAAAGAGTTCAGAACATAGTTGAGAAAATTGCACCTAACAGAATGCTGTTTTATGTAGGAGAAGGATGTCCTGACTATGCAGAAAGCTATATGGAACTGACAGCTAACTGTTCATCAGTATCACCTAATGTAAGACTTACAGAAAAGGATGACGCTGCTATTTACTTTAGTTCCGGAACAACAGGCTTTCCTAAGGCAATTCTTCATAATCATGAAAGTCTTATTCATTCAGCAAGATGTGAGCAGAACCATCACAGTCAGACTAAGGATGATGTTTTCTTATGTATTCCTCCTTTATATCATACAGGAGCCAAGATGCACTGGTTTGGTTCATTACTTTCAGCATCGAAGGCAGTTCTTTTAAAGGGTACTAAGCCTAAGGCTGTATTAGAGGCTGTATCGAAGGAAAAGTGTACAATTGTATGGCTTTTGGTTCCATGGGCACAGGATATTTTAGAGGCACTGGATAGTAAAGAGCTTAATATAGAAGATTACGAATTGTCTCAGTGGAGACTTATGCATATAGGAGCACAGCCAGTTCCTCCATCATTAATCAAGCACTGGAAGGACTATTTCCCAGAACATCAGTATGATACTAACTATGGATTATCAGAGTCTATAGGACCAGGATGTGTTCATCTTGGTGTTGAGAACATTCATAAGGTTGGTGCTATTGGAAAACCTGGATTCGGATGGATATGTAAGATAGTTGATGAGAAGAGGGTTGAGGTTCCATTCGGTGAAGTAGGTGAGCTTGCTGTTAAGGGACCAGGTGTTATGACCTGCTATTACAATGATGTTAAGGCTACAGAAGAGGTAATGGACTCTGAGGGCTGGTTATATACAGGCGATATGGCTATGTATGACGAAGATGGTTTCATCTTCTTAGTAGACAGAAAGAAGGATGTAATTATCTCTGGAGGAGAGAATATCTATCCTGTTCAGATAGAGAACTTTTTAAGAGCAGGACTTGAAGCAATTCACGATGTTGCTGTTATTGGAGTTCCAGACAAGAGACTTGGTGAAACAACTCTTGCTGTAATTGAGCTTAAGGAAGGCATGAGTCTTACAGAAGACGAGGTTAATGAATATGCTAAGAACCTTCCAAGATATAAGCGTCCACATCAGGTTATTTTCGCTGATATTCCTCGTAATCCAACAGGTAAGATTGAAAAACCTAAGCTTAGAGAAAAGTATTGTGGTGTCAGATTAGTTGAAGCCCAGAATAAGGCTTAAACAATATATTAAAAAGGAGAAAAATCATGCTAACAATTGTTTTATTGATTGTTTACTTCGCAGTTATGATCGGTATCGGATTATACTGCAGAAAGAATGCAACTGATGTTAATGGATTCGTATTAGGTGGTCGTTCTGTTGGTCCATGGCTTACAGCATTTGCATTCGGAACATCTTACTTTTCAGCAGTTATCTTCGTAGGATACGCTGGACAGTTCGGATGGCTCTATGGTACTAGTGCTACATGGGCTGGTCTTGGTAATGCATTCATAGGTTCACTTCTTGCCTGGAACATTTTAGGAAGAAGAACAAGAATCATGACTCAGAAATTAGATGCTAAGACAATGCCTGATTATTTCGGAAAAAGATTTGATTCAAGTGCACTTAAGATTGCAGCTTCAATCATCGTATTCATTTTCCTGATTCCTTATACAGCTTCTTTGTATAATGGATTATCAAGCTTGTTTAATTTGGTATTTGATATTCCTTACTGGGTAGTAATTCTTATCATGGCTGTTCTGACTGGACTTTATGTAATTTTCGGTGGTTACATGGCTACAGCAATTAATGATTTCATTCAGGGAATTATTATGCTGTTTGGTATATGCGCAGTTATTGGTGCTGTATTAAGCCAGAATGGTGGACTTGTTGAAGCAATGAAGAAGCTTTCAGCAATTCCTGCAGAAGGATGGGATGCAGGCGGTGCATATTCATCATTCTTCGGACCTGATCCTTTAGCATTATTGTTCGTAGTAATTCTTACTTCTCTTGGAACATGGGGACTTCCTCAGATGGTTGGTAAGTTCTATGCAATCAAGAGTGAGAATGATATTCATAAGGGAACAATTATCTCTACAGTATTCGCAATTATCGTTGCAGGTGGATGTTATTTCCTCGGTGGTTTCGGTAGACTCTATGCTGACAAGATTAAGTATAATGAAGCTACAGGAAAGCCATTATTTGATACAATCGTTCCTGCAATGTTATCTACATTACCAGTTGTTATCATCGCAATAGTGGTAGTACTTGTATTATCAGCATCTATGTCAACACTTTCTTCATTAGTACTTACATCAAGCTCTACATTCACTCTTGATGTAATTAAGCCTACTTCTAAGAAGGCAATGGATGAAAAGAAGCAGGTATTCATAATGAGAATATTCATTGTGTTCTTCATCGCAGTATCAGCTGTAATTGCTGTAGTTAAGGATTCTATCCCAGGACTTACATTCATCGCTCAGATGATGGGAGTTTCATGGGGAGCACTTGCTGGAGCATTCTTAGCACCGTTCTTATATGGATTATACTGGAAGGGTATCACTAAGGTATCTGTTGCTGTATGTTATGTATGGGGATGCTTAATGGCTGTAGTTCAGCTTGTTGTCTCACTTGGTGGAGTTGACACATCTTCATGGGGACCTGTACTTTCATATATCTTTAAGTCATCTATTAATTCAGGTGTTGTAGCTATGGTTGGAGGATTAATAATCGTTCCTATCGTAAGCGCATTCACTAAGAAGATGGATTCAAAATTCGTTGAAGATACATTTAAGTGCTATGACAAGACCGTTGAGGTTAAGGTTTCATCTTCATTAGAAGATTAATCAGTTACTAATTGAATTATTACCGATCTGTCGAAGAATAATATTTCTTTTGACAGGTCGGTATTTTTATTAACAAAGAAATTTTTACAAAGATATATTTTCCTTGTTTCATTTTTAAATAAGTTGTTGTATAATCAAGTCTTGAAGATAAGTCTTCATTTATTCATTTACAAATCGTTATTATTTTCCCAAAGATGAAGTTAGAAAATTTGAGTAGTAAAAATAGTAATTAACGTTTTATTTCGCACAACAATATTGGAGGTAAATGCTTAATGGGCATGAAGGAAAAGTATGAATCATTGCAGTTGGTTGATCTTAAGGCAGTTGCTAAGGCCAGAGGATTAAAGGGAACTTCTACCATGAAGAAGGAAGAACTCGTAGAACTGATGTTAAAAGAAGATGAAAAGGATCTGGCTAAGGGAAAGGATGTTACACCTAAATCTGTAGTACCTGCTAAGACTAAGGATAATAGTGAGACTAAGGCTAAGAAGTCTGAGGAGAGTGCATCTAAGGAAGCTTCTAAAGATACGTCTAAAGATTCAGGAAAGGAAACAGTATCAAAGGAGGCTACACCTTCTTCTTCAAAGAATGAGGTTTACGACAGCACTAATTTCCCAAAGGAACTTGATTCGGGCGAAGAGGCCAGTGGAATTTTAGAGGTTATGTCTGATGGATATGGCTTCATCAGATGCGCGAATTATCTTCCGGGTGAGAATGATGTATATGTTTCTCCTGCTCAGATTAGGAAGTTCGGTTTAAAGACAGGAGACATTTTAGTTGGTAATACAAGAGTAAGAACACAGACAGAAAAATTCGCTGCATTATTATATATTAAGACAATTAATGGATATACAGTCGAGGAAGCTTCGAAAAGATATAATTTCGAAGATATGACTCCTATATTCCCAGATGAGAGAATTAAACTAGAGCGTCCAGGCTGCTCTGTTGCGATGAGAATAGTTGATTTAATAAGCCCTGTTGGTAAAGGCCAGAGAGGTATGATAGTGTCTCAGCCAAAAGCTGGTAAGACTACACTTCTTAAAGAGGTTGCCAAGTCTGTTAAGATTAATCAGCCTAATACCCATTTGATTATTCTTCTTATTGATGAGCGTCCAGAAGAAGTAACAGATATTAAGGAAGCAATTGAAGGTCCTAATGTTGAAGTAATCTATTCAACCTTTGATGAACTTCCAGAGCATCATAAGAGAGTATCTGAAATGGTTATTGAAAGAGGTCGAAGACTGGTTGAGCATAAGCAGGATGTTATGATTCTTATTGATTCAATTACCAGACTTACACGTGCATATAACTTAACTGTAGCACCATCAGGACGTACTTTATCAGGTGGTCTTGATCCTGCGGCTTTGCATATGCCTAAGCGTTTCTTCGGCGCTGCACGTAATATGAGAGAAGGCGGTTCGTTAACAATCCTTGCTACAGCTTTAGTTGAAACAGGATCTAAAATGGATGATGTAGTATATGAGGAATTTAAGGGAACTGGTAACATGGAGCTTGTTCTTGATAGAAAGCTCTCTGAAAGAAGAGTATTCCCAGCTATTGATATAGTTAAGTCTGGAACTCGTCGTGAGGATTTACTTCTTGATGAGGAAGAATATGAGGCTATTAATATATTAAGAAAAGCTCTTAATGGTCTTAAGTCAGAGGATGCTGTTGATCATATTCTTGATATGTTCGCCAAGACCAGAGATAACAGAGAATTCGTTAATGTTGTTAAGAAAACAAAGTGGATTTAGTTTGCCGGGGTTTTTATGTTCGAAAAGATTAATAAATTAATTGACAGAATAGGTGTTTATTTATTAGCACTTGGGGCAGTTATACTCAATATATCTTTGGCATTCGATAATGTAGTATGGGGAGACGAAGCATATTCTCAGATGGCTATTATCGATTGTGACTTTTATGGAATATTTGAAAGAGTGTATTATTGGGATTCTCATCCTCCGTTATATTATTACTATCTTAGAATATTCGCAGATATATTCGGATATAACACAGTGGTGTATCATATAGCATCCCTTGTTCCATTCGTTATTGGTATAGTGCTTGCCGTAACGCTTATTAAGAAGCATTTAGGCGCAATTCCTGCAGTGTTCTTCATAATAGTAAGCGGTTTTTCAGCGAGCTGTTCAGAATATAATCTGGAAATCAGAATGTATTCATTAGTATTCATGTTCACCCTTTTATGTGCTTATTGCGCTTATATGATTATCAAAGAGGGTGGAAAGCTTTCGTATTTCATTCTGATGACATTGTTCGGAGTGTTATCGGCTTATACGCATTATTATGGACTTGCAGTATGTGGTCTTATTATATTTTTTGCCGGTTTTGTTAATTTCGCTGGAAATAAAAATAAGAAAGCATTTTTTAAATGGTTTTTAACAACAGTTATCTACATTGTAGTATATATACCATGGCTTTTTGTTCTTTACTTCCAGACACAGGCCGAGCTTGGTAATTCCTGGATGACAGAACCTGATGCTTTCGACAGAATACTGAATTTCATAACAGGTGGAGAAAATTTAAGACCAGTTATGTTAACCTTTGTAATTGTGATGACCATAGTTATTCTAATTAAGGAATCAGGTCTTGCTACTATTAAAAAGGGAGAAGAGAAGGTATCTTTTTATCTTGCCCTTCACAAGCCTTCAAGAAAGAACTGGTCCTGTGAACTTAAGGGAATCCTGTTCTTCTATGTTGTAATTGCTTTGCTTTTGGGATTCGGTTATGGCGTAAGTTACCTTTTCCATCCAATTCTTACATACAGATATACTTATGTGCTGATACCTTTAGTTTTATTCATATTCATGCTTTGTATGAAGAGGCTTATTGAGTATAACTTCAATTTAAGGGCCAAATATATAATAGTGTATGTCATGCTGTTAGCTACGCTGATTATAAGTCTTTTTGATTTTAAGTATTTTAGATCACTTAGTAAGACACAGGATATCGAAACTAAGAAAGTGCTTGATATTGTAGGAACACCTAATGAGGACGCAGTTTTAGTTTCGAATGGTGTAAAACACCTTGCATGGTCTGTACTTAAGTATTATTATCCTAATGAAGTTACGACAGAGAACCCTAACAAGCTTGGAAAGGAACCAAGTGAAATATGGGCATTCATTGGAGATACATTTGACAATGATGTTCTTAATGATATGAAGAAAATGGGTTATAAGCATGAGGCCTATATGAACATGTGGCTTGGAAAATATGCAATTAACCTGTATCATTTTTATCGCGAATAGGATGATTTATCCTTTTTGAGGGGAAAACTAAGTAAATTTTGATTATCAATAATGGGAGTTGTCTTTTTTGGATAACTCCCATTGCTATGAATTGGTGCATATTCCGGTACCAGTTTTTCTCTTTTTGTTAGACTCGAGCAGGTGGATGATGAAGAAAATAAAAGATTTAACGGTTATTTTATTCATATATGTTTTAGCTTTTGCATTAGGTTATTTTTCATGCCTGTATTTTGAGAATATAATGCTAAGGCTATTCATGTTTGATACAGTGGCAACGGTTGTAACCTTTGTCTTTTCTGTATCATATAAGAACTCAAGTGTATATGATGCCTACTGGTCAGTGACACCTATGATAATGTCGGTCTGGCTGTTTATTATTAATAAAGCTTTCGCACCATTTCAGATATTATTTCTGGTTGTATTTAATGTATGGTCGATAAGATTGACGGCTAACTGGATAACGGTATTTACAGATTTTTCTTATGAGGACTGGAGATATAAGAAGTTCAGGGATGAGACTCCGAAAATTTTCTGGCCGCTGGTCAATTTCTTCGGAATTCATTATATGCCAACACTGGTAGTATTTTTAGGAATGCTTCCATTGTTTAGAATTGCAGAAGGTGATATAGGTATTTTGTCAGTAGCAGGAATACTTGTCATGCTTTGGGGAATCGGATTAGAGTTCTTCGCAGACAGACAGATGCATGGATTTCTTAACAGCACCCCGAATGGAGACGTCCTAAGAGTGGGATTGTGGAAATATTCACGACATCCTAACTATCTTGGAGAAATTTCATTCTGGCTTGGTGCATATCTGTCGATGCTTCCATATGCTGTTGATTACTGGTATTATGGATGTGGATTTTTAAGCATTGCTTTATTGTTTAATATTGTGTCTATACCTCTTATGGAAAAAAGACAGCTTAGTAGAAGACCACAGTATTCAGATTATAAGAAAGAAACGTCGAGACTTTTGCTGTGGAAAAAGCGCAAAATGGCTTCAGAAAAGTAGAATTGATATCAAAAAATGATATTATAAACATATTAATCAGTTTTAGTGTGAGGATTGAATTATGAAAAAGAGTTTTCGTGTATTAACCCTAATATTGATGATGACAATTATGGTGACAGGCTGTAATTCCAAGGATGAGTCAACTAAGGATTCTTCGAAAAAATCAAAAAGTGATTCTTCGGAAGTAAGTGTTGAAGCAGAGGCTAGTGAAGAAAGCTCTGTTGATACAGAAGATGAAGTTAAAAGTCTTACTGATATATTTTTAGAAGAAAATAAAAATATTAAGACTGAGGATATAGTAGCTACAACCATTATGGATTTTAATAAAGATGGTAATGAAGAAGCCTTTATCTTCGTGAAGGAAAGTGCTGATTCAAGTCTTGAAACATATAAGGGATCCCTTTGGTTCGTTACATATGATGGTTCTTCTTTAGTTACAGATGACAAAGATATAGACTGGGGAAAAGTTGACGGTGTTCTTGATTTTAAGGACAAAGTATATTTTTATATGAATGCCAAATACACGACAGCTATTATTTCACATATATGGGAGATTTCGGATGGTGTACCTACAGAAGCTGAAGTATCACGCCTTGGTGGAATAGTATCGCAGGATGGCAATGATTTTTCGATTGAGGTTGGTACATATGATGCATATGAAAGTCATTATGATGATCAGGTGTCAATGATGGGGCATACCTGGAAGCAGTACTATTTTTATTATGACAAGGCAACACAGTCCATTAAAGAATACGCAGCTGCAAGTGTTGATGTAGAAGATTTAAACAATATATTCGGAGAGAATATTCTGGATAAGATTGAAGGATATTCAGGCGAAATATATGAAGTTATGTATCGAAATAATGGCATATTAAATATAAATTTGTCTCGCCCGGATGATGAAGGTGTTAATTATAGCAACATTAATTATGATTGCAAAACACATCGATTTGTTGGCGCGTATGGTAATGACAGTGGAAAATTCGAGGATTCAGACTTCGGAGGAATCTATAAAAAATGTATTCGCCCTGCTATAGCAGAGTTCCCTAATCCACTAGATGCACCTTTTGCACATGTAACAGATGCTGACAAGCTTATTAAGATGGGATTAAGCGTTATGTGGGCGAATGATTATAAGGAATATGTTGAGGACTACGATGTCATAGATATGAAAAATGGAGATCCAGCTTCTTCAATCATATTCGTGGCAGATGATGTTATCAAGGATTTCAAAATCCTCAAGCTTGAGTTTACAGATGTTGATGAGGATGGAAACATATCGTTTGAGATAAGTGATGTTGACGATTATGGTGAAATTAAAAAGGAAATGCCATTAGTGGTTAACATAACAATGGCGGGCGATATGCCAGGTTATGGTTTTTCACTAACTGATAAAGAAGGACAGACCAGAAACTACTACGTAACAGAGAGTGGAAAGGATGGTTCACTCTATGTAGGTGAAATAGGAAAGTCGAATGTTGTTAAAACAGAAGCCAAAGCAACAAGTAAAGTCAGCAATATCAGGCTGGTAAGTGCACAACCAGTTAACAGCGATAACATAGAGGTTAAGATAAGCTATGCTATTGATGGAGGTACTGTTGAGGATTCATTCAAGGCACAGAACTATAATTTCTGGGGCGGTGAATATGATGATGATACATATGCTATCATTAAAACATGTGATATTGATTCAGATGGAACGGATGAAATTTTTGTTAAGGTGTATGCTCTTGGAAATACTCTTGCTGATTATGTTGGTGATGTATATGTATTTAAACCAACGAAGGATGGACTTGATAATATTCTGACATTAGATGTTAACTGTAAAGAGGGACCATCAAAAGCTGAAGGATTTTTGGATGAAACCTGGTTCGAAAATGGATATTTTTATGTGACATATTCACACAAGGATTCAGGTGAAAATGGAATAAATATTATCTCTATTACATTTGAAACATCGTTAGAGAATGGAAAATGGAATTATAAAGAGGTTAAGAATAAGAAAGCAAAATCAGCAGATGATATATTCTAATTTGGGCAGTATATTATAAAAGTGAGGTATTGAAAAGGATGATCCCAATTCAATACCTCACTTTTTTGAACGCTCTATTGCGTATATTATTTTGATAAGACTGTTAAATGAAAGAGACTATTTGGTCACATTAACAGTTACATCTTTGTCGGAAGCTAATTTGCCACCCATGAATCCGGCAAGTAAAGTCTTAAGGTCGATTCCAAGAGACTCACTTAAGCCTTCGGAAACCTGAGATACATTAGTCATGATGTCACCAGCTAATTTAGAGCTTTCGCCACCGAACATCATAATCTTGTCAACATTCTGATATCCTTCGCCTACAGCCTTCGCAATAGCAGGTAACTGTTCGAAGTATACCTTAAGTGCCTGAAGCTGCATATCCTGTTTAGCTGCGTCTCCGTATGCAGCCATAGCTTCAGCCTTCTTCATAAGACCTTCAGCTTCAGCCTCAGCCTTTGCTTTAATGGCAGCAGCTTCAGCCTCACCCTTTGCTTTAGCAGCCTCAGCTTCAGCGATACCCTGAGCCTTAATAGCATCAGCGAGAGCTTTCTGAGCATCAGCCTTCTGAATTGCTTCGAATTTTTCAGCTTCAGCCTTCTTTTGTCTTTCGAATAATTCAGCCTCAGATTTTCTTTGAGTTTCATATAACTTGGCATCAGCAGACTGCTGTGCAGCATATTTTTCAGCTTCAGCCTTTTTCTTGATTTCAGCTTCTAACTGACGCTCTGTAATTTTAACTTCGCGTTCCTTTAAATCAATTTCCTTTTCCTGACGGGCAAGGTTAGCATTTGCTGTTGCAATTTCCTGTTCTCTACGCTGAGCTTCAGCTTCGATACCCTTAGCAGCTTCAGCTTTTGCTATTTCAATATCAGACTGCTTCTTTAATTCGGCCTTCTTAATAGCAAGTTCATTCTGCTTGGAAGCCATATCTGTTTCAGCAGCAACCTGAGCATCATTAGCATCCTTGTCTGCCTGTGCCTGAGCTATGGCAATTTCAGATTTTGCCTTGGCAGCTGCAATAGCAGCATCCTTTCTGATCTGCTCAGTATTTTCAATACCGAGATTGTCGATTACACCATTCTTATCCTTGAAGTTCTGAATGTTGAAGGTTGTTAATTTAAGTCCCATATCTCTTAAGTTAGGGCTTACATTTTCAACGACTCTTTCAGCGAACTCTTTTTTATCTCCCTGAATGAGATCCTTTAATGTGGTCTGAGAGATAATTTCACGAATATTACCCTCAAGAATAGGAGTAACGATTTCCTGAATATCTTTTGTTGAATATCCAAGGAATTTGGAAGATGCTGTTTTTAACACTTCTGGATCCTGGTCAATAGCCATGTTGGCAACTGCGTCTACCAATACGTTAATTGCATCTCGTGTTGGAATTTCATCTCTTGATGTGAAATCAACCTGGATATTTTCAAGTGACATATAGTCAACTCTCTGAATGATTGGAATAATGAGTTTGGCTTTTCCTATTACAGTAGATGCACCAGTTGGACCGGTTACTACCATAGCCTTGTTTGGTGGGCATGTCTTATAGCAAAATTTAAATATAATTACTATAAGTAAAATAACAACTACAACTGCTGCGATAATGCTTAATATAGGCATTAAAGCTGATAAAAATCCGTTTGCCATTTTTACTTCTCCTTCGTAAATAAATAATAAAGTTTATAGGTTAGATTCTAATACGTAACGAATATATTATCAAGATACAGAAGAACTACGAATAAGTATATTTTTGTACTGTGATATGTTATCATTCACTATGTATATTTATGCATTATGGAAAATGATGCAAAGAGTGAGAGGATAGTATACTTTTGGTTATATAACCATTAGGCTATTTAAAATATGTTATTAAGTATTGCTTTAATTTTAATAGTGGGCTCCGGCTTAGGATGGATATGCAGGAAAATAAAGCTTCCAGGTCTTATAGGAATGCTGCTTACCGGAATAGTTTTGGGACCATATGTTTTAAATATATTCGATGAGTCCATTCTGGCAATATCGGCGGATATCAGGAAGATAGCGCTCATAATTATTCTTACCAGGGCAGGATTGAGTCTTGATATATCAGGATTAAAGAAAATAGGAAGACCAGCTTTTTTGATGTGCTTTGTTCCGGCAAGTTTAGAACTCATAGGAATGCTTATTCTGGCACCTGGGCTTCTTGGAATATCATACCTTGAGGCGGCTGTCATGGGAGCTGTGCTTGCAGCTGTTTCACCGGCAGTTGTTGTTCCAAGAATGGTTAAGCTTATGGATGAAGGCTATGGTGTGGCTAAAAATATACCACAGTTAATTTTAGCGGGAGCATCTGTCGATGATGTGTATGTAATAGTATTGTTTTCAACCTTCGTTGGAATGATGCAGGGGGATGGCGTTTCGGTAATACGCTTCGTGAATATTCCAGTGTCTATTATTTTAGGAATTGGAATAGGAATATTAACAGGAAGACTGCTTGCGATATTCTTTGAAAAGGTTCATATACGAGATACAGTTAAGGTAATGATAATGCTTTCATTTTCATTCATACTGGTAGCTGTTGAGGATATGTTAAATACACCGATTACATACTCTGCACTAATTGCAATAATGTTTATAGGTATTGCCCTAAAGAAGCACAGGAAAGAAGTATCGGTAAGGCTGTCATCAAAATATAATAAGCTCTGGGTTGTTGCAGAGGTTTTCCTTTTCGTACTGGTTGGGGCAACAGTGAATATAGGTTATTTAGGAAAGGTTGGAACCAGTGCAATTATAGTGATTTTCGGAGCATTAATATTCAGAATGCTTGGTGTATTCATATGCTTACTTGGAACGAATCTTGGTAAAGGTGAAAGGCTGTTTTCTATGATGGCATATACGCCTAAGGCAACAGTGCAGGCAGCTATAGGCGGTATACCATTAAGCTTGGGACTTTCCTGTGGCGATATAGTATTAACAATAGCTGTACTTGCTATTGTAATAACAGCTCCGCTTGGAGCGTTTGCAATTGATAGTACATATAAGAAACTTTTGTTAAAAAATACGGAATGTGATTAAGAGGCTTTGAAATCTGTGGAGGAGCACGAATGTATTATTCTGCAATAGGTATTATATCTATAATTATTCATTTAATAATTAACCATGAATATTTTAGAAATAAAGAAGATAAAACAGAAGTAAATAGGGTATTTAAGCTATATATTTGGGTTGCTCTTATTTATTATATTACGGATTCCATATGGGGAGTTCTTTATGAACTGCATATACCAACCATACTATATATAGATACGCTTCTTTATTATCTAACAATGGCCTTTTCGGTAGTATTGCTGTGCAGGTATGTTACAACTTATCTTCGCTTATCAACTGGATTTGGCAGGTTCATACTGTACTTTGGACATGTATTTGCTGTTCTTGAAATTCTGGCGCTGATAGTTAATCATTTTGTTCACATATTCTTCTGGATAGATGAGGATACCGTTTATCATGCATATACCATGAGATATGTAGCTTTGTATATGCAGGTATTTTTGTGCGTTTTACTTGCTATCCAGACAGGCTCGGTTATGAAAAAAGCCATTGGAGAGATGAAGAAGAGATATTTTACAATTTTCTTATTCTGTGTTGAGATGACTGCCGCTATTATAGCTCAGATAGCATATCCACTGCTTCCTTTGTATTCTGTTGGTATGGTTATAGGAATTATTATTATACATACCTTTGTAAAGGAGAGTGAAAAAGAAAATCAGTATAGAATCCTCTCATCTATTGCTGAGGTAAACTATAGTATGCATGTAATTGATCTTGTTCATGATACAGTTGATGAGATAAGTGCCAAGAACGAGGTTGATAATATTATTGATAATAGAAGAACAGGTGCAGCTGTGATTATGAAGCAGGTAATGACTGCGGTTACGCAGGATGATTATCTTGAAAGAGCACTTGAATTTACTGATTTAACAACAATAGCTGATCGAATTGGTGACAAGAAAACTATCGCGACTCAGTTAGTTGGCAAAAATATAGGCTGGTTTCTTGCTACATTCATTGTTATAGAAAAAGATGCAGATGGAAAAGCAACAAAGGTTGCATATACAACAAGAGAAATTGATGAAGAAAAGAGGCAGGAGGAAAGACTTATATATAAATCTCAAACAGATGAGCTTACAGGATTATATAACAGAAGAGCTTATGAGGATGATATGTTAGCATATCCTGCGATTCCACCAGAGGCTGACTTCGTATATGCTGCAATAGATATCAACGGTCTTAAGGTTGTGAATGATGAGCTTGGTCATGCCGCGGGCGATGAGCTTATAAAGGGTGCAGCAGATTGTCTTAAAAGGACATTGGGTAATTATGGAAAGGTATATAGAACTGGTGGAGATGAATTCGTAGCCATCTTTTTTGCTGATGAAGAGCATCTTGAATACATAATTAGTGATTTAGATAGTGTAATGATGGAATGGAGTGGACAGCTGGTTTCGTCACTGTCATTGTCTGTAGGTTATGTAACAAAGAGGGGTCTGGAAAACGAGACTATAATAAATATAGCTAAGCTCGCAGATGACAGAATGTATAAGGCTAAAGCAGATTATTATTCTCGAAAGGGTATAGACAGAAGAGGGCAGGCTGCTGCTCATAAGGCATTATGTGATTTATACACCAAAATATTAAAAATCAATCTGACTGAGGATACATATTCAATCGTAAATATGGATATTTCAGAACAGACACGAGAAAAGGGATTTACTGATACAATATCCGGATGGCTTTCAGGTTTCGGAAAGTCGGGCCAGGTACATAGTGATGACCTTTCAATGTATCTTGAAAAGACAGATGTGAATTATCTGAAAGAATACTTTAAATCTGGAAAGAGTTCTATAAGCATTATGTACAGACGAAAGTATGATGACGGATTTAAACAGGTTGCCATGGAAATGATTAAGGCAGATGATTATAAGGAAAGTAATCAAAATTTATTTTTGTACGTAAAAAATATAGATATATAAATAATTGGTGGAATTGGGAGTGTGAATTGAAAAATGGATTACGGATGGATATGTTTGCTACCTCCAGTAGCGATGCTTGTATTTGCAATTAAAACCAAGAAATCATTTGAAGCATTGATTTTTGGTTCGCTGGTTGCATATATAATCATACATGGTGTGAACTTTTTAGGACCATGGTGCGGACTCGTTCTTGATGAAATCAGTAATGCTGATAATCAGTATATCCTTCTTATTTGTGGATTGTTTGGATCTTTGATTCTTATACTGAGAGAAGCAAGAGGTACAGAAGGCTTTTCGAGACTGGTTACCAGGTTTTGCAAAAGTGAACGAATGGTACTCGTGACCTCCGCAATTCTAGGTGTTGTTATTTTCGTAGATGATTATCTAAATATTATGACAATTGGAACCTGTATGAAGGGTGCATGTGACAAAAGAAGGACACCACGTGAAGCGCTTGCATATATAATTGATTCTACAGGTGCCCCGGTATGTGCGATGCTTCCATTCTCTACATGGGCAGTGTTCTATTCAGGTATATTCATGGAGGAACCTGCAGTTGCCAATTTAGGTTATGGTACTGCACTTAGTACATATCTTCATGTTGTTCCATATATGTTTTATCCAATTATTGCGTTGCTTATAACATTTCTTTTTGCATTCGGAGTATTGCCTAAAATTGGCCCTATGAAGAAAGCTTATGAAAGAGCAAGGTCTGGAGAGGTAATAACTCAAAAGCCAGTTCAGATAATTAGTGAGACAGGTGAATATACTGTAGCTGGAATGAAAGAGGGCGCAGAAACCAACGCTGTAAAGTCGATGATTGAAAAACCTCATAAGGTCATACCACCTGGTAAGGCTATAGATTTTGTTATCCCAATGTCAATACTGATAGGCGTGACAATTGTTACGAGCGATATGCTTATGGCTATTATTTCAACTTTGTTCGTAACACTATTTTTGTTCGTACCAAGAAAGCTTATGTCGTTTGGTCGTTTCGGAGAACTGTTCATTCAGGGATTTGCTGATATGCTGCCAGTGCTTGCTATTTTACTTGCTTCGTTCTTTATTAAGACAGCATGTGGGGAAATGGATCTTTCAGGATATGTTATTTCGCTCGTTGAACCATTTTTAACACCAGCAGTTCTTCCTGCAGTAGTATTCATAATACTGGCTGCACTTACATTCGTTACGAGTTCTTTCTGGGGGATTGAGGTTATTGCACTTCCAATCGTTGTTCCACTCGCAATTGCGCTTAATGGAAGCATTTTACTAGTATTATCAGCAGTTGTTTCTGGTGGAGTATTCGGAAGCCATGCATGTTTTTATTCAGATGCGACAGTATTATCATCAGCAACATGTGAAATAGATAATATGGATCATGCCATAACACAGGCGCCTTATGCTATTATGGGTGCCATATTGGCAGTGATTGCATATCTTATCGCAGGATATGCGATGCTTTAGTAAATAGGACTCTTGATGCTATACATTGAGAGTCTTTTTGTTTTTTATAGCGAAGGGGTTCGGAATGGAAGAAATAAAAAATGTTATAGAAATTAAAAATGTGAGCAAGGACTATGGAGATTTTAAGCTGGACAACATTTCGTTTTGCGTACCAGAAGGCAGTATATGTGGATTCATTGGACAGAATGGTGCAGGAAAAACCACTACTATAAAAGCTGTTTTGGATGTGATTGATATAGATGAAGGCGAGATATTCGTATTTGGTCAAAATATAAAGAAAGACAGTGCAAGGCTTCGGGAGGATATCGGAGTGGTATTTGACGAGATGGGCTTTCATGACTTCATGACAGGCAAAGACATCAATATCATGATGAAAAATATATATAAAAATTGGGACGAAAATGTTTTCTTTGATTTCTTAAAAAGATTTTCGCTTCCATCAAAAAAGCCCTGTGGTGATTTTTCACGTGGTATGAGAATGAAACTGCAGATTGCAGTGGCAATGTCTCATAATGCTAAGCTTTTGATTATGGATGAACCTACATCAGGACTTGATCCTATAGTAAGAAATGAGATAATTCAGATTTTTGGTGAATATGTAACTAAGAAGGATCATTCTATTTTACTTTCGTCGCATATTACAGGGGATATAGAGAAGATTGCGGATGAAGTTGTATTCATCGATGGAGGAAAAATTGTTCTTTCTGGAAACAAGGATGAAATATTAAAAACGCATGAAGAGGGAAAACTTGAGGATATCATGCTTTTTTACATAAATAGGAAGAATTAGTAAAAATGTCCCTTTGGAGGTATTAATGAAAGGATTAATTATAAAGGACCTGATGTGCCTTAGAAAACGGAGGATTACCTATATATATATAGTTGTAGTAGTTTTAGTCGTATCCATTATGTTCGTACTAAGTGCAAGATTTGGAAATATCGCGCTTGCTCAAAGGTCAATGATGACAGAAAACGGGGTTACAGATATTGATGTTAAAAATCTCTCAGCCTTTGTCCTTTCATTATTTATGACGCTTTCGCTGGCAATGGTGGGGGATGTGACAGCTATATTTTGGGCAGACGGGAAGGCGGGATTTCAGAATGTATCAGCCATAATGCCAGTCTCAATAGAAAAGAGAGTGTTGTCCAAGTATATAACAATATCTATGTTCTTTGGAATAGGAGTTACTACAGATTTACTGCTGGCATTCGTAATATCAATGCTTACAGATATACTTACATTTGGAACTATTTTAAAAATCATAATTACAATGGCAAGTGCACTTTTCATTTATGGCGCATTTATATGTTTATATATGTTTGTATTCGGATATGGAAAAGAAAGCTTTGCTCAGTTTTCGTCTATCATGACGATTATTGTAGCCCTTGTGTTATTTAATTTTTCAAAAGTAAAAAGGGTATTTGTTTACAGTTTTAGTGATAAAACGGAGGTTATAGATGTTAATCCGATTGAATTGATTATGGAAGCTATAAAAGATCATTATTTGATGGTATTGATTTCGGCAATTGTGACAGGTGTGCTTTCTTATGTTCTTTCGGTATTTATTGCGAAAAGAAAGAGAGGACTGGTGTAATGGGTGGATTATTATATAAGGACTTTGTTTCTATTGATAGAATTAACAAAATTAGACTAACATGGGTCATAGCGACATATTCCATACTCTTTTTGATACTTCGAATTGTATTTCCTGGAACGAAGGAGTTTCAGGATTCCATGATAATGATTGAGGATGGAAGTGTAATTAATTTATTTGATATCTTCTTTATTATGGCATATGTTCCTTTCATTATTTTGCCAATGTCTTTTATGAGTGTTAGCAAGCTTATGAGTAATGATGAGAAGAATAAAATTGGGAATTATCTTAATTCCATGCCATTTGATAAAAATACATATGTGGCGTCAAAATATGTTTTTATAGGTATTTCGGCATATTTGATTATGTCGTTTGGTTATATACTGGGAATTGGCTGTATTGCTTTTTGCAAAGAAGGCCTGCTTCAGGATATTGCAGTTATGGTGAATTCCTTTTTGGTTAGTATTATAAGTATCGTGCTGTTTTTAGCAGGTATAGAGTTACCTCTATATATCGGTGTTGGTAAGGAAAAAGCCATGAGGGCGATGGTGGTGTTCTGGACGACGATTGCATTTATTGTAATAGGTTTTCTTATGTTTGGAGATTTGTCTACTGTTTCAGACTGGGATATTACAGTGTTTATGGATTTCGTTGAGGAACATAAAAGCGGAGTGCTTATTTTTCAGTCTCTTGAGCCTGTAATTATTCTGGGACTTTATTTTGTATCATACCTCATTTCATGTCGTCTATATCGTCGAAAGGAGAGATAGCTTTATGGATAAAAAACTTGAAACCAAAAGGCTTTGGATATATTTAATTCTTTCCTTTGGACTTACATGGATTATATTTTTTTCATTTATTGGTACAGGATTTAAGTGGGATGGTTCGAATCCATATATGGAATCTTTTATTGGACTTGGAATGCTGATGCCATTTGTTGCCCATATTCTTAGCCGACTGATTACCAAGGAAGGCTTACCTATGACAGGTAAGGATTCATTGATGCTGGGAATCAGTTTTAAGGACAGAAAGTGGAAATATTATTTATTCGCGCTCTTAATTCCGTGGGTTTATTTTGAAATCATGTGTCTTATGGCACTGGTTCTTGTGCCAGATGCTTTCGACTCGAATGTTATAATGGAGCTTGGATATGGAAATGAAATTGCATTCGCTTCGCCGATTCTTACAATGGTTTCCTGTACGATTCTGTCATTCGCAGCGCTTGGGGAAGAGGGTGGATGGCGTGGATATATGATGCCGAAATTAATTAAACTGTTAGGGATTCCGAAGGCTATTATTACAGGCGGAATCATATGGGGACTTTGGCATGCACCGCTCACCGTGGTAGGACATAATTTCGGAACTGATTACCCAGGATTCCCTTTTGCAGGGATTATCATCATGTGTATTCAGTGCACTCTTATGGGAGTTATGTTAACCTATATTACGATTAAGACAGAATCTATCTGGCCTGCAGCTATAATGCATGCCGTAAATAACGGAAATCCTTCTATATTAAAATTCTTTCTTAATGAAGAAGTATTTGAAAAGAGATTTCCAGGGCCATTCGTATCGTATGGCCTTTTGATGATACCTATGCTGGTAATTGATATTATAATTATTGTAAGAGCGATTAGACGATCAAAAGGAGTTTATTACTATGGATAAAAAAGAGAGCAAACTAAGTAAAGACACAATTATGACGATTGGGGCTGTAGAAATGATGCTCGGTTTTATTATTCTATTTACAATTACGATGAGCATGTTAAACGGTATGTTTAATATAAGAATGGTCATTATGGGAATTCTTGGAGTTATACTATTTTACTCGGGAATTAAGTCCGTCAAGAAAGCCAAGAAGATGTCTTCAATTCCGAATGATATACCTAAAGAGGAAGATTATATTTCTAAAGAGGCAGAGTATATTCCACAAAATAATATTGACGATGTCAAGCTTTCAAAAAATGTGGAAGGTGAAGCTGATGTTAAGAAGACAGTTCAAAAGGGCGAAATTGATGACTTAAGCTATGTAAAAAAGATTCAGATGACAAAGCTTGGGAACTGGTTTATGTATGATGTCCTTCTTGATGCAAGACCACTTGGGTGGGAACAGATAGTGATTGTTGTTAATTCAATTGCTAAGCTGGATATGGTTCATGTAGACAAGCTTGAAGTATCCCAGATGGCAGGTACTCCTGTCAATTTGATGGATGAATATGAAAAGTCAGGCCATGAAATTGTTAATATGCCTACTTTGAAAAAGGAAGCATCCAATATTGCAATAGCAGGATCAAGTAAAAGAGCAGGACTGGTTCAGGTTGTATTTTTTAACCAGACAAGTTTAATTAAGTTTATGACTATGGAGGAAAAAGAGGATACAATCAGAAGATATACGGAAACGATTGCAAGAAAGTCATTTGATACACCAGATGATATGAAGCTTGGAAGACCACACGAATCATAGGGGAATATCAAAATGGTATCTAAAAGATATTATACAAGAGGGGAAGCAAAATGAAGATTGATAAAGAACAGTGGAAATGGACACGAGAACCGAGAGAGTTTTCTATTTCGGAAGATAAAATTGAGATAACAACAAATCCACATACAGATTTATGGCAGCGTACATATTATCATTTTAGGAATGATAATGCCCCTGTTTTGCAGCTGACAACAAGTGAGAAGTTCTTTTCTTTTGTCGTGAAGACAGAATTTGAAAGCAAAGTACGATTTGATCAGTGTGGTGTTGTAATGTATCTTGATAGCGAGAACTGGTTAAAGGGCTCTATTGAATATGAAAATGATGAATTTCAACATCTTGGCAGTGTAGCTACCAATAATGGATATTCAGATTGGGCCACAACTGAAATCGATGCTGATATTAAATCTATGTGGTATAGATTCAGCAGACGTAAGGATGATTACTGCATCGAATGCTCAGAAGACGGAATTAAATTCAAGCAGATGAGAATATGTCATATGTATAAAGCTACTGATGAAATTCAGTTTGGTATTTATGCTTGCAGCCCAGAAGATTCTTCTTTTAAAGCTACATTCACTAATATGGAAATAACAGAATGCAAGTGGCTGGCACATGATGGTCAGGCTCCTGATGAAGAGTAAAAATTTTGATTAGTGATTAAGGAGTGGGAAATTGTTCTTTCTGTTTTTTTTATTGTTACTCTGCCACTTACTTTAGTAGGCGTGGTTCAGCAATTTTTGGGAACTATTTTTGAAAAATGCGTAATGGGTATTGTGACGATTATTGGATTTTGCACGGATACAAGAATAGCATTTGAAAAGCGATGGTAGCACGAAATTGAAATTTACGGGCATTGTAAGGAGTTGAGTATGATACGAGTTTTATTTGTATGCCATGGCAAATCCCGTGCTTTTATCGGAAAAGCCTATAAATCAGGACTTTGTGGAGAATAAAATGTGATTCATACACCTGTTGTACACCTATTTTGCGCGAGTAACGAGGAAAGCGCTCATCATGCTAGCATGAATGGGCATTTGACGAGTACCGTGACATCCTGAAGGCGTAGTTTTCAGGATGGGAATTTTAAGTAATTATAGTAACAGGATTGCTCTCGATAAAGAAAATATTATAGTAACGAAACCGGAAATTGCCTAAAATAAGAAAATAGGTAGTTTCCGGTTTTTAATTGTATCAAAAAATTGTTTAATTTCGTCATATTGTTAAAAATGACGAAGATAATGTTTACATTTGACGAAGTTGAAGTATATAATCTAATTAAGTCAAAATGTATAAAATGACGAAATTGAGAATTATATGAGGCAATTGAAATGAGAAGTTTTGATTATACAGAAAAATGGAAAAAGTTATTAACTCCGGACATTGTGAATTATCTTACAACGATTCATGAATACAGAGGAGAGCAGCGTTTAATTGCAGAAAAGCATGCGGATGTTCTTGAGAGTCTTGTTGAAGTAGCCAAGATTCAGAGTACCGAGAGTTCTAATAAAATTGAAGGTATTTATACATCAGACGATCGATTAAAGAAGATTGTTTTGGATAAGACAATGCCAAGAACCAGAAATGAGCGAGAGATTGCCGGATATAGAGATGTGCTTAATACGATTCATGAAAGCTTTCCGCATATTCCGGTTAGAGATACATTTATCTTGCAGTTGCATAGAGATTTATATCGATTTGAAAATGCAGCAAAGGGTGGAAAATTCAAGGCGGCAGATAATGTAATTGAGGAAGAGGATAATCAAGGCAATAAGTTCGTGAGATTCCGACCATTACCTGCATGGGAAACACCAGAAGCTATTACTAATCTGTGCGCTGCTTACAACGAGGCTATCAATAGAAGTGAGGCGGATTCGCTCTTGATTATGCCAATGTTCATTATCGATTTTTTATGTATTCATCCTTTCAATGATGGTAATGGCAGAATGAGTAGATTACTGACATTATTATTGCTATATCAGAATGATTATATCGTTGGAAAATATATCAGTTTGGAGAAGCTGATTGAAAAGACAAAGGATAGCTACTACGAAGCGTTGAAGGAAAGCTCTACTGGCTGGATAGAAGATGAGAATGATTATGAACCATTTGTAAAATATGTTCTTGGAATCATCACAGCTGCCTATAGAGAATTCTTTGACAGAGCAAAGGTAGTAGAAGAAAAGAAGGTTCCAAAGCCGGATAGGATAGAGGAATTGATAAAGAATCATCTTGGAACCATAACCAAGACAGAGATTATGGAGAATACACCGGGGATTAGCCAGACTACAGTACAAAGAACCCTGACGGAACTTGTAAAAGAAGGAAAGATTACAAAAATCGGTGGCGGAAGATATACTAAATACACATGGAATTGGGATAAGGAGGATTAATTCATGATAACAGGTGAATTGAAAAATAGAATTGATAGCTTATGGGAAATTTTCTGGACTGGTGGACTTACCAATCCACTGGATGTGATTGAGCAGATGACATATCTTATGTTTATCCATGACCTAGATGTATCAGATAATACACACGCTAAGGAAAGCGCGATGCTTGGTCTTCCATATGAGAGCGTATTTGCCAAGGAAGTAAAGATTGGTGAAAGAACTATCGACGGTACACAGTTTAAGTGGTCAGTGTTTAGAGATTATCCCGCTGATAGAATGTATTCTGTTATGCAGGAAATGGTATTCCCATTTATAAAGAATCTTCATGCCAGTAAGGACAGTGCATTTTCAAAGTATATGGACGATGCTATCTTCAAGCTTCCTACACCGCTTATGCTTTCTAAGGTTGTAGATGCTATGGATGAACTTTACACGCAGATGGCAAAGTTAAATGATTCTGATGCCAGAGGTGATGTGTATGAGTATTTACTTTCAAAGCTTGCTACAGCAGGCGTGAATGGTCAGTTTAGAACGCCTCGTCATATTATTAAGATGATGGTAGAACTGATGGATCCTAAAGCAGATGATATTATTTGTGATCCATCTTGTGGTACAGCTGGTTTCCTTGTGGAAGCTGGGGAATATCTGTGGAATAACAAGAAGGAAGAAATCTTCTACGATAAACAGAAGAAGGACCATTTCATGAATCATATGTTTCATGGTTTTGATATGGATAGAACCATGCTTCGTATCGGTGCTATGAATATGATGAATCATAGAGTGGAAAGTCCTTTTATTGAATATAGAGATAGCTTATCTGATCAGAATCCTGATAAGGATAAATATTCATTGATATTAGCAAATCCACCATTCAAAGGAAGCTTGGATGCAGATATTGTATCGGCAGATCTTCTTAAGGTTTGCAGTACCAAGAAGACAGAATTACTGTTTCTGGCATTGTTTGTGCGTATGTTAAGAATAGGTGGAAGATGTGCATGTATCGTACCTGATGGCGTGTTGTTTGGTTCTTCTACTGCACACAAAGCAATTAGAAAAGAAATCGTTGAGAATCAGAGATTAGAGGCAGTTATTTCAATGCCTTCTGGTGTATTTAAACCATATGCCGGGGTATCGACCGCTATTCTTGTATTTACAAAGACAGAGCATGGCGGAACAGATAATGTATGGTTCTATGATATGACTGCAGACGGATTTAGCTTAGATGATAAGCGTTCAGTAGTGGCAGACAACGATATTCCTGACATCATTCAGAGATTTAAGAATCTTGATGGTGAACAGGACAGAAAGCGTACAGATAAGTCGTTCATGGTGCCTAAGAAGGAAATAGAAGACAATGATTATGATCTCAGCATCAATAAATATAAAGAGGTGGAATATGTGGCAGTAGAGTACCCACCTACATCGGAAATTATGGCTAACATCCGTGAGATTGAGATGGAGATTGGCAAGGAAATGGAAGAACTTGAGAAATTGATAAAAATACATTAATCAAAGAAGACAGGTTGTTGATAATGAGTATAACAGAAGAAAAAATAAATACAATTTTTCGAAATAGGGAAGAATTTAATGAGAAAAGCTACATAGTAAGAGAATATTATGAAAAAGAACTCTTAAGAGCGATAAATAGATATAAATATGTATTTGTTGCTGGAGAAAGTGGATGCGGTAAGACATGGCTAACAACTCATATTATGAAAAGTGTTGCAGGAAAATATAAATTTGTCAATTTGTCTGATGTAAAAATGAAAGGTGGGTTCTATCAATATTTTTCTGCATTATATTCAGAAGTGTTAGTGGAAAGAATCGAAACCAAAGAAGCAGGGATAAATGCAGGCATTGCAGCTGGTAATCTTGAGGCTAGTAGAACATATGAAGTAAGTAATGATTTTTTTAAGCTGTTTCTTCAAGATAATAAAAATCAACTTGTGGTGCTAGATAATTTTGAAACAATTATCAACGATGAAAAAATGTTAGAGGATTTGAGTTGCATTATAACGATGGCAGATGATCCGCTAATGATAAAAAATAATGTTCGTTTTTTGGCTATTGGAGCCACAAATAGTATAATGCAGTATTTTGAGAAAATGCCCAATTATCAGACAATAGCAAGCCGAATTCAAACAATATCTGTTAGAGGTTTTAATGATACAGAATGTAATAGCTTTGTGTCTAAAAAGTTTAGAGAATGTGGTTTTACGGTTCCTATGATTGATGATCTATCTAATTATGTGCTTAAATGCACTGCTGGTATTCCACAGAGTGTTAATGAAATGTGCTATTGCCTTGCTATATCTTATTACGACAATGAAAGCGATAAGATTTTAATGAACGATGAAATATTTATAAAAGCTCAAGAAGGTTGGGTGAAAACAAGATTGGCAGCAGAATATTCGGTTATTCGTGGACTCTACAATGATAATATATCTGAGTCAAATGGTTTGAATCATGTCCTTTATGCATTATGTAATTACGAGAAAAGTGATTTTTCGTCCAGTCAGGTAAATGCGTACATAGACGGATATTTGCCTAAACCAATAAAAGGTCTAAATAAAACAAACATAAAAAAATATTTGATAAAGTTATCTGATGATAAAAATAATAGAAATCTTCTTGTGAAGAAAAGTGAGGATCTATTTGAAATGAAGTCATTTAAGACTTTTGCTTGTATAAATTTGGTGATTAGTTATGAGGCAGGACAAGTAAAGTTGGCGGAATACTTTTAAAGGAAAGGGCAAGTCCTAAATTCGGATTTGTAGGGATGATGTAGATGGAAATAGAAGTTGGAAAACTTATAAAAAAGGCAAAAGTAAAAAAGTGTGGGAATGAAAAATATTCTGTTCTTTCAATGACTATGCATGAAGGATTGATGTTCCAAGATGACAGATTCAAAAAACAAATAGCATCTGTTGATCAGTCATCATATCAGGTTGTTTCTAGACATCAATTGGTGGAGAGCTTTCCTATCGATGAGGGGGTTCTTGCGGTTCAGGAATTGGCAGATGAAGGAATTGTCAGTCCAGCATATAAAATATGGGATGTGGATACAGACAAGGTTATTCCTAAATATTTAGAATATGCATTAAGATCTCCGAGAAGTATTGAATATTATAAGTCAAAATTACGAGGAACAACTGCTAGACGAAGAAGTATACCGGATGCGGATTTTTTATCAATGCTGATTAGATTCCCAGTGTTGGAAGAACAAAGCAATATTGTTGATTCGATAGAAAAAGTAAAATCTATTATTGATTTACGAAAAAAAGAACTAGAGACTGTGGATGACCTCATCAAAGCCCGATTTGTCGAGCTGTTTGGAAGTCAGGAATATGAGAAAAAGCAACTTATTGAATTGATTCAAGAAGGTGCTGGATTATCATACGGAATAGTTGTACCAGGTGATAATGTTGAAGATGGTATTCCCATGGTAAGACCTTCTGATTTCAAGAACGGAAGCTTAAACTTAGATAATGTTTACAGGGTTGCATCAGATATAGAGTGTAAGTATAAAAAAACAAGGTTAATTGGTGATGAAATTCTAGTTCAGGTTATTGGACAACCAGGGCAGGTTATGCTTAGCGATGAAAGATGCAAAGGAATGAATGTTACTAGAAATTTAGCAGTAATAAGAATTGATAAAAATAAGGCGGATAGATTATTTATTAGTCATTATTTGACTACAGAAGAGGCACAGCGTTTTATGTTTGGTTCAACGAATCAGTCAACACTAAAACAATTGCCTTTAAATAAGTTGAAGGAATTACCAGTTCCGCTAGTTCCAGTGAACGAACAAGTGCAGTTCGCAGATTTTGTCAAACAAGTCGACAAATCAAAAGTTGTAGTGCAGAAGGCATTGGACGAGACACAGTTATTATTTGATTCATTAATGCAAAAATATTTTGGTTAGGAGAAAGTTATGTTAGAGATTATCAAAGAAATAATGCCATATATAGTTTCAGTTCTTGGTGCTTTAATTGCAGCAATATCTTCTGTAATGATATCTCGTAAAGAGACAAAAGGAGAAATTGAAAAGTTAATTAAGCAACATGAATTAGATTTGGAAACTGAACGAGAGAAACATAAATATGATCTTGAAAAACAAGAAATCGAGCATAAACATCAGCTTGAACTGATGCAGAAGGAAATGGAAAATAAACTTGGGGCAGATATGATGAATACGCTTATGACTGAAGCTATAAAGATGCCTGAAATTCGTCAACAAATATCACAAGGTATGAAGAAAGGTCGAAGATAAATGAATATATCGGTTGATAGTATAGCAGAGAAAACATTTGATAATTTTAAGAAAATAACACCGGCACTCATTGCTGTAGCAATATTGTCAGGCATGCTATTGTTTCTTCCAATAGAAATTCTTGAAAAAATGTCACTGAATAACTTGCCTGATATGTGGAAGCAAATAATTGGTATTATTTTCTTACTTAGTCTGTCTTTGATTTTTACTTTAGCTATTTCATCAATATTTTCTTATATATGTTCGAAAAGAAAAAATAAGAAATTCAAGGAGAATCAAAGAAAGAAACTACAAAAGTTAAGTCCAGAGCAAATGAAAATAGTATGTAAACTTTTGCGTAGCAAAGAGAAAGCAATTAAATTGGACAGAAATTCAGGTGACACTGTGTATTTATTAAATGGACTCTTTATACATCAACCTGATCAGGCTGTTTCACTTGGTTGGGATAATGAAATGATACTTGTATATGTCCCACAACCATGGTTAATTGATTTGTACAATGAAGAACCTGAATTGTTTAAATAGTTTAGAGTGTTGGGAGGTTGTGCCTTATGATAACCAACTTTGATTATTTGAAAAATGAATCGAAATTCGCTTCCTTTGAGGATGTGGCAATATCAGCTGAGAAGATTATTCTTATGGATCCGGAGGCTAGTATTATTAATAGCCGCATGGCGATGGAGTTCGCTCTGAAATGGATGTATTCCGTGGATAAGGAACTGGAGATGCCTTACCAGGATAATTTGCAGAGCCTTATGAATGCAGAAGAATACAGACAGATTATAGGTGCTGATCTTTGGAAGCGTATGGATTATATTCGTCGTTGCGGCAATAATGTGGCTCACAGTAACAAGAAGCTTGGCAGAGATGAGGCCATGCTATGCCTGGAGAATCTGTTTATTTATTTGGATTTTATTGCTTATTGCTACTCTGACCAGTATGAAGAACGTGTCTTTGATAAGAAGATCATTAGTGACCGTATAGAAAAAGCGAAAAAATCTAAAGAAACTGCAGCGCAGACCAAAGAAGAACTTGCTAAGGAGCAGGAGAAGAATGCACAGCAGGAACTTGACTTACAGAAGCTGATTGCTGAAAATGCTTCTCTCAAGGAAGAATTATCTGCCCGTAGACAGGAACAGCAGCAGACTTATGTTCCAAAGCCATTGGATTTATCTGAGTATAAAACTAGAAAGCTTTATATTGATTCTATGCTTATGGATGCAGGCTGGACCGAAGGAAAGGACTGGATTAATGAAGTAGAGCTTCCGGGTATGCCTAACAAATCAGAAGTGGGTTATGCAGACTATGTACTTTACGATGACATGCATAAGCCATTGGCAGTAATTGAAGCAAAACGGACCTGCGTAGATGTATCCAAGGGTAGACAGCAGGCAAAATTATATGCCGATTTATTGGAACAGAAATATAAGAGGAGACCAGTTGTATTTCTTACCAATGGATTTGATACGCATATCATCGATGACCAATATCCTGAGAGAAAGTGCTCTGTAATCTATTCCAAGAGAGATTTGGAGAAGTGGTTCAATTTGCTTACTATGCGTACAAGCCTAAAGCATGTAAGTGTAGATAAAAACATTGCCGGCCGTTATTATCAAGAATCAGCAATTAAGGCAGTATGTCATAGCTTTGACGAGAAGAATCGTAGAAAAGCACTTCTTGTAATGGCAACGGGTTCAGGTAAGACAAGAACTGTTATTGCTCTTTGCGATTGCTTACTGAAAGCGGGCTGGGTAAAGAATATTCTTTTCCTTGCAGATAGAAATTCGCTGGTTACACAGGCAAAGAGAAGCTTTGTAAATATGCTTCCTAATTTGTCATGCACGAACCTGTGTGAGGAAAAAGATAATTATAACGCTCACTGCGTATTTTCTACATATCAGACCATGATTAACTGCATTGATACGGTTAATGATAACGATGGGAAACTGTTTACCTGTGGCCATTTTGACCTGGTAATCTGTGATGAGGCCCATAGATCAATTTATAATAAATATCGCGATATTTTTACCTATTTCGATGCGCCATTGGTAGGATTAACAGCAACTCCAAAGGATGAAATTGATAAAAATACTTATGAAGTATTTGAACTGGAAAATGGTGTGCCTACCTATGGTTACGATTTAGCTCAGGCAGTAAAGGATGGATATCTTGTTGACTATGTTTCGGTAGAATCAAAACTGAAATTCATTGAACAGGGTATTGTTTATGATGATTTATCAGAGAAAGATAAAGAAGAGTATGAGGCTACCTTTGAGGATGAAAATGGTGAGCTTCCGGAGTCTATAGGTTCATCTGCATTAAATACATGGATTTTCAATGAGGATACAATTCGTCAGGTTCTCCATACACTTATGACCAATGGAATCAAGATAGATTATGGTCAGAAGATTGGTAAAACCATTATATTTGCAAAGAATCATGATCATGCTGAAAAGATACTTGAAGTATTCCATAAGGAGTATCCACATCTTCCGGATTATGCAAAGGTGATTGATAACTATATGACCTATGCCCAGAGTGCTATAGATGAATTCTCTGATCCAAAGAAGATGCCACAGATTGCTATCTCTGTTGATATGCTGGATACCGGTATTGATGTACCGGAAGTAATAAACCTTGTATTCTTCAAGAAGGTTATGAGTAAGGCAAAATTCTGGCAGATGATTGGACGTGGTACCAGACTTTGTCCTGGACTTATTGATGGGGAAGATAAGCAGAAGTTCTATATATTTGATTTCTGCGGAAACTTTGAATTCTTCCGAATGAATAAAGGTAAAGCAACTGCCAATATGATTGCTCTACAGGGAGCTATCTTTAACTTGAAATTTGAGATTTCTTATAAATTGCAGGATATTGATTATCAGATTGAAAGACTCATTGCATATAGAAATCTTTTGGTAAAACAAATGTCTGAAAAGGTGCAGGAGTTACCAAGAGACAATTTTGCAGTTCGTCAGCATTTGAAATATGTGGATTTATATTCTGCGGAAACTAATTATCAGTGTCTTACCTATGAGGACACATTGATTGTCAGGGAAGAACTGGCACCACTCATTTTGCCGGATGATGATGAGGCGAGTGCAGTAAGATTTGATGCACTTATGTATGGCATAGAACTTGCTTATCTTGTAGGCAAGAAATATACACGAGCAAGAAGCGACCTTTATAAGAAGGTAGAAGGTATTGCCAGTGTGGCAAATATTCCTGAGATTCAGATGCAGAGCGATTTGATTCAGAAGATTCTAAATACAGATTATCTTGATAATGCCGGTATCAATGAATTTGAAGAAATCAGAGAAAAACTCCGTGATCTTATGAAGTATATTCCGAAGCATAAGCTTCGTTATGATACGAATTTTGAAGATGATCTTTTGTCTGTGGAATGGAAGGAATCTGAGCTTGAAAATGATGAATTGAAGAATTACAAAGCTAAAGCTGAATTCTATATTAGGCAACATCAAGATAATGTTGTAATTGCAAAGCTTAAGACTAATCAGCCTCTTACAAGTTCTGATATATCAACACTTGAGGATATCCTTTGGAATGAGGTTGGTACTAAGCAGGATTATGAGCATGAGTATGGACAGAAGCCATTAGGCGAATTAGTTCGTGAGATCGTTGGTCTTGATATGAATGCTGCCAAGGAAGCTTTCTCAGAATATCTGACAAGCACAAGCCTTGATAGCAGGCAGATATATTTTGTGAATCAGATAGTGGAATATATCGTTCACAACGGAATGATGAAGGATCTTTCTGTTCTTCAGGAATCACCTTTTACAGACCAGGGAAGTGTGGTTGAAATATTTACAGATCTGAATGTGTGGATGGGAATTAGGAAGGTTATAGAGACAATAAATGCCAATGCGGCAGCGTAGAAGGAATGAGAAAATGAGATTAAGTACAGAAGTTAAAAATTTAGCGTCTTTGGTTACATTTAGACAATTATATAATGATGGAAAAAGTGATATTTATTTTATTGTTTCACGTTTTGTTGAGGGAATAGTTATAGGTACAGGTTTATATTGTTTTGGAATTACGGATATTTCTGAAAAAATTCGAGCACAGTATGGATTTTGTATTCCAGATTATGTTATTCAGACTTCTTTAAAGAAAATAGATTATGTATCGAGAGAGAATAATCAATATACAGTTGATATAAGTAAACTTCCAAATTCTTCAATTGATGAACAATGTCAAAATGCTATTTCGAAAAGCGATAATGTAATACGTGAACTTGAAAAATTTGCAGAAGAAAAAAGAGGAGAATTATCTGCAAAAGAAAAAGAACAATTAGTTAAGGAATTTTGTGCTTTTTTATTGGATGAATCAAATGGAAACCATTTTTCAGATGTCATAAGTGCTTATATTGTAGAAAAACAGGATGATAAAGATATTATGGCAATGATTAATACAATTAAAGAAGGCGCTGTTTTGTATGCGGGCATTAATCATAATAGTAATGTTTCAGAAAGACGGGCTTGGAATAAACCTATTATATTATATGCTGAGATAGAGATTTTATTTCACTTGGCCGGATATAATGGAGAGGTATTTAAAAGACATGTGGAGGATTTGCTTAGCCTAATATATGAAATGAATAGTAAAAGTGGCTCACATAATATAAAAGTGAGGTATTTTGAAGATGTTAAAATTGAGATCGATAAATTTTTTACAAAAGCAGAAAATATAGTTCTTGGAAATGATATTGTAGATGTCGAAAATTATGCGATGAACACGATTGTAAACGGTTGTAAGACTGCAGCAGATGTTATTGAAAAGAAAGCTGCTTTCTTTAGCTTACTTAAAGCAAAAGGAATAGTTCAAGCTGATGGATATAACTATTATGAAGAGGCTAATCAGAAATATAATCTTGAAAGCGAGGAATGTATTGCAAAATATGAGCTTTCGGATGATAAATTTAGATATATAAAACATATTAATTATGTAAATATTTTAAGAAAAGAAAATGATGTAGATGACTTGAAATCCTGTCAGCATATTGTACTAACTGAAGTTGGCAAAATGTTGTTTATTTCTAATGATATGGCAGTAAGAAAAATTCCGTTAGCAATTAATATGAGTGGTATTACTAATAGATTATGGTTTGATTTAAATAAAGGATTTGGTGCAAAAGATTTTCCTTCAAATTTCAGCGTCTTGCTAAAGGCTAAAATCGTGCTGTCAAGTATGATATCACAATCGGTCTCAGAAAAATATGAAAAGGCTTATGATGATTATCGGAATAAAAAACTTGACGCTGAACAGATGGCGGATGTCATTCTTTCGTTAAGAGAAGAAGCAAAGAAACCAGAAGAAATAGAAATAAGAGTTCTGGACGATGTGTTAGATTTCTTGTCCGAAAAAGATTTGTCAATATATCAATCAGAGAAAGAAAGATTAGATAGTGAATTAAAAGAACGAGATAGGGCAATTGAGGAATACAAAGCCATTTTAAAGAAAAAAGACGAGAATATATTGAATAATAGCTCCGAAAAAAATCAACTTATTTTAGAAAAAGAAGAATTAAGAGAAAAAGCTAAGACGGAGTTGAGAAAACGTTATTCTGATTGCTTAAAGATAAAAGAAAAAGCAGATAGAATGATAGATAAGAGAACAAAAGTATTTAAAAATGGATTTAGGATCTTAGTTGTTTTATATTATATTGGAATTATTATTGCATATATTTTTTTAAATGCTACTTACAAGACATATTTAATTAGTGGATTAGCGATAGTTCCACCATTTGTTGGGTGTGTTGCTTCTTTTATAACGAATAAGAAAGTGAATATTTTTGAAGTAGTTAATATATTGACAGAGAAAAGAAAAAAGCACTTAGAAAAGAAGTATTATAAACTCTTCGAAGTTAATTTAGACAAAATAAAAGAAATGGAAAATGAATTAGCGGAAAGTTAGTGTTGGATTAAAAGTTTTATTCATAATCAGCGTAGTCCAATCCTCCGGATTGTTTGAAGGGCTTGGGAGCAACTACCAGCAAGCGCTCGTGTGTCTGTCTGGACAGAGACATTGCTTGCCGATTTGTGGTTTGTTACTGATTGTTACCATATGTTACTTGTTGTTACCGTTTGCTTCTTGTAAAAGATATGTATAAAAATTTGGGAGTTGAAGAGCCGGATGGAGTTGTTAGATGGGATTTAGCTGCCACATTGATTTCAAGAATTGATAAGAAACGATTGATATTTGATTCAACAGTTATTCATGATGAAATTTCTATGGATAAAATAACTTTAGGCTTCAAACTTATCAGTTCAGTATGCGCACAAGGAATGTCAGCGCAAAGTGTTTCAAGTTTAGAAAAAGGTAAAAATATTAATTGGGACACGGATATTGATGACTTGGTAAATGATATAAATAAAGTATGCGAAATTCTTATGACGGATACATTTTTTAAGTATTTTCAGTCATGGGATAAGCCGATGGCTAAATTACTTGGAAATGCGATTTCTTTGGAGTTTATAGCTATTTTGTTAGAGGATTGGAAAGATAAGGGTTGTCCAACTGTGAGTGGCGCGCAATACAAGGCGTTTCAGCGAGATGCTCGAATTCTTTTTGATAGATTGGTTTTCGAATATTCTACTAAGGTGTGGAGAGGCTCTGGTGACTCCAAAATGTCTGCAGATATTAAAGACTGGAAGAACAGAATTTTACCAGTTGCAAAGCAAGAGTGGAAGACATTTATAGAAGGTGCTCTATCTGGTTCTTATAATGGTCAGCCAGTAACACAGAAAACGATGACACCTATTTTGTATTATTACTATTCATTAAAGAATATTGAGCCTTATAATAGTTCGGCAGATAAGATTGAAGTTGACCACATAATTCCACAAGAAAAGTTTGGTGGAAACAATATGGCAAACTCTATTATGAAGGATAGTTTAACGAATCTGGCATTGCTGCCTAAAACAGACAATATTGCTAAAAAGAGTAAAGCCTTAAATGAAATAACAGATGCTTGGTTAAAATCACAAATCACCAAATATGAAGAAATCGAAGAAAAAGATTTTGGTAAGTATTCTGATATTACAAATATCGAAGAATTGAAGAGTCAAAGAGGGGATTTGTTTATTAAGGTGTTTGATGAAACGCGAGAAACTGTTTTGGCAAACTAATTAAAGAGCATCAAAGAATTAGGGACCTTCTATACAGGAGGTCCTATTTTGATTGTATCTTTTCGCAAATATAATTCTAATTGTTTATTTTATGGTTAAGAGATATAATTATAATATTTATTACATTAAGGAGAAAAAATGGCACAGAACCAATTAAAACAGGAAGAAATTGAATACTTGTTAAGTCTTTTGAAGTCTTCGCTAGTTGAAACTATTGGTTTTCCAGAAAAAGGGGAAAGTGAAACTTTTCAAGTTAAGTCAAATATTAGTAGTGATCTATTTGACATAAACATTTATCGTGGTAATGTTAACAGAAATAAGTATAATATTTCTGCTGTAATTGAAAAAAATAGTATACCTATTTTGGAGCTGCATATTAATCCAGGAAATAGGCATACCAATCCGGATGGAAGTATTATTGAGGGAAATCATTGGCATATATATTCTGAAGAGTATGAACGTAGACAAGCATTCCCTGCAGATGAATTGAGTAGCGAGCGGTTTATTGAGAATACGATTGCTTTTCTTGACAAATTTAATGTAATAGAAAAGCCAGATATCTCATATCAATTAGAGATAGTCTAGTATAATAATTATTCAGGAAGAAAGGAGGAGATATTTTGGATATTCAAAAGTTGATTGATGATTATACTGTATGGTTAAGAAAAGAGATTAGATTTGAGAAAGTGGGAGAATATTATGAAATTTCTACTCCGTTCTTAGACAGTAGTAATGATCATATTCAGTTTTATGTAAAATTAGATGGTGACGCAATTTGTTTTACTGATGATGGCTATACATTAAATCAGCTAATGGTTAATGGATTTCAGATTAATTCAAATCGTAAGAAAACACTGTGTAATATTTTAAAACAATATGGCGTTGAGTTATTAGGAGATGCTATTGTAACAAAAGCTGATGTTAAGAATTTTCCTCAAAAAAAACATATGTATATTCAAGCAATAATGAAAGTGGATGATTTGTTCATGACAGCTCGGAGTAAGCATTCATCAAGTTTTTTGGAAGATATTCAAGATTTCTTTACACAGAATGACATTTTTTATTCGGATAATGTTCAATTTACAGGCACCTCTGGATTCTCACATAATTATGAGTTTTTAATGCAAAGAACAAAGAACAAGCCAGAGCGGTTGTGCAGAATAATGAATACTCCCAATAAGAACAATTTGAGTAATATACTTTTCGCTTGGAGCGATACAAAACCATCGCGTCGTGAGGATAGTCAATTAGTAGTTTTATTGAATGATAATAATTCTGTTGCGCGAGGAGTTGAGGAGGCTTTTGCGAATTATGAGGCAAAAGTGGTTAAGTGGAGTGAAAAAGATAAGGCAGAGAATTTAGATATATTAACTGCATAATGAATTTAGGAGCCAATTCACTGGAGTTGGCTCTTTTTATATAGAATTAATTATGATTGATATAGATTATTAGTATTATATTTTTCATAAATTTCTCGTTCAAATTCATTCTATTTGTCATTGGTAGGATTAGAGGAAATACTTGAGTAGTAACACACTTCATAATTAACTACGATTTTACTACTTTTCGATGCGTGAATATGCCATAATAGGAATAGATTTGCCGAAGAATGTAATAATTGCAGATGTCAGGATAACATTTGAACATTACTTATGCCACAAGCAAACGCCGAAAACAAGGCATATTGCGGTATATTGAAGCAATCGAAGGAGGAAAAATATGAGTATTCGTGTGCTCTTTATCTGCCACGGCAGGATACACAGGTAGTGGCGCTAAGGCGCATAAATACTGGATTCTCGCCTACACGATGGTTAGATTTGCACCTTGTTTACACCTTTTGAATTTGCGAGGTTGAAGTAGTAACAGAAAGAGGAAAAGTAACATGATAAAAGTACTGTTCGTCTGCTGGGGTAATATTCAACAGTAGGCGAGGAAGTGCTTATTTCAAGGCTTTTCCGATAATTATAAAATACATTTACACCTTTTGTACACCTGTTGTATGGGAGACTGTCTTAGCAGGGTGTAGATGGAATATGATAACAACGATAAAAATCTCTGGTAATTAAGCCAGAGATTTTTTAGATTGCTTTTTAGCAGTTAAAATATATCTTTCAGTTGTGATGAAAAGTATAGAATTTTAAAAATAACATTACAGTCAAGTTATTTGGACTGGCTTATTATGTGTACGAATAATTGTACTGTTAATGTGATAGTGTAATTCAAGTAACTTAGTTATATTGTTTTGACATAAAAACTTATGTTAGAAGGTTATAATTCCAAATTGTAATAAATGAAAGGTAACAGGAGCTATACTCAGCGTAAGACAAATGGAGATTTGAATGTTGTCATGATTTGAACGTTAGGATTTGAACGTTACGCGACGAGATTTTAGCGATTTTAGCGGATTTTTGTGGATTTTAATGCGAGAATCATATTTACTAAATAAAATTTTGTCTTTAGATTTCTAAAGATGATTAATGACATTTCGATATATGAGTGATATACTATTTCAATAGGCGTGTATAAGTTTAAATAAGACATTAGAAAGTGTTTATTGAAAGGAAAAATATGGCAGTTTCATACAATGGATTATGGAAAATGTTGATTGACAAAAATATGTATAAAAAGGATTTAGCATCGGAGTTAAATATCAGTTCTGCAACAATGGCAAAGATGGGTAAAGGTGAAAGCGTGTCAATGGATGTTATGGAAAGGATTTGTAAGTATATGGATTGCAACATTGGCGACATTATGAGTTTTGAAAAGGATGAACAAAAGACGGAAGAATAGTCTTTGGCGGAGGTAAGAATAATGGTATGCGCATGTATACAAGAGTTAGCAAAATTGAGAAAGTCTTCAATTGAAGCAGTCGATAACACAGAGACATTTGATTCCTTTAAAAAATATATGCATGTTTCGAGAGAAATTGAAGACCAACTAAAGGAAATAATAAAATCTGCAAATGCAGAACTTAACAAATGTTTGATCATGCTTGGAGGAAGCACTGGAGACGGTAAGTCTCATTTGATTTCTTACCTTAAGAATGCTGACGAGGAAAATCTTTTGGCTGATTATGAAACATATAATGATTCTACAGAAAGTGATGAGCCTTCTTTAGAATTTTTAGAGGCGCTTGCAAAACAGTTAGAAGAATTCAATGATGATAATCTTGATAATGGTTCTTCTGTGAAAATGATTATAGCTATAAACCTCGGTATTATTGGAAAGCTCTTCGACTCAGAGGAAGGAAAGAATTTCACTCGATTGAAGGATTATGTAGAAAATAATCAAATCTTATCTAGCTATAGTAATGAGATAGGTTACAAGTCGGGTAGTATATTCCAACATATTAGTTTTGCAGATTATCAGATATTTGGAATATCTGAGAGTGGGGTATACACAGAATACTTAGAGAAGTTATTGGATAAGGTTTTTGATATAGATGAGGATGGAAACGAGTTTTATAAAACTATAAATAATTGTGTATGTGGTCAAAAAAACAAATGTCCTGTATTTCATAATTACCAACTGCTGCAGGACAAGAAGATCCAAAAATATATTATTAATAGAATTATTCAGATTGTAATAGAAGATAAAGCAATAATGTCAACCAGAGATGTGCTGAATCTTTTATATGATATTTTGGTAAGTGAAAACTTTTCTAAGCAAGCGTTAATAGATGATTTTTCTGATGAAACAAAGTATTTAATGGACTATATTAGTTGGTCAGCTCCTACTTTGATAAATGAGTATGCTGATATATCTGAAAAGCTTCGCTTATTAAGGCAACATGATGTTTTTAGATACAGAACAGAAGAAGTAGACAATAGAACGATGAAATTCCATTCTATGGAAAATATAGAGCAGGAATTTAGGCAAGGAACAAAGGGAACACCATATGAACAGCTTGCTGATACAACTTCTATAGCAGTGTTTGGTGGAATAAAGCCTGAATTGAAAAAACAAGTTTATAAATTTTTAATTCGTCTTGAAGATATGAATGGTGGGTCAGTAGGAAATGAGCATAGTTCAATATTAGATGAATATGTAAAAAATATTTTTTATCAATGTACAGGCAATGAAAGAAAATTAGCAAAGTTTTTTGACTTGGCACAAAATGCCATTCTCACATGGGACGGTAATTTTGGTGACGAGACAATATGTATTGATGAATCTAATGACATGTATTGGATTTTGGAAGCATTGATGATTGAAAATGCTAGCCTAGGAGTAAGGCCAAGTAGTGATGAGGTTTTATATAGGTTTTCACCAGAACTTAGAGTGAGATTTAAAAGTCAGTTTATAGCTGAACAAGATGCGCTTGAGACTAGTGTAGATTTTTCATTATTCGAATTACTTTGTGCAATGAAAAATGGATATAAGCCTAATGTAAAGGATAAGAATTTACATACGGATTTTATTAGTTACATTAAACGTTTGACTGACTTGGGAAATAAAGGTCGTAGAGTAATAATTCAATCCAAATCAGGCGACATGAAGAGAAGATACTCTTTTGAAAAAACTACGGCTGGATATAAATTTAAGGTGATATAAATGACATATACAATTGATAAAAATACTTTTGAAAATTATTTTATAACGAATGAGTCGTTTAAGCACAATAGCGGTAATTATTTTAAATTGTTCCCATATGTAACATCTCCTAATGTAGATTTTTCTAAATTAGAAAGTGTTCTAGGCCAGGTGTTATGTAAGATTCAAAAAATTGAGCCAGAAATTAAGGCTGAAGAAGATATTATTAATGACATCGTGAGTGAAACAGATGTTGAACTGGGGCTAGAAGAAGAATTCAGAGAAGTAATTAAACAATTGTTTTTTGAAAGTTCAGGGAAGTTAAGACCGCTAAATCTAATGATGATTGAGCAAAATGAATGTCATGAATCTAGTGAGAAAAGATTAGCGGAATATTTGGGCGATGTTCTAGGGGATGCAGAAGTGTTACAGGCGAGTATAGAATCTGCTAAGAGTAGTTTGCAATCTGCTAGTAACGTTTTAGAGTCACTGTTATATTCAAAATTGACAACAAGAACAGCAAATGTAGCCTCTAGAAATAATTACTTTAGAGTCGTTGATGGTTTGCATAAAAAGTTTGAGGATGATTTTAGTTATATTCTTTCATCAGACGCTAGAACAAGAGAAAATTTATTAAAGTTATTTGAGTTTTACTATTTTTCTTACACAGCACAAACCTTCTTACAATTAAATCGTATGTTTGATGGTGAAAGAGAGCGAAATGTTCCGTTGTATTTTTCCCTTGAGTGGGAAGCTACAAAAATACATGGAAAATATATAACTGAAGGTTGGAATATTCTTCAAGAAACAATACAGGATGCATATTCACATGCAGTTGTTTTGGAGATGTTAAATGTGAACAACAATGATTCTCAAATGGATTATATTGCAATTAGAAAGTATCTCGAGGAACATCCAGATGAGAATACGGCATTGAAGTCAAGAATTGATGAATTGTGTAAATTGTATGCAGATCATATATCAGATTGCCCACTTTTAGATTCTGTGATTCAAGAAGAGGTTAGTGAAGATACAGAAGATAGTATTAATTTGCTATATAGATTGGTTAAAACTCAGTTTGATAATACTTCACGCGGTGCTGCTTCTGGAAGATATTCTGATAAATTTGAAGATTATTGCATGCAGTTTTTAAAAAATCGAGGACGAAATGGATATGTTTTAAATATATCCGAAGATACATTAATTTTCTTAACTAAAGTTTCAATCAAAGAGAATGAGAAAATGAAGCTTTCCGATGTATTTAAGGAATTTGAAAGTCGTGGAGTTTTTCTTGAAAAGGAAGTAAAAGAGCAGGTCGCTGATTATTACGAGAGACTCAACTTGATTGAAAAGAAGAGTGATAGTGGAGATGCAAAATATGTCAAACGGATTTTATAAGTATATCGCAGATAATACAATTAAATATTTTTTGCAAAATAGCGAATCTATAAGACCTGGAGAACGTTTTAGTTTAATTCTTGATAATGATGAACTGGCTCAAGGTGTAGTATTGGCTCTTCAGGAAAAGACATTGGCTGATTCTATGCAAGGAGTGTTTAACTATAAAGACAAATATGAGACATTTACGATTAAGCTAAGTGAGAATCTGGAAATTGTAGTAGCAGCGAAAAGTAATAATGTTACAGACAGTTTTTTGGCAAAATTAAGAAATACAAAATTAACGGATAAATGTTTTCCTATTCTAATTATTACATACGACACAATTGATACCATTATAAGTGGTACAGCGAATATGGCTGCTGCCGGCATGCCATTTAATGCATCAATGATAATGGATGATCTTGAAACACAGATCGGAAAGGCACAATTATCACTTGTGGATCAAATGATTCTTGAAGGCGAGCTCAAAATCAAAGAGACAGATAGATTTAACGATAAGTCGTCTTTGTATGAATATCAGGATATATTAAATGTTTTAGGAAAGGGAAAAATAGAGGCAGACGATTATTCATCATTTTCACTATTTCCTGATCCAGAAATATCTGCATGGGTTGATAAGAAAAAAATAACTGAGCGATTAGTTGATAATAGAAATACTTATGAGCAAATTGATAGAATTTATCGTAGAGGTAATGTAAAAGAGAAGTTAGAAAAAGACTTTGATAAAGATTTTGTAAATAAAGTTGCGGACAAAAAGAAAAAGAGCTTGCCATGGCAAGAAGGTTATACATATGCTATGGTACAAGCTTCAAAAGATAAATTAAGAAGGAAGACAGATAACCCATTGGTTATCGATAGCAATGGCATTGAGGTCTTTTCTGGTAGTAGATTGGAGTATGCATTTATTCTCGATGAAAATGTTTTTATAAGAGATAATGGCACAACAAAAGCTGCAAGCAGAAAGAAGAATCTGCTTATTTATAATATAGATAATAAGACAGAGATTACTGTAGCAATTGCTACCAACATATTTATTAAGAAAGCAGATATTACAGAAGAAAATCTTATAGCTGAAACATCGGCTCGAGAAATCAACCTTAAATTAGAACCTAAAGATGGATGTTTTTTTGCAAAATCTACAATAAAGGATTCTGTTAATGGAATAACTTATGAGATGAAAATCTGTGTTATTAATACGCCAAAGACTTATCTTGATGCAGTAAAAACATCTTATTTACTATATGTTTCCGAAAAGAGACATAACTCACAAATACAGGTGGTGGGCCTTGAAGATACGTTAATTATTAATCCAGGTCAGGAGAAAGTACTTTGTGAGACTGTAGTTGAGGACAGTTTCGAATATGTTTGTAATTATGATGAAACATTAACATTACGTATAGATAAGGATCGCATTAATGCAGATACAGGTAGGTTAAATTTCAAAATAAAATGCGGTGGAACACAGATTCCAATTCAGCTTCAGGATGAGCCAATGAAACCAGTTGTGTTGACAGGTATTGCTGCGTTTAAGAAGAAATTTTTAGAAAAAAAGTCATTAGAGTATAAGGCAGATACTAGTAAAGAAAAAATTATTTGTGGAACACAAGAATTTTTTCCAAAGGAAAATAGGGAGTATTTGAATCTTGAAAAGCTATTGGTTGATAATGCCTGGCTTGCTGCTGAGAAAAATATAACTGGAATATGTGAAAAGAAGCTATTAATCCCTTCTAATATAGAAACCGCATATAAAGATTTGGTTGCTGAATTAAAAAGGGAGAATACGGTACCAAGCTTAGCTTACTATAAGAACAATTTGTTAGAAGCTGCCAAAAAGTATGTAGAAGAAGTAGAGACTTACTTGTCAGAGGTACAAAGTGGTGTAAATCTAACAAATGAACAAAATGATTTGTTGCTATTAGGTTGTATAGTAGATAGAACAGACGGACGATTGATTAAAATGAGTCCACTTCAACCACTAAATGTTATGTATCAGCTTCGTTTGCTCGAAGAGCAAGGTGTAGGTGAAGTTCGTGATGTATTAGTAGAGCGGTTAACACCGTTATATTTGATTCCATACTTATATGATGAAGATAAAATCCTTTTTCACGCTGTCGAGCAAAAAGATGCTCCAGAATGGAGAATTTATGCGCCATTTGCTGATAAGAGATATCAGGGTACAAGAAATTTTGTTCAGAAATTGGTTAACGAAAAAATAACAGGATATAAAGAATATTTTTCTTTCCTCTTTGAAGATATAGGTAATAGAGAAATGTTTATTAATCTTGTTAATATGGGGGATTGCCGAGAAGTATTTGGTGGGCTTGTTGCGTTTTATGTAAAAAGTCTAAAGGCAGATGGAATAACATCAGTAGCTAGATTTGTTATTAATATCTATGCGGATGATGTTGTATCAAATGTTTTTAATTTATTATCAGATTATAAAAAGCTAAAAGAATACATTTTATCAGGCTTTGTTAAAGAAAAAGATGATATTGATATAAATGATGTTGTGCAAGCGTTAATTAATAATGTGCAGTGTTATTATCGCAAAATGGCTGAACATAATTATCATTATGCACATATTACGTTCTATGAAATGGCTGTATCAGAAGATAGCAGACATGGACAAGTAGATAATATCAATTCAGGTATTTCTTTGGATGGAATAGTCTCTGGAATGCCATCAGTGTTAAATGCTGATTGGTATAAAACAGGATTTGGAATGAAGTATGCGCCTAAAAATAGAATTACACAAATGGCTCAGATTTATAATGCCATGTATCTTGTTGCTAATTCTGGAAGTTCTTTTGATCCCAATATCTGTATTTTTACAGAGATAGAGAAAAATCAGGAGCTGCTTAGAGAAAAAATATATAAGTCTTCTAATTGGGTTGTATTTGTTGATCCAAAAGTTGATTTAACTTTTTTCCAAAAGGGGAACCAAGGTGACGATGAATTAATGATAATTCATTATAGTGATCAATATACATCTTCAAATGGGTATGATGATATTACTGTTACACAAAAGTCAGAACAGTATAATGAAATAATTTGTGAGCAATTAACTAAGAAAGGCGTTCAGGCTAATAGAGAAGATGTTAACAATATAATTAGTTTGTTTAATGCTATTAATGGAAGCTGGATGCTCAGGTTAATAACAACGAAAAAGTTAACAGGAGCTGCTGACAGTAACTTTAGTAGAGAGAAAATGAGCATTCTTTCGGCAATAAAGCTTACTATGAGTTACTACAAGCATCCATCAATTGTATGGGTACCAATTTCGTTAGAAGAGATGCTAAGAGTATCTGGTGGAGCAGGTTATTCTCAAAAAGAAGGGTTACTTTCTGCGAGAAATCTAGGATTTGCAACTCAAGCAACAAGTGATGATATTTTATTAGTTGGACTAGAAGAAGTTGACAGTCAAATAAGAATTTATATTCATCCAATCGAAGTAAAAATAGGGCAAAATCCTCAAGACGTTTTAGATAAAGCTAAGGAACAGGTGATTAATACATATAACGGCTTGTGGAATGCTTTGTGGCCAGATGAAAATAAAGATTCACTTGAAGCAAAGATGTCTAGAAATTTCTTCATACAGCTTATAATAGTGTGCTGCGAAAAAATGGATTTGTATAATGTGTATCCAGAAATTGCATGGGACAAAGTAACTGATAGTTGGAGAAAAGATTTGCTTAATGAAAACTATGTATTTTCCCATGAATTAGATGACATTATTGGTAAAGGTACAATCGTATCTTTTAAAGCTGATGTTCTTAATGAAAATGGATTACTTGAAGATGGCGTTTGCACATTACATTATCCAGAGAAGAAAGGCTCCTCTTATATGGTATTGTCAGCAGAACAAATTGCTTCTGAAATAAATATGGTAAAAGAACAGTTACCAGCACGTTTGTTGGATTTATATGAAGTAAGTTTGATGCCAGAAGTATCAACTACTATTCATGAAGATGCGGTAGAGAAGGAAATGTTAGAAGATACTGTTGGTAATGAAAATGCATATGATGAATGCCAGACATCAAGTGACGGATTTGATACTTCTGATATGAGAGTAGAGTCAGAAGTAATGGAGGAAGAGAAAGGCATACATGTTTTATTTGGAACTGATGTATCAAATGGAAACGAAATAGTTTGGAGACCAAATGATACAGAACAAGTATTTCATACCAATACTGGTATTATTGGTACAATGGGAACTGGAAAAACGCAATTTACAAAATCCTTAATTGCTCAATTGTATAGAAATCAAAATAATAATATCGGAGGGAAAAATCTAGGAATATTAATTTTTGATTATAAGGGTGATTATAATGAGAGTAAGACGGATTTCGTTGAGACAACAAATGCAACGATATTAAAGCCTTATCAGTTACCTTTTAATCCACTTGCACTGACTAAATCAAAAGTAAAGAAACCATTACTGCCATTACATACAGCAAATGCTTTCAAGGATACAATTTCTAAGGTATATGGTCTTGGCCCAAAACAAGAAGAGGTATTATTGGAATGTATGCTAGAGGCTTATACTAGAAGTGGAATTGTACCACCTGTTGAAGCAACCTGGGATAATGAGGCTCCAACATTTGATCAAGTTTATCAGATATATGCAAATGATGAGGATATTAAGAAGGGAGATTCACTTGCTGCAGCAATGAATAAGCTTCAAAGATTTCAGATTTTTGAGCCTAATCCTTCGAATACAAAGAGTTTGTTTGATATTCTTAATGGTGTAGTTGTTATTGATTTATCAGGATATGATTCGGATATTCAAAGTTTGATAGTAGCTATTACATTAGACTTGTTTTATTCACAGATGCAGGCAAGTGGTTCAAGTTCTTTAGATGGTCAATATCGTCAGTTAACAAAGTTTATTTTGGTTGATGAAGCAGATAATTTCATGAGCGAGGGATTTGATGCTTTGAAGAAAATACTAAAAGAAGGCAGAGAATTTGGAGTTGGAACTATATTATCAACCCAGTTTTTGAAGCATTTTGGAACAGATGATGATGACTATTCAAAGTATATACTAACATGGGTAGTTCATAACGTGGCCGATTTAAAGCCAAGTGATGTAGATTTTGTTTTTAAAACAGAGTCAAAAAGTCCACAAAGTGCTAGGTTATTTAATGATATAAAGGGATTAAAGAAACATCATAGCATTATAAAAATTGGAAATAATAATCCAATGTATATTCAAGATAAAGCTTTTTGGGAGCTTATTCAGGAATAGAAGATTTGAGAGATATGAGTATTTTGGATAGCTCTCAAATTTAGATTGATCCGAAGGAGAATGATTATGGCAAGTCTAGAAGAAATACTAGATCAGGCACCAGAAGATGAAATAATATTAAAGGCGATTACTACCACATATCAAAAATTGAAAGATTATGAAAAAATTCTATGTTCAGTAAGTGGTGGAAGTGATAGCGATTTAATAATCGATTTATGTCAGAAGTTTGATGATGCAAGTAAGATTGAGTATGCCTTTTTTGATACAGGATTAGAATTTCAAGCAACAAAGGACCATATTAAATATTTAGAAGAAAGATATGAAATAGAGATAAAAAAGATTAGAGCCATTAAACCAATACCAACTTGCTGTAAGCAATTTGGGCAACCATTTTTATCTAAGCAAGTAAGTGAATGGATAAGTCGTCTTCAGGCTCATAATTTTCAATGGGATGATACTGACGATTTAGATTACTTAATGCAGAAATACCCTAATTGCAAGGCTGCATTAAGGTGGTGGTGTAATGATTATCCTAATGCGTTAGGCGGAAGAGTAAGTAGCTATAATATAAATTATAATGGATATTTGAAGGAATTTATGATAAGTAATCCACCGCGCTTTGCAATTTCAAATAAGTGTTGTCATTTTGCCAAGAAAAAAGTGGCAACAGATTATAAGAAAAGAGAAAAGTTCGACTTAAACATGTATGGCGTGCGAAAAGCTGAGGGTGGAGCTAGAAAAGGTGCTTATAAGAATTGTTTCTCTACAAAAGTGGGTAAAGTTGATGAGTATCGTCCCATTTTTTGGTTTCTAGAGGCTACGAAAAGGACATACGAAGAGCATTATGGAGTAATGCATAGCAGTTGCTATAGTGAGTATGGATTAAAAAGAACTGGCTGTGCCGGTTGCCCTTATGCGAGAAATTTTGAAGAAGAACTAGTTGCTATGGAAGAGTTTGAGCCAAATTTGTATACAGCTGTTAATAATGTTTTTGGAGATTCATATGCGTATACTAGGGCATATAGAGAATTTGTAGAAAAAGAAAAAGCTAAACAAAAAGAATGGAAGTAAAAAAATGATTTATTTGGATAATGCAGCGACCACACAAATAAAAAGTGAAGTTTTAGAGGCCATGATGCCATATTTTAGAGATTTGTATGAAAATCCATCTGCTTCATATGATTCTGCAAAAATCGTTAAAAAGACAATAGAACAAGCTCGTGAACAAGTGGCAAATCTGATTCATTGTAAGCCTTCTGAGGTTTTTTTTACTAGTGGTGGCACGGAATCAGATAACTGGGCAATAAATATGATTGCTGAGAATTATTCAAATAAGGGAAAGCATATTATTACCACTGCAATAGAACATCATGCTGTTTTGCATACGACAAAAAGATTAGAAGAGAATGGCTTTGAAGTTACTTATGTTGGCGTCGATGAAAAAGGAATGATAGATATTGAACAGTTAGAAAATTCTATACGACCAGATACGATTCTTGTTTCTGTAATGACTGCAAATAATGAGATTGGCACGATACAGCCAATAAAAGAAATTGGGAAGATTGCAAGGAAGAATAAAGTAATTTTTCATACAGATGCTGTACAGGCTTATGGACATATTCCAATTGATGTATCAAAGATGAAAATTGATATGCTTAGTGCAAGCGGTCATAAAATATTCGGACCCAAAGGAATTGGAATTCTTTATATAAAAAGCGGAATAAAAACATCATCATTTATGCAAGGTGGAGGTCAAGAAAAAGGGTACAGGCCAGGTACGTATAATGTGCCAGCAATTGTAGGAATGGGAAAAGCTTCTGAAATGGCAATGGAAACAATAGATAGAAATATTGAAAAATATATTCGTGATTATTTCTTGAATCGTTTAATAGATGAAATACCATTATGCTATTTGAATGGTGACGACAAAGAAAGATTGCCAAATAATATCAATGTTAGATTTGAATATGTTGATGCAGAGGCTTTATTAGTTTTATTAAATCGGCACGGAATATGCGCAAGTGTTGGTTCTGCATGTACGACAGGCCAGATAGAACCATCACATGTTTTGATTTCTATAGGTTTGAATTCTGAACAGGCAGGAGAAAGTATACGATTAACTGTATCTGATTTTACAACTCTAAATGATATTGATATTGCTGTTGAAATGCTAAAAAGTAGTGTTGAAAGACTGCGAAGTGCTTCGGGAAAGTATAGAGAGTATATAGAAAAAAACAGGGGCATTAATATGAAAAGTAGTGGATGGAATAAAAAAGCTGGAGAATAAAGAAATATTATGCATCCGAAGATGAACTATGGTCTTGTGCAAACTACTTTTTCTCAGATTCATGCAGGAAGACAAGTACTTATCAATTTGGCATTTTAAAATCTATAATGGATTCTTTGTTTTCGGGAAAAGTATCAAATAGAGGCATTGAGATGTCTTTTCAATTATTGTTCTCGAAATTTGCAGAAAACTATTGGAATCTTGTTACCAAATATCATCTAAGGCAGATGCGCTATAATGGTCAATCTGACAGGTCGAAACTTGAGCAAATTTTTGATTCTATAATAACAGACGAGCAGGCTCTACAAAGATTAGAGTTTGATTCTTTAAATGTTGAAGATAAGAACAGGATTGTTTCAGAGGTTTTAAAAAGTTGTAAAGCGAATCCGATAGGTGCTCTATATAATAATTTTGATGGTATGTTGTATGGATTTGATATAGATGAAGAAATATTATGGTTAAATCCAGTGGCATATGAATTTTTACTAAAATATAAATTTGAATTGGAAAAGTTGAATTACTATTCATGGGCGAGATATTTGGAAAAAATTAACGAAGATAATATGCTTATAAGGGTGTTAGAAAAGTTAGAGGACGCGACACCTAAAAGAAATGATTTATCACTTTATAGAAATATACTAAAAAATGAATTCGAGATTAATACCTGTTTTTATTGTGGGAAAAAGTTAACTAGTAATATTGAAGTAGACCATATTATTCCATGGAAATTAGTTCGTGAAGATAAGATGTGGAATTTTGTTCTTGCATGTAAAACATGCAATGGAAAGAAAAATGATAGAGTTCCTGATAGCAGAAAGTTGTTGCAGGTAATCGATCGAAACGAAAAAATGGCAGCTTATATGGTAGCTCCTCAAATAGAAATTGACTTTGAAGGATATTCAGCGGATATGCTTTGGCGACTATGGTCATATGCCAAAATCGGTGGGTATAAGGAATTTAGTGTTTTGAGCTAATTGAGTTAGATGGTGATTGTGATTATTGATAATAAGTGAATAAAGAGATTGAAATATATGTAAAGATAATCAAATAAACGAGGAGAATGGTGATGATTGGAAAGTATGAAATGTTAGTGAATGCGTTGGATGATATGTGTGCTGAAGCACCAGCAGAGTTTCCAAGGTACAATATGATAGGAAAGACTGAAGAAGAGATTAACAATCTAAGGTCAAATGCGTATATACATTTGTTTTTATTGGTAAAATTCGGAATTCAAGATTTTTCAGAACGATATCGTTATATTACGGATGGACCTGATGATGGAGGAATAGATGCATATTATATTAATAAAGAGGAAAAGGTTGTATATCTAATTCAGTCAAAGTATAGGACTAACGTTGCTAATTATGAGAATAAAGAAATTGAAGCAGATGAAATAGCTGCGATGGAAATAAAAAATATTGTAAATGGAGGAACCATAGGTGATAACGGAAGAGAATATAATGGAAAAATTATAAAATTTCAGGAAGCAATTAGGAAATTAAACAATTTAAGCTTATATGATTATAAAATAATAATTTTAGCAAATTTGTATTCATCTAAGAAAATTAAAGTAGTCGAAAGTCTAATTAAAGGTTATGATTATGAAATTTTTGATTATAACAGAGCCTATAACGAGCTGATTTTCCCATTATGTACCAGTACATATTTTCAGGGGGATAGAATAATTATTGATAAAAATATAGAAGGAACAACAAATGATTATACTGAGAGCTTTGAAAATACTAGTTATGGAAAGTGTAGTGTAACATTAATGTTTGTACCGCTGTCATTTATTGCGGAAATGGTAGATACATATAAAAATTCCATATTGCAATTTAACCCTAGAAACTATTTGTCTATGAGTAAGAATCCAGTTAATAAAGCTATTTCAGAGGGATTAGAATTAGAAAACGAGGATTTTGCTTTATTGAATAATGGGATTACAATAGTGTGTTCTAGCTGTAACTGTACTCAAAAGAATGGACTAAAAGATTCAACTAATGTTCATATTGAAGATCCGCAAATAATAAACGGAGGGCAAACAGCGTTTACATTGTCAAGGGTGTTACATGAAAATGATAATACTAAGTTAGCTAATAAGAAGGTTCTTTTGAAAATAATAGCTACTTATCAAGATCAAAAGAAAGAACTTAAAGAAGCTGGTAAAGAAATAGTAGATTACCATGTCTTTATCAATTCGATTTCGGAAGCGACAAATAGGCAGACGAAAATTGAGGAACCAGATAGAAGAGCAAATCTAGAGATTCAGGTTGAAATACAGAAAAGAATTTATTCTCAATTTGGATTATTATATGAAAGAAAAGCAGGAGAGTTTGAAGAAGTAGTACGAAAGAAAATCGTACCACGTGACCAGATAATTAAGCGTGAAAAATTTGTTAGAGCTGTAAAAGCTATATATGGAGATTGCACCAATGCAATGAATGCTGGCGCAACTGAATTATTTGAAAAGACAAACTTTGATAAAACAATTAATGTAGACTTGTCGCCTGAATTAGCTACATATGCAAACAGATTATATGCATATGCACAAAAGTGCGAATCGCTAAGTAGAAAGGAAAAACATGATGAGTGGGGAAATGGAGTAAAATATGGAAAGTATGCGCTCATTTCTGCTGCAGGATATATCTCTAAAGAGAGAATAACTGAAAATATAACTCTTGAAGAGATAGATAATTTATGCAAAACTTGCATAGATGCACTACTAGAAAAATGGGGGATATTCGAGAGCTATATTGCAGAAAAACACCCTCATTATTTTACTCTAGGGGGTGAGAAAGGACCTCAGAATTATTATAAGAGCAAATATTCGAGCGAAGATGTTAAGAATTATTGGGGGAATATGTCACTTGATGAGCTCTGTTCTAATGATGATGGGAACGAATAGGTTTAGTTTTGGACCCAACAGCAATTTGATAGTTGTTTATATAAAATAGGGAAATATAGAAGGCAATGAAAATATAAAAATGGGTATCGCTATCCTTATTAACATGTAGATTTAATCATATAATATTATTTGTAGATGTATTTTTTAAGAAGGTGCTAGAAGGAAGAAAATAAACAATGACTGAATATTAATCATTTACATAGAAACTCATATGTTTAATATAGGATGCAAGTGTACTTCGCTTTACATTTGCAGAAGGTGTCCAGATTAGCAGAACATCTTACAAAAACAGAGGATTTCTTCTATGCCTTTGCAGAGTGCAGATATATCTGTTATTACGATATATACTTTATACGAGACTTTAGGTATGAAATGATTCAAAAGGCATTGCAAAAATTTAACAAAACCGATAGCCTGGAAATCAAGAAAGTTTAGTATTTTATCAAATGGATTTATTCATTATGCGGGTGAATGTTCTGATTAAAGATGAGAGAGAGCACTTTGCAATAAGCAAAGTGCTTTTTCTTTGGTTTGGTTGACGAAAACTTTGGATTGGAGTATAATTTCTTTGGATTCGGAGGAAAATCATGGATTATAGAGAAATAAAAAAACAAGCAAATGAAATACTTAAGAATAAGACTGCAGAATGTTCGTATATAGAATACAAGTCATCAGAGCAACAGTTGGATAAAATATTAAAAACTATTTGCGCATATGGGAATAATTATTATAACAATGATATTCAATATATCTTTATTGGTGTAGAAGAGGAAAATACTGAAGAACAGAAAGCTATTCCAGTACTTCCTATTAAAGGGATTGCAGAGGGACGATTGGAAAAATGCAAGAATATTATCAATTCATTGCGTTCTTTTCTATATCCAAATGTTATGTTTGAAGTAATATCAAATAATATTGAAGAAACAAACTATATACTCATTATAGTAAAACGCCAGACTGGCGGTCCTTTTATGGTAGCAGAAAAAGCAGAAAAGGATAAAAAGATTAATCTTAAACCGGGAAGATATGTGAGAATTGAAGCAGATACACGCCTTGCAAGAGTAGATGAGGAATATGATCTATTACGAAAATTTTCTAATTTTCATTTTAGTTCGATTGTAACCTCTGGAGCTTCAATTGATGATCTGAGTACCGACTTACTAAGAGAATACTTTTCAAAGACAAGTTCTAGGCAGATTAGCGATGGTATGGAAAAGAAAGAACTAGCTAGGGCTTTGGAATTGCTTGATAAAAATGATCCTATGGACAGACGGGTTAAGAACTATGCTGTCCTAATGTTCTCTGACCATCCTGAAGAGTATATTCCATATGCCTATATGGAATTGATTATTGATATATTTGGAACAAAAAGAAAGATGGAATCAAAAGTTTTTAAAGGCGCAGTATGGAAGCAGTATTATTCTGCTCTAGAGTATATAAACAGCAACTTTTTAAATGAACTGGTTATACGTGTTGATGGTAACGCAGATAATCGTAGAATTGAGAATTTTACATTTATAGCGTTGGAAGAATTACTTGCAAATGCTGTTGTTCATAACAACTATGAAAATGGTAAGCCAATCCAAATATATGTATCTGAAAGACAGATAAATATTGTGAATTATAACAAGCCTTTGCCTCCAATTCGTATTAGCGATTTGAATGAGAGAACATTCTTTAATGAACGCGATACAGAAAATCCTGAAATTCGAGATATGTTTAAAGCATTGGGCATTATAGAGTCATTCGGGACAGGTATAGGGGAAGCCAAAAGATCGATGAGTAAAAATGGATCTCCAGATCTTTTTTATAAAGCTTTTGATGATAACTATAACGTTACTTCTGTGGTTATACCTGTAAATGAAGAATACTATGAGATAAAAAATGGTACCAAACCAAAGAAAAATGTTTGGATTGAGAGTGAAACCAAAGATTTTAAACACAAAATCTTGGATTCAGAATATACAAAAAAGATTAAACAAAATATATTGAAAATTTATGAGGAAATAGGAACAGAAATTTTTGGCAATTCTCGGGTGGTTGAAATCTTGAATTGTTCTGAAGTAACAGCAACATCCTATTTGAAAAGGATGGAGGAAGAACTGAAAATCATTATCCCAGTGGAAGGAATGGGAAAAGGAAAGTATAGATTTATTACAGATTCTAAAATGTGATTCATTATGAAACTTCAAAAGGTATAGTTCGCTAATATAAGTTTTGGCTAAGTAAATGATAAGAAAAAACTAATATTCCGACAATTGTAATCAGATTTGAAAGCCCTCATAATTATAATGTCGATGGAATTGAATTGAGAGGCACTGCATTCTTGAATGTGGTGCTTTTTCTATTTCGCAAGCAGGGTGTCGGTATATACCGTACACGATTTGCTTGTTGGGAATGAGCTTCCCAATCCCTAAGAACTTCGCAAGTATGCTCGGGGCTTAATTCCATTACCCATGAATTACCTATAGATTACCCATAAGTTACCTATGAATTACCTACGGATTACCTATCGTTTCCCTTGAATATAAGAATTGTGTATGGTAAAGTATAAATTGAAAAAAGGCATCGCATTCTATGGAGTGCGATGTTTTTTGTTTGTCCATCTTTGGGAATTGATACATAGAAAAAATTTTAGCTTGGCTCCGAGTGAAACGAGGTTCTTGGGGATTGGGGGTATTGCCACCGACAAGCAAATTTTTGCAAAAATGTATTGGCGATAACCGATACCCTGCTTGCGAAAGCATGAAAAGAAAATTTATAATACGTCAAAAGGCATCACATTCAGAGTGTGGTGCTTTTTTTGTTCTAGAAAATCGGTGCACAGGTATTTCTGGAGCAATTATAAATATTTAATCCGGATGCGGATTGATTTTAAAAGAAAGGAAATAGTAAATGGCAAGAAAAAGAATGATTACTTCCGATGTAATCGGAACAGACAAATTTTTCTCGTTGTCCTTAGATGCGAGAGGCTTATATATGCATTTGAATTCTGGTGCGGATGATGATGGTTTTATAGCTTCCCCACAGAGTACAACTGTAATGGTTGGAGGTACAAGGGAACTTCTACAAGAATTAATTGACGCTGGATATATTATGGAAATGGATTCGGGAATATGTTTAGTAACACATTGGTTTATGCATAATACATTGAAAAGTGATCGTTATAATCCAACAATATATTACGCGGATAGAAGTCAAGTTCATTTATGTGATAAGGTTTATTGCTTTGGTGAAGGACCAGATTTGGATTCATTTGGCAATCCTGTGGAACCACAGAAAAGAGTAGGTAAGAAAAAGAAAGAAAAGAACAGTTTAGTGGAGGAGAGTGAAAGCTCTCCTCCTGCTTTTATCCCTACTCGTGAACAACTTTTGGATGTGGCTAGTGATATTGGCTATAAGAAATTCAATGTTGATTTGTTTATGGCATATTACGAGGCGAGAAATTGGCTTGGACCAGAGGGAAGACCATTGCCATATTGGAAACATGTCGTTAAGGTGTGGGCTGAAAGAGAAAAGCAATTTCCAAAAACATTTGAACGAACAAAGAAAAATTCATTCAATAATTTTAAACAGCGAGAGTATGATTTTGAAGAATTGGAGAAGGCACTTTTATTGCAAAGTGCTACATGGGCGGAAGGAGAAATAACGGATGATTGAAGATAATATTAAATCTGTAGTTCCAATTTGGAAGAAGTATTCCCTAAATATTCCTGAAGCTGCTGAGTATTATGGAATTGGGGAAAAGAGACTTAGACAAATAGCAGATACAAATGTGGGTGCTGATTTTATTTTAGAAATTGGCACCCATATTCGTTTCAAGAGGAGGTTGTTTGAGGAATATTTGGATATGGCAACGGCTGTTTAGTAATTGAAGAATGTTCGTTTGTCGTGACTGGAGGACTGTCTTATGGTAATATTTTATTGCTAAGACAGTCTTCTTTTATATTTTTGATTTTAAAGGAGACTAAATATATGAGCGAAAAAAGGAGAGATAATAGAGGACGTATTTTACATAATGGAGAGGTTCAGCTTTCGGATGGAAGATACCGTTTTAAGTATGTTGATGAAGTAGGTAAAGAGAGATTTGTTTATAGTTGGAGATTAGATCACAACGATCCAATGCCGAAGGATAAGCGTAAATGTTTATCAATTCGTGAAATGGAGAGACAGATACAGGCTGATTTGTTTGATCATATTGTATCAGGTGGCGGCAACCTGACTGTTCTCGAACTTGTAGAAAAATATATATCCACTAAAACTGGAGTAAGACCTACAACGGTTGCAGGCTATGGGACGGTTGTTAATTTTTTGAAGAGGGATCCATTCGGTGCAAAGAGAATAGATACAGTAAAGCTATCGGATGCCAAACGCTGGTTGATAAAACTTCAGCAAAAGGATAAGAAGAGCTATAGTTCAATTCACTCGATAAGAGGAGTTCTTAATCCGGCTTTTAGAATGGCTGTTGATGATGATTTGATTAGAAAGAATCCCTTTGGCTTTGAGCTTGCGAGCGTTGTTGTAAATGATAGTGTTACGAGAGAAGCAATTACCAGAGAAGAGGAACGCAAGTTCCTGAAGTTTATTCAGGATGATTCACATTTTAGCAGATACTACGAAGGCATTTATATTCTGTTTAGAACAGGACTTCGTATCTCAGAGTTTTGTGGTTTGACATTATCAGATATAGATTTTGATAATCATTCCATCAATGTTGACCACCAGCTTCAGAAGAGGGCAAGAACAGGATATTATATAGAAGATACTAAGACAACTTGTGGCGAGAGAACGCTTCCGATGTCTGCAGATGTTGAGGAATGCTTTAGAAAAATCATCGCAAAGAGAAACTCACCAAAGATTGAACCAATGGTAGATGGTGTGACAGGATTCCTGTATTTCGACAAGGATGGAAGTATTTGCTATTCACTTCACTGGGAGCATTATTTCAAGCATATACTAGATAAATATAATGGCATCTATAAGGTTCAGCTTCCTAAGATAACACCACATGTGTGCAGACATACATATTGTTCAAATATGGCTAAATCAGGAATGAATCCCAAGACATTACAGTATCTAATGGGACATGCTGATATTGGTGTAACACTTAATACATATACGCATGTGAATTTTGAAGATGCAAAAGCCGAAGTTGCAAGGTTGAGCAAAGCGATATAAAAAGCAGTTCGAAAAATACGTCATAAAATACCGAGGTGTAAATTCAATATTTTTACACCTTAATTTACACCTTTTGCCCACCAAACTATGCCATTTTATGCAATAATATGCTAAGATTGCATATTTAAGAAATGGCGAAAACATAAGGAAAGACAAGGAAATTAAGCATGATAAAAGTTTTATTCATCTGCCACGGCAACATTTGCCGTAGTACTCTCTGCCAGAGCTTATTTACGCACATGGTGAAGGAGCGTGGCCTTGAGGACAAATTTTATATAGATTCAGCTGCAACAAGCACAGAGGAGATTGGGAACTCTCCACACTATGGAACTGTAGGGGTTCTTAGGAAACATGGAATCCCGCTTATTCTGCATAGAGCCGTTCAGATGCGAAAGGATGATTACGAAAAATATGATTTTCTAATCGGAATGGATTCCTGGAATATTCGCAATATGAATCGAATCGCGGGGACGAGTGATGGAGAAAAGATATATAAGCTTTTAACGTTTGCAGGAAGTGGAAGAGATGTAGCTGATCCTTGGTATACAGGTGATTTTGATACTACATATAACGATTCTGTTGAAGGACTTGAAGCATTCCTGTCTTTTCTTGAAGAAAATGGATATTTAATGGATTAGGAAATATGAAGAAATATAAGCTTGTCATCTTCGATATGGATGGCACGATATTAGATACAATTGAAGATATTAAGGATGCAGTTAATGTAGCATTAGAGCACTATGGATACCCTGTTAGAACAGTTTCAGAGGTCAAGCGTGCTGTTGGAAATGGTCTTCGAAAGACGCTTGAACGTTCTTTGCCTGCACCGGTTGATGAGGAAACCTTCGGACAAATATATAGTTACATGATAGAACATTATTCCTTTCACTCTGCTGACAAAACTAAGCCATATGATGGAATAGTAGAAGTGATTAGAAAAATAAAGGACATGGGATATGACACTGCTGTCATATCTAACAAAAAGGAATCGGCCGTGAAAGATTTGTGCGAAAAGTTTTATAAAGGACTTTTTAATTATAGTCTTGGTGAAAAAGAAGGAAGACGTCCTAAACCATATCCTGATGCGGTGAACTATGTGCTCGAAGAAATGAAGATAGAATCTAAGGAAGCAATATACATAGGAGATTCTGAGGTTGATATTGAAACCGCAAAAAATAGCAATATGGATAGCATAATAGTTACATGGGGATTTAGAGAAGAAGAATTTCTTATTTCCAAGGGGGCTAAAACCTTCGCAAGATATCCCGGCGAGTTGCTTGAAATATTACAATGAATAGAGTAAAGATTTAGCGGATTATTAAATTAAGAGAATATTGATTTTTTTCACCATTAGTGTAAAATTAAACAGTAAAAATGAACGGGGAGCTGGTAGCAACCGGCTGAGAGGAGAATGAAGATTTCTCGACCCACAACCTGATTTGGATAATGCCAACGTAGGGAATGATTGTACGCATGATACGCACATACCTTATCTGCTTGGTATGTGCGTTTTTTTATATGCTTCGTGAGTTATTTGACTGTTGGATATAAAAAATATGTACGTGCATCATACTTGTTTGCTTACCTCATTATCCAAAAATAAAAGAAAGATGAGGAAAAGAAAATGCTAGGAAAAACAATCGAAAACGTAAGAAACATGGGACCACTTGTTCACAACATTACCAACTATGTAACAGTTAATGATGTTGCTAATGTAATTTTGGCCTGCGGCGGAAGCCCAATTATGTCAGATGAGCCAGATGATGTTGAAGATATCACAAGTATCTGTCATGGCCTCAATATCAATATTGGAACGCTTAATAAGAGCAGTATAGAAGGTATGTTCAAGGCTGGAAAGAAGGCTAATGAGCTGGGACATATTGTATTACTTGATCCTGTCGGAGCTGGTGCAAGTGCACTTAGAACTAATACAGCACTTAAATTAATTGAGGAAGTTAAGTTTGATGTAATTAGAGGAAATATTTCAGAGATTAAAACATTGGTTCTTGGTTCGGGAACTACTAAGGGTGTTGATGCGGATGCTGCAGATGCTGTTACAGATGCCAACCTTAAAGATATGGTAGCTTTAGCTAAAGAAGTGGCTGAAAAATTTGACAGTATTATAGCTATTACAGGAGCAATTGATTTAGTTGCCGACAAGGATAGATGTTTCGTTATTAGAAATGGCCGTCCAGAGATGGGAAGAATTACAGGAACAGGATGCCAGTTATCTGGTATGATTCCAGCATTCGTTGCTGCCAATCCAGATAATAAGTTAGAGGCAGTTGCAGCAGCAATCTGTACAATGGGTTCAGCTGGTGAGATTGGCTTCGAAAGAATGCAGCCAGGAGATGGTAATTCAACTTATAGAAACAGAATTATCGACGCTATCTTTAATATGGATGCTGCTACACTTGATAAATATGCAAAATTTGAAATTATGTAAACCTATATGCATTACAATGATTTACATAAAATGTATTATGTCTACTAATAAGGGTGAGTTGGTATGAATTGTAAAAAAGAAGATTTATTATTATATGCAGTAACAGACAGGGCCTGGCTCAATGGTAGAACTTTATACGAACAGGTTGAAGAAGCAATTCTTGGAGGTGCTACATTTATACAGCTTCGTGAAAAGGATCTTCCAAGAGAAGAATTTTTAAAAGAAGCAATTGAAATTAAAGCTCTGTGTAAGAAGTATAATATTCCTTTCGTAATCAACGATGCTGTTGATATTGCGCTTGAGATTGATGCAGATGGTGTACATGTTGGCCAAAGTGATATGGAAACAGGTGATGTAAGGGCTAAGCTTGGAGCTGATAAGATCATAGGTGTATCAGCACAGACAGTTGAACAGGCAACTCTTGCTATGGAGCGTGGAGCAGATTACCTCGGAGTTGGCGCAGTATTTCCAACAGGTTCTAAGGATGATGCTGATGATGTAAGCCATGAAACACTTAAGGCTATATGCGATGCGGTTGATATCCCTGTTATAGCAATAGGTGGAATTGGAATTAAAAATGTTTTAGAATTAAAGGGTACTGGAATTTGCGGCGTGGCAGTTATTAGTGCAATATTCGCACAGGAAGATATCAAGAAAGCAACGACTGAATTACTTACTAAAACACGTGAAATGGTGCAATGATCATCATGAAAGAATTACTAGGAAATCGCATAAAAGCTGCCATATTTGATATAGATGGAACGCTTCTTGATTCTATGCCAATGTGGCAGGATGTATGTGCCAGATATTTACTAAGTATAGGTATAACTCCAGAACCTGACCTTAGTAAAAAGGTGTTTTCCATGACCTTAAAGGAAGGTTGCAAATACACTAAGGAACAATATAAGCTTGATATTTCAGAGGATGAAATCGAAGATGGAATAATTAAGCTTATTGAGCATTTTTATTATTACGAGGTGGAGCTTAAGCCTGGAGCTAAAGAATTAATTATGGAGCTTAATGCTAAGAATATTCCGATGGTACTTGCAACCACAGGTGATGAGGATCTGGCAACACACGCTCTTTTAAGAAATGGTATTTTTAACTATTTTAAAAAGCTTTATACTTGTGGAGAATATAATACAAGTAAACGAGAAAGATATATCTTTGATCTCGCTAAAACCGAGTTAGAAACAATCCTTGGAAGCAGGCTTGATTATGAAAATATAGCCGTTTTCGAGGATTCACTCACAGCTATAAGAACTACTAAAGATGCTGGATTTTTTGTTGTGGGTCTTAAAGATGATGCATGTTTAGAGGAACAAGAAGAAATCAAAAAATTGGCAGACTGCTATTATGAATCACTCACTAATATCCAATAATTAGTAGAAACTGTCATGAAACTTTTGATTAAGTAAGGAAATAAAGAATGCATACAGTACTAACAATTGCAGGGTCTGATTCTTCTGGCGGAGCCGGAATACAGGCAGATATTAAGACGATGACAGCTCATGGAGTATATGCCATGAGTGCGATAACCGCATTAACAGCGCAGAATACTACTGGGGTATCTGATATATTAAATGTTGAACCAGAGTTTTTGGCTAAAGAACTTGATTCAGTATTTACAGATATTTATCCAGAAGCTGTTAAGATAGGAATGTTATCAAATGCTAATATTATGGCAGTGGTCGCCATGAAGCTGGTCGAGTACAGGGCAAAAAATATAGTTCTTGATCCAGTAATGGTTGCAACGAGTGGGGCGAAGTTAGTTGAAATAGAGTCATCTAAGTTCATGGTTAACGAACTTTTTCCATTAGCTGATGTGATAACACCTAATATACCAGAGGCAGAGGCTATTACTGGAAAATCGATTGATGATTTCGAAGATATGACAGAAGCTGCTCTTATTATATATGGAAGCATCAAGGAAATGAAAAAGGATATGGCTTGTGCCATGCGTGAAAATGGTGCTGAAGATTATATGTATGTAAGAGACACAGCTGTCCTTATCAAGGGCGGTCACAGTGTGTGTGATGCGAATGACATTTTGGTATATAATGATAAGGTCGTCGTAATAGAAGGCGAAAGAATTGATAATCCGAACACTCATGGAACCGGATGCACATTATCAAGTGCCATAGCTTCTAATCTTGCTATGGGGCATGATGTTGAAACAAGTGTGAGAAATGCGAAAAAATATATTTCGAATGCATTGAGAGCCAATCTCAATTTGGGGACAGGAAGTGGACCACTTAATCACATGGTTGACATAAAGTAGATTGGTTTACATAAAGCAAAAGAGCGTATTAAAATCAATATATTTTATGCAATAAACATGTAGTTTACATAATATAAGAATGGTTAACATAACAAGGAGAACTGAAATGAGAGAATATACAACGCAGATGGATGCAGCAAGGAAAGGTATAGTGACTAAAGAAATTGAAACAGTTGCTAAAAAAGAGAATATGCCAGTTGACGAATTGATGACTCTTGTTGCGAAAGGTCAGGTGGCAATATGTGCTAATAAAAATCACAAATGCCTTGATCCAGAGGGCGTTGGAAGCATGCTTCGCACTAAAATTAATGTTAATCTTGGAGTTTCTCGTGACTGCAAGGATTACGATATTGAAATGGAAAAGGTTATGAGTGCAGTTAACATGGGCGCTGAGGCTATTATGGATCTTTCGAGTCATGGAAACACCCAGCCTTTTAGAAAGAAGCTTACGAGTGAATGCCCAGCCATGATAGGAACAGTTCCTGTATATGACAGTGTTATTCATTATCAGAGAGATTTAGCAACATTAACAGCTAAGGATTTCATTGATGTAGTAAGGCTTCATGCAGAGGATGGAGTTGATTTCGTAACACTTCATTGTGGAATAACTCAAAAAACTATCGAGCAGATTAAAAAGCATAAAAGAAAAATGAATATCGTAAGCCGTGGTGGTTCTTTAGTTTTCGCATGGATGAGCATGACTGGAAATGAGAATCCATTCTATGAGTATTACGATGAGATTCTTGATATATGTGAAGAGTATGATGTGACTGTATCTTTGGGCGATGCCTGCAGACCAGGATGTCTTGCTGATGCTTCTGATGTATGCCAGATAGAGGAACTGGTAAGACTTGGAGAATTGACCAAGCGTGCGTGGGAGCATAATGTTCAGGTTATGGTTGAAGGACCAGGTCATATGCCACTTAACCAGATTGCTGCTAACATGGAAATCCAAAAGAGTATCTGTATGGGTGCTCCATTCTATGTACTTGGACCATTAGTTACAGATATTGCACCAGGCTATGATCATATTACTTCTGCTATCGGTGGAGCTGTTGCAGCAATGAGTGGAGCAGCGTTCCTTTGCTATGTAACACCTGCAGAACATCTGGCTCTTCCTAACGTAGAAGATGTAAAACAGGGAATTATAGCTTCCAAGATTGCAGCGCACGCAGCAGATATTGCGAAGGGCATTAAGGGAGCGAGAGATATAGATGATAAGATGGCAGATGCCAGAAGAAACCTTGACTGGGATGCACAGTTTGAATGTGCACTTGATCCAGAAACAGCGAAGGCTATAAGAGACAGCAGAGCACCAGAGAGTGATCATAGTGAAGCCTGCAGTATGTGCGGAAAATTCTGCGCAGTAAGAAGTATGAATAAGGCTCTTGCAGGAGAATATATAGATATTCTGTAGTAGTAACTGACGGATTGGGATTATTTATTGGGGACTGAATGAAAACAGGAATTATTGTAGGGGCAGCGCCTCTGGGAAAAGAAAGAGAAATACTTAAGAAGATGCTTACGTCCAGTCGAAAGGACTATTATGTAGTAGCTGCAGATGGCGGAATATGCTTTTTTTTGGAAGAGAATATAAGACCAGATCACTTTATCGGTGATATGGATTCGACTTCAGACTCTTTTCTTAAAACTGTTAAGAGTATCTTTCCAGATCTTAAGACCAATTCCTGTTCACCTATTAAAGATGAAACGGATATGGAGCTTGGGCTTCAGGATGCCTTTAGTAATGGCTGCGATACTGCCTATATGTTCGGTGGCCTTGGCGGTGAGAGAATATCACATGCATTCGCCAACATTCAGCTCATGCATCACTTCTTATTGGAAGGTAAGAAAATAACGGCGTATTATGAAAATGCCATTGCATATCTTACGGACAAAGATATAGACTTCAAAGCACGCAAGGCAGGATTTATTTCTATACTTTCTTTGACCGATGAAGCACTGGTGTCTATTAAGGGACTAAAGTATGAGTTCGAAGGAAAGCTTACTAATGCTCATGCACTTGGAGTTAGTAATGAGTTTATAGGAAAGGAAGTACATATATCTTTGGACAAGGGAGTGCTTTTAATCGTTGAGGAAAGCTAAAATTTCGCTTGAAAAGAGAAATATACTGTGATACAATTAACAAGCTGTTCGTAAGAATAGTGGTAACAATAAACACATCAAAGCATACCAGGAAGATGCGAATTACTTAATCCTTCGGCGAATGCCTACTGTAATGTCGCATAGGAATGCTTCGGAATGGAGGAAATTATGAGAGAAGGAATACATCCTGAGTATTATCAGGCAACAGTAACTTGTAACTGTGGTAACACTTTTACAACAGGTTCAACTAAGGAAGATATCCACGTTGAAGTTTGTTCTAAGTGTCACTCATTCTACACAGGTCAGCAGAAGGCTGCTAGAACCGACGGACGTATTGATAAGTTCAATAAGAAGTACGGCGTAGAGAGCAAATAAGTTATCCTAAAGCTGAGGCAGTAATACCTCAGCTTTTTTTACATTAGGTAGAATTTATGAAAGAAAATAAGAAAAAGAAACAGCATTATTCAGGCATAGGCGGACAGGCAGTGCTTGAAGGTGTAATGATGAAGAATAAAGATGATTATGCCATAGCTGTAAGAAAATCTAATGGTGAGATAGATGTCGATGTAGAGGTATACCACTCTATTTTGCATGGTGCGAAAATTAAGAACGTACCTTTCGCTCGTGGTGTGTTTAACTTCATCGATTCGTTAGTGCTTGGAATGAAATGTATCAATCATTCTGCCAAGTTCTTCGAGGAAGAAGAACTTGATGATAAGAAGGACAGAAAACCTTCTTCAGGCAGAGCTGACAGTATCATGATGGTTATAACAACAATTCTTTCATTGGCTATTGCGATTGGTCTTTTCATGCTTCTTCCATACTTTATTTCAACATGGCTTGTTGAATATGTTCGTAAGGAATCATTACTTGCGATTATTGAGGGCGTGGTCAGAATCATCATTTTTCTTGCTTATATAATTGGAATATCCTTAATGAAGGATATAAGAAGACTATATCAGTACCATGGTGCAGAACATAAGTGTATTAACTGTGTTGAGAAGGGACGTCCTTTAACCGTTACTAACGTTATGGGACAGAGTCGTATTCATAAGCGTTGTGGAACGAGCTTTATGTTCCTTGTTATCTTGATAAGTGTTATTCTTTTCTTCTTCATAAGAGTAGATAACCCAGTATACAGAGTACTTATTAGAATCGCTTTAGTTCCTGTAATTGCTGGTATTTCATATGAACTGATACGTTTAGCAGGAAGATCTGATAATTTGTTCGTCAGAATCATCTCAGCACCTGGAATGTGGCTCCAGAGAGTAACAACCAAAGAACCTGATGAAACGATGGTTGAGGTTGCTATTCGATCTGTTGAAGCTGTATTTGACTGGAAGCAGTTCTTAAAAGATGAGTTCGGATATGATACAGAGGAATCTTCGCAGGATAATTCCGATATGGATGTTGAATAATGACATTAGATGAGATATATGCCTTCGGTGTAAATGAGCTTACACGCGCTGGCATTAAAGATGCTAAAATAGATGCTTCTATATTTTTAGAGGAGATATGCAATATTAAAAAGGGCTATCTTCTGGCGCATGGGAATGAAGAGCTTAATGAAACATGTGGTTCTTCATTAGAACAAAGATATATTGAGGCGATTAAAAAGAGAAGTGAAAGAATTCCACTTCAGCATATTTTAGGCTATACATCCTTCATGGGACTTAGGTTTAAGGTTAATGAAAATGTTCTGATACCACGACAGGATACTGAGATACTGGTAGAAGAAGCCCTTAAAGAGGTCCATGATGGAATGGAAATTCTTGATATGTGTACAGGTTCTGGATGTATTCTTATTAGTCTTTTAAAATACACTAACGGATGCATTGGAGTAGGCGCAGATATATCAGAAAAAGCACTGGAAATTGCCAGAGAGAATTCTGATGCGATACTTGGAGAAGCGATGGACATAACATATAGTTATGTAAACTCCGACCTTTTCGAAAATATAGACGGCAAATTCGATGTTATTGTTTCGAATCCACCGTATATTGCTACGAACAAGATAGATAGTCTCGAGCCCGAAGTCAAGGATTATGATCCGATAGGAGCACTTGATGGTGGGGAGGACGGACTATATTTTTATCAAAAGATAATTACTGAGGCTCCAAAGTATCTAAAGCTTGGAGGATCTATTCTTTTCGAAATAGGATATGATGAAAAGGATGCAGTTAGTAAATTGCTTGAAGAAAATGGATTTACTGACATTGAGGTTATTAAGGATTATGCAGGACTTGACCGTGTGGTCAAGGCTAGGAGAAAGATATGTTTGACAAACTAGATGATCTATTAATTAGATACGAAGAAATAATGGGTGAGCTTGCAGAGCCTGGAGTGGCTGACAATCAGGACCGTTTTCGTAAGCTTATGAAAGAGCAGGCTAATTTAAGCCCATTGGTTGAGGCTTATACAGAGTATAAGAAGTGTAAGCAGGATGTTGAGGATTCTTTGATGATGCTCGATGAAGAATCAGATCCTGAAATGAAAGAAATGCTTAAGGAAGAGCTTAATAATGCTAAGAACAGAATCGAAGAGCTCGAAAAGGAACTTAAGATTCTTCTTCTTCCAAAGGACCCTAACGATGATAAGAACGTTATGGTTGAATTAAGAGCTGGCGCAGGTGGCGATGAGGCAGCACTTTTTGCGGCAGAAATATATAGAATGTACGTGCATTATGCTGAAAGTAAGGGCTGGAAGACAGAGCTTATTGAATGTGATGAAATTGGTATTGGAGGTATGAAATCTGCCACATTCATGATAACTGGTGACGGTGCATACTCAGTAATGAAATATGAGTCAGGTGTTCACAGAGTACAGCGAGTTCCTGAAACTGAGTCAGGCGGACGTATTCATACATCTACTATGTCTGTTGCAGTTATGCCAGAGGCTGAGGATGTAGACGTAGAAATCAATGAAAAAGATATACGTATTGACGTAATGCGTGCATCAGGTAACGGTGGACAGTGTGTCAATACAACAGACTCTGCGGTAAGACTTACTCACTATCCAACAGGTATAGTTATCTATTCTCAGACAGAGAAGGATCAGCGTCAGAATAAGGAAAAGGCTTTCGCACTCCTTCGTACCAAGCTTTATGATTTGGCCTGCCAGGAGGCTCATGATGCAGAGGCAGAATTAAGAAAGAGCCAGATTGGTACAGGAGACCGTTCAGAGAAGATCAGAACATATAATTTCCCACAGGGAAGAGTCACTGACCATAGAATCAACTTAACTCTCTACAAGATTGATAAGATTATGAACGGTGATATTCAGGAAATAATCGATGCTTGTATTACAGCTGATCAGGCTGCCAAGCTTGCGAAGATGAACGAAGAGTAATACATACTCAAGTCAAAATTATGGCATAAAAATATTGGTTTACATAAAGGTCTTTTGCTTGTTGCAAAGGACCTTTATTTTATGTAAAATAGATATTGAAGGATTGTGCATTTGATGCGTATTTGGGGAAGTTTTCAATATGACAGTAAAAGAAAAAGAAACCTTCTTACTGCAGGGGTTTACCGAAGCTCAAATTGAAGAAATTGATTTAGGCATGAATGCGGGTATTCCGGTTGAAATTTATGCTAATAAATCACTTATGTCTCAGCAGATGTATCAGATTCGACTGGGGCTTATGCATAATGTTGATATGTCATTATATGCGCGTCCTGAATATGAATGGTTCCAGCTTGAAGAAATAAGGCTTGGTCTTGAGGCTGGGCTGGATGTTTCTTTGTATGATGACAATAAGATGGATTCTAAGAAAATGCATCAGATGCGAAGGGGCTTAGAGCATGGCATTGATATGTCAGATTACTTAAAATATGAGCCATTCGTGATGCGTGCTGTTAGAAGAGCGCTTATTAATCATGTTGATTTAACTACTTATGTTGAACAGGGATATGAAGCAGATCAGTTAGAAGCTATAAGAGAAGCTTTAGAAGAGAATGTAGATATTCCTCAATATTTGAATATAGAATTTTATGGTCCAGCTATCAGAGAAATAACAGAGGGCATTAAGGAGAATCTTGACGTAGAAGAATATGCCAAGACATGCTACTGCTGGGCTCAGATGAGAGAAATAAGACTTGGGCTCCTTTCACAGGTTGATGTTTCTTACTATAAATCGCCATTATATGACAGATACCAGATGGCTGAAATCCGACTTGGATTAGAAAGTGGATTGGAAGTAGATGAATATACTTCATTAATGTATCCAGCCAGGGAAATGCAGAAGATACGAGAAGAACTTGAGCTTGGAACGGCTCTTTCTGCTTCCATGTCTGATGAAGAAAGGGAAGAAGCCAACAGAGATGGCGTTTTAGTTAAAATTTCTCCAGACAAGATGACAGCTTTTATTAAAGTTGACAGGGATGTTTTCGGCGTAGTAACAAGAAAAGATATACTAAGAACCCTAAGACTTGCAGGTGTTACTCAGAATATAGATCCACGAATGCTGGATAATCTTCTTCAGGGTAAGCATCTTGGAGAGCTTGTTCAGATAGCAGCAGGAAAACCTCCTATAGATGGTGAAGATGGGTATTATGAATACTTCTTTGACACTAAGAAGGTAAGGGTTCCTAAGATGAATCCTGACGGTTCAGTAGATTATCAGAACGTTGACTGGTATGAAGAAGTTAAAAAGGGTCAAAGACTAGCATATTACCATGCGTCAGGAAAGGGTGAACCTGGACATAATGTGGTTGGTGACAGAATCCCATCAAGACGCGGTAAGGAAATGAAAGCCCTTAGAGGTAAGGGAATTTTAATCTCAGCTGATAAGAAAACCTATACAGCGGATATTGACGGAAAGATTGATTTTGACGGAAAACAGATTCTTAACATTTCTCCAGTTTTGACACTTAAGGATGTTAATCCTGCAACAACCGGCAATGTTAAGTTCGAGGGAAATGTCATAATAGAAGGTAATGTAAGTAATGGAGTTACTATAACAGCAGGTGGTGACGTTGTAATAAGTGGCTTCGTTGAAAATTCGAATATTATGGCAATGGGAGATGTCGTATTCAAGCAGGGTGTTAATGGTGGAGGAAGAGGCTCTGTTAATGCAGGGGGATCTGTTGAAGGAAAATTCTTCGAATCAGTTAATGTAAAGGCAGGTAAAAATATACAGGCTAATTACTGTCTTAATTCCAATATATATTCGGAAGGTACAATCAATATAGTTGGAACAAGGGGCCTGCTGCTTGGTGGAACGGCATTTTCGGCAACGGAGATTAATGTAAGTAATGTAGGTAATAATCTTGGGGTTAGAACCTATATCAAGCTTGGTGTTTCTGATGCAATGCGAGATGAACAAAAGAGAATTGAGAGTTCATTGGTTGATTTAAATAATAAGCTTGCGGTTCTTCTTAAAGGTCAGAGTGATTTCCAGGCTAAATATCCGGCAGAGATAAGAAATGCCATGGAGATGTATATTAAGATTGAAAATGCTATTTATACAGTTAATAAGGATAAAGAAGAGCTTAATGAAGAGAAGGCTAAGATTCTTGAGCAGATAGCAAGTACAGGTGACGCTCTTATTAATGTTACCGGAACTCTGTTTGATAATATAATCATAGAAATAGATGGAAAGAGAACTATTTCAACACTCTCCAGCAATGTTACGATTAAGAAGGTTGATGAGAGAGTATGCATTTACAAAAACAACAATTAGGGTGCGTTAGGTAATAATATTTCATGGAGGAGAAAAATTGCGAGATAAGATTCTTGTTGCAGATTCCAATGAAGCCAATAGAGAAATTCTGGTTGAACTGTTCGAGGATGGATTCAAGGTGCTTGAGGCATCTACTGGTGAGCAGGTCATAGATATATTAAGAAGAGAGCATGGAACGCTTCGTGCTGTTTTGATGGATTTTACTTATCCTGATATGGATTGTGTTTCTATTTTAGAAGCGACTAATCAGAATGAGTGGTTCGATACGTTCCCTATCATGGTGCTTTCGGAGGATAGCTCATTTAAGGCACAGAAGGCTGCTTACAAGGCAGGAGCAATGGATTTTAGTCGAAAACCTTTTGATTCGGCTTTAGTAAAAAGTCGAATAGAAAAATTCGCTAATCTATATGAAGCAAAAGAAAAATGTGAGAAATATACAGATTCTTCTGATAATTCAGCCTCGAATTCTAACGCTGAAGCATTGGAATTAGTTAAGCAACATGATAAAATAATTGAGCTTATGGGTAATCTTGGAGAGTTTAAGAATCCGGAAAGTCATTCTCATATTAGACGAGTTAAGGGACTTACCAAGATTTTGGCAGAGGCAATGGCCAAGCTGTATCCTGAATATAATCTGGATAATAAAACAATTGATCTGATAGTTTCAGCATGTGTTTTGCATGATATAGGTAAGGTTGCAATTCCTGATACTATATTATTAAAGCCTGGCAGATTAACAAATGAAGAATATGAATATATGAAATCCCATACATTAAGAGGCGTTGGAATTGTAGAAGAGTTAAAGGGCGCCTGGAGTGAAGATTTCGATAAGATAGTAAGAGAGGTTATACGTTCTCATCATGAAAAGTATGATGGAGGTGGATATCCTGATGGAATAAAGGGAGATGATATTCCAATCTCTGCCCAGATTATTTCGCTTGCTGATACTTATGATGCTTTAGTTAATGACAGAGTATATAAGAAGGCATATTCTAAGGAAGAAGCATTCAACCTTATTAATATGGGTGAGTGTGGAGTGTTCCCACCTAAAATCCTTGAAGGGTTCAAAAACTGCAGGGAAAGAATGGAAGCATGGGAAAATGGTGAGTTAAAGCTTGATATTTAAGCTTTCTATATATTTATACTAATAGGAATTTGGAGGCAGTAAACAATGGTTCAGTCAAGAACACACAATTGTAATGAACTAAGACTAGAGGATGCTGGAAAGAAGGTAACTTTAGTTGGATTCTATGATAATTTAAGACAGGTATCGAAGAATCTTGGATTCTTACAGCTTAGAGACTTCTATGGTGTTACTCAGGTAGTAATAGAGACAGAAGAGATGATGGCTAAGCTTGATGGAGTTAACAATGAGTCAACTCTTTCAATCGAGGGAGAGGTAAGAGAACGTTCTTCTAAGAATGGAAAGATAGCAACAGGAGAAATCGAGGTAGTTCCTTCTGAGATTAAGGTTCTTGGTAAGTGCCGTTACAACGAGTTGCCATTCGAAATTAATCGTTCGAAGGAAGCTGATGAAGCAACAAGATTAAAGTACAGATATCTTGATTTAAGAAATCCTCAGGTTAAGGATAGAATAGTATTAAGATCAAAGATTGTTGCAGAGCTTAGAAAGTCTATGACTGATCATGATTTTCTTGAAATCACAACACCAATTCTTACCTGCTCTTCACCAGAGGGTGCCAGAGATTACCTTGTTCCATCACGTAATCATCCAGGAAAGTTCTATGCACTACCACAGGCACCACAGCAGTTTAAACAGCTTTTGATGACTTCTGGTTTCGACAGATATTTCCAGGTAGCTCCATGCTTTAGAGATGAGGATGCCAGAGCAGATCGTTCTCCAGGTGAGTTCTATCAGCTTGATATGGAAATGGCTTTCGCAACTCAGGAAGATGTATTTTCAGTTATTGAGGATGTTCTTCCTCCAGTATTTGCTAAATATGGAGTATACAAGGAAGCTTCCAAGGCACCATTCGTTAGAATTCCATATACAGAGGCTATGGAAAAGTATGGTTCAGATAAGCCGGATTTAAGAATTGATCTTTTGGTTGAAGATGTAACAGATCTTATGAAGGGCGTGGAATTCGGACCATTCGAAGGAAATGAAGTGAAGGCAGTTAAGGTTTCAGACTTTAAGCTTACACGTAAACAGATTGACAAGATCGTAGAAGATGTAGAAATTCAGTCAGGGGCTAAAACCTACTGGTTCAGATTAGATGAGAACGGTGAAATCGTTGGAGGTATCTCTAAGTTCCTTCAGGATAAGAAGGACGAGGTTATTAAGACCCTTGATCTTAAGAACGGAGACTTCGTTGGACTTTCAGCTGGCAAGCATTTAGAGGCTCTTAAGGTTGCGGGCGTACTTCGTAAGTTCTTAGGTGCTAACTGTGAAGGCCACATGAAGGAGAACTGTTATGAATTCTGTTGGATTGTTGATTTCCCTATGTACGAGATTGGTGAGGAGTCAGGAGAATTAGAATTCTGTCATAACCCATTCTCTATGCCACAGGGCGGTATGGACGCATTAAATAATCAGGATCCATTAGATATACTTGCATATCAGTATGATTTAGTTGTTAATGGTGTAGAACTTTCATCAGGAGCTGTTAGAAATCATGATCCTGAGATTATGGTTAAGGCATTCTCTATTGTTGGACTTGGTGAGGAGGATGTTAAGGCTAAGTTCCCTGCTATGTACAACGCATTCTGCTATGGAGCTCCACCACATGCTGGTATTGCTCCTGGTGTTGACCGTATGGTTATGCTTATTGCAGGAGAAGAAAGTATCAGAGAAATCATTCCATTCCCTATGAATAAAACAGCAATGGATGTAATGATGGGAGCACCATCAGAGGTTGATCCTAAGCAGTTAGCAGATGTTCACATTAAGATTGATCTTCCTAAGGAATCATAATTAATTAAAAACATGACTTTTAAGGAATTGTCAGATTATGAGAATTGAGTTTCAAAACGAGGTCACTTCTACTAATGATATTCTGATTAATGAACATCCATTAGAGGATATGGCACTTGTAGCCTTTAGCCAAACTAAGGGAAAAGGAAGGAAGGGAAGAGAGTTTTTTTCACCTTCTGATACAGGTTTATATATGTCTATTATTTTGCATCCTGAATGTTTAGTTCAGGATGCAATTAAGTTGACCACAATTATGGCAGTTGCGGCATGCAGGGCTATAGACAGAATAAAAGATGACACATGTGTCACTAAGATAAAATGGGTCAATGATATTTACATGAATGAGAAGAAGATAGCGGGAATATTGACAGAGTGTTCTCCTAATATAGTGAATGGAGTGCCAGATTTTTTAGTAGTAGGTATAGGAATCAATGTTTTCGAGCCGGAGGGTGGATTCCCTGATGAAATTAGGAACAGGGCTGGTGCGATATTCGACAATGATGAATATTTAAAAACCAATATTTCGAAAAATGATGCAAGGAAAACTCTTGCCTATTATATGGTAGAGGAGTTCATGAAAATATATGAAAGCTTCCCTAACTGCTCATACGAAGATGAATACATTAATCGCTCAATGCTGATTGGACGAAATGTGTGTATAGTAGGTGGGGACGAGGTTTTGGTTGAGTCAATAGATTCAGATCTTGGTCTGGTTGTCAGACATAAGGATGGAACATTGGAAACACTTACAGCCGGTGAAGTAAGCCTGGTGTTGCAGTAAAGGAGATTAGATGAAAAAATTAGTCATAGCATTAATGTTAATATTGTTAACACTATTTGGTATAAGTGGATGTAAGGGTTCTGACAGTTCCGAAGAATCAAGCGATGCATCTTCGAAAAGTGAAAATAGTGAAGCTTTGTTAGCTGATGATGCCTCTTCTGATTCTTCTGAAGGTATTAAAGCAGATGATGGAAAAGAAACAGGAATCGATTATGAAAAAATAACTGAAGATAATATTTTAGTTGGAAGTGAAGCTATATATTTGGCAGCGAGAAATGATTATAAGCTTTTAGCCAAGCTTTCAAATGATAAAGAATTATTCGATTACGTAGAGACTAAAGATGGTGCGATGGTGGCATTGTCGACAATGTATGAAACGTCTTCTGGAAGTATTAAGACATTGTATTATGTTGATGAAAATCATGTTTTAAAGACAATATCAGTGCCCCAGGAGTACGGTGTCGGCATGGTTCTTGACGGCTTCTATAATGGAATGATTTATTTTAAATATTATAATGTGGATTTTTCTGAACATTATGTAGCATTTTATAATCCATTAAATGATTCCTTCAGTAAGGATGACAGATATACAGCTTTAGATAAACGTGTTAGTGAAATCGAAAATCATAATACAATAGATTATAGTCACAGTGTTGTATATCAGCTTACTAATTATGGAAAAATATATTTGATGGATGTTGATAACAATAATCTTGATTCTTATGATGAGAATCTTAATTTGCTGGATTCCGTTCATCTTGACACATATATTAACAATTTTACTTTGATTAATGGGGATGAGGCTATAGCAAGTCATATAATAATGGGACCATCTTCTGAAAGTGGAAAAGAGGAAAACTGGATTGTATTAGTGAATTTAAAGGATGGTACATCTAAGCTTCTCATAGATGCAGTAGAAAATCACTGTACAGATGTAATTAAGTATGTCGATGATTATCTGTATTTTTATGCTATAGAAGGTGGAAACAGAAGTGGTAGTCAGGTGCATGAATTCTATAGAGTTAAGGTTTCAGGAGAAAATAATTCACCAGAAAAACTCTATACCAGAAAGCTTAATCCAATGTCAACTGAAACCTATGCATATGCGGGTAGTGTTGATGGCTTTAATGTTATTGAAGACTCATATTATGTGATTGATGAAAGCAATGATAGTGAGGTTTGGTTCAAGGGAGAATTTGATGGAAAGGCTCCATCAGATACTATGGTAGATGATAAAAATATTAAAGGAATTGAGCTTGGAAGAGCAATTGTTAAAGATTCTGGTTCTCAAAAGAAGGATGGATATGATTATTATCTATACTATGAAGAGAGCTTCGAATTTAAGAATGTAAAGAATGCTGACAAATTAAATGCAGCACTAAAAGAGCATGAAGAGAAAAATGTAGAGAATGATAATAATAATCCCGATTCTCAGGATGAGGGTATAAGTGATGAAGAGTTCGAATATTTAAAAGAAAACAATCTTGCGTACGAAACTGAAAGAACTTTTAATTTCGTATCAATGGTTGGCGAAAAATATATATCACTTTCATTCAATAATTATGAATACTGGGGAGGTGCCCATGGATATGGAATTGATACCTGCCTTTTATTTGATATTGATAATGCAAAAATTGTTACGTTAAAGGATGTATGTCCACTTTCAGAAGCGGAATTGAAGGAAATTGTAGCCCAAAAATCATATGATTTTTGGTTGGAGAATTCGGAAGTGTTTTTCCAACAGCCAACATATGATGAAGAAATGGATCGTCAAATGTATGATAGCTTCTATGAGGATGCTTCGTATGATTCAAATTTCGAGTTCACAAGTGATGCGGTATATATTGTGTATTCACCATATCAGTATGGGCCATACGCTTCGGGCAGCATCAAAGTGCCTATTGGGGACGGTTCTTTTGTCACAAGGAGCGTCACTTTGGACTAGTAAGTCGGGCGGAATTAGAATTAGTAAGTGCCAAAAAATCAGTAAGATGTTCAGCAAAATTTTGCGAAAGATATAAAGTTATTATTAAATGTAGCCGATATCCAATATAGAAATAGAAGAAGTTTCTTTTGTTTCTTAGCGAAATGGATTTCGGCTATATTTTTCTCACGGATTGAGATATATTTTGTTTAGAAGATACAGGTTATCTAAGAGCTGTATTCTTGTTTCATTTATATGTCGTTTCAGACAAAAATTCCGATTTCCATTTAAATTCTAAAACTGTGTGTGTACTACACATTGGTTTTATAAATGGGGGTGTTCGTACGGGGGCACCCCTACAAGTGTAGATTAAAGGGGGAGACTAGTGATGGCAGGTATTAATGGTGTTGGCGGTTATGGAGCATATCAGGCGCAGTCCTCTATAGGAAAGAAAACTGACAATAAGAAAAGTGACGCTGATGTCAAAAATATGGGAATAGATAAGATTAGTGAGACTGATAAGACTAATAAGTTGGGTAAAGCGGATAATTATGGAAAAACAGTCGGTGAGCCACAACTTTCTGAAAAAGCTAAGAAGTATTATAACGATTTAAAAAAGAAATTCGGAAATTATGATTTCATTTTAGTAAGCTCCAAGGAAAAAGAAAATGCCAAAGCAAATGCAGCTAAGTACGCTAATGGATACAAGACAGTAGTATTAATTGACGAAGAAAAAATAGAGAGAATGGCAACCGATGAAAAATATAGGAAGCAGTATGAAGGTATATTAATGGGTGCCAAAACTGAGCTTAGTCAGATGAAGGCAAGTATGGAAAAATCAGGTGCCAATGTCAAAGGCTATGGTATGGAGGTTAATGATAATGGAACAGCATCCTTCTTCGCAGTTTTGAAGAAGTCATCAGCTGATCAGAAGGCCAGAATAGAAAAGAAAGCGGAAGCTAAAAAAGCCGAGAAAAAGGCTGAAGCAAAAGCTGAAGCTAAAAGAAACCAGAAGAAAAAAGAGACAGAGCGTTTAGGTAAAAAGAAGGCTTCTGATAATAATAAGGTATCAGAAGATGAAGACGAAAATTTAGTTACAATTAGTGCTAATTCGATAGAAGAACTGATGAAAAAGATAGAAGAATTCAGCTTTAACGAAAAAAGTAACAGTGTATTGACAGAATCTGAAATGAGCATAGGTCAGAATATAGACTTTAGAGGATAATATGAACACGATTAATCATACTATTGGAAGTTCATATAATGTATTGAATGTGAAGAATTCAACAGGTGTTATAACTAATCATAGTGCACCTAAAACTTCTTTGGGTAATACGAATGCCAGAAAGGCAGGGGCGAATAATGAACCTGCCTCTTCGGCATATACAAATAAAAATATAAAGAAAGTTCATAGTATGATTTCTGAGATGGAAAAAGAGACCAGAGGTGATAATTCACCAAGGCAGGGGCTTGCTCTTAAACTCAAAGAGACTTCGATACTAGATGATACTAAGAAATATTCTGAATCCTTGAGGAGCGGTAGAATCAAGTCAAAGGATACTTCCTTGCAACTTAAAAAGTTAAAGTATCAGTTTAAGAATCTTTCTTCGAAAATTTTGAGAAGTAAAACCTCTAATGCTGCGAAGCAGGCTGCAAGCCAGGCTAGACGAGAAGCACTTCGCCTGAAACGTGAAAAAGAGCAGGGTGGATATGATAACGAGGAAATTGACGCAGCTATTGCTCATGCTAAAGCTATGGAACGAGTAGCTAAGAAAAAGGCGAAGCATTTAGAGGAAGAAGAAATGGCCAAGACGGGTGGAGTCTGTCTTGGATCTAAGGTGGAAGATGAAATTGAAAACGAAGAATATGAAGATGAAGAATACGAATATGAAGAATATGAAGGGGATGACGAGGTTGACATAACTGAACGCACTGAAAATGAAATACTATCTTCTATTGGAAATATGGCAACAGACATGTTCGAAGAACTGGCTGATGGGATGAAGGAACTGCTTGAGGATTTAGGCTTCGAGGAATTGACAGAGGAACTGACGGTTAGTGAGAAAGATATGGATCCTGAGGATCTAAAAATGATGAAGATTAAGCATCGTAATAAAGAAATGAAGGATATGGTTAAGGCTGACGCTGAATATCTAAAAGCGGTGTTTGATCATTTGCAGAAGATGAAAGAAGCAGGAGGAGCACCTGTTAAACTGTCAGGAAACTCTGCTCCTGTTATGAGTGGAAATATAACTGTACCAGCTGTCTCACATGAAGGTGTGCCACAGGTTTCTTTAGGAATGGAAGGTGCTGGAATAGACATATCGTTGTAAGTTATGTAAACCAATGGCGCATATATTGTTTCTTGTTACTATATTTTTGTGCTAAAATAAAAAAGAGATAGAAAATGTTTTGATATATAGACAATTTAAAGTGAAATAAAGGAGGATAAAAAGATGGCAAAATGGGTATGCCCAGTATGTGGTTATGTACATGAAGGTGATGAGGCTCCAAAGGAGTGTCCAGTATGTCACGTAAGTGGTGAAAAGTTTACTAAGGTTGAGGGTGAGCTTAAACTCGCCGCAGAGCATGAGTTTGGTGTATATGCGTCAACTGTTAAGAATAATAATGATATTAGCGAAGAGGATAAAAAATATATTTTAGAGCAGCTTATGGCTAATTTTACAGGTGAGTGCTCTGAGGTTGGCATGTATCTTTGTATGGCAAGAGTGGCAGCAAGAGAAGGATATCCAGAAATCGCTATGTATTGGGAAAAGGCAGCCTTCGAAGAGGCTGAGCATGCTGCTAAGTTCGCAGAATTATTAGGATCAGATTTAGAAGGTAAGATGACAGCATCTACTAAGAAAAATCTTGAGTGGAGAGTTGACTGTGAGTTCGGTGCTACACAGGGCAAATTCGATCTTGCTATGTGTGCAAAGAAAAATAACCTTGATGCAATTCACGATACAGTTCATGAGATGGCCCGCGATGAGGCTAGACATGGCAAGGCTCTTAAGGGAATGCTTGAGAGATATTTTTAGGGACGGTTCTTTGGTACAAGGAGTGTCACTTTGGCTTGAATAAGATTGTAATTATTATAAGAGGACAGTTCATAAGAAACTGTCCTCTTTTTTAGTTTTGTTGTGGTAAATTCAAAATTAGTGTACTTCAGCGCCTAATGGCATTAGAGCGAGCTTCGCGAATTTAAAGAATTGCAAGCCAAATGGCACGCCTATAACAGTGATGCACAAAACCAAGCCCCATGCTGCATATGCCAGTGCCATAGGAATACCAGAAGTGATCAACCAGATAATGTTTAATAATAGTTTAAGAGTTCCGCCTCCATAGACTATTTCTTTTCCAAAAGGAAAGAAGGCTAAGCCTGCGAATTTAAAGCACTGAACGCCAACAGGAATTCCAACAATTGTTATACACCATATAATTCCATAAAAAGTCCATATGATTCCACTTACGAATCCACCGAGTAAGAACCATAAAATGTTGCCTATTATACTCATGTTAAATTCCTCCTTTATTTTTTCTTTACAGAATAACCAAATTTTCCAACATATTCTCCAAGAGTGAAATATTCGCCGTGAGAATATGCAATCAAATCAGAATCATTAAGATTGAACTTTCCGTTTTCGTCCATATATTTTTCATCAACAGATATATTCACAACTTCTGCGACAAACATATCATGCGTACCAAGCTCTACTACGTTATTAACCTTACACTCTATGGAAACAGGACTCTCCATAATGCCAGGTGCCTTAACCACTTTAGAGGCGAATGGAGTTAAATTGCATTCCTTAAACTTATCTATATCTTTGCCAGATTTCACTCCGCAAAAATCTGTAGCAAGCGTCAGAGGACGAGTTACTAAATTAATAACGAATTCACCAGTTTCGCTGATGATTGGATGAGAGTATCGTTCTTTTCTTACGGAAATAGATACCATGGCAGGGTCAGAGCATATAGTGCCAGCCCATGCTACGGTTATAATATTAGGTTTTTCACCTTCTCTTTGACAGCTAATCATCACTACAGGCAATGGATAGAGCATATTTCCAGGTTTCCAGTTTTGTCTTGACATAATGTATCCTTTCTCATAAAATGAAATTTGCGATTTAGCTTATAAACAGCGTTCGTAAGTTAATCTGCAGGAGTGGCGGAATTGGCAGACGCGTATGATTCAGGTTCATATGAGAGCAATCTCGTGAGGGTTCAAGTCCCTTCTCTTGCATGCGAAAACCTTGATTGATTCAAGGTTTTTTGTTTTTGCAAACTTCATTATAAATTATTGATGTAATTGCTTAATTATATTATGGTCATATAATAGTTCATTATAGTACATTATAGTCTAACTGTTAAATGTGCATAACAAAAATGGGTAAAATTTAGAAAAAATTTACATAAACGGTACTATAGTACTTGATTAAAAACTCAAAATGGACTAAACTATTATTAGTTAACAAGGATGTTAAGAAAGGAGGCTATATGGGAATTAGTATTCAACCAAAAACTAATTATTCAGCATTGTTTTCCAGCATTGGCTCATCGAATTCTAATTTGAATTTCTTATCTGATTATGCATCAATTAAGAACGGAAGCTATGGAAAATTAATGAAAGCCTACTATACCAAGGATGGTGATTCGAATGCTTCTTTGTCTAAGCTTGATGTTAACAAGAACAAGCTTAAGACTTCAACAGATGTAGAGGACTTGACTAAGGTTAAGGGTGCAGCAGAAGATCTTAAGAAGAAAACAGATGCTATGCTCGAGCTTGAGTCTGATGACAAGGATGCATATTTATCAAAGCTTAAGGATTTCACAGCTTCTTACAATAATTTAATTGATAAAGCTGATGCTACAGAAAATACAGCGGTTTTGAAGAAAGCTAATTCTTTGGTTAGTCTTACTGAATCTAATAAGGATTTACTTAGTAAGGCAGGCTTGAAGATAGGTGATGATTTGAAACTTTCCATTGATGAGGAAGCTTTTAAGAAGGCTGATGTTGGAGCAGTTAAGAATTTGTTTAAGGGAGCAGGTTCTTATGCATATTCAGTATCAAGTCAGGCTACCATGATTGATTATCAGGCAAACTACGAATCAATTAAGGCTAGTACTTATACTAAGACAGGATCATTTAATCCTGCAGCTAAAGCATCTGGAAATATGTTCGATTCAATTTTTTAAGAAATTACTAGGGATAAAATAAGGGATTTGAGAAGGCGTCAATATTGGCGTCTTCTCTTATTTTATGCTAAAATTATAGAACACATTTTGACTTAATTTTACTTATTTGAATTTAAGTATGAGGGTATAAAAGGAGGAATTAAAGTGGCAGATATTAGTAAATTGCCTGTAATTACGATTAGCCGTGAATATGGTGCAGGTGGAAGATCTATAGCCAAGGAGCTTTCGAAAAGACTTGGGATTCCGTGGTATGACAGAGATTTCGTAAGACTTACAGCAAAAGATAGTGGATATTCAGAAGATGAAATAGATAAGGAAGGCGAAGAAATAAGTGATTTTTCAATATTCCTTAAGTCTATGCTTAATAACATTGTTGATTATACAAGCTCTCATGATGCGATATTTAGCGCGCAGAAAGAAGAGATGATTAAGCTTGCCCAAAATCCATGCATTATAGTAGGAAGATGTGGTAACTGCATTCTTCATGAGGCTGGAATTCAGTCGTTCGATATATTTTTGTACGCAAGTATGAATGTGAGAATGGAAAGAGCTAAGTCACTAATCAAGGAACCTTGTGATGATATCAGAAAGTATGTAGAAAAGAAGGATGCTCTTAGAGAAAAATATTATAAAGAGTATACGAAGCGTGAAATATCCAAGGCTCAGGATTACAGCATTTGTCTTGATACAGGAGTCATTGATTATGATACATGTGTTGATATGATTGCACGACTATTCGAGTAGTAATTTAAGGAAGGTAGGAGTTATTCGTGAAAAGTATTAAGAAAATTATAGCATTAATGCTTGTTAGTATAATGGGTACGTTCTTGCTGACAGGTTGTGGCGGCTCAAGAATGATGTTCGGAACAGGTGGAACTGCAGGTACATATTATTCATACGGCGGAGTACTTGCTCAGTATATGACTAATTATGCAGGAGTAAAAGTGACAGCGGTGTCAACTGGAGCTTCCAAGGTTAATCTTCAGTCGATTCAGGATGGAGATTTCCAGCTTGGATTCACACAGTCTGACGTTATGGCTTATGCATGGGAAGGAACCAAATCCTTCGAAAAGGATGGTGGAACTCATGATTTTAGAGTCCTTGGTGGATTATATGATGAGACAGTTCAGCTAATCACTATGGATGAAAATGTTAAGTCTGTTGAAGACTTAAGAGGTGAGAGTGTATCAATTGGTGCAGCAGGTTCAGGTGTATATTTTAATGCAGTCGATGTGTTAGAGGCTGCAGGCATTACGCTTGATGATATTAAGCCTCAGTATCAGTCGTTCGAGGATAGTAAGGAAGCGTTGAAGGATGGAAAGATTAAGGCAGCTTTCATAGTTGCAGGACCTCCAACAACTGCCATCACAGAGCTTGCAACTACTAATGGTGTTTATTTAATCAATATTGATGGAGAATTAAGAGAAAAAATACTGGCTTCATGCCCATATTATGCTTCTCAGGAAATTCCAGCCAATACTTATCCAGGTCAGGAAAATCCAGTTGATACTATAGCAGTAAAGGCAACTGTTGTTGTTTCTGCTTATCTTGATGATGATACAGTATATGCTCTTACCAAAGCGATATTCGATCATAAGGACGAGATAGCTGTTGAGAATGCCAAAGGAAAAGAACTTTCAATCGACGCAGCAACAGAGGGTATGGCGGCTCCGTTCCATAAGGGCGCAGCCAGATACTATGAAGAGCATGGTATAACTGTTAATACCGAAGAGTAGGGGGAGCGATGAGTAATATTAATTTAGGAAATTCAACATTGAATTCTACACAGGATGTAAATTCAATAATGAAAAAATATGACAGAGAATCAAATCAGAGAGTATGGACAGGAAAACCAGCGATTGTTATTAAAACTATTACTGTACTGTTTTCGCTCTGGTGCATTTATGTGACACTTTTTGCTACGTTTTTAGAGGAAATAAGATTAACATCCTTCATGGCTATGATAATTCTCATGGGATTTTTAATTTATCCTGCAAAGAAGGGTGAGGTTAGAGAAAACTATATGCCATGGTATGACATTCTTATGATGGCAGTTGGAACCGCAGCGTTTTTGTATTTTACATTTAATGCTAATGGAATAATTCAGCAGGGAACAAGATTTGCTCCATTTCAGATAGTTATTGGAGTGCTTGGAGTTTTGGCTCTGGTTGAAGTTACCAGAAGATGTGTTGGAATACCAATTCTTTGTGTGGCATTATTCTTTATTTTATATGCATTATTCTTTGGGCTTACTAATCCATCTTTTTGGGGAAGAATAACGTATTTCGTACGAAATCTTTTCTACACTAAGGAAGGTATTTTCTCAACACCTGTTAATGTATGTTCAAAATATATAGTAATTTTCATAATATTCGGTGCATTCCTGGAACGTACAGGAATATCGAATTTCTTTATCCAGTTAGCTAATTCAGTTGCCGGAAAGTATGCCGGAGGCCCAGCAAAGGTTGCAGTTATATCATCAGCTTTGTGTGGTATGGTTTCAGGTTCATCTGTAGGTAATACAGTTACCACAGGATCAGTTACAATTCCTATGATGAAGGAAACTGGATATAAGGCCGAATTTTCAGGTGCAGTAGAGGCTGCAGCTTCGACAGGTGGACAGATTATGCCTCCAATCATGGGTGCAGCAGCATTCCTGATGGCGGACTTTATTGGAGTTCCTTATTCAAGCATTTTAGGAAGAGCGATTCTTCCAGCACTTATGTATTTTGCTGGTATTTTCATAACCGTTCATTTAGAGGCTAAAAGATTAGGACTTTCAGGTATACCTAAGGAGAAGCTTCCTAAGTTTTCGCAGCTAATTAAAAAGATATATCTTTTGCTCCCATTGGTGATGCTTGTAGTATGGGTTTCCGGAAACTTCATGACCATGCAAAGGGCAGCATCGTTCGCAATTATCATTTCAATATTCGTAAGTTTGTTTGACAAGGATAACAGAATAAATGGGAAGAAATTTTTCGCAGCCTTGGAAGCTGGAGGAAAGAGTACTATAACAGTTGCAGCAGCCTGTGGTGTTGCAGGTATTATTTCTGGATCCATCACAATGACTGGTCTTGCGAATGAATTAATTAACGGAATTATTACTGTTGCTAATAATCATTTATTTATTGCACTTTTCCTAACAATGCTTTGCTGTATTGTCCTTGGAATGGGAGTTCCAACAACAGCGAATTATTGTATTATGGCAGCTACATGTGCTCCAATTTTAATTAGAATGGGAGTACCTGCACTGGCAGCTCATTTCTTCGTATTTTACTTCGGTATAGTTGCAGATATTACACCTCCTGTTGCTCTTGCAGCATACGCGGGTTCTGCCATTGCCAAATCTAATCCTATGAAGACAGCGTTTAATGCATCGCGTCTTGCAATAGCAGTATTCATTGTTCCATATGTATTTTGTTATAGTCCTGCGCTTTTAATTATCGATACAACAGCTGTTGAAGTAATAAGAATTGCAGTAACTGCATTGGTTGGTATATTTGGCGTTGCCGCAGGTCTTGAGGGATATTTAAAGGGAAAAATTAATCCTGTTATCAGAATAGCATTAGTGGTTTCAGGTGTTTTACTGATAGTGCCATCAATCCTTACTGATATCATTGGAGCTGTGGCTATAGCACTTAGTATTATGTGCCAGATTTTTCTTTCGAGGAAGTTAAGTTAAGATGGAAATGCGAACAGGTAATCTGTGGAAGAGTATTTTCTTATTTAGCATTCCGTTAATGTTTACTAACCTTCTACAGGTTTTATTTAATCTTGCTGATGTGGCAGTAGTGGGTAAGTTCGCAGGTCCTATATCGCTTGGCGCGGTTGGATCGACGACACTTCTTATAGCGCTTACTACAGCATGGCTTATAGGTATTGGTAGTGGCGTTAATGCGCTCACTGCTCTCTATATAGGAAAGGATGAGAAGAAAAGTCTAAAATCATGTGTACATACAGGAATAATACTATGCCTTGGAATGGGACTTATTATTCTGGTTATTTCGGAGGTTTTTGCTGGAGATATATTAAGACTTCTTGGAACTAAAGAGGAGCTAATCTCTGAAGCGAATACCTATTACAGAATTTATATGCTTGGGGCACCAGCACTTTCCTTGTATGACTATGGAAATTCTGTTCTTTCGGCAGCAGGCGATACTAAAAAGCCATTAAGGTATTTAACTATCGCCGGTGTACTGAATGTTTTACTTAATCTCTTGTTTGTTTTAGGGTTTGATCTTAAGTCAACAGGAGTTGCACTTGCCAGCATAATTGCCCAGTATCTTTCTGCTTTTTTAGTTTTGAGGGCATTAATTAAGACTGATAAGGATTTTGGGCTTAATGTACATGATATTCATTGTGACAAAGATATGTTGTTTGGAATCATGAAGATTAGTATTCCATCTGCTATGCAGTACTCGCTGTTTGCCATAGCAAATCTCTTTGTCCAAAGTGCAGTTAATTCATTTGATCACATTTATGTTGAAGGTAATTCGGCAGCTGCTAATTCTGATCCTGTTGTCTATAATATGATGGCAGCGTTCTATACAGCCTGCACCAGCTTCGTTGCCCAAAACTATGGAGCTGGAAACAAAGACAGAATTAAGAAAACCTATCTTATTACTACTCTCTATTCTTTTGCTGTTGCGTTCATTTTAGGACTTATGCAGCTTATATTAAGAAGAGAGTTTCTATTGATGTTTACCAGCGATGAAGCGGTTATTCGGGCAGGTGAACTTAGAATAATGATTATGTCTTTGTCCTACTGTCTGTCATCCTTCATGGATAATGCAACTGCCTTTTGCAGAGGAATATGTAAGACAGTAATACCAACAATAGTAGTTATTCTAGGCTCAGTTATATTCAGAATTATATGGATATACACAATTTTCGCACATTATCATACAATTCAGTCTTTGTTTTTACTGTACAGCTTTTCATGGGTGCTTACAGCGCTTATGGGAAATACATATCTTATCAGGCAGTACAGAAAGCTTAAATTCAATTAATACAAAATTCTCTGAAAAGGTATTGACTTAACCTTTGGTTAATGTTAATATCTTTTCAGGGTTAACATTTCATTGCTTGTTTCAAGCATTTTTCACGAGAGAAAATTTAATAAGACGTGGTAGGTTAGGAGTAGTTATGGAACTTGTCAGGTCTACAGAATGTATATCTTTGTTAAAGGAACCAGCGTTAGCTATAGGTTCATCTTTCATTTCTGATATTTTTTATCAATACAAAAATCTAATTAGTTCCCATATTCTTGATATCTACTTTGAAAATCATGAGTGTTATTACAGATTGGAAGAAAAAGAGCCTGTGAGGTTTAAATATGGAGAGATTTTAAAGCTTCACGGGTTAAGGCTTATGTATCTTGGAAAGTATCTTCTTGTTTACTCAATTGATGGAGATATGCGTGTTGCAACGAATCAAAAAAGGTAAGGGAGGTGAATTGTTAGATAGAAAATATAAGTAAGATATTGCACACGGAGGATGTTGATATTCTTTTAATGGAAAATATCAATGAACCTGAAGGCCAGCCATTGTGGCTTAGTGTTGGACCATCATTTACCATGGTTCTGCCTATTCTTTTAATGGCACTTGCAGGATCAAGGGTATATGGAAATAATAAAGCTTTTCTGTATATGGGTCTTATAACGGGAGGAACGTCTGCACTTTTAGGCGCAATGTGGGCTATTAATAACTATTTTTTCAGGAAAAGCTCCTTTGAAAAGAAGGTTATGAAAATGAAGAAGGAATATGCTGCTTATCTTGACAATAAAGATGAGTATCTTGGCCAGTTGGCTAGCGAAAATAGAGAGTTGATGCTTGGTAAGTATAGATCATTGGCGAAAATTAGTGATGACGATTTTGATTCTATTAAGGAAAGATTCATAGAGGATGATGACTTCCTTTTCGTAAGGCTTGGAACAGGAAAAATTAGGTTTCAGGTGAATGTCAGGATTAAGGGTGAAAGCAGAAATCTATTCGAGACTGTAGAAGAGAAGAAGGCCAGAGAACTGGTCCAAAAATATCAGTACATTGATGGCTGTCCTATAGGGGTGAATTTTAAGGATACATTTTTTCTTGGAATATGCATGCCTAGATTTCTGGAAGAAACATATGAAATTCTACTAAATATGTTTTTGCAGATTACTTCGTATACCTCACCGTCTGATGTTAAAGTATGCATTTTTTTAAATAATACTAACGAGTATCAGAGGAAGTTTTTTGAATGCATCAAATTTATTCCACATCTTTTTACCAATAATAATGAAAAGAGATTAGCAGGAACAGATGCATCCGGTAGCCTTAATATTCTTCTTGAATTATCCGAGCACATTAAAAGCTCTGATAATACTAAATGGATAGTGTTCATACTGGATGATGAATTCATATGTGATGAGACGCAGTATCAGAGCCTTTTTCAACAGGCGAATGAGAATACTTCAGTAATACTTCTTACAAAGAAATACAATCTGCCAGGAATTGTAAAGGAAATAATGGAGTTAGGGAAATATTCTGATTCAGAGAGGGTTTCTTTTGATGAAGCCAGGCGACTAAGTCTGAAAGTTATGACAAGAGTGTCAGAAAACAGTGCTGTAAAAACTGGAATCCCCAATTCTGTTGATATTCTTGATATGTATAATGTTTCCGCCATAGAGAGCTTGAAGATTGAGAAAAACTGGAGTGAAAACAAGCCTTGGGACAGAATAAAAGTCCCTATTGGATTAAGGGATGGAAGCAAAATCACATATCTTGATATCCATGAGAAATATCATGGACCGCACGGATTGATCGCTGGGACAACAGGGTCAGGGAAATCTGAGCTTATACAGACATTTATTATAAGTCTTTCGATTAACTACTCTCCACTTTATGTAAACTTCTTTCTGATCGACTACAAAGGGGGAGGAACTGGAAATATTATAGACCAGCTTCCACATTGTGCAGGCTCAGTATCCAATCTTTCGGGGAATGAAATGAGACGAGCAATGCAGGCTTTAACTTTTGAAGTAAAGAGAAGAGAGACAGCCCTTTCTTTGATAGGCGTTAATCATATAGATGGTTATGAGAAAAAATATAGCGAAGGACTAGTCGGTGAACCAATGCCGCATCTGGTTCTGATAGTTGATGAATTCGCAGAATTAAAAAAGGAAGAGCCGGAATTTATGAAGGAAATTATCTCCTTAGCAGCGGTAGGAAGATCGCTTGGGATTCATTTGATCCTTGCTACTCAAAAGCCGGCAGGTGTAGTTGATGACAAAATATGGAGTAATTCCAATTTTAAACTTTGTTTAAGAGTACAGGACAGACAAGACAGTATGGATATGCTCCATCGTCCTGAAGCATCATACCTTACTTCTCCAGGACAGTGTTACATAGAAATTGGAAATAATACGTTTTTTGACAGATTTCAGACAGCTTATTGTGGGAATGATTATAATCCTGCGTTGAAGGTTAAGCCCAAGGTATATCTTCTTGATGATAATGCTAATAAAAAGTCTATTGAACCTAAAAGAGAAGAAGGTACGGATGGAAAAGATATAACTGTTTTGAATACTGTGGTGAATTATGTAAACTCAATTTCCGGTAATTGCAGAGCAAAGAAGCTTTGGACCAATGCTATAGGTGATTACCTGGAATTGGATTTGGAATTATGTAAACTTGACAAAGAGGATATTAGTGGGATTTTATGTAAACCAGACACCTATATACTTGGTAAATATGATGATCCGAATAATCAAAGGCAGGGACTATATCTTTATACCCCGAAGAAGGATGGCAGCATTATAGTCATTGGTCGTGGAGGAAGTGGGAAGACGACCCTTCTCAACACAATTATTAATGTATTAAAGCCAGATGATGAGCTTGCTTTAATAGATATTAATGATAACTCATTGCTTGATTATGAATCGTCTAATCTGATTGGCAGAGTTAATAAAAGTGAAGATATAGCTGTTTTCATGTATCACTTAAAACGAAAGTACAAAGAGAGGTTAAAGGAAAAGGATAAAGGGAATCTATTTGTCCTAATAGATAATTTCGCTTCGTTTTATTCAAAGCTTGGAGATGATGGAGCTTCGTTTATTGAAAAGCTATTAAAGGATGGACCAGGAAGAGGAGTATATACAGTTGCAACAGGAAGTCTGCTTTCGGATTTTTCTACTAAGCTTATGGGAGTAGTTAAGACCACAATAGCAATGGAAATGAATGACAGATATTCATACAGGGACATTCTCAGAATGAGTAACAAGATGGTGCTTCCCAAGCCCGATACACCGGGAAGAGCTCTTGCAGTTATCAATAACGATGTATTTGAATGCCAGATAGCGCAGGTTAAGTCTTATGAAAAAGAAGGATGTACTTTATGTAAACCTATCAACAGAAAGAGACTTTTTCCATCTATCCCGGAAAACCGTAATATTCATGCTGTTATTGATTCTGATGAATTTAAAGAATGTATCAAAAAGAAAATAATACCTATCGGCTATTCTGCGAAAACAGGGTATCTAAGAGGTATAGAGGTTACTGGTGGAATATCATTTTTGATAAGTGACTATTCAAAAACTGCTCTGGAAATCATGAAAATTGTTGAAATGACTATAGACAGGTATCCAGAGATTTTAGAAGGATGTGAGGTGGTTTGTTCCGAAGATATGCATCTTATAAGTAATGAACCGGATTTTTTGATTGGAATATTCGATCCACTGAGGGATTCAGATTTAATGATGGATGCTACTCTTTCAAAGTATTTAAAGGATGAAAGCGGAATATATGTTGGTAATAATCCAATGTCCTCGAGATTACTAAGCTTCAATGATCTTAGCTTTTCGGAGCTTAATCAGCCGTTAAAAAAGAATGAAGGATTGTTAAGAATAAAAGGAAGAGAGCATACGGTTAAGATAAGGCTTTTAAGTCTTTTTGAAGATGAAGATATTGAGGAAGACTAATAAAAACAAAAAATTGAGAAAGGATAGAGAAAGAGGTTAATGATGGTTGATGTTTTGATTCCACCACTTGAAGATGTCTTTGATTTTGAACTGGATGAGAGAATTGATGCAGGGACTCTAAGAGAGAATATCGAAGAGTTAATTTCCAGAGAAAAGAAGGTGATATTTCAAGTTACAAAAAGAGAACTGTTTAATTACAGAATGGGTGAATTTTTAGAGGAAGGAAGACCTTTGAAGGAGCAGGGAACTATTAATGGTGACAGGCTCATTCTGGTATAGGGAAGAGATTGACAGGAAGAATAGTATTGGACGGAAATGAATATCTGAACAGGGCTGATGCTTTCGAAAATTCATTTACTAAGGTTACTGATTACTTGCTTATGATGAAATCTGTAGTTGATGGACTGGAGACATCATGGAAAGGTGTGGCGAAAAATGCATGGGTTAAAGAATTTAACGATTGTGTTGAAAAAATAGATGCGAACCTGAATTTAGTATGTGGACTTGAAAGAAATGTGAATGACAAGGTTATGGAGATTTATTCTGTCTACAAAGGTATAGAATCCTTCATGAATGTCTTCATGAAGTGAAAAGAAGGTGAATATGGATATCAAAATTAAGGTTGTTTCTGAAGAAATATATGCAGCGATGGATGACCTTTTACTCTTATTGGAGGGTGTTATTAAGGAAACAGGTAACATGAGCGATGTTCTTTTGAAAATTGACCAGTATCTTGAATGTAAGGGGGTGGAAAATGTGAAGGCCAAGGCAATGGAGCATAAGACAACTATAGATGAACAGATGCTTGATCTTAGAAGACATATTGAGAAGTTAAAGGTAATAGCAGCTGATTATGAAAGGACAGAGAGAAAGAATAAAGATGGTATTAACGAATCCATTAGAAGTGCAGTTTGAAAACTCAATTAAAGCAGTTGAAGAATTACAATCGATAGCATCACTAATGAGAAAGGTTACTGACGAGTCTTTGGTAGAACACATAGAAGGAACCATGCATGCCTTTAGAAGTGAATCGTCAGACAGGGCCTTAAGGTATGAACAGGGTATCAATGAAAACCTTATAAGTGAGCTTAACATTATAGACAAAGTAATAAGTGAGATTAGTTCGAAGATAAGTATATTAAAAGCTGCTGAGGCTAATAATCAGCAAATGGCTTCAGCTAGAAATTATTAGAATGGGAGGATAAATATGGGATTTTTCGAAGTGACATCAAGAGAAATAAGAAGTAAGGCAGCAGCACTTGGCGAGCTTAACGGACAGTTTAAAGGAAAGGAAAATGAACTTGAAAATAAGGAAGTAGAGTTAACTTCAATGTGGGAGGGCGAAGCGAAATCGGCGTTCCATATGGCTTTTTCAAGAGATAAATCACAGATGGATGCGTTTTCTTCTCTAATTGAACAGTATGTGAGTGCTCTGTTGGAGATTGCCCAAAGATATGAAGAGGCTGAAAGACGTGCGGCGGAGCTTGCAGCTTCAAGAAGCTACTAATTAAGAATAGAAGGGAGACAGTATATGGATGGATTATTAAGGGTTACACCAGAAAAATTATTATCAACATCTGAAGAGTTCGGAATGCTGGGAAGTCAGATGAGCAGTCTTACAGATGAGATGCTTTCTTTAGTGTCATCACTAAAGGGAGTATGGTCAGGAGAAGCAGCTATGACATATGGGGGCAAATTTCAGTCGCTTCAAGGAGATATGGATAAACTATACAGAATGGTTTGTGAGCATTCAAAGGATCTTTCGGAAATGGCCAGATCATATCAGGAGGCAGAGAATATGAATAACGAATTGGGTGCATCAATGAATGCTAATATAGTTTCTTGAGTATGAAGGACAGGTTAACAGAAACAGAAATCAGTATGATTCTTGATACATATATGTATTTTGATTATCAGAATGCCAATGATGGAGAAAGTCTTAGCGAAATAATGGAAGGTATGAGAATTAATCATCAGGAGGTGATTGATTCTCATCCTAATGAATATGCCATCTTAAGTCAGGCTGTTTCTTATGATGAGGTAGGAAAACTTAAAATATCATGCCAGTCTATAAAAATGGGATATAACGATGGGACCAGGGGGGCATGCTTTGAGAGCGAAGACAATAATACTATATATGTGGCATTAAGAGGAACAGCGGATGGAGAGTGGCTTGATAATGGTTATGGGATGACTGAGGAGGTGACAACTCAGCAGGAGGAGGCAGTTAAATACTTTGACGAAGTTGTATTAAAGCATAATATTACATCAAACCAAAGGCTTATTACTACAGGACATTCCAAGGGCGGCAATAAGGTTCAGTATATTACCATGGATTCGAAGAATTCAAAATTAATAGATAAATGCTATTCCATTGATGGTCAGGGACATTCTGAAAGGGCTATAAATAAATGGAAGGAAAAATATACCAAAGAAGAATATGATGAGAGAGTTTCCAAAATATATGGAATAAATGGACAGAATGATTTCGTAAGTGTTTTAGGTAATTCAGTCATATTATCTAGCCACATTTTTTTAGTTGAAACGCCATCCGAAACGAATGATTATGCTGCGTATCACGATATAACTAGAATGTTCGGAACCTTGAGCTATGATGAGAACGAAAACGCATGTATCTCTTATTCACCACATAAGAATAAATATGTACTTAGAAGAGGAATACTGGGAGAATATGTATCATCCCTGTCTGATGACATAATGAAACTTGATCCTAATATAAGGGATGGATGCGCCGCCACACTGATGCAAACTATCGAGATTTTGAACAAAGGAAGGTGGAGTGGCCTTGGACACGAGCATGTGACAAAAGATGATCTTTTGGAATTCTTCGCATTTGGAACACCAGCGATTTTTAAATCTCTGGTAATGGGGCCAAAGGGAACTAAGCTTATTAACAGTATTAGAACAAAAGAAGGATTCGTTCCAACAATATCAAAGGATGCAATTCTTGATATTAATTATGTGGCACTTGAGAACATGTCTTCATTAATGCTGGATACATCTAAAAAGCTGATAAATCAGGTTCAGGAATTTTCAGATGCATCTAGTAGAATGCATATTAGTATTAAAGGATCAGAATATAAGAAACAGGACTTAACAAATGCATCCTTTAAGCTCTTTGATATTGGGAAAAAGCTTGAAGGGATATCCTCGTTACAGTCTGGTATAGCAATACGTTTTAAAAATATTGATACTGGAATAATTAGTTAAAGAGCCGTGCTGTTAAAAGGATCATATCCAGGATCTGATTTGACCTTTTTTCTATATACAGAAGGCGTACATCCCATATATTCACGGAAAACTTTGTTGAAATAGCTTGCATTATTAAAGCCAACCATGTTCGAAAGCTCCAGGTACGAAGCTGGCATTTTTTCATCATTTTGCAGTATTAATGCGGACTGATATATTCTATATTTCATCAGATATTCAACTGGTGTTAAGTTAAGTGCACGCTTAAAGCATCTGCAGCATTCACTTTTGGACAGATGAACATATTCAGCAATCTCATCTAATGTAACTTTTTTTGAATAATTGCTTTCAATATAGGTTATTATTTCTTTTGCTCTTGCTTCGTCTAATGTAGCTGCTTTTGAAGTTTTTTTAGTAGTAGTAGCCGGTGTTATCATAGAAGATAACTTTATCCAAAAGCTGCATAGCTTGGATTTGGTTGAAAGCTCATATCCAAAATGCTTGATTATATTATCGGCTATAACACCGTTAACTAAATCCAATAGCTCGGATTCGTTTGGGTCATTCTCATCTATTGAAAGATATTGAAAATGCTTGTTAGTTGTTACAGGCAACTGATATTTTTCGCTTAATGATGACTCTTTTTTCCCGAACAGGAAGGCTGGAGAAAACATTGTTGAATAGAAACTCACGTTAGTATCATTGTCAACGGGATCAATGCTGTGAATAATGTTGGAATTAATCACTGCACCTTGACCTGCTCCCAGTATGACATGCGATTTATGTGTGCTTAATTTAAGTTTTCCATGATTGACGATGATAATTTCCATTTTAGGATGCCACTGCCAGGATATTCGGTTCATATATGTCTTGGACAAATCTATGAAGAATACACTTACGGGATAATCGGATTCTTCTTCTATAACATTATTCTGCTTGTCATCGGATTTTTCATTTTCATATGATTCAGGATAGTCAGATTCGGTATCAAAGGCTAAATCATTTATCAGACTATCAATGTCAAGATTATCTATGCTATTGTGTGAATTTAAAAAATCAATATTTTTATAATCCATGGCAGCTTTCCTTTGGTTTTCGCTAATATATTTTTATATTAAGCTAACAGATGCCAGAATGCAAATTCAAAAAATATGATATACTGACATCATGAAATTAAAGAATGAATATATTAACAGAATAAAAGATGAGCTTGCGGACGAGTTTTCTTCATATGAAAAGACTCTTGAAGAAGACAGTATCAAGGCACTTAGAGTCAATACCCTCAAAGGCCGGGTTGATAAGTTCATAAATAATAATGAGTGGAATATAAAAAATGAGGACAAAGTTCCCTGGTGTTCAGAAGGATTCTATATAGAAGGATTAGAAATAAATGATTCTGACAAATTACTTCCACCAGGAAAACATCCATATCATTCAGCGGGAGTGTATTATATTCAGGAGCCTTCTGCTATGGCACCGGTTGAGGAGCTTGATGTCCAAGAAGGCTTGAAAATTCTGGATTTGTGTGCATCTCCTGGAGGTAAGACTACTCAGATCGCAGCCAAAATGAAAGGGCAGGGGATTTTATTTGCTAATGAACCTTATCCTTTAAGGGCTAAGAATCTTTCTGAAAATGTTGAAAGAATGGGAATAACTAATTGCGTAGTTATTTCGCATGAACCATGGCAGATAGAGGAAAAATTTAATGAATACTTCGACAGAATACTGGTTGATGCACCATGCTCTGGAGAAGGAATGTTCAGAAAAAATGAAGAAGCTATTAATGAATGGTCTTTAGATAATGTAATCATGTGCGCTAAGAGGCAGAAGGAGATATTAAATAGTGCCTATAAGATGCTTTCCTGTGGCGGGAGAATGGTATATTCGACCTGTACATTTTCTAAGGATGAGGATGAAAATAACGTTAATTGGTTTTTGGATGAATATAAAGATATGAAGCTTGTTAAAATGGACAAGCTATGGCCTCATAAAATAAAAGGAGAAGGACATTTCCTTGCGGTTTTTGAAAAAATAGGCGACGGAGAAAATGTTGCGAAAGAAAAGAACAGGCAGGATACCAAAAAGGGCAGGAAGGATAAAGAAAAGGACGCAGAAAATCCTAAGAATCTGGTTGAATTCATGGATTTTTCAAAAGAATTTTTCAATAAACCATTAGAGAATATATTAGTACATGAATACAAATTCATTAAATTCGGAGATGAGTTATATGCAGCTCCTAAAGAACTGCCGTCGTTAGATAAACTTAAAGTCTTGCGCTTGGGACTTCATTTAGGTACACTAAAAAAGAATAGATTTGAACCATCACTTTCTCTTGCACTTGCACTTGATGAGAGTGATGTTAATAACAGTGTGTCTCTTTCGTATGATGAAACTCTAATGTATTTAAGGGGAGAGACTATTAACAGGGAATCTAAAAAAGGATGGTGTTTATTAAATTATGGTGGCTACTCGGTTGGATTCGGGAAGTCATCATCTAATGTAATTAAAAATCATTATCCTAAAGGATTAAGGAATTATTAAATGAAAAGAATTATGACCATGGTAGTAGTTACCATAATATTAATTATGTCAACTACCGGATGCGGTTCTTCTTCAACTGAAAATATTGCCAAAGCTTTCGAGCAGATTGAGTCATTTGATTATCAGGGAGCTTTAGAGACTATTTCATACGCAAGAGAAGATGGAGATGATGAACGTATACTTTCAAGAGCAGAAGGAATAGCTTTGCTTGGAATGGGAAGATATGACGATTCTATTTCAGCATTCATTAAATCATTATCGTTGTCTAATGGTGTAGTTAATAAGATGGATTACGATATTAATTATTATCTTGCTACAGCATATTATAAAAAGGGAATGGTATCAGAAGCTCTTGATGTGTATAATTCGATTCTTGCGATGGATGAGGATGCGGTTGATGCTCTGTTTTTAAGCGGCGTTCTTCATGCTGAACGTGGTGAGATTGATCTTGCCATGTCGAATTTTGATAAGGCTATTGGTCTTGCTCCTGACAATTATGACATGCTTATTCAGATTTACTCAATTCTTTCACAAAATGGTTATAAGGATGTTGGGGTAAATTATCTTACGAAGGCAATGGAATCTGGAACCAAGAAGATGTCAAGCTATGAAAAGGGACAGATAAGCTTCTATCTGGAGGATTATGAGTCTGCCAGAACATATCTTGAGAAGGCTAAGGATGAAAAAGGATATGAGGCGGTTCTATTCCTGGGAAAGACCTATGAAACTTTAGGTGATATTAATTATGCAATTTCAGTATACAGCTCGTTCGTTAATGCTGGTGGAAATTCTGCAGAAGTATTAAATCAGCTAGGTCTATGTAAGATGAAGATGGAAGATTATGAAGGTGCATTAAGTGCTTTTCAGCAGGCTATGAACGTAGAGGGAAATACAATTACTCAGACGCTTAAATTTAATGAAATCGTAGCATACGAGTATATGGGAGATTTCAAGAAGGCTTGCGTATTGATAGAAGGTTATTTGAAAATTTATCCGGATGATGAAAATGCGAAGCGCGAATATGCTTTTTTGAAGACACGATAGTATCTGATGTCAAAATCACCAAAAATATCTAAACAATTTTGTTTATTTTTACGAGCACTCATTTTGAGTGCTCATTTTTGCTTTAAAATGGGCTTTTTTGCAAAATTTGATTTACATAACAAACCACAATATATTATGTGAAACTAATTATGTAAACACAATATGTTGTGTTTTTACATTGACACGTCGATGACGAAATGATATTCTTTTTACATGTGGTGTTTTATCAAAAACAACCACGAATTCATCAAAATTTTTGATTTTCAATCAGTTTCAGGAGGTCAGACGTGTTTCAGGTCATTAAAAGAGGAGGAGAAGTAACAGATTTTACGTTAACTAAGATATCTGATGCTATCATGAAAGCATTCAATGCAACAGATGTACAGTATAACAATGACGTAGTTGATTTGTTAGCTCTTCGAGTAACAGCAGATTTTCAGGGAAAGGTTAAGGATAACGGTGTTCACGTAGAAGATATTCAGGACAGCGTAGAGAAGGTTTTAGAACAGGCCGGATATACAGAGGCAGCTAAAGCGTTCATCCTCTATCGTAAGCAAAGAGAAAAGATGCGTACGATGAAGTCAACCATCCTTGATTATAAGGATGTAGTTAACAGCTATGTTAAGGTTGAAGACTGGCGTGTTAAGGAAAACTCCACAGTTACTTATTCTGTTGGTGGTCTGATTCTTTCTAATTCTGGTGCTGTTACAGCTAATTACTGGTTGTCAGAAATATATGACGAAGAGATAGCTGAAGCTCACCGTAATGCTGATATTCATATACATGATCTTTCAATGCTGACAGGTTATTGTGCAGGCTGGTCGCTTAAGCAGCTCATTCAGGAAGGCCTTGGTGGAATTACAGGAAAGATTACTTCTGCACCTGCAGCTCATCTTTCAGTACTTTGTAATCAGATGGTTAACTTCCTTGGTATTATGCAGAATGAGTGGGCAGGAGCTCAGGCCTTCAGTTCATTTGATACATATCTTGCACCATTCGTTAAGGCAGACAATTTGTCTTATTCAGAAGTTAAGAAGTGTATTGAAGCATTTATTTATGGTGTTAATACACCTTCAAGATGGGGAACACAGGCTCCATTCAGTAATATTACACTTGACTGGACTGTACCTAACGATTTGGCAGAATTGCCTGCGATTGTTGGTGGAGTTGAACAGGATTTTAAGTATAAAGACTGTAAGGCAGAGATGGATATGATTAACAAAGCATTCATCGAGACTATGATTGAAGGTGATGCTAATGGACGAGGCTTCCAGTATCCTATTCCAACATACTCAATTACCAGAGATTTTGACTGGTCTGAAACAGAGAATAATAAGCTATTATTTGAAATGACAGCAAAATATGGAACACCATATTTTAGCAACTATGTTAATTCTGATATGGAGCCTTCAGATGTAAGATCTATGTGTTGCAGACTCCGTCTTGATCTAAGAGAGCTTCGCAAGAAATCTGGTGGTTATTTTGGATCAGGTGAGAGCACAGGTTCGGTAGGTGTTGTTACAATTAATCTTCCTAGAATTGCATATATAGCTGCTAATGAAGATGATTTCTTTAAGAGACTTAATCATATGATGGATATAGCTGCAAGATCACTGAAGATGAAGCGTCAGGTTATTTCCAAGCTTTTAGATGAGGGCTTATATCCATATACTAAGAGATATTTAGGTTCATTTGATTCTCACTTTAGTACTATTGGTCTTATTGGTATGAATGAGGTTGGTTTAAATGCTAACTGGCTTCGTGAAGACCTTACACATAAGAAGACTCAGGAATTCGCAAAGAAGGTTCTTAATCATATGAGAGAGAGACTTTCAGATTATCAGGAGCAGTACGGTGATTTATATAATCTCGAAGCTACACCTGCTGAGTCAACTACCTATAGACTTGCCAAGCATGATAAGAAAAGATGGCCAGCAATTAAGACTGCTGGAAAACTTGGAGATACTCCATACTATACTAATTCATCACATCTTCCTGTTGATTACACAGCTGATATCTTTGACGCTCTGGATATTCAGGATGATCTTCAGACACTGTATACTTCAGGAACTGTTTTCCATGCATTCCTTGGAGAGAAGCTTCCAGACTGGAAGGCTGCAGCTAATCTTATCAAAACTATAGCTTGGAACTATAAGCTTCCATACTACACATTGTCTCCTACATATTCAATTTGTAAGGAACATGGATATATTGCAGGGGAAGTGCATGAGTGTCCAAAGTGTGGAAAGAAGACAGAAGTTTACAGTAGAATTACAGGATATTACAGACCAGTAGCCAACTGGAATGATGGTAAGCTTCAGGAATATTCAAACAGAAAGACCTATGATATTGCTAATTCAACATTGAAGCGTCCTGTTACTTCAGTAGTTACTCTTTCTGACTTTGATAAGATTGAACCAACTGTTACAGTTGAAAAGCCTGAAAGTGTTATATATCTTTTTACAACAAAAACATGTCCTAATTGTAAATTAGCGAAGGAATATTTAAAGGACATCAATTACATTTTGATAGATGCTGAAGAGAATATGGAGCTTGCAACCAAGTATGGAGTTATGCAGGCGCCGACACTTGTTATAGTACAGGGTGAGCAGACTAAAAAATATGTAAATGCTTCAAGAATTAAGGCGTTCGTTGACAGCTTAAATGAAGTCACTAAAGAAGAAACTGCTACAGTTTAAAGATAAAGCCTCGTCGTAAGACGGGGCTTTAAATATCTTAGGCCATTGTGCTAGAATGGTAAGGATTAGCAGGTGAAAAATGAAACGTATTTTGAGTGTATTGCTGGCATGCATATGCATTTTGATTACTGGATGTCAGGTGGATATAGATAGTACTGACAATTCTTCTTTGGATGAGAATTTAGATAAAACTGAATATGATATAGAATCAGGGGTGTATACCTCTTCTAAGGTAGATATAATAAGAAATTTTTCGAATAAAAATGAAAATGTCACTTCATCAACTGACAGTAAGAAAAAGATATATCTTACATTTGATGACGGACCAAGTGCCAACACAGATAAAATCCTTGATATTCTTGATAAATATAATATTAAAGCAACATTTTTCGTGTTGGGGAAAACTGGAGAATTCGCAAGCAGAGCATATAAAAGGATTGTGGATGAAGGACATTCTCTTGGAATGCATTCTTTTTCTCATAAGTATAGTGAGGTGTATGCAACCAAGGAAAGCTTCATTAATGATGTGACGAGGCTTCAGGAATATCTTTATGAGGAAACTGGAGTGTGGTCCAGATTATATAGATTCCCAGGAGGAAGCTCTAATAAGGTTTCCAAGGTCCCAATGGACGAACTTATAGATTATCTAAATGAACAGGGAATAAGATATTTTGACTGGAATGTTTCTGCAGATGATGCTGTGAGTGGAGGATTATCTAAGGAAAAAATAGTCAGCAACTGTCTTGGAACAATAGATAAATATGACGAATGCGTCATTTTGATGCATGATGCGTTGGATAAAAAGAGTACATTGAATGCTTTAGAAGAGATAATAATAAGATTGAATCAGCGAGGAGATTCAGAATTTCTTCCAATAACTGATGATACAATTCCTGTACAGCATGTTAATAAATCAAAGTAAAAGAAAAATATAAAATGGAGGATATAAAATGATTAACAAGTTAGTTGAAAAAATTAAAAAGACAGAAGCTCCTATAGTAGTAGGACTTGATCCTATGATGAAGTTCATACCTGAGCATATTACAAAGAAAGCATTTTCTGAATGTGGTGAAACACTTGAAGGAGCAGCTGAAGCTATATTTGCTTATAACAAAGAAATAATTGATAACATATATGATTTAATACCTGCAGTTAAACCACAGATTGCTATGTATGAGCAGTTTGGAATTCCAGGTCTTGTTGCTTTTAAAAAGACAGTTGACTACTGTAAGGAAAAGGATTTAGTGGTAATCGGAGATATTAAGCGTGGTGATATCGGATCAACATCAGAGGCTTATGCGGTTGGCCATTTAGGTAAGGTTTTGGTTGGAAGCAAGTCATATTATGGATTTGATGAGGATTTTGTTACTGTTAATCCATATCTTGGCTCAGATGGAGTTAATCCTTTTATCAAAGTGTGTAAGGAAGAGAATAAGGGTATCTTTGTACTGGTTAAAACATCTAACCCAAGTAGTGGCGAATTCCAGGATCAGAAGTTGTCAGAAAAGGATAATCGCCCATTGTATGAAATAGTTGGTGAACAGGTTGCCAAGTGGGGCGAGGACTGTATGGGAGATGATTACAGCTATGTTGGCGCTGTTGTTGGTGCTACATATCCAGAAATGGGAAAGATATTAAGAAAAGTTATGCCTAAATCCTACATTCTCGTACCAGGATACGGCGCACAGGGCGGAAAAGGTGCTGATCTTGTTCATTTCTTCAATGAAGATGGATTAGGAGCTATAGTTAACTCTTCAAGAGGAATTATTGCTGCATATCAGCAGGAAAAATATTCGTCATTCAGTCCTGTTGATTTTGCTAAGGCTTCTCGTGCTGCAGTTATCGACATGAGAGAAGATATTAAGGGGGCCTTGTCCTAATGCCAAGAACCAAAATGGATGTTTCACAAAGGGCGAAGCAGTTTCTTCCTTTTCAGGCTGTAAGAGGTCTTAAGGAAGCCCTTGAGGAGGCCGAAAAAGAAGTGAATTTGTCCTTTATAAATGAGGTTTCCTGTGATACAATAGATGAGGATTATTTAGTGGAAGATTAGTCTTTAGTCAATTACTTTTTGATTAAAGATATGGCATTTTAGCAAAATATATATGGAGGATTAATTAATGGGCTTTTTCTCAGATTTAAAAGAAGATTTATCACAGGCAGTTAGCGATTTTAAGGAGCCTGAAACAGTTAAGGAAGAAGTAGTTGAGGAAGAATTAAAGGCAGAAGATTTCGCAGATATTGATGCAGAGCTTGATGATGCAGATCTTGATCTTGAATCTGATATAGATGATGATTTGGCTGATATTTTGGAAGGACTTGATGAGAAGTATGAATCAGCTAAGTTAGCTGAGCAGGCAGCAGCAAGCCCAGTTGTGGAAGAAACAATTCCAGTAGTAGAAGAACCTGAGCAGTACACAATGCCAGCTCCTACACCAGTTGTTTCACAGCCAATTCCTACAATTCAAAGAACAGTTGCCAGTGATGAGGTTTCAACAATTATGGAATCAATGATTATCAATGGTAACATGGCTACAGAAGGTTCATTGGAAATCAGAGGAAGTATTGTTGGTAATGTAGAGGCTCTTGGTAAGTTAGATATTACAGGAAGCATTCAGGGTAATTCTTCAGCTTCAGAAATTTTCGCAGATGGAGCTAAGATTACAGGTGAAGTTAAGAGTATGGGACCTATTAAGATTGGTCAGTCAACAACCATCATCGGAAATGTATACGCTACATCAGCAGTTATCGCTGGAGCTATTAAGGGTGATATCGATGTTAAGGGTCCAGTTATCTTAGATTCGACAGCAATCGTTCTTGGTAATATTAAGTCTAAGTCAGTTCAGATTAATAATGGAGCTGTTATCGAAGGTATGTGCTCTCAGTGCTACGCTGAGGTTAATCCTATTTCATTCTTTGAAGAACTTAAGAAGATGAAATAATAATTCGGAGGATTATTCATGAAAAGAATAATGTTGAAGCTTAGCGGAGAAGCGCTGGCAGGAGATAAGCATTTTGGTTTCGATGAAGCAACTGTAAGAGAAGTAGCTTTGCAGGTTAAGGAGTTAGTTGATGCTGGATATGAAATTGGAGTAGTAACTGGCGGAGGCAATTTCTGGAGAGGCAGAACATCTGAGAATATAGATAGAACTAAAGCTGATCAGATTGGAATGTTAGCTACAGTTATGAACTGTATTTATGTTTCTGAAATCTTTAGAAGTGTTGGAATGAAGACGGCTGTTCTTACACCATTTGAGTGTGGTTCATTCACTAAGCTGTTTTCAAAGGACAGAGCTAATAAATATTTTGGCAAGGGAATGGTAGTATTCTTTGCAGGTGGAACAGGTCATCCATACTTTAGTACAGATACAGGAGTTGTTCTTCGTGCTATTGAAATAGATGCAGAGGTTATATTACTTGCCAAGTCTATAGACGGCGTATATGATTCAGATCCTATGAAGAATAAGGACGCTAAGAAATATGATGAAATAAGTATCGACGAGGTTGTAGCGAAGAACCTTCAGGTAGTTGATATGACAGCATCAATTCTTGCAAGAGATAATAAGATGCCTATGTGGGTATTCGGATTGAATGAACCTAATAGTATTGTTAATACTATAAAGGGAGAATTCAAGGGAACCAAGGTTACGGTTTAATTGGGAGGTTATGATGGACGAGAAAATTAAAGTATATGATGAGAAGATGGCTAAGAGTGTTGAACATCTTGAATCTGATTACCAGGGAATCAGAGCTGGACGTGCCAACCCACATGTTCTTGATAAGATAAAGGTTGATTACTATGGAACACCTACTCCTCTTCAGCAGGTAGGTAATATTTCAGTTCCAGAACCTAGAATGATTCAGATTGCGCCTTGGGAGAAGTCATTAATTAAAGAAATCGAAAAGGCAATTATGACATCTGATTTAGGTATTACACCTTCTAATGATGGTGCAGTAATCAGATTGGTGTTCCCTGAACTTACTGAGGAACGTCGTAAGGATTTGACTAAGGATGTCAAGAAGAAGGCAGAAGACTGTAAGGTTGCGATTAGAAACATTCGTCGTGATGGTATCGATGCTTTTAAGAAGCTGTCTAAGACAGATGAAATTTCAGAAGATCAGATTAGCGATTTAGAGGATGAATTACAGAAGCTTACAGATAAATATGTTAAAGATATTGATAAGCTTGCTGATGATAAGTCTAAGGAAATCATGACTGTTTAATTATTATATGATTATTTAGGGGCTTGAAAGGTTATGTTGACAGGGGGTTGCCATAGCTAATCAAGCTCCTTTTGTGCAAGGTGGAATATATGAAAGAGTTAGAAGGATTAAACATACCGGCTCATGTTGCTATCATAATGGATGGAAACGGAAGATGGGCTAAGGCTAAGGGACTTCCAAGAAACTATGGTCATATGGAAGGCGCCAAAACGGTTGAGAATATATTGGAAGAAGCTTCTAATATGGGGATTAAGTATCTCACAGTATATGCATTTAGTACTGAAAACTGGAATCGACCTCAGGATGAAGTAAAAGCTCTTATGAAGCTTCTTAGAACCTATATGAAGAACTGTATTGCGAAGTCTAATAAAAATAATGTCAGATGTAGAGTAATAGGTGACAAGACAAGACTTGATGAGGATCTTCAAAAGGCAATCGCCAAGCTTGAAGATGCCACTAAAACCAACGATGGAATGAATTTTACTATCGCAATCAATTATGGTGGAAGAGATGAAATAATTCGTTCAGTTAAAAGAATTGCATCGCAGGTTAAGGAAGGTACTCTTGATCCATCCCAAATAACCGAAAAAATTCTTAATGATAATCTTGATACATGGGAACTGCCGGATCCAGATTTGCTGGTCAGAACCTGTAACGAGCTTCGAATCAGTAATTTTTTATTATGGCAGCTGGCATATACAGAAATGTACTTCACAGAAGTTGCATGGCCAGACTTTAGCAAAGAAGAATTGATTAAGGCAATAGAAGCATACAATCACCGAGATAGAAGATACGGTGGACTTACGGAGGGAAAATAATGTTCATAACTCGTACGATTAGTGGTGCAGTTTTGGTTGCATTGGCATTCGCAGTAATTATACCAGGTGGATATGTATTAGCAGGTGCAACACTCTTATTATCTTTAATCGCATACAGGGAATTAATGAAATGCTGTAAGCTTGATGGCAGTAATCAAAAGAAGGCTATAGGTCCATTCTCTGATTTGGAATTGATTGGATATATCAGCATACTAGGATATTATGCAGTACTTATTTTTACAGCTGAGAGAATGCTTCTCATATCAGCAATAGTTGCTATTCTTATTCTTTTTATGGCACTGTATGTTTTTACATTTCCTAAGCATGATGCGAAGGAGATAATGATGAGCTTCTTCTGTATTGCTTATGCGCCATTAATGCTGACTTTTTTGTATCTGACACGTGAACTTCCTTATGGAAAGCATGTTGTATGGATGATATTCATAAGCTCATGGGTGTGTGATACTGCGGCATATTGTGTTGGAATGCTGATTGGTAAGCATAAGTTAGCACCAGTTCTTAGCCCTAAAAAGTCAATTGAAGGTGCTATTGGAGGTGTCGTTGGTTCAGCGCTTGCAGGAGCTGCATTCGGATATTTCGTAATGGCGGGTGATGTTCCTGAGAAAAATATGACACTTATGTTCGCAATTATTTCTGCAGTAGGAGCTGTTATTTCCCAGATAGGAGATTTGGCTGCTTCGGGAATTAAGCGAAATCAGGAAATAAAAGATTATGGAAAACTTATTCCAGGACATGGCGGTGTGATGGACAGATTTGATTCTGTTATTTTCACAGCACCTATGATATATCTTTTATCGTTATTATTACTTTAGATTTTTAGTACAAAGATATAGGATTATGACATGAAGAATATAGCTGTTTTAGGTTCTACAGGATCAATAGGAACACAGACTCTTGATATTGTAAGAAATAATAGTGATTTAAAGGTCGTTGGTTTGTGCGCAGGAAATAACGTAGATTTAATGGAAAAACAGGTTAGAGAGTTTAATCCATTAATTGCAGTTATGGGAAATGATAAGGCCGCATCGGACCTTAAGGTAAGACTTGCGGATATGGATGTTAAAGTTCTTTCTGGTATGGATGGCATGATAGAAATGTCTACGATGAAAGAGGCTGATGTTCTAGTTACTGCCATAGTTGGAATGATTGGAATAAGACCAACTGTTGCAGCTATTAAAGCGCACAAAGATATAGCATTGGCTAATAAAGAAACCCTGGTTACTGCAGGACATATTATTATGCCTCTTGCCAGTGAATATAATGTATCTATTCTTCCTGTTGATAGCGAACATAGTGCTATTTTTCAGTCTATGCATGGCGAAAACAGGGAAAGGGTTTCGAAAATATTGTTAACAGCATCTGGCGGGCCATTTAGAGGAATGACTAAAGATGAGTTAAAGAACAAAACCAAGTTCGATGCATTAAAGCATCCTAACTGGGCTATGGGACAGAAGATTACAATAGATTCAGCGTCTTTAGTTAATAAGGGACTTGAAGTAATGGAAGCCAAGTGGCTGTTCGGTGTTGAAAGAGACAAAATAGAAGTAGTTATTCATCCACAAAGTATTATTCATTCCATGGTTGAATACGCTGATGGTGGAATTATGGCTCAGCTTGGAATGCCAGATATGAAGCTCCCAATTCAGTATGCTTTATTTTATCCTGACAGGCGTCCTATGGATGGAAAAAGGGTTAATTTCTTTGACCTGAAAAGCATTACATTTGAGGAACCTGATATCGATACATTTCTTGGATTGAAATATGCATATGAGGCTATGGATAAGGGTGGTAGTATGCCTACAGTTTACAATGCTGCTAACGAAATGGCAGTTGCGAAATTCCTTAATGAAGAGATAAAGTTTCTTGATATATATGAGATAATACGTGGTGCTATGGATAACCACAAGATTATTGATAATCCATCTCTTGATGATATATTAAATGTTGAAAAAGAAACTTACGAATATATAAAGGGAAGATAATTCTGGAGGATTATTTTGATAGTTTCAATTATTATATTTTTGATAATATTCAGTTTAATAGTTGTTTCACATGAATTTGGTCATTACATAGTAGGAAAGAAAAATGGTATTCATGCAGTTGAGTTCTTCGTTGGTTTGGGACCTAAAATAATAAAGTGGACCAGAGATGATACAGAGTTCTCAATAAAACTGCTTCCTTTTGGTGGTGCCTGTGTATTTGAGGGGATGGATCCATTGGAGGCAAAAGAGGAAGGTGACGAAGAGAAAAAAGTCATAGATCCTGAAAATGACAGATCATTCAATCATGCGCCTGTATGGGGAAGATTCGCTACAGCACTTGCAGGTCCTTTGTTCAATATTGTTCTTGCTTATATTTGTGGTGTGATTCTAGCAGCAAGTACAGGTGTGGTTATACCACAAATCCAAAAGGTACTTCCTGATTCTGGAGCTGAAGAAGCAGGGATACGTGTGGGTGATGTTATTAAGTCGATTAATGGGCATTCAATTCACTTAAGTACTGAAGTTTCGTTTACTTCTTTTTATTCATTAGGTGACCCGATGGATATCGTAATTGAACGTAATGGCGAAGAAATTAGCACAGTAGTTACACCTAAATACGATGAACAGGATCAAAGATATTATATTGGAATTACTAACGGAAAGTATTTAGAATGCGGTGCCTTGGATAGCTTTAAATATGGCTTTTATAATGTTGAATATATATTAAGAGCAACATTGGATAGTCTTAAGATGCTGTTCACGGGACAGGTTGGAAAGGACGATTTGGCAGGTCCTGTTGGAATAGTAAAGATAGTTGATGAAACATATGATACTGCGAAAGCATATGGTGCTTTAGAGGTTGTTTTGTCTATGCTTAATCTGGTAATGCTACTTTCTGCTAATCTTGCAGTTATGAATTTATTACCATTGCCAGCTCTTGATGGAGGCCGTTTGGTATTTTTGCTAGTAGAAGCAATAAGAGGAAAACCAGTTCCTCCAGAAAAGGAAGGATACGTGCATTTAGCGGGAATGGCCCTTCTTTTTGCTTTGGTAATATTTGTTTTTGTTAACGATATAACGAAATTTTTTCGCTAAATAATGATAATCTTAAAAATCCATTGTGCAATTTGCCACTTTAAAAAATTGGCATTTTGTACAATGGATTTTTTTTAATTTCTTATCTATAATCAGACACATCTTATTTTTCTTTTTTCTGGAATTCCTGGCAGATTTCCTACGTAACTAAAATAAAAAAGGGAGGATGATTTGATAACTATTTCAAATGCATATTGGAATATAGGTGAAAGGAAGAAGAATGAGGATTCTCTTTCGCTTTTAGATATTTCACTTTTGAAGAAACATCTTTTGGTTGGAATAGTGGCCGATGGAATAGGGTCATTTCATAATGGAGAAGAGGCAAGTGGATATCTGATAGAAGAACTTATTAGTCTTATTCTGGACGAAATTGTTCCATTTCTAAACAAAGGGTATGGTTTACATAAAGCAAGAAAGCCTATATTTAGGAAACTTTACAAAGTGTCAGAAGCGTTCTTAGATATTAGTAAATACAGGAATGAAAATATGGGGACAACTCTTTCAATGTTATTGCTATATAAAAATCAGTTTATGGTTATTAATCTTGGAGACTCAATGATTATGAAGATTAAAAGGAAAAGAGTTAAGGAATTGTCGGTTAAGCATGTTAATCCAGATGGATCCATTAACAAATGTGTTGGAAGCCTGGGTTATTTCGAACCATCTGTAAAAACGGGATATATTTCAAAGAATACCGCTTTCCTAATCGCCTCAGATGGATTTTACAGAAAAATCAGCGATATAATGTATATCTTTGACCCTAGAGAAATAGAAAATGAGAGTCAGATTGAAAAGAGACTGGCAGAGGCTGCAAGATGGGCAAAAAGCCTCGGTGAAAAAGATAATATGTCAGCAATTTATATCAAATGCTTTTAGGATAAGGAGGATTATTATATGACGATTGATAAATATGAAATTCTTCACCCAATAGGTGAAGGAGGTTTCGGAAATGTGATGCTTGCAAAAGATACAAGACTTTTAAGAAATGTTGCAATTAAGATAATGCCATATTCAGCAGAATCACTTAATGAGGTTGAGATATTAAAAGAAGTACATTTTTTTGGATTTCCTAATATATATGATGTAATAACTAAAGATGAAAGCGTATATCTTGTCATGGAATATGTTGAAGGTATGACGTTGAAAGAATATTTAAAGAAAAATAAAAGAGTTCCTTATGATAAGGCGGTTAAGTGGATTCATGAAATTGGAGAGATTATTCAGTTTTTACATAGTCTTCATCCTTCGGTGATATACAGGGATTTGAAACCGTCCAATATTATGATAACAAAGGATGGAAGAATTAAGCTTATAGACTTCGGGGCAGTTTTCTTTGATTCCCATTCGGGGAATGAGGTGTGTGGTGTGTATGGGACCAAGGGATATTCAGCTCCTGAATTGTGGAAAATGACTACACCTAATTATGCTGCTGATATTTACAGCATGGGCGTGGTCTTACATGAAATGCTTACAGGTGTTCATAATAGTGGAAATGAATTGCGACGTCCTATAAGAGAATATGACAAATCATATCCAAGACAACTTGAAAAAATAATTTCAAAATGTATGTTAGCTAACCCTAAGGACAGATATATGGATGTTAAGGATTTCTTAAAGGATATCGATGAGTGTAAAAATATGAGAATAAAGGAGGAAATATTTCATTTTCTAAAAAAGGTAATTGTTGTAACAGCATATTTAGTTTCATTAATAGTTTTGGTGACACCGCTCCTTTTAAAAGAATTAGACGAATATACAACCAAGGATTTTCAGATTACGCTAATCTTCTTTGGTTGTTCATTTTTACTTCATTTATTATTGTTTCATTTTAATAAGCATAATTCAGAATATGAAATTAAAAAGAAAATATGGCTTACGAGTAAGGACTATCTGGGGCTTTTAGGAATTATTTTCTTAGTAATGGGTACAGGCACTATGATATATGAAAATATATTTGAGAACGCTGTTAGTTCTGATTCAGTTGTCGCGGATTCCAATATATGGGTAGATATAGTTGATACAGACGAAAGAAATATTTTGATGAGTGAAGGAAGTGTATTTGATGTGGATGATATGCTAAGGCTCGAAATATCTTCCGAGGAACTTAAAAATGATCACATGAAGATTCAGGTTATAGCCTATGATGATGACGGGACAAGGTATGAAAGCAGAAGATTTGATGTCCGCAAGCAATAGAAATATGGTCCCTTATATTGTATAATTATAAGGCAAAAATATTAAAATCAGGATGGAAGATTATGTATAGAGATAATACTAAAGTAATAAAGATTGGCAATCAGAAAATAGGTGGAGGCAATCCGATTCTTATACAGTCAATGACTAATACAAGAACAGAGGATGTCGAAGCGACAGTAAATCAGATATTGAAACTTGAAGAAGCAGGATGCGAAATAATAAGATGCACTGTTCCTAATGAGGAAGCAGCTAAAGCTATTGGTGAAATCAAGAAAAGAATCCATATTCCTTTAGTTGCAGACATTCATTTTGATTATAAAATGGCTATATTAGCCATAGAAAATGGTGCTGACAAAATAAGAATCAATCCGGGTAATATCGGTGGACAGGAAAAACTGTCTATGGTAGTTAAGGCAGCTAAAGCTAAGAATATACCAATAAGAGTAGGTGTAAACTCAGGATCTTTAGAAAAAGAACTTGTTGAAAAATATAATGGTGTTACGGCTGAAGGAATAGTCGAAAGCGCTTTGGACAAGGTAAGAATGATAGAAGAGGAAGATTATGACAATATTGTCATTTCTATTAAATCTTCGGATGTACTTATGTGTGCCAGGGCTCATGAGCTAATTGCTTCTAAAACTAAATATCCACTTCACGTTGGAATAACAGAAGCAGGAACATTCTACAGTGGCAATATTAAATCAGCAATTGGTCTTGGAATTATTCTTAATCAGGGTATAGGTGATACAATTCGTGTATCTTTGTCCGCAGATCCGGTAGAAGAAGTTAAGTCAGCAAAGCTTATATTAAGAACCTTAGGCTTAAGACAGGGCGGCATTGAAGTTGTTTCCTGTCCTACATGTGGAAGAACCAAGATTGATCTTATTGGACTTGCTAATAAGGTCGAGACTATGGTTTCAGGCTATGACCTTAATATTAAAGTAGCAGTTATGGGATGTGCTGTTAATGGTCCTGGTGAAGCGAAGGAAGCAGATATCGGTATCGCCGGAGGAATAGGTGAAGGACTTTTAATTAAAAAGGGTGAGATAATTAAGAAGGTTCCGGAAGATGAACTTTTAGATGTATTAAAAGAAGAACTGGATAACTGGAAATAACTGATGGGAAAAACTTTTCAGGAGGTGTTCAGACACCTTGAGTTAGATAAACGAAATAAGGAATTATTCGAGAACGTCGAAGTAACACAAGTCTCTGCTACGAAAGCAAGAGACTTAGTTCGCGTGTATATTTCTTCTGACCACATAATTCCGAAGGCTTCTATCTATCGTGTTGAGAAGTTACTTAGAAAACAGCTATTCGTTAAAGGGAGTGGAAGAGTACGTCTTTTAGAAAGATATAGTCTTTCTGATACATATACACCAGCTATACTTTTTGATGCGTATAAAGACAGTATTTCACTCGAACTCGAAAAATATGGTGTTGTAGAAAAGACTATGTATGATAACGCAGAGATTACATTCCCTAATGATAGTCTCATGCATTTAAAGATTGAAGATAATGGTTATCTTCAGTTAAAGAAAGATGAGTTAAAACGAATTCTTGAAAAAATATTTAATGAGCGTTTTAATGTTCCGGTTGATATCGAATATGAATTCGTTGAGCTTAAGAAATCAAGGAATAATGAAGACTATAGTTATGTAAACATGAGGAATGACTATAACGAGGATATCAGTTTACATAATCACGATAGTGAACAAGGCGTTGATGATGCTCAAATTCTTGATAATACTGTAAATAGTTCTGATACTGATGCTAGTTTACATAAAATAGACGATGGTTTACATAATGATAATGCAAACATATCATCTTTTGTTGATAATAGTTTACATAACAAAGATAAAGACGAAAACAAAAAAGAATCTAAGGATAATAAATCTGGTCAGAAGCTGACACTTGAAAGAAGATTTAAGGATAAAAAACCAGCTCCAGCTAAAGAGATGGAGACTAATCCTGATATCCTTTATGGCAGATATTTTGAAGACGAAGAATTCGTTCCAATGAATACGATAGTCCTTGAATCTCAGGGAGATGTTCAGGTTCAGGGACAGATTGTTGCGATTGCGGACCCAAGGGCACTTCGAGATAACCTAAGAACTATGCTTATGTTTGATGTGTCTGATTTTACAGATACGTTAAGATTTAAAATATTTGTAAGCAATGAGGATGTGGATGCTACATTAGGCAAGCTTAAGAAGGGTACATTCGTTAAAATAAAGGGTCCTATTGCTTATGACAAATTTGATGATGAATTATCTATCGGAAGGGTATTCGGAATCAAAAAGGGATCTGATTTTAGAATATCAAGAAAAGACAATTCAGAATTAAAAAGAGTAGAACTCCACTGTCATACCAAGATGTCTGATATGGATGGAATATCAGATACGGGGGCAATCGTTAAGACAGCATATAAATGGGGACACCCTGCTATAGCCATAACTGATCATGGTGTCGTTCATGCGTTCCCAGACGCTAATCATACGTGGGATGATCTTTGGAGAGAAAAGAAGTCAGAACTCGAGGCTAATGGAGAAGTGGCCGATAAGCAGGATTTCTTTAAGATAATTTATGGCTGCGAGGGATACCTTGTTGATGATATGAAGGAAACAGTTGTCAACGACCAAGGTCAGGGGCTTGATGAAGCATATGTTGTTTTCGACCTTGAAACAACTGGTTTTTCTTCAGCTAAGAATAAAATTATTGAGATTGGCGCTGTTAAAATAAAGGATGGGGAAATCATAGACAGATTCTCGACCTTTGTTAATCCTAAGGTTCCAATCCCATTTAGAATTATTAATCTTACATCTATTACAGATGATATGGTTAAGAATGCTCCGACGATAGATGAGATTCTTCCTTCATTCGTAGAATTCTGCGAAGGATGTATTTTAGTTGCTCATAATGCTTCATTTGATACAGGTTTTATTAATGCTAACTGTAGTCTTTTAGGAATAGATTTTAAATATACATCTGTTGATACTGTTGGTATATCAAGAGTATTATTCCCAGAATCTAAGAAGCACACCTTAGATGTTCTATGTAAGAAGATGGGTGTTGTTTTGGATAATCACCATAGAGCAGTAGATGATGCTGAAGCTACAGCTCATATATTCCTTAAAATGATGCATAAGCTTAAGGAAATGGGAATTGATACACTTTCGAAGATTAACGAAAAGTGTAGAACAAGCCCTGATATTATTAAGCATCAGCCATATTATCATATTATTCTTTTAGCTAAGAATAATGTAGGCCGTGAAAATCTTTATAGATTAGTCAGTGCGTCTTTCATCGATTATTATTCTTCGAGACCAAGAATACCTAAGAGTATGATTAATCAGTATAGAGAAGGTCTCATAATCGGAAGTGCATGTGAACAGGGAGAGTTGTATCAGGCAATTTTAGGAGAGGCATCAGTAGATAAGATTGCAAGTATCGTAGACTTTTATGACTATCTTGAAATCCAGCCACTTGGTAATAATAAGTTCATGATTAATGACCAGAATAATGAAATGGTCAATAGCATGGACGATTTGATAGAAATTAATAAGCAGATTGTTAAACTTGGTGAAGATGCTAACAAGCCGGTTGTAGCGACCTGCGACGTACATTTTCTTAATCCTGAAGATGAAATATACAGAAGAATCATCATGGCAGGAAAAGGCTTTAAGGATGCAGATGATCAGGCACCGTTATATCTTAGAACTACCGAGGAAATGCTTGAAGAGTTTAAATATTTAGGCCCTAAGAAAGCAGAAGAGGTGGTAATAACCAACACTGTCAAGATCGCTGATATGATAGATGTTATGAGCCCCGTTCGCCCAGATAAGTGTCCTCCTGTTATCCCTAATTCAGATGAGACATTAAGAAAGATATGTTATGACAAGGCTCATGAATTATATGGAGAGAATCTCCCTGAAATAGTTGAATCAAGACTTGAAAAGGAGCTTGATTCAATAATCGGTAACGGATATGCAGTTATGTATATCATAGCCCAAAAATTGGTATGGAAATCAGTTGAAGATGGATATTTGGTAGGCTCAAGAGGTTCTGTTGGTTCATCGCTTGCAGCATTCATGGCCGGAATTACAGAAGTTAATTCACTGTCGGCACATTATAGATGTCCGAAGTGTCACTATGTTGATTTCGATTCAGAGGTTATCAAAGCATATGTTGGAAATGCTGGATGTGACCTTCCAGACGCTGTTTGCCCTGTGTGTGGAGAACCTCTTATTAAGGACGGTTTTGATATCCCATTTGAAACATTCTTGGGCTTCAAGGGAGATAAGGAACCAGATATTGACCTTAATTTTTCTTCGGAGTATCAGTCTAAGGCGCACAAATATACAGAAGTAATTTTTGGAGCAGGTCAAACCTTCCGAGCAGGAACTGTTACAGGTCTTGCTGATAAAACAGCTCTTGGCTATGTCAGGGGTTATTATAAAGATCATGAGATGGTTAAACGCTCATGTGAGATGAACCGTATATCTTTGGGCTGTGTTGGCGTAAGACGTGGAACAGGTCAGCACCCAGGAGGTATTATAGTTCTACCTAATGGAGAGGATATTAACTCATTCACTCCTATTCAGCATCCTCCAAAGGATGACACAATTATAACTACACATTTTGATTATCACTCAATAGATCATAACCTATTAAAGCTTGATATACTTGGACACGATGATCCTACAATGATCAGGATGCTTCAGGATCTGACAGGTCTTGATCCGACGACTATCCCTCTTGATGATAAGGAGGTAATGTCTCTTTTTCAGACAACTGATGCATTAGGAATTAAGCCATCTGATATAGGTGGATGTCCTACAGGTTCATTGGGGTTGCCGGAGTTTGGAACAGATTTCGTTATTAACATGCTTATGGCAACCAAGCCACAGACACTTACGGACCTTATTAGAATTTCAGGATTGGGTCATGGTACGGACGTATGGCAGGGAACGGCTGAAGTCATCATTGCAGAAGGAAAAGCTGACCTTGCACACTGTATATGCTGTCGTGATGACATTATGATTTACCTGATAAGTAAGGGAATGGATCCGGCCGAATCATTCAGTATTATGGAAATGGTACGAAAAGGAAAGGTTGCCGGAGGAAAATGTAAGGACTGGCCACGATGGAAAGAGGAAATGGCAGAGCATGGTGTACCAGACTGGTATATATGGTGCTGCGAAAGAATTAAGTACATGTTCCCTAAGGCTCATGCTGCAGCATATGTTATGATGGGATGGCGAGTAGGATATTATAAGATCAATTATCCTTTAGCATATTATGCTTCATTCTTTTCAATCAGAGCCAAGGCATTTGATTATGAAAAGATGTGCATGGGACCTGAGGTTGTTAAAGGTCATATAGAGCAGCTCAAGGCTCTTGAAAAACCAACTGCTACTGAAAAGGATTTATTAAAGGATTTAGGTCTTGTTCAGGAAATGTATGCCAGAGGCTTTGAGTTCACACCTATTGACATATATCAGGCCAATTCAAGACTATTCCAGATAGTTGATGGTAAGTTGATGCCTTCTTTGATGAGTATAAGTGGAGTTGCTGAAGCAGCTGCAGATTCAATAGTTGAAGCAGCCAAGAAGGGTGAATTCACATCAAGAGATGATTTTAGAGAGAGAACTCATGTCTCTATGACTATAGTTGAAACTATGAATCGTCTAGGCTTATTAAATGGTATACCTGAGTCTAATCAGATTAGTTTGTTTGATTTTATGTAAACCACACGGAGCATATTTTAATGATTAGAGAAATCGATATTAATGAAATTTCAGATGGTCAAAGATATACTAAAGACAGTATGGTTAAAATCAGCTGCAATGACTGTGATGGGTGCAGTAAATGCTGTCATGATATGGGAAATTCTATAATACTTGATCCATATGATATATTTAAGTTGTGTGGTGGACTTAACACAGATATAAACGGGTTACTATGCACTAATGTGGAACTAAATGTGGTTGATGGGATAATTCTTCCGAATATTAAGATGATTGGTGATAAGAATCCTAAATGCGGATATTTGAATGAAGAAGGAAAGTGTAGCATTCATTTAATAAGACCAGGCTTTTGCAGACTATTTCCTCTTGGAAGAATATATGAAAATGATTCGTTCTCTTATTTTAACCAGATATATGAATGTGATTATCCATCCAAATCTAAGGTTAAAGTAAAGAAGTGGCTTGATATTCCTAATATTGCAGAATATGAAAAGTATATTCTGAACTGGCATGATTTTATTCAATCAGTTCAAGTTATGTTAACTGATAAAAGCGATGAAGAAATCAAGAATATTAATATGAAGGTTCTTAATATTTTCTTCGTGACACCTTATGATATGGAAAAATCATTTTATGAGCAGTATTATGAGAGGGTGAGAATGTTTTCATAAACTTTGAAAACAATGATATCAAAAAATAATATTTTAAATTAAGTTTTATATATGAAAAAGTAATGAAAAGGATGGTGTGACTATGTTTTATTATGATCCAACGTACATATTTGTAATAATTGGTGCATTAATATGTCTTGCAGCGAATGGATACGTTAAGAGTACAATGAATAAATTTTCCGGTTATAGAAGCATGTCTGGATTAACAGGAGCTGAGGTGGCAGGAAAAATATTAAGAGCTAACGGAATATCTGATGTATCAATTACTCATATTGGCGGAGATATGACAGATAATTTTAATCCCATGAAGAAGACAGTAAATCTTTCAGATACATCATATGCATCTAATTCAGTAGCCGCTATTGCAATTGCAGCACATGAGTGTGGACACGCAGTTCAGCATGATAAAGGATATGTTCCTATGAAATTAAGAGCATTGATTCTTCCAGTTGCCAATATAGGTTCTATGCTGGGGCTTCCCATGGTTATTCTCGGAGTTATTTTAGGTGGAGCTTTTCAGTATTCGGCAGGAGATTTTTCTTCGCAGGGTGCAAGTAATATAGGTACATTATTATGTACGGTTGGAATTTGGGTGTTCGCTGCAGCAGTTGCATTTCAGATTATTACATTGCCAGTTGAATTTAATGCTTCTTCAAGAGCATTAAGAAATCTAGAGGATCTGGGCATACTTGATGGAATAGAAATTAATTATGGAACGAAGATTTTAAGAGCCTGTGCTTTGACATATGTAGCGGCAGCTGCTTCGTCGATTCTTCAGCTACTAAGATTAGTTCTTATCGCTGGTGGTGGAAAGAAACGAAGATAATGGAAGTAAAGGTTAGAGAATTTAAGCCAAGTGATATCGACAGTATGGTTCTTATATGGAATCAGGTAGTAGAAGATGGTATTGCTTTTCCTCAAGAGGAATTTTTGACCAAAGAGACGGGAAGAAATTTTTTTAATGAACAGACATATTGTGCTGTGGCTACTGTTATTGATGACGCATCATCCACTGAAGTAGAAAAGGTGGCAGGTCTTTATATTCTTCATCCTAATAATATAGGGCGTTGTGGTCATATCTCGAACGCGAGCTATGCTGTTTTGAGGGATTTTAGAGGTCTTCATATTGGAGAAAAGCTGGTGAAGGACTGCCTTATTAAAGGGAAGGAATTCGGATTTAGCATTCTTCAGTTTAATGCAGTGGTTGCATCTAATATTCATGCAAGACACCTTTATGAAAGACTTGGATTCAAGCAACTCGGAGTAATTCCAAAGGGTTTTCGCATGAAGGATGGACATTTTGAAGATATATGTCCGTATTATCATGAACTGTGATTTGATACATTACTATTTTGAATTGAAAAATAGGGCATTTTATTAACATATTTTTATTATGAAAAATATAATTGATTACTTAAAAGAAAGAAAAAATATATCTTTTTTAGAAGATCCATTCAATGAAGTTGATGGTTTAGTATTAGCTGAACTGGTGTATTCGAATTTTAATCAGATTTTGGATGAAAATTCGGATATGTCCATAGAAGAATTAAGTAAAGAGTTTTGGAATTTACATACAGAAAAGGAAATAATGTCGTCGCCATCAACTACCAAGATGGCGCCTTTTTTAATGAAAGAAATGGAAGACTCTTCAAGATTTAAAGGTATGAGAGTTAAAAAATTCGTTGAAGATTCTTCGCTAGAAGACATTATGCAGTTTGCGGCCCTAACCTTTGAATTACCGGATGGGAGTGTATTCATTTCGTTCAGGGGAACAGATGGAACAGTTGTTGGATGGGCTGAAGATTTTAAATTTTCTTTTTCAACAACAGAGGGTCACAAAATGGCCGTCGATTATATTAACGAATATCATAAAAATCAGTCAAAACCTATTCGAGTTGGTGGTCATTCAAAAGGTGGAAATCTTGCAGTTTTTGCTTCGGCTTTTTGTGATACTTCTATTAGAAAAAAGATAGTAAATGTTTATTCCTATGATGGACCTGGTTTTTTAATGAACATTATTGATTCAAAAGAGTATAAAGATATTCTTCCAAGAGTTTTATCTGTGGTTCCGGAATCCAGCCTGGTTGGAACTTTATTGACTAATCAGTATAAGACTATTATTACTAATGCAGATGGTTTCTTCGTTTTTCAACATGATGATATGCAATGGCATATAGTTGATAATCATTTCGAGGAATTAGAAAGTAGGAGTGAAATATCGCTATTTTTCGAAGAGGTTTTAAGAAACTGGCAGTTAAGATGTGATGAAAATGAAAGAGAAGAGATATTTGAAGCTATATTTTCTTTGATAACAGATAATGAACTTTTAAAAGAGGATGATGAAAAATTAACACCGGCTTTCTTTTACAATGTCATTAAGAAGTCTTCTAAATTATCAGGTAAAGATAAGTCGCTTTTACTTGATTCTATTTCTGAAGTTTTTTCATCAATATCTGATGTTACAAAACGTAAGATTAAGGAAAATTTAAGTACGGCATTGAAACACGATTTTTAAAAGTCATAAAACATGTAAAAAAGTACTTGCAATAAATTCTTCTTTATATTAGAATAAGCAAGTGCCTTGTAAAAAGGCAGTGAATATGGCGCATTGGTCAAGCGGTTAAGACGCCGCCCTCTCACGGCGGAAACAGGGGTTCGATTCCCCTATGCGCTACTAAAGAAGAACAGAGTGGCTTATGCTACCTGTTTTTTTTTTGTAAAATCAAAATAAAACCTATTGACATAGTAGGCGAATAGGTATATTCTTTAAAACATAAATTACGTAATTAAATCTTGTAAATTAAAAACGTGTATAATTAAGATGTTAAAAAGATTTGTGAAAGAAAGAGGTAATTAAAATGGCAGACATTAAAAATAGTGTTATAGAACTGATTGGAGGAACTCCTTTAGTACATGTTTCAAGATATGAAAAAGCAGCTGGTGTTACAGATGCTAATATTTTAGCTAAGCTTGAATACTTTAATCCAGCTGGATCAGTAAAAGACAGAGTAGCTCTTTCAATGATCGAAGATGCTGAAAAGAGTGGAAAGTTAAAGCCAGGAGCAACTATTATCGAGCCAACAAGTGGTAATACAGGAATTGGACTTGCTTCAGTAGCAGTTGCTAAAGGATATAAAGCAATTTTGACACTTCCAGAGACTATGAGTGTTGAGAGAAGAACATTACTTAAGGCGTATGGTGCTGAACTTGTTCTTACAGAAGGTTCTAAGGGAATGAAGGGAGCAATTGCTAAGGCAGAAGAATTAAATAAGGAAATAGAAGGCTCTATTATCCTTGGACAGTTCGTTAACCCTGCTAACCCTAAGATTCACAGAGAAACAACTGGTCCAGAAATTTATAAGCAAACAGATGGTGCAGTTGATATTTTCGTTGCTGGTGTAGGTACAGGTGGTACAGTAACTGGTGTTGGTGAATACTTAAAGTCTCAGAATAAGGATATTAAAATCGTAGCAGTTGAGCCTGCAACAAGTCCAGTATTATCAACAGGAACAGCAGGAGCACATAAGATTCAGGGAATCGGAGCTGGATTCGTTCCAGAAACATTAAATACTTCAATCTATGATGAGATTATTACTATCGAGAATGAAGATGCTTTCGAAGAAGGAGCTAAGTTCGCAGTTACAGAAGGCGCATTAGTTGGAATATCATCTGGAGCAGCTCTTAAGGCAGCTACAATTCTTGCTAAAAGACCAGAAAACAAAGGAAAGAATATAGTAGTTCTTCTCCCTGATTCAGGAGACAGATATCTTTCTACTGCATTATTTAACAAAGAGTAAAAAGAAATATTAATTTAGTATTATTAAAGTGTAGATGTTAGGGTATAATAAACTTTAACAGCTACACTTTTTTATATTTGGAAGTGGATAGGTAGTGAATACAAGGGGTAGGAGAATCATTGTGGAAAAGAGTTATAATAAATCAACATTGCGAAGATTAGGATTGATATATGGAATCATTATTTCATTAATTAATTTTATTGGATATATGATTGCATCCTCTGGAAGCATGCCAATTAATAATTCAGCTGATTTTCAGATATGGATAAAATTTTTGGATGAGAATCAAATTTTAAATACCATTCTTGCAGGCTTTTCCTTTATCATTCCGATATTTATTTGTGTTTCTTATTCCTTTGGCAGTGAAGAAAAAGTGACAAGAAGAATTATTAATATTCCTATTATGTATTCGATATTCGGCGCATTGGGATGGCTTATTTCTTTTCTGGTTGAAGCAGTTATACTGATTCATCTGAGCCTTGTCGGTGATCTGAATATAAAAAATATAATGCTGTCGTCTTTCTTGAATATTAGTCAGATGTGTATTTTCATAAGTACTTTTGCGTTTTTGGTTTTAGACCTTATTCACAGAAAGGTAATATTGCCTAAATATTTCCCGGATGGTCTTGTTACTTCTTATCCAGGGGTAATTAAGCTTTCAACGGGTGGCTTAGTAACGATTTTCTATTTGTCGATAGGTATATTCCCAATTGAATTTTTACTATATACATTCCTAAGTTATAGTATGAATTACGATTTTGATATTTCATATGGTGTATATATTGTTATTGCAATTGTTTTGCTGTTTGGTGTAGGAATGACATATTTCTTCTCGGATCATTTTTCTAATCCATTGAAAAAGCTTAATAATGCAACAACGGAAATGACTAATGAGAATTATAATGTAGAGGTAGATGTTGTCAGTGCGGATGATTATGGTGATCTGGCAGATAACTTCAATAACCTGGCGACATCATTAAATGAAAAATCAAGAAAAATCCGATCTATTCAGGATTCAATTATTCGTGGTATGGCTGTTATGGTTGAACAGCGTGACAACAGTACAGGAGGCCATATAAATAGAACGAGTGATTGCGTTAGAGTGTTTATTGCTTACTTACAACAAACTAAGAAAATGGATTTATCGCCTTCTTTTTGTAATGCTATTATTAAGGCAGCGCCTATGCATGATTTAGGTAAGATTGCTGTTGATGATGCAATTCTTAGAAAGCCAGGGCGCTTCACGGATGAAGAATACAATAAGATGAAGGAGCATGCGGCTGCAGGAAAGAGCATAGTTGAAAAGGTATTAAGTGAAGTAGATGATGAAGAATTCAAAAAGATAGCCGTTAATGTAGCACATTATCATCATGAAAAATGGAATGGCCAGGGTTATCCTAATGGAATAAGCAAAGAGGACATTCCAATAGAAGCGCGTATCATGGCGCTTGCGGATGTGTTCGATGCTTTAGTTAGTAAAAGATGCTATAAAGATAGTATGAGCTATGACAGAGCATTCGAGATAATCAGTAATGATCTCGGGACTCATTTTGATCCGAACATAGGCAGTCTCTTTTTAGAGTGTCGACCTCAGCTTGAGGCATTATATAATAGCTACGAAGATAAATAATAAGTTTGACAAACAAAACTAATTATGGTATTTTATCACCATAAACGAGAGCAAAGGCGTTCCATTTTACGGAACGCTTTTTTGTTTTAGATCGAGCAAAGGCGCTCATGCATATGCATGGGCGCTTTTTTATATCTTAACTAAAAAATATAAAAGGAGGACCAAGAAAATGAAACAACAACAGCAACAGTTATTGCAACACACAGATAAAATTAATGATTTGTTGGCCCGCTACGGAGTAAAATTTGGAATCTATAAAAACAATACTTTTAAAGAACAGCTATTCCCGTTTGATTCAATACCGAGGATTATAGAGCATACCGAATTCGAAATGTTGGAAAAAGGTCTAAAGCAAAGAGTTTTGGCCCTCAATTTATTTCTAAAGGACATTTATTCAGATAAAAAAATAGTTAGGGATAATGTGGTGCCAGAAGACTTCATTTTCGCATCCTCTGGGTATATGGCAGAATGTGAGGGTGTACTTCCTGTAAAAGATATATATTCTCATATTTCTGGAATTGATCTTGTTAAGGGTAAGGATAATGAATGGTACATCTTAGAAGATAATTTAAGAGTTCCATCCGGTGCTTCGTATCCAATGATTGCAAGAGATTTATGTAGAAAGAGCGCTCCGGAAATTTTCCATAATATGAAATTGTATGATAATCGAAATTATGCAGATTTATTAAGAAGGACAATGGACTATGTAAATACAGGAGGACATACTGTAATACTAACCCCTGGAAGGTATAATGCAGCGTATTTCGAACATTCATATCTTGCTGAACAGACGGGGGCACATCTGGTAACAGGATCAGAATTGTTCGTAGAAAATGATTACCTCTATTACATTAGTGCAAGCGGTGCCAAAGAAAAGGTTGGTGCTGTCTATAGAAGAATTTCTGATGAATATTTGGATCCAATGAATTTTAATCCGGAATCATTAATTGGAATACCACATATATATGATGTGTTTAGAAAAGGCAATGTGGCACTATTAAACGCACCGGGCAATGGTGTAGCGGATGATAAGGGCATATATTATTTTGTTCCAAAGATGATCAAGTATTATCTTGATGAAGAGCCGATACTTAAAAATGCGCCTACATATTTGCCATTCTATGATGATGATATGAAATATGTACTTGAGCATTTTGATGATCTTGTGCTTAAGGATGTGGCTGAAGCAGGTGGATATGGAGTTGTATTTGGTAATACGATGACTGCTAAGCAAAAGGAAGATTTCATTAAATTACTTAAAAATGAACCAAGACGTTTTATAGCTCAGGAAGTAATTGATTTCCAGGATCTTGATATTTTAGATGAAGGCGAAATTGTACCAAGAAAAGCTGATCTTCGAGCTTTCGTATTAATGGCTGATGAACCACTTGTCTGGGCTAGTGGTTTAACAAGGTTTTCAAGAAATCCTGATTCGTTCATCGTTAATTCATCACAAGGAGGAGGTTTTAAGGACACATGGGTATTATCTCAGTAGAACAGGTTGACCACCTATATTGGTTAGGAAGATACACCGAGCGTGTATATACAACACTTAAACTATTCGCAAAAAGTTTTGATAAGATGATTGATTCTATGGATGATGTATATCCTGAATATTGTGAAGCACTTGATATTCCTAATATTTATGAATCAAAGAGTGATTTTCTTAGAAGATATCCATTTGATGACAGTATACCGGATTCTATAATAAGTAATCTTAATCGTGCTTATGATAATGCAATTGTTCTTAGGGAGACAATCGGTTCTGATGCTCTTTCTTATATTCAATTGTCTATCTATGCAATGAATACTGCAGCGAGGAGTGAGTCTCCGTTAATAGAGCTACAGGAGATTATGGATTGTTTACTTTCTTTTTGGGGAATTGTAGATGATCAGATAGATGCAGAACAAATTAGAAATATTATTAAAGCCGGAAAAAGAATAGAAAGAATTGATCTATATGCAAGACTTGAATTTGACAAAAACAAGCTGGAGCGTGAGATACACAGAATGATTCCAAGAGTGCTTCGAAGTGGTATTAAATACAATGAATACTCACTTAGCAGAGTGAGTACACTTGTTAATGAAAGTACATTGGATTATGAAGGAATTATATTAAGTGTAGAGTCGATTGTAGCGTAGTTAATGAAAAGAAACTGTATCTTTGTAAAAATACAGATTAAAGAGCAAGAAGGTGATAACGTGGCGTTTTTAAACTATGAATACAAGATGATAATTAGTTATTCAGAGCCAGTTGATAAATGTTATTTTACAATTAAATCTATTCCTGTAGATGATTTTAGACAAAGGAGTATTTCCTATGAAATAAATATGTCACCTAATACATCATATTCTGAAAGCAGGGATTCTTTTGGTAATAGTCAGATAATAGGAAGTGTCGCCAGAGCGCATTCAAAATATGAATATGTGATAAAAGGCCTCGTAGAAACGAATATAGCCGGAATTACTGGTGGCGTGAATACTGCTAAAGTTGGAATGTACAAATATCCATATGGAAAATGCATACCGGGTGAAACGATAAAAGAATTTGCTAAAAATATTAGTGAAGAAGTAAATAAGTGTACATCTACAAAAGATAAATGTTTAAAAATCATGGGTCTGATAAATGAAAGAATGATATATGAAAAAGGTCATACTAATGTAGAAACATGTGCAGAGGAGGCATTTGCAGGCAAAAAGGGTGTATGCCAGGATTATGCACATATATTTATAACACTTCTTCGGCTATTCAAAATTCCTGCCAGATATGTTTGCGGATTGATAGTAGGGGAAGGAGAAAGTCATGCCTGGGTTGAAGCAGCTATAGAAGGAAATTATGTTGCATTTGACCCAACTCATAACATTGAAATTACAGATGAGTACATTAAATTCGGTGCTGGTAGAGATGCCACTGATTGTGCTATCAATAGAGGCGTTATGTGGGGGGGTGGAGCTCAAACCCAGGAGGTTAATGTAGTTGTTGATAAATACTATTAAGAATACAAAACGGTTTACATAACACAAAAGTAGTTAACATAACACGAAAGAACGGTTTACATAACGAAGACATAGACAGGAGAAAAAGGATGGTTGAGATAGTGACATCGGTAGGTCTTCCTATTGATGAAAAACTAATGATTAAGAAAAACCGTATTATGCCGGAAGGCTCCAGTATGAATAACCTGAAGCGTATAAGCGTGGTTACAGGAATTCATGGAGATGAACTTGAAGGTCAATATGTATGCTATGAATTACAAAGAAGAATAGATGAGGAAAAGGATAAATTGTCTGGAATAGTTGATATTTATCCGGCTATGAATCCATTGGGAATAGATTCTATAACCAGAGGAATACCTGCCTTTGATCTTGATATGAACAGATTATTTCCAGGTAATAAAGATGGAAATATGACCGAATATCTGGCAGCGGGAATCATAGAAGATGTTCAGGGTTCGGATTGTGTAGTTGATATTCATGCCAGCAATATTTATTTGACAGAAATACCACAGATAAGAATAAATGAGCTTCATGCAGATACATTAATCCCATTAGCCAAAGAGGCTAATGTAGATTTCATTTGGGTGCATGGAGCCAGTACTGTTTTAGAGTCAACATTTGCTCATAGTCTTAATAGCATAGGAACACCAGTACTTGTCGTTGAAATGGGTGTTGGAATGAGACTTACTAAAGAATATGGGGATCAGATGGTTGATGGTCTTTTTAATCTTATGAAAAAGCTTGGAATCTGGCAAGGAGAGGTAGCAGGTGTGAGGACTCCTATGATTTCCAAGGATCCTGATGATGTCAGTTATCTTAATGCTACTGCAAGTGGTCTTTTCGTTCCAGAGGTCAAGCATGGCGCGAGGTTGTCAGAAGGAGACCTGATAGGACGAATTGTAGATCCGCTATGCGGGAAAATACTTGATGAGGTGAAGTCACCACAGGCAGGACTTCTTTTTACCATAAGAGATTATCCGATTGTTGATGAGGGATCTTTGATGGGAAGAGTTCTAAAAGAGGAGGTCTTAGTCAATGAATAAGAAAATCATATATGAAATAAAGGGAATGTACAGAGATGACTTCAGGATTACAGGTTATGAATTCGGTGAAGGTGAAAAGTCTGTCTGTATTATAGGTAATTCACGAGGAAATGAAGTTCAACAAACATATTGTTGTTCGCAGCTTGTTAAAAAGATGAAGCAGCTTGAAGAGGAAGGGAGAATAAAGTCAGGACATAAAATACTCATCATTCCTTCAATCAACCCTTATTCCATGAATATTCAAAAGAGATTCTGGTCGACTGATAATACTGATATTAATAGAATGTTTCCAGGATATGATCTGGGTGAAACTACTCAAAGAATTGCTGATGGAGTATTTCGCGAAATAAAAGACTATGAGTATGGAATTCAGTTCACATCCTTTTATATGCCAGGAGATTTTGTTCCTCATGTTAGATACATGAAGGAAGGGTACACAACAACAGAAGATGCGAAGAAATTTGGAATGAAATTTATAGTAGAAAGAACGGTGAGACCTTATGATACTGCTACATTAAATTATAACTGGCAGGTCTGGGATACTAAGGCATTTTCTTTGTATACGAATACAACCTCCAGAATTAGTAAAACAGGTGCAGGTCAGGCAGTTATGTCTGTTATGAACTTTCTGGCTAACAATGACATAATTAAATATAGTGCCATCGGAGAAAAAAGGATAAGAACTATAGATGATACTGACCTTATCTCTGTTAGAACAGCCAAGTCTGGCTTTTATGAGCCTTTAGTTAAAGCAGGTGACAGAGTTGATGCGGGTACGCCACTTGCTAATATTATTAATCCTTATGATGGTGACATATTGGAAACATTATACGCTCCAATAGAAGGCATTATATTCTTTATCCATAATGAACCACTTACATATGCTAACACAGCTGTAATAAAAATACTTGGAGATTAGCGAACGTGAACAAATGGAGCTTGAAAATTCCTGGAATTGGAATGCGGATAATTAAATCGGCAACGGCGGTTTCGCTATGTGTTGTGGTAAATATGTTAAGAGGTGCAGACGGTATGGTTTTTTATTCTATGCTGGCTGCACTTTGGTGTGTTCAGATGTATCGTAACAATACTATATCAAATGCGATTCAAAGAACTATAGGTACCATTGTTGGGGCGATATACGGACTTTTGTATATTTTAGTTTATCCAGAGAAAAATGCGATTAATCAGGAAATATTACTGGAAACATTGTGTATATTTGTTGGTATTGTTTTGGTTATTTATACCACCGTATTAATTAACAAAAAACAAGCGTCATATTTTTCATGTGTAGTATTTTTAAGTATTGTTGTGAATCATATAGGAGATGCGAATCCGTTTTTTTTTGTTTGGAACAGATTTATGGATACAATGATTGGAATTCTTATTGGCATATGCGTCAATAGCGTCAGAATATGCATTAATCCTGACAAAGATACACTGTTCGTTTCAGGTGTCGATGGAATTCTTGTAAATAAAGATAATAAAATAAGTGCATTCTCGAAGGTCGAATTAAATAGAATGATTGATGATGGGCTTAAATTCACAATATCTACCATGAGGACTCCGGCGTCCTTATTAGAACCATTATCAGATATTCATTTTAAATATCCTGTGATAGTTATGGATGGCGCCGCTATATATGATGTCAAAAAAAGTGAATATATTAAAGAATATGTAATATCTGGAGAATCTGCCACAGAATTAATTGGATTCATACATGAATATGACCTGCATCCACATATTAATGTAATTATTGACGATACATTGCTTATTTATTATGAAGATATGCAGGATACAGTGAATAATAATCTAATTAACGAACTTCGTACATCTCCATACAGAAACTATATAAAAAGAGAGTTTCCAGGAGACGAAAATGTTGTATATTTTATGATTCTTGATATAACTGAAAAAATAGAACAATTTGATGAACAGCTAAAAAGAAAGGGATATTATTCTCGTTTCAAAATACTCAAATATCCATCGGAAGATCATGATGGATATTCATATATAAAAATATACAATAAAAATTCATCAAAGGAAAAAATGCTTGCTTATTTGAAAGAAACATATGAAATAAAGCAAACATTTACCTTTGGTACCATTGATGGTAGATATGATGTAATCATAAATGATAATAATTTTAATAAAATGGTTCGCTTTCTTAGAAAAAAATATGAGCCATTTATTGGAAGAGTGCGCAGTAAGGCCTAAACTCTTTATGAATTACTCAAAATAGTAAGCTACTGCACCATGCGATTTAACACTGGCTAAGATGTTGGTATCAAAGCTTACTTTTTGGTTGCTCCAAAGCTCAGTTCCGCTAACGCTATTTTCGATTTCCAAAGATATAAGTGGAACTTCGATTTTACTGTCTTTTTCGCCAGTATTGAATATTACGACATACTGTCCCTTATCTTTGTGAACTCCAGTCCATATGATATGCTCAATGCCGTTAATCTCTTTTTTGCATACCTGATGAGAGTGGCGAATTTCATTGTGCATTTTAATTATGCCTTCATTGGTTAGTAGCTTTAGTGTGAAGTCATCGAATCTGGTCATTTCTCCACCGATAATGAGAGGTGCTCTAAATACTGACCACAGGCTCATCATGGTTATTTGCTCGTCTTTAGTGAATTTAGTATAGTTTTCTTCACCATAGTCCTGACGAATTGGTCCAACAGGTAACATATCAGCATCAGGCCAGTTACCATATCCTGTATGGGTGCACCATTTCTCAGCACGTTCGAACATGCTATATAGAAGTGGCCATTCATCCCAGAAGTCATCTGTGATTCTCCACATATTGGAAACGTCTTTATATAACTCGGATTTTTCCAAAATAGCAGGTCCAGGTGAAATACTAAGAATCATATCTCGTCCACAATTCTTAAGTGCACGACTTAGCATAATAAGCTCTTCTTCTTCGTGAGGTAATTCTCTTGCGATATCATCACATTTAATGAAATCCACGCCCCATGAAGCATATAATTCGAATATGCTCTCATAGTATTCTTTTGCACCCTCTTTATTAGGGTCAACACCGTACATATCAGTGTTCCATGCGCAGATGCTGGATGTTTTGGCTATTTCTCTTGCAGTTTTATTGGTACCCTTTATTAATGTGTTTCTATGAACTGCCTGACGTGGAATTCCTCTCATGATGTGGATTCCGAACTTAAGGCCAAGAGAATGAATATAATCAGCAAGAGGCTTGAAACCTTTTCCACCGGCAGATGATGGAAACTTGTTTTCGGCTGGAATCAATCTTGAGTATTCATCCATGCAAAGCTCTGTGAAATGGTGATATTCATGGGAGTCAGCAGTAGGTTCGCTCCACTGGATATCGATAACGATATATTCATATCCGCATTTTAATAAATTGTCTGCCATATATTTTGCATTATTTCTTACGATTTCTTCTGTAACTGTTGCTCCATAGCAATCCCAGCTGTTCCATCCCATAGGTGATTTAGTTAAGTCCATATAAGCCTCCTAAGTTTATAAATATTTCAGAATTATTATATATTTGTTTTATTGTATTCTATAACACTTTAATGGATAATTACATCATATTTTAATATCACATTTTACTAGGACAAAGATATAGTCACTAGTATATCAAAGAGGTTTTATATGAGGAATTTTTTTCAGAATTTTGCATACAGAATGCAGTATTTCATGCAGGGAAGGTATGGTGATGACGAACTAAACAGAATATTATCAAGAACCGGATTGGTACTTGTGTTAATATCTTTGTTTAGCAGGCTGTGGTATCCATTGGCGTATCTTTCTCCTATAGGCTTTATGATGGCTCTTTGGTCGATGTTTCGAATGTTTTCAAGGAATATATACAAAAGGCAAAGAGAGAATGCCAGATATAATGAACTGGTTAAGCCAATAAGAAAAAAGAAGAACCTGTACAATAATATGTTTAGGGAAAGAAAAACTCATGTTTATTATAAATGCCCTAACTGTAAAACTTATGTAAGATTGAGAATGCCACCTAAGGGCAAAAAAATAGCGGTTCGCTGCACGAAATGCTACAACGAATTCATTAAGAGGACCTAAGAAATGGTTAATGATCCTTATGCAATCCTTGGAGTTTCGAAGGATGCAACTAAAGAAGAGATAAAAAAGGCATATAGAACACTGGCTAAGAAATATCATCCCGATTTACATCCAGATGATCCAGTTGCTGCGAAGAAAATGAATGAGGTGAACGAAGCATACGATATGCTGACTAATCCTGAAAAGTATGCCCGTGAAAGAGCAAGACAAGGATACTCTCAGGGTGGATATGATCCATTTGGAAGAACAGGTTATACACAGAATGGATATGGCCAAAATGGTTATGGGCAGCAGGGCTATAACCAACAGACTTACAGGCAGCAGGGTTATGGAAATAATCAGTCAGGCCCCGGTGGATGGTCGACGAGTTACTGGGGATTCGATTTTGAAGATCTTTTTGGGTTCTATGATACGAGAGGCTTCGATACTAAGCCTAAACCAGAAAATGGGGATACTAATGAGCTTGTTAAAGCAATATCGTTAGTTAATCAGGGAAATTATGATGAAGCTCTTTTAGTTCTTTCAAGAATGACGAGTCTTTATCGAAATGCCAGATGGCATTATGTTTCAGCCATTGCATATTATGGAATACGTGATTATGAAAGAGCAACTGATATGATTCAAAGAGCAATGCGCCTGGACCCAAATAACAGAGTATATCAGCAGCTCTATAGACAGTATCAGGGGGCGAACAGGAGTCAGTATAGTGGATATACTACAAGCTATACAAGTCCATTTGGTATGTTTGGATTGTTTGGTAAGTTTTTAGTTGGCTTTTTCATTTTCCAGTTCATAATGAGCATACTAAGACTTCTGTTTTTCGGATTTTTATAAAGATATAGATTGCGAACATAGTTTTAAAAGTTGAAGCATGGAAAAAGATACAAAGATCAGGTGATAATATGGGAAAAACAATAGGAATAGATTTAGGTACAACTAACAGCTGTGTTTCAGTAGTAGAGGGTGGAAAACCAGTAATAATTGCTAATGAGCAGGGAATGCGTACAACTCCATCTGTAGTTGCTTTTACTAAGGATGGTGAAAGACTTGTTGGAGCCTTGGCCCAGAGACAGGCAGCTATTAATTCAGACAGAACCATTACATCAGTTAAGCGTCATATGGGTACTGACTGGACTAAAAATATAGACGGAAAATCATATTCTCCACAGGAAATTTCAGCCATGATTTTAAGGAAAATGAAAGAAGAGGCTGAAAGCTATTTAGGTGAAAAGGTAGAAGATGCAGTAATAACTGTTCCGGCCTACTTTAATGATATTCAAAGACAGGCAACTAAGGACGCGGGTAGAATTGCAGGTCTTAATGTTAAAAGAATCATTAATGAACCTACATCGGCTGCATTAGCATACGGACTTGATAATGGAGCAGCCCAGAAGATTATGGTATATGACCTTGGTGGCGGAACCTTTGATGTATCTATTATTGAAATTGGTGATGATGTAATAGAGGTTTTGGCAACTAACGGTGATAACCATTTAGGTGGGGATGATTTTGATGAAAGAATAGTAAACCATCTTTTAGAAGTAATAAAAAATGAACATGGTGTGGATGTTCGAAAAGATGTAGCCAGCATGCAGCGACTAAAGGAAGCGGCAGAGCAGGCTAAAAAGGAATTATCCAGTGTAGAGACTTCATATATTAACCTTCCATATTTAAGTACAGGTAAGAAAAATCCAATTAACTTTGAATATACACTGACCAGAGGAAAGTTTAACGAGCTGGTTAAGGATTTAATAGAAAAGACAGAGATACCTGTTCGTAATGCGCTTAATGACGCTGGAATTGCAGCATCAGAGCTTGGAAGAGTACTTTTGGTTGGAGGATCAACAAGAATTCCTGCGGTTCAGGACAAGGTTAGGGCGCTTACAGGTAAAATTCCTTCCAAGAATATTAATCCCGATGAATGTGTAGCTTCTGGAGCTGCTATCCAGGGAGAGTCGCTTTCTGGTGGCAATCTTGAAATATATGGTGGAGGTAATAATATATTATTGCTGGATGTGACACCACTGTCATTATCTATAGAAACTGTTGGCGGTGTAGCAACAAGACTTGTTGAACGAAATACTACACTTCCAGTTCATTATTCGCAGGTGTTTTCAACAGCAGCACCTTACCAAAGAAGTGTTGAAATTCATGTTCTTCAGGGAGAGCGTCCTATGGCAAGAGATAATAAGACCATAGGTAAGTTTAAGCTAGGTGGAATAAAAGCGGCACCAGCCGGAGTTCCGCAGATTGAAGTGACATTCGATATAGATGCTAACGGAATCCTTAAGGTTTCAGCTAAGGATCTTGATACTAAAAAGGAACAGTCTATAACCATAACGGATAATCAGAAGATGTCAGATGAAGCTATAGAGCAGGCAATAAAGGATGCAGCTATGTATGCATCTTCTGACAATCAAAAGAGGAAGGCATTAGAGGTACTAGGAAGAGCTAAAGAAGAACTGGTAAGAACTCAGGGAATTTTGAATACTCAGAAAAAAGTAATGCCTAAGGCCGAGTATAAAAATCTGAAATCTGATGTTATGCTGTTCCAAAGACAGATTATGAAATTGAAGCCAGATAAGGCAACAGATGAAGAAATTAAAGACCTTGAAGTATCTATAGAAAACATGTCGAAGTGGTAAAATATATACGCATTAAACTCTCAAAAGTGGCATAAATTAGGTTGACTCATTCTACCTATTAATGATATTATATTCTACGAGGATAAACTTTACTTTGGGAGGTAAAAATAATGTATTTAGCAGGAGAGAAGAGAACTACAATTACTTATTTTGTATTGGCGATTGTTATGCCTATCGTAGTTCCATGGATTGATTTTCTTCGTAGAGTTTTAGTAACAATGAATGATCCTAAGTCTAAGGCTAAGACTTTTCAGGCAGCAGTTAAGTATCTTTGCAATAAGAAGAGTGACTTTGCTAACCTGATGAAGGGTGTTTATCCAGGAATGGGATTTTTCTTCTGGGTACTTTTAGCAGCTTGTGTTGTATTGTTGTTATTATCAATTGCTGGTTTCGTTTCAGTAGCAGCAGAGAAGAAGAGAATTGCAGCAGCTGCATCATCAGCTTCATAAATTTTAATATGATTTTTAAGAGCTTACAGGTTTCCTGTAGGCTCTTTTTTTCTAAATAAAGATGAAATTATAGTGAAAGGAATAAGAACTAAAAATGTCTATTCTGTGTGATGAATTCGAGGTAATAAAAGAAAATAAGAAAATAGCAGGAAAAAGGTATTATTCGGATAATACAACTAAAAGTGCTGCAATTATCATTAGTCATGGCTTTGGCGGAAGTATGCAGGATCTTGAAAAAGAAGGACATTTTTTTGCACAACACGGCTATGTTGCAATAACATTCGATTATTGTGGAGGAAGTGATCCTAAAAGAACAAAAAGCAGTGGTGAAACTGAAGAAATGAATATCTTTACCGAAAGGGAAGATTTAGTGGATGTTGTTAATTACATTAAAGGAATGGATCTTGTTGATAATAAAAAGATTATCCTTATGGGATATAGTCAGGGAGGATTCGTCTCAGGATTAGTGGCTTCATACATACCAGAAGATATATTGAGTCTTGTTATGGTATTTCCTGCGATTTGCATTCCAGATCACGCAAGACTTGGAATGCTTGGTGGGGCAGTTTATGACATTGAAAATGTTCCTGATAGTTGGGAATGTCCTAATGGTATGGTAATTGGAAAACAGTTTCATGAGAGAGTTCTTGATTTTGATCCTTATGTTGAACTCCGAAAATATAAGAAGAATGTACTTATCATTCATGGAACAGAAGATAGCGTTGTAGATTATTCTTATTCAGTTAAGGCTCACAGGAATTATGAAAAAGGTCAAAGTCATCTTCAGCTTGTCAGAAATGCTGATCATGGATTTAGTCCTTCTGTAGGTGAAAGTGTGCTCACTTCGGTATTGTGTTTCTTACAAGGTAAGAAGGAAGTACTTGATATAAAGGTGTTTTTAAAAGGTTCAAAACAACTTGAAAAAAGAACTGGCTACTGGAAACAGGAAGTGTATTTTGGCGGATATTGTGATAACGAATATTTCATGGGGACCATTAAGGATGGCGCGAAGGATACACAGTACCAAAAAGAAGGTGAAGAGGTACATTTAAAAGCAGAGTATGAGCTTGAGGGAATTGATTGTGAAGGTAATAAATGTTCGATTAGCATCATAAACGAAAAGGATGGCGAATTCTTTAAACCACGAGTTAAAACAGACAGTGAAGCACTTTCATTCCTGAATAGTGCAGATTTAGTAGCAACATTAGAAGAATTTGAAAACGGATTAAGTGTAAGAATATATGGTTAATACAACTCTTTGTTATATAAGAAAAAATGATGAATATCTGATGCTTCTAAGAAACAAGAAGGCTAATGATCTTAATGAACAAAAATGGATTGGTGTTGGTGGAAAATTTCTTGATGGAGAAACAGTCGAAGAGTGCCTTGTACGAGAAGTTTTCGAGGAAACTAACCTTACTTTAACTGGGTACAAATATATAGGATTGATTAAATTCATATCAGATACCTATGAGGATGAGGATATGTATTTATTTGAGGGACTTGAATTTAAGGGGAATCTCATTGAGGATTGTCCAGAGGGAACCTTAAAGTGGGTGCCAATAAAAGATGTACTGGATCTTCCAACCTGGGAAGGAGATAAGTATTTTCTAAAGCCAATGATTGAGGGCAAGACGAATCTTTCAATGACTGTGAGATATGAAAATGACACTTTAGTTGAGGTTATTGATAATACAGATAAGGTATGTGTTGAAAAGTCCGACCAAATAACAATGCCTCATGGCTTTTCAACCAGAATAGGTGGAGTAAGTGAAGGTATTTTTGCTTCATTGAATCTTGGGATGAACAGAGGCGACATAAAGGAAAGAGTTACAGAAAACTGGAGAAGATTCTTGAATTCTTCTGATATTTTCGAAACTGCTTTCGTATGTGGAAAACAGGTTCATGAAAATAATGTTCATATTGCTACTATGAAAGATGCCAGAATAGCTTATGGAAAAGGTGAATTAATTGAAGCAGATGGATATGTAACTAATGAAAAGAATCTTCCACTTGCAATATTCACAGCTGACTGCGTTCCGGTTCTTTTAGAAGATAGTATACATGGTGTAATAGGTGCTGTTCACTGTGGCTGGAGAAGTACTGTTGCTGATATAGAAAAGAATGCAATTGACAAGATGTGTTCACTGGGTGCGAAGCCAGAGTGCATTAGGGCTGCTATTGGACCTTCTATTGACAGATGTTGTTTCGAGGTTGGTGGCGAAGTAATAGAAGCAGTAATTAATCTTATAGGGAAATATAATGCTGTATCTTTGTACGAGGAAAAGGATAATGGTAAATTCATGCTTGATTTAAGAGGCGTTGTGAAAATGAGACTTATTCAGCTTGGAATTTTGGATTCAAATGTAGAATATGTTGGCGGATGTACAATGTGTAATCCTGACAGATATTATTCTCATAGAAATACTAATGGCCAACGAGGATCGCTGGCCAGTGTAATTATGCTTAAATAAATTTTTCCATTGCTTCGATTAATCTTGCTGCTATGATAGGCTTACATTGATGATCATCCATTCCAATATCCAGAGAATGTTTAATATCTTCGTCAAAGGAGTTAGCAGAAAGGGCAATGATTGGAATATGTTTTTCAGGGAACAGCTTTCTGATTTCGATGGTTGCCTCGTAGCCATCCATGATAGGCATCATAATATCCATTAATATTTCATCATAATAGTCAGGTCCTTTTTCTTTGACCATATTAACGGCTATCAAACCATTTTCGGCAATTTCATTCCTAATTCCGCGGGATGATAGAATCTCTGAGATTACCATCTGATTGATGGAATTATCTTCTACAATCAGAATATTTTTCCCTGAAAGAGCAGAATCTTTTTTGTCTATTTTTATTTCGTCCTTTTCTTCAGACTGTTGAATTTTGAGAGGAACAGTTATAGTGAATTTTGATCCAACATTAGGCTCACTTTCAACACTGAATGTTCCACCAGCCAGTTTGACAATATGTTTTACTATGGTAAGACCAACACCGATGCCACGCTGTTCGTTAATGGTAGTAGGGGTAGCCTGTGAAAAACTGTTACCAATTACTTTAATGAAATCCTTAGACATTCCAATTCCGGTATCGGCTATAGTGAACTGATAGTTAGCAATATTGTCACTTGTTTCAGGAAGCTGTCTTACGTTAATGTTGATGCTGTCCCCGTCTTTGGTGAATTTAATGGCATTGGAAATAAGGTTTATTATCACCTGATTCAGCCTTGTGTAATCTGCAAGAACGAATCTGTTTTTAAATTTACCTTTAGTGAATCTTATGTTTCTTTTTTTATTATCTTTTAAAACCTCTATTATGTCTTCGAGAGAATTGCATGCTGAAATTAAATCAATAGGTTTTGGATTTAGCTTGATTTCGCCGAATTCAATCTGCGTAATATCAAGAATATCATTGACCAGTGAAATTAGGTAGTTAGAGGATTTTCTTGACTGCTTGATGAATTCAATTGCTTTTTCTTTGTCAGTATCAATATTCTTTAGAGCAATATCAGTACATCCAACGATAGAATTTAATGGTGTACGGATATCATGTGACATATTAGCAAGGAAAGCAGTTTTTGCTTTGTTAGCAGCTTCAGCCTTTTCTTTGGAACGCTTAAGTGCGTTCTGGAATTTAAGGTCACGTTCCTTCTGAGTTCTAACTGCTTCGTCAACATCTTCAACAGCGTAGAGAATATTATCAGGGTCGTTAGCACATTTAGTAATCTTACCACGGTGATAGCGAGGTGAACCATTAACATTAATACGATAGTCCTTAATTAGTGAGTCGGAAGACTCGAGCGACTTGGTGATATTTTCTTTGCTTATGAATGAAAGATAGCTTTCAAGATCTTCTTCATATACAGCTTCATTAGCTTTTTTGATGGCACTTTCGAAGAAGTCGTTTCCTTCAAGTGCCAGCTTAGAAGATATGGAGCTTGGCTTTAAGTTGATCCTATGGAATGTATTATCATTAATATTGATAAAATATACACGCTCAAAACTTTCTGAAAGAGCTGTAACTATATGAGAGTAACGTTGATTTTCATTCTCTTTATTGACAATATCTGTTTCGTCCATAACCATTAAGAATGCAGATATTTTGTTACTTCTTTCGTTCTTCGAAAGATAATATGAATATTTGGAATGCCTGATGGTATCAACAGAACCGGGAACAATGCTGCTTGCAGATATTTCAACGAGCTTCTTTCCCTGTTCATATTGAGAAATCAAATACGCGCAGTTGCTTTTTGATATGAAGTCTATGTAGTTGGAAGTTAAATTATTGTTAGCCCAGTCGAAAACGAACTGGTCGAAAGGAACAGTTTCACCGTAGCTTTTAGTGTCTACCGAAAAGAAATTTCCGTCATTATCAACGTCCAGAATATCTCCGATGATTTCATTAGAACTTAAATTTATTTCCATATAACCGGAGGAAGCACTAATTAATGTGTTCTGATATTCATTAGCTTTAATTTTGGTATCTTCATTTTCACGTTCTTTAGCCATTTCACGATCAATGATTCTTGACAGGGTAACGTTATACATATCAGTTCCTATGTCACGAACGAAAATGACCATTGTATTAAGCCAGTGAACAGAACCATCAGGTGCAGACTGCTGGTAGGTCATGGTTACTAAATTTTCACCAGCCTCATAAGCCTTAATAAGAGCCTGCCTTCCGATAGTATTACGCACCTTTTCTTTGGTCTCTTTGTTAGGAATGAATCTTAGCATTCCTTCGAAAGTCTTATCAAAATCACCGCTCATTTCACGACCTAAGATAGTAGCTCTTTCTCTATCTAAGGTTCCGCAGGTGTTTGTTGTCATATTAACCCAAAAGGACATAGGATATATATTGCTGATAGCCTTAAAAAGGGACTTCATATGATCCGTGTTAAATCCGTTTTCTTCAGGTAAATTCGCCATTTAGTTAATTCCGTTTCTTTTAATTTAGTACAAATATATAGCCAGTAAAATTATTTAGGGCATACGATGTCCATAATGTTTTCTATGTAATGATGAAGATTTCTCGTGACAGGAGAATCAGAAGCTTTGTAATATACTTCTTTTCCTTCTCTTCTAGATGAAATAAGATTGGCATTTTTTAATAGCTTTAAATGATGAGATACTGCAGGCGTTGACATATCCATCATGGCAGCAATATTAATCACGCATTCTTCTGCGTGACATAATATGAAGAAAATTCTAAGTCTTGTGTTATCATCTAAAAGCTTAAAGGTATCAGCTACTGTCTGAAAATCTTCAATTCGTCCTATTTCGTGTTGTATTTCTTCTAAGCATCCATCCTCATGATGCTGATGAGGAAGTGAGTGCGAATCTATTTCTTTTCCCATATGTATATTTTCGGTTTTTTTAGTGTCTATGTCAAATATTTATGGAAATTTTGATTCAAATATTTGTGATATTTTTGAAAAAATCAGTTGACAGTTTTTGGGGTTGGGTGTATTCTAACCACAGAACAATTAAACGATTGTTTAATTGTTTAATTAAATAACAAATATACCATGGAGGATTAAAGAATGAAGAAAACATATGAAATTGAAGTAGACTGCGCTAATTGTGCTAATTTAATGGAGAGCACAGCTAAAAAGGTTGATGGAATTAAGGACTGTGTAGTTAATTTCCTCACACAGAAAATGGTCGTTGAGTTCAATGACGATGCTGATGAGAAGAAGGTTATGAAAGAAGTTCTTAAGGCATGTAAGAAGGTTGAACCAGACTGCGAAATCGAGTTTTAGTAGTTTTGTTAATATATGAGCAGGGGAAGATATTATGACTAAGAAACAAAAGAAAATGCTAACAAGGATTTTAATATGTACAGTTCTTTTGATAGTCCTTAATTTAATAGGATATATAGGACTTGAGCTTACAGGACTTCCAAGATTCATAGCATTTTTAATTCCATATATTGTGATTTCATGGGGAATATTGAAGAAGGCCTTTAGTGGAATTTTAAGAGGCCAGATATTTGATGAAAATTTTCTCATGGCGGTCGCATCAATTGGTGCATTAGCACTTGCTTTGTACGATGGAAGCGGAGATTATAATGAAGCGATATTCGTTGTTTTGTTCTTCCAGGTTGGAGAACTGTTCGAAAATTATGCGGTTGGAAAGAGCAGAAAGAATATTTCGTCATTAATGGATATAAGACCCGACTATGCGAACATTGAGAATATGGGAGAATTGACACGTGTTGATCCTTCTGAAGTAGAGATAGGCAGTGTTATAGTAGTACTTCCTGGTGAGAAGGTTCCGATTGATGGAGTAATTGTTGAAGGAGACTCTTCACTTAATACCAGCGCACTTACAGGAGAAAGTATTCCTCGTGATGTCTCACAGGGGGACGAAATAATAAGTGGATGCATCAACTTAACTAAAGTCATTAAGATTAAGACGAACAAGTCATTTGGTGAATCTACAGTATCTAAGATACTGGAGCTTGTTGAGAATTCAACCTCTAATAAATCTAAGTCAGAAGCTTTCATATCGAAGTTCGCAAGAGTATATACTCCTTTAGTATGTATACTTGCTCTTGCACTTGCAATATTACCGCCGCTGGTTAACATAACTATATTAAATGAAGTGCCAGGCTGGAGTACATGGATATACAGAGCATTGACTTTCCTTGTCATCAGCTGCCCTTGTGCATTGGTAATAAGCATACCATTATCTTTCTTCGCTGGAATTGGTGGAGCGTCTAAGGCGGGTGTTTTAATTAAGGGCTCTAATTATATGGAGGCTCTGTCGAAAACTAAAATAGTAGTTTTTGATAAGACAGGTACTTTGACAGAGGGTGTCTTCGAGGTGGATGCTGTTCATCATAATGAGCTTGAAGAAGAGAAAATTATTGAATACGCAGCGTTAGCTGAGTGTGCATCTTCTCATCCTATAAGCCGGTCGCTAATCACTGCGTATGGAAAACCAGTTGACAGATCCAGAGTCAAGAACATAGAAGAAATATCTGGAAACGGTATTAAAGCGATAGTTGATGACGTCAATGTGGCAATAGGAAATGACAAGCTTATGAAGTCCTTAGGAATCGATTATCATCCATGTCACAGCGTTGGAACTATTATTCATGTGGCACTAAACAATGAATATGCAGGTCACATAGTAATTAAAGATATGATTAAGGCACATTCGAAAGAGGCGATACTTGCACTTAAGGATGCTGGTATTAATAAAACAGTGATGCTTACAGGAGACGCTAAGGCTGTAGCGTTGGAAGTGTCAGAAAAGCTTGGGGTAGATGAGTGCTTTTATGAACTGTTGCCAGCTGATAAGGTTTCGAAGGTTGAAGAGCTTCTTGCCAATAAGAGCGAAAAGGATAAGCTTGCTTTCGTAGGGGATGGTATTAATGATGCTCCAGTTTTAGGAAGGTCTGATATTGGTATCGCCATGGGAGCCATGGGATCTGATGCGGCTATAGAGGCAGCAGATGTAGTTTTGATGGATGATGATCCTCTTAAAATTTCAAAAGCTATTAAAATTTCAAGAAAATGCCTTGGAATTGTATATCAGAACATTACACTTGCATTAGTAATAAAGTTTGGATGCTTAGGCCTTGGTGCTTTGGGAATAGCCAATATGTGGATGGCAATTTTCGCAGATGTAGGTGTTATGATAATAGCTGTGTTAAATGCCATAAGAGCACTGGCTGTTAAGAAATTGTAGTTTTCTTCTTTTGACTGATAAAAATATAAACTGTGTTTTAAAGAAACCTTGTTTTTCTTGAAAACACAGTTTTTTCTTGTATAATAGAAATGTTGTGGGGCATGCCACGGTGTTTTGAAAGGATTTATTATGATTAGTGCTAATAATGTAACTTTAAGAATAGGTAAGAAAGCCTTATTTGAAGATGTTAATATTAAATTTACCGAGGGTAACTGTTATGGCCTTATCGGTGCCAACGGAGCAGGTAAGTCAACCTTCCTTAAAATTTTGTCAGGACAGCTTGATACAACTAATGGTGATATAGTTATTACTCCAGGACAGAGACTTTCAGTACTTGAACAGGATCACTTCAAGTATGATGAGTTCCCAGTTCTTGATACAGTAATCATGGGTAATCAGAGATTGTATGACATTATGAAGGAAAAGGATGCCATCTATGCGAAAGAAGATTTCAGTGATGAGGATGGTGTAAGAGCAGCAGAATTAGAGGCAGAATTCGCAGAAATGGATGGATGGGAAGCTGAAAGTAATGCTGCTACATTGTTAAATGGTCTTGGAATTGATACAGATAAGCATTACTCACTTATGAAGGATATGGATGGTAATGATAAGGTTAAGATTCTTCTTGCAAGAGCCCTGTTTGGTAATCCTGATATTCTTCTTTTGGACGAGCCTACTAACCATCTTGATTTAGATGCTATTGCATGGCTTGAAGAATTCTTAATCAATTTTGAGAATACTGTAATCGTAGTATCACACGACAGATATTTCTTAAATAAGGTATGTACACATACCTGTGATATAGACTACGGAAAGATTCAGTTATACGCTGGAAACTATGATTTCTGGTATGAATCATCACAGCTTCTAATCAAGCAGATGAAGGAAGCTAATAAGAAGAAGGAAGAAAAAATTAAGGAATTACAGGAATTTATTTCAAGATTCTCTGCTAATGCTTCTAAGTCTAAGCAGGCAACATCAAGAAAGAGAGCACTGGAGAAAATTGAAATTGATGAAATTAAGCCATCATCAAGAAAGTATCCTTATATTGATTTTAGACCAGAGCGTGAGATTGGTAACGAGGTTCTGTTCGTAGACGGTATTTCCAAGACAATTAACGGAGTTAAGGTTTTAGATAAGGTTTCTTTCAATGTAGGACATGATGACAAGATTGCTTTCGTAGGTGGTAATGAGCTTGCGAAAACAACTCTTTTCCAGATTTTGGCTGGAGAACTTGAACCAGATGAAGGAACATACAAGTGGGGTGTTACCACATCACAGGCATATTTCCCAAAGGATAATACTAAGGAATTTAGCAACGATTATAATATAACAGAGTGGCTGACCGGCTATTCTCCAATTAAGGATGTTACATACGTAAGAGGATTCCTTGGAAGAATGCTTTTCGCAGGAGAAGATGGCGTTAAGAAGGTTAAGGTATTATCCGGAGGAGAAAAGGTTAGATGTATGCTTTCGAAGATGATGATAAGTGGTGCTAACTGTCTTATCTTTGATGAGCCAACTAACCACCTTGATATGGAATCTATCTCTGCACTTAATACAGGAATGATTAAGTTTTCAGGTGTTATTCTGTTCGCATGTCGTGATCACCAGTGCGTAGAAACAACTGCTAACAGAATTATTGAGATTCTTCCTAACGGTTCTATTATTGATAAGATTACTACATATGATGAGTACTTAGAGTCTGATGAGATGGCTCGTAAGCGTACTATCTATACTAAGACAGAGGATGATGAGGATTAATGAAAGCAGTCGATCTTCATACACATTCCATTGCATCAGATGGAACATATACACCGTCAGAACTGATTGATTACGCTGTAGAAAAAGGATTAAAAGCTATAGCATTGACAGATCACGATACAGTTGACGGAATTAAAGAGGCCCTTAACAGGGCTTCTTATTATTGTGCTAAAGGTCAGGAAATTGAAGTAATTCCGGGAATAGAATTTTCTACAGAATATCAGGGCAAAGATATACATATTGTAGGGCTTTACATTGATTATGAAAGTGAATATTTTAAACGCCGAATAGAGAAGTTCGCATTAAGTCGAGAAAAGAGAAATCGACAGATGTGTCAGAAATTGACAGATTATGGTGTTCCAGTATCATATGATGAGTTAAAAGAAAGATTTAGTGAAGGTACCATAACCAGAGCTCATTATGCACGCTTCATGATGGAAAAGGGATATATAAAATCAATGAAGGAGGCTTTTGAGAGGTATATAGGTGACAGAAGTCCCTGCTATATCCCAAGAAAGAAAATATCTCCATTTCGTGCTGTTGAGATATTAAGAAAAGCTGGAGCTTTTCCAGTACTGGCTCATCCTATTCTTTACGGAATGTCTGCATCAAGACTTGAGGAACTGGTTTCAAGACTAAAAAGCGCAGGCTTAATGGGAATCGAGGCGATATATAGTACATATACTCCTTCTGATGAAAGATTAATAAGGAGCATCGCAGCTAAGTATGAATTATGTATAAGTGGTGGATCGGACTTTCACGGAACTAACAAGGTTAATATAGACCTCGGGATTGGAATGGGGCATATGTTTGTACCAGAGACGGTTCTTGATGAAATCAGGGAGAAACACAAAGTTATGTTAATTAACAATGATTACAGATTAAAGAAAATATTATTCACAGATCTTGATGGCACGCTTCTTCGTGATGACAAAACGATAAGTGAATATACACATGATGTTTTAAAAAGATGGACAGACGCCGGACACTATTTTGCTCTTTGCTCGGGACGAGATATTAACAGCGTCAATAAGGTGTATAAGGACCTTGGCTTTGATTCATTTAAAAATGTGTTTACCATAGGTTTTAACGGCGGATACATATATGACTGTGCGAATAAAAAGGTTCTTCATAAGGATGTTCTTGACTTAGAGGACGTTAAATATCTTTTTAATAAAGCAAAGGAAAATGATATATACATCCATACATATACTGATGATAATCTGATAATTCCCAAAATGACTAAGGAGGCTATGCACTACACAAAAGTCATTAAAACACCTGTCATCGAAAGTGAGGATATAACAGCACCTCTTAAGGAAGGTCCTTGCAAATGTCTTTTGATTGAGCTTGATAATAAGGAAAAACTCATTAAATTCAAGGATGACCTTGCTGATTGGGCAAAGGATCGGGGAATTTCGATGATGTTCTCCAGCGAATATTATATGGAAGTAATTCCATCAAGAAGCGGTAAGGGAGTTGCAGTAAAGAAGCTTTGCGAATTGCTTGATGAACCAGGAATTGTTTCGGTTGGCGCAGGAGATGAACAGAATGATATATCAATGCTTGAAGCATCAGACATAGCAATCGCCATGTTAAATGGTGTTGAAGCCATTAAAGAGGTGTCATCTACGGTTACTGATTTTGATAATAATAATGATGGTCTGGCGAAGGCGCTTGAGGATATTATTTAGAATGAAAAACAACCCTTTTTATGTCATATTTTTACCTTGAATGTAAAATGTGATGTAAACCGTAGGGTTGTTTTTTGCTGTAGGTATGGTATAATGACTATAGTACTAGAAATAGATTTTTATAATAGCCTTATGTAAACCAATATCAAGAGCTAAACGGGATATAATTGCTTAGTTGAGATATATGTTGCATAGTTATGTAAACTGAAAGGCAAAGGTAATGGGAGAAAGCAAGAAGCCTGCAAGATGGATAGTCTATTTAAAGCAGTTATGGAATGGGGAACGTTTTCCTAGCGTGGAAGAAAAGTTCACTGTTATTTGCTATGCTCTAGCTATTGTGCATATGCTTCTATTTCCTATGTTTTTTGCTCTTGATGTTCCGCTTATGGCGATATTTACTCTTTTTTCTACTGGATTTTATGCTTTTTCATGTCAGAGAATGATTAAAGAGAAGGCCTTTTTTAAAGCTTTCGTGTTGACATATTGTGAGGTTACTTTGTTTGCATGCCTTGCAACACTAACGATTGGCTGGAACTGGGGATTCATGATGTATGTTATTGCTATTTCGCCAGTTTCGTATTTCATTACGTATTCTTTACCACAGCGTAAGCGTACTATGACACTTCCTGTGATTTTTTCTTTATTAGCAATGATTATATTCATTGTTGCAAAGAATATATCTGATATTTACCCAACATTTGTTACTGTCGTAGCGAGAAAATCATTCGTAAGTTTTGTATATCTTTGTAACTGTCTTGTTACATTTGTCACAATAATTATATTTTCTATGCTTTTTTCACTTGAAATATCAAGTAAGGAAAAAGAACTTGAAGCTCAAAACAGCAAGCTTTCTGATATTTCTTCAGTTGATCCACTGACTGGCCTTTTGAATAGAAGAAGCATGAGTACACATCTTGAAAAAGCGGTTGCAGAGGTTAAGTCTACAGGAAAGCTTTTTTCTATGGCGATTGGAGATATTGATAACTTTAAGATGGTTAATGATATTCATGGTCATAACGTAGGAGATGATGTTTTGGTCATGGTTTCTCGTGTGATTAAGGAGACACTTCCTGAAAATGCGACATTCTGCAGATGGGGCGGAGAAGAATTTTTGATTCTTTTACCATTAGTGGAAGCAGATGCAGTACCTGTTATAGAATCAGTAAGATATGCGATTGCTCAGGTGACTACCAAGGTTGATAAGCCAGAAGGCTATATAGATTTAGGTGTTACCATGACATTTGGTGTTAGTCAGTATATACACGGATTCAGTATTGATAAGATTATTTCTATAGCAGATGAAAATCTGTATAAAGGAAAAGAAAACGGAAAGAACAGAGTTGTTCATTCCAAGACGATTATTTAATTGGTGCTAATGTGTTAGGGGTTTCCTTAATGCAAATATTATAAAGAAAAGGAGCTAATTAATGAGCAAGTGGGTTTACTCTTTTAAAGAAGGAAATGCTACAATGCGTAATCTTTTAGGTGGAAAAGGTGCGAATTTAGCAGAAATGACTAATATCGGTCTTCCTGTACCTCAGGGATTCACGATTACAACAGAGGCATGTACTCAGTATTATGAGGATGGCCGAAAGATTAACACCGAAATTATGGATGAAGTAATGAAGGGTGTTAAGGAAATGGAGGAGGTTAATGGGAAGAAATTCGGCGACCTCAAGAATCCTCTTTTAGTATCAGTTCGTTCTGGCGCTCGTGCTTCAATGCCTGGAATGATGGATACAATTCTTAATTTAGGATTAAATGACGAAGTAGTTGCTGCCATGATTGCAGGTAATCCTGATCCTAAGTTCGAAAGATTCGTATATGATTCATATAGACGTTTCATCCAGATGTTTTCAGATGTAGTTATGGAAGTTGGTAAGAAGTATTTTGAAGAGCTTATCGACAAGATGAAGGCTGACAGAAAAGTTACATTCGATGTTGAACTTACTGCAGCTGATTTAAAGGAATTAGCTACTCAGTTTAAGGCTGAGTATAAAAAGCAGATTGGTGAAGATTTCCCATCAGATCCCGTTGAACAGCTTAAATTAGCTATTGAAGCTGTATTCAAATCATGGGATAACCCAAGAGCTAACGTATACAGAAGAGATAACGATATTCCTTATTCATGGGGAACAGCTGTTAATGTTATGCCTATGGTATTTGGTAATCTTAATGATGAATCTGGAACAGGTGTTGCATTCACAAGAGACCCTGCAACAGGTGAGAAGAAGCTCATGGGCGAGTTCTTAAAGAATGCTCAGGGTGAAGATGTTGTTGCCGGTGTTCGTACACCAATGCCTATTGCTCAGATGGAACAGGAATTCCCAGAAGCTTACGCAGAATTCGTAAAGGTATGCGATATCCTCGAAAATCATTATCATGATATGCAGGATATGGAATTCACAGTTGAAAATAAAAAGTTATACATGCTCCAGTGCCGTAATGGTAAGCGTACTGCACAGGCTGCATTACAGATAGCATGTGATTTAGTTGATGAGGGACACAAGACTGAAGCTGAGGCAGTTGCTATGATTGATCCTCGTAACCTCGATACATTATTACATCCACAGTTTGATGCTAAAGCATTAAAGGCAGCTAAACCTCTTGGAAAAGGACTTGGTGCTTCGCCAGGTGCTGCATGTGGTAAGGTTGTATTCACTGCTGATGATGCAGTTGAGTGGGCTCAGAGAGGTGAAAAGGTTGTACTTGTAAGACTTGAGACTTCTCCAGAAGATATTACAGGTATGAAGGCTGCTCAGGGTATTCTAACAGTTCGTGGTGGTATGACATCACACGCTGCTGTAGTTGCTCGTGGAATGGGAACATGTTGTGTATCTGGTTGTGGAGATATCAACATGGATGAAGAAAACAAGAAGTTCACACTTGCTGGTGAAATTTTCACAGAAGGTTCTGAGATTTCTATCGATGGTACAACAGGTAATATTTATGGTGAAATAATTCCAACTGTTGATGCTGAAATCGCAGGAACATTCGGAAGAGTAATGGCATGGGCTGATAAGTATAGAAGACTTAAGGTTCGTACTAATGCCGATACTCCACATGACGCAAGAAAAGCCAGAGAGCTTGGTGCAGAAGGTATTGGACTTTGCCGTACAGAGCACATGTTCTTCGAAGAAGATAGAATTGAAGCATTCAGAGAGATGATTTGTTCTGATACTAAGGAAGAAAGAGAGGAAGCTCTTGCTAAGATTCTTCCTTATCAGCAGTCAGACTTCGAACAGTTATATGAAGCATTAGAAGGTAACCCAGTTACCATTAGATTCCTTGATCCACCTCTTCATGAGTTCGTTCCTACTGAAGAAAAGGATATGACTAAGCTTGCATACAAGCAGGGAAAGAGCGTAGAGCAGATTAAGGAATATATTAATTCACTTCACGAATTCAATCCAATGATGGGTCACCGTGGTATCAGACTTGCGGTTACATACCCTGAAATTGCTAAGATGCAGACGCGTGCCGTAATAAGAGCAGCTGTTGAAGTTTCTAAGAAGCATCCTGATTGGAACATTAAGCCAGAAATTATGATTCCTCTCGTATGTGATGTTAAGGAATTAAAGCAGGTTAAGGCAATTGTAGTTGCTACAGCTGATGAAGAAATCGAAGCATCAGGCATGGATCTTAAATATGAAGTAGGTACTATGATTGAAATTCCAAGAGCAGCACTTACAGCTGATGAAATCGCTAAGGAAGCAGCATTCTTCTGCTTCGGAACTAACGATTTAACACAGATGACATTTGGATTCTCTCGTGATGACGCAGGTAAGTTCTTAGAGGCATATTACGATACAAAGATTTTCGAAAACGATCCATTCGCTAAGCTCGACCAGACAGGTGTTGGTAAGCTGATGGAAATGTCTATCAAGCTTGGTAAGCCAGTTAATCCAGATCTTCATATCGGTATCTGTGGTGAGCATGGTGGTGATCCTACATCCGTTGAGTTCTGTCATAAGATTGGTCTTGATTATGTATCATGTTCTCCATTCAGAGTTCCAATCGCAAGACTTGCTGCAGCACAGGCTGCTATTGCACAAAAGTAATGCATTATAATCAAGAATGTATATTTAGTTATAAATAAATTTTGAACTATGAAACCCTTATCAGTTTTGTATTGATAAGGGTTTCCTTTTGGCATAAATAATTGGGTATGAGTGTGCACTAAAAGGTGCTTAGTTGGCAGTATTTTTTGGGAGCATTTAGTATAATTGTTAATGTGTGACACAAATATTCTTGACACATTAGTGAAAACTTATTAATATAGTGTCATGAATATTTGTGGCATTATGAGGTAATATGATAAAAACATATGAAGAGGCAATAAAGAGGATTGCAGAATTAGAAGAAGAAAATGATGTTTTATTGTCTGAATTAGAACATTATAGAAGTTTGAAAAAGTCTGGTAGAAAAAAGCATAATAAAACCTGGGAAGCATCATACAATGACTTTGCAATTAAATATGAACAGGGTATGTCTATTATGGAAATTGTTGAGTTAGGAACTATTAGTAGGCGAACAGCGTATCGCTATAAAAACTATTACGATCAAATGTGCTTAAATAATAAGTCGGAGGATATAGATGACTGATTCGAATGATGTAATGGTAATAAGTCAGAACGAGATTGAAAATTTGATATATACAATTCGCGGACAGAAGGTTATGCTTGACTCTGATTTGGCACGGATATATGGGTATGAAACAAAAAATTTTAATAGGCAAGTTAGGAATAATATAGAAAGATTTGATGATGATTTTATGTTTGAACTGACTAAAGAAGAAGCTTTAAGGTGCAAAAATTTCACCTTAAACGAAGAAGGTAATATGCGTGGTCAACATATCAAATATAAGCCAATTGTATTTACTGAACAAGGAATATATATGTTGATGACTGTTTTGAAAGGTGAGCTTGCTATTAAACAGAGCAAATCACTTATTCGTACTTTTAAACAGATGAAGGATTATTTAGCTGATAATCATATGCTTATTTCTTCAGAAGAATATGCAAAATTGGCAACAATTACAGCGAAGAACACATCAGATATTGCACAAATTAAATCTGAAATTGTAACTAAAAATGAGCTTGATAAATTCATAAAATCATTCAATGATAAGCGTATAGCAAAAGATTACGTGATTTTGAATGGCCAAACAGTAGAAGCAGATTTAGCATATTCAGAGATTTATTCGAAAGCAAAGAAGATAATATATATTGTAGATAATTATATTGGTCTTAAAACTCTAAGCCTTTTGAAAGTGGCTAAGCAGGGAGTAACAACGATTATATTTAGTGACAATATAAAGAATATGCTCAGGCTAACTGACTATAATGATTATGTTGTCCAGTATGGTCATCCACAAATTATTTTTCAAAAAACTAATGGTAAGTTTCATGACAGATATATAATCTTGGATTATAAGTTGAAGTCAGAGAAGATATATCACTGTGGAGCTTCATCTAAAGATGCAGGAAAAAAGATTACTTCAATATCTATGGTGGAAGATATATATAATTATCATGATATGATTGATGAACTACTTAATAACCCACAGCTTAAATTAAACTAGTATAATTAATCAGTGATAATCTAATGATTGCTACCATACAGGCTGCTATTGCCAATAAATAAGCATCGTAATAATTATTAGGTAATAAGCATGACTCCCAAGGAAGAAATTCCTTGGGAGTTTTTATATACTGTTTTTGATTCAGATAATATGCTCCATGATTTTTGGAAATGTTGAGAAGGATCCGTATGGTCTTAAGAAGAGATTCTGCAATTTTATGAATCAGCTTAGGCTCTAAACGGATCTTTCCAGGGACCGTGTGAATAAAAGTAAACAGATAAAAAGGTTGCAGTACACCAGCCAATTGGCCATGCAGTCCAGATACCGATGTAACCAAGAGTTGTTTTTGATAAAAGAAAAGCAAGGACTACACGAAGAATCAAGTCTGTAAAGGTGGCAATCATAAACTTGTTCATCATGCTGGCGCCACGAAGTATTCCATCTGCAACTAATTTTGTCGAAACCACAAAGTAAAATGGAGCAAGGATTCTTAAGTACATTGTGGCAGAGCGTAAAGCTTCGCTGGATGGGTTCTCCAGGAAAAATCTTAGCAATGTATGTGGAAAAAGCATATACAAAAGACAAAGTGGCAAGCAAAGACACCATACGAGTTTCAGTCCGGCCTTGAATCCATCAGATATGCGTGACATTTTTCCGGCTCCAATATTCTGAGACGTATAGTTTGAAACTCCGTTTCCGAGCGTTGTAAACGAAGTAATAACAAGATTATTGAGTTTCACACCGGCAGAATAGCCTGCAATTACACCTGCACCAAAGCTATTTATCACACCCTGAATAATAATATTTCCGATGGAAATAAAACTTTGTTGGAGGATGCTCGGAATAGCGATAGTAATAAACTGCATAAATAATGAGACAACAAAGACAGCAGGTCGATCTGATGTCTTTATTTTTTTGAGACGAAGAAATATTACAGTTATTGCTAAAATACAGCTGACACCCTGACAAAGGAATGTTGCCCATGCCACTCCTGCAATTCCCATTTCAAATTGTTTTACAAAAAGAATGTCAATACCGATATTTGTTACTGATGATACCGCAAGGAAGTAAAAAGGTGTTTTTGAGTCTCCTAAAGCAGAAAATATTCCAGTTGCAATATTATAGAAAAAAACGAATGGGAGTCCAAATACATAAATATCAAGGTATAGCTTTGAGCTTGCAAATAGCTCAGATGGCGTGTTTATCATCCCAAGTAATGTACTACCACAGAAAATTCCAATCAACATGAGTAAAATACAAACAATCGCACTTGAGAGCATGGCTGTATTAACAGAAGACTTCATCTTTGTATAATCTTTGCTTCCAAAATATCTTGATGTGATTACGGAACAACCAATATTGCAACCGAATGCAAAGGCTATAAAAATTAGTGTTATTTCATAGCTGTTACCGACTGAGGCTAAAGCGTTTTCACCGATATAGCGTCCAGCAACCCATGAGTCTGCAATATTATATAACTGCTGGAAAATAATACTTCCAAATAGTGGAAGACAAAATTTCCAAAGAACCTTTTCTGGATTACCGATTGTTAGATCATTGTTCATAATATTAATACCCCACTTGTATATTTATCAGAGCATATTATAATGAGGATGAAGATATAAGTAAAAGGTATATATGATATGCAAAACATATCAAAAGGATATGACAATGAATATAACATATGATTATTACAGAATATTTTATTATGTAGCAAAATATGGAAGCTTTACAAAAGCAGCTGAGATTATAGGAAATAGCCAGCCCAATATAACCAGAGCCATGAATAACCTGGAAAGTCAGACGGGACTTAAACTCTTTATAAGAAATAAACGAGGAATTGTGTTAACACCGGAAGGGGAACAGCTTTTTGATCATATAAAGGTTGCCTTCTTTCACATTTCTCAGGCGGAAGAAGAGATGAGAAATCAAAGTTCTCTAGACAGTGGAAATATTGTTATAGGCGCAAGTGAGATTGCGTTACATGAAGTACTGTTACCTGTTCTTTCTGAGTTTTATAAAAAATATCCGAATGTGAAGATTCAGATAACAAACCAGTCTACACCTAACACATTAGAAGCGCTTCGCATGTCACAGGTACAGTTTGCACTTGTAACAACTCCATTTGAAATAAAGAAGCCAATGAAATCTATACCTATTAAAGAGTTTGATGAGTTGCTGATGGCGAGTGAAAACTTCCCGGAATTAAAGAATGGATCCCAATCGTTAAAGAACATAACAAAATATCCGTGGATTTCGTTACTTCCGGGTACGGCGACAAGAAACTACCATGAGGATTTCTTTGCAGAAAATTGTCTTGAATTTAAACCACAAATGAGTGTTGCAACTACTGATCAGGTACTACCTATGATAAAGGCTGGATTGGGAATTGGATTTGTACCGAAAAATATGATGGAATCAACAGAAGGTTTGATTACTGTGAAACTGGATAAGGAACCAAAGCGTAGGAGTGTATGCCTTGTTACGGATGAAGAACATCCGTTGTCTGCAGCTAGTTTGGCGCTTTTAGAAGTAATTAAGGGAATGGCCGGTATTTGAGTACTGGAAATTCCAGTTTATATGTTAACGAGGTAAAGATGATATGAATTGTCCGATGTGCGGAAAAGAAATGATTTCAGGTGTTGTTCAAAGTGACAGGGAGGTTTTTGGATAGAAGAAAACAAAAAGTTATAAAGGATAACATCAGAAGCATCAGACCATTTATGTTGTCTGATGCTTTATTTCATTTATAAAGGAAAGCGGAGTCATGTGATATTTTTTCTTAAAAGCTCTGTGAAAATAGGACAGATTGTGGAAACCCACAGATAAGGAGACATCCAGAATAGAAGTGTTCCCTTTTTCAAATAATTCTACTGCCTTTTCTAAACGCAGATTATTGAT
>JAKSHY010000019.1 GCA_024399135.1 Lachnospiraceae bacterium | reverse complement strand
TTATCTGAACTTTACTTCGCATTAACATATCAACGCTCGTTCGTACGATTTATTTCTTTTCATCGTCAGTTATTTCTTATATAACAGAAATATCATCCACCTGACAAGCTCAATATTCTTTGGAAATCTCCTCGAGATTATACATCTTCTTAAAAGAATCCAAATCATCCTTGTTCCTTATGAGTATTACTTCTGTAAATTCTCCAGTCGACTTATTCTTAAAACCTGCAACCTGCTCACCATTACAGATACTACATTTTATTACAGGCTTCTGTGTTTCCGGATCATATGTAACCAAAGAGGCCTGAGCCTTTCTTCTAAATAATCCCATACGTTTTACCTATATCACAATTCCGGCCACATGATCGAGCTCATGCTGAATTATCTGAGCAGTCCACCCCGTGTACTTCCCATGTTGCTTTTTGAAATTCTGGTCAAGATAATCAACCTCAATTTCTTTATATCTGGTACACGGTCTGACGCCTTCTAGCGACAGGCATCCTTCTTCTGTTTGAAATGCTCCCTTTTTCTTGGTAATAACTGCATTGATCATCGCAAACTGAAATGGGCCTGCTACCACCACAATTATATTTTTCTTTACGCCTATCATGTTGGCTGCCATTCCAACACAATGATCTAGATTTGCTCCTAGTGTATCTAACAAATCCGTAATTACCTGTTTATCAGCCTCCGTTGCAGGCTCTGATTTTCCTGCAAGGAATAATGGATCCTTCACCACTGCTTTTACCATGCCATTACCTCTATATCATTAACCGTACGACTTAGTAGGTCCGTTTCTTTTTATATGGGGTGTTAAAAACCTGCTGCCGTGACAGACAGATAAGTTAATATACATATTATTTTGCTATAACTACAGTTTTATTTTTGCCAAATATGCCCTGGAACCCGCTTAAACTGGGGCTTTACGCGATAGCAAGCAGACGGTTTCAACATGCATTACAACTTTAGTTTGCATTAACATATAACTTACCTTGTCCGATTATTTTCAACACTATAATCATTATAAAAAATCAACCATTAGTAGCGTACTGGTATTTCCGATGCCCTAATATCATCATCTTTTAAGTGACTGAACTTCTTTTGTGAAATAAGCTTGATACTTAACCGGGTCGTTTCCGAATCAAGAGTTGGTGAAATAGTCACCCCCGTTAATACATCAGACTCAAAATTTATATCCACATAAGGAATAAAAATGTCATTTCTTTCCATAAAACATACTTTATTTTTGATACCAACAAACTCTTTACCATCTAGATAAAGAGTAATCACAAGGCGGTATTCTTCCTCAATTTCAAAACAACTTTTCTTAAAAAAAGTTCCCTGCTGAAGTATTTTTCTCACAGCATATGAAGCAATAAAGTCATAATGACCATGCTTGTTCTCGTAATCCACAAACTTGTCTACTATTTCTTTTAGAATAGCTAGCTGTTCTTCCTCATTATATATTACCTTTCCTATTATCATCCTCGGTTTGGCATCTTCTCTTTCATATTCCGGCAATACCTTCCCTGGCAATTCTGCAGCATTAAATCTCATACTGTAGCCTTTAACCCCGTTAGACTTCGTATAATAATTCCACATACATAGACTATCCGGATTACTCGAAAAAGAACACTGATATACTCTAAACGAATCATTTAGTACAACATCTCTTTTTGCATCTAGGTGATATAAAAAACGGGTTTTAAATTGGGACTCCTCTGGAATAAGGAAATCTATGTTCTTTTTACACAATGATAAAACATGTTGCCCCTCGGATTCATCATTTAAAAAACATCTATCAGTAAACCTCAGCGTAGTATTTTCGAATATACCTTTTGCCCCTCCTGAAGATGTATAGTGATATACATATTCCGGCAACTCATATATCTTCTCATTAATACCTATAGCATTATAAAATTTACAGAATTCCTGGATAAAATCCATATCATCCCTCCCAGCAAAGGTTTCTTGTTTTTTCTTAAACAAAAGCTTCTTAAAACACATTTGCGTCACCCCATATGATAACACTTTATTACTGTAGAGAATGGAAAAATCCCAAATTCAGAACTTTTCCACTCCTAAAATAATCTTATAAATTCTCGATTGCGCTATTCATCTGATCCATGAGATATTCGTCAAACGAATCATAGTCCTCTTTAATATATCCGGAAAAATCCCATGATACTATTTTTTCAGTATCGCAATCTATGCAGGTTAAATACTCATCAACATTCTCTATAACAACCAGGTTGTCAGGCAAATCGTCTTCTCTGTATTCTAATGTTGTATCAACAAATAGCATTCTACCAGTTAAGCCTATCCCCATGACTTCAATTCCCGCAATGCCACCATGACCGTACTCTTTCAAGAAATCAATATACTGCTCAGGAAGCTTAACTCCTAATTTTTCTTCTGCTGCTGCAATCATGTTATCTGTTACAGTTGCATAATTGAAATCGCCTTTTTGTTCATACTGATTAATAAGATCTTTAATCACATCGTTCATTTTTTCTTGCCTCCCATATATTGTTCCGCTCTCCACTTCCAATAGGCTCTTTTAAAGTTACGGTACTGGCTATCTAAATCCTTATCATTTCTAAAACTGTCACCACTACCTTTTAATCCATGAAGTATTCTCTTGTACTCTTTATGCGTTACTTCATGAATTTCTACCATTGGCCCTACTTCTTTTTGAAGTATATGATGTAGCTCTAATGGCCTTCCATCACGTCCTATCGGAGCGTTACCACGCAACATACGTTGCAGGTTTGTTTCCCCGGTATCTTTATCGACATAGTTGAAATTAATATCATTTCGCTGATATACCTTGCGGCTAACGTCTCTTTCTGCTCCATTAACCTTAACAGTACCCTCATACCTTACCGGAGTAAAAATCTTTTTTCGAATATTGGCTGAACCTGATCCCTTAGTGGCACCAAATCCACCATGAAACCCAGCACCCATTATACTACCTCCTTATGAGAGATAGCATAATCACTACTAAAGCAAATTACCTTTATTCCGGCAGCTTCATACTTATCGAATATAATCCTTGGAGCTGTACCATATACAATAATGGCTACAGGCTCAAGCCTTTTTACTACTCGATCTAAGCCTTCAGCAAAAAACTCTCTATCGGTAACATGCTTTATCGTTCCATGAGAACCAACGGCAATTACACTTTTCTTTTCAATACCATCACAACAGATTCTGTATGTACGCTTGTCCCCATATCGTATATTGGGAATAACTGTTATACCATTAATCTGAAGCCAATGGCCAATTGCCCTACTTCGATAAATGTTCCAGATTTGCATTGCAAATGGCATATCTCTGTATACACTAAAATCTGGAAGTATTACACCATTATACTTTTTCAAAATCTCCAAGTACTTTTCTGGATTTCTCCATATTCTTTCAAATAAGAAGTCATCCTCATAAAAATGTACCCACTGATCATAATCCTTACATGATATCGCTTTTGAAAAAGGGATTAGCCGATTAGGTATTTCATAAGTGCCTTTTATAATTGGAAACTCAAATATACCCGCATATGTTGCGAGTGATACTAAAAAAGAATTAAATACATCAATGCAGCCTTTACGCTGCGAATTTACTCTGCTCATATAAAAGCCCTCCTTTCGAGGTATACAACTAGAAATAGGCAGACTATCCCTAGAGGCTACGCCTCGCAAGTGTTTTATATGAACTGTTCAGATTCGAGATAAAACACTCGCCAGGTACGGTTTTCGGTCTTATTTTCCAGCTAAGACCTGCACATTATGTTACGATTCTAATTGCTATTTTCACCATGTTATGGTAGGATAAAAGTGTTCAGATTCGAGATAAAACACTCGATTCAGCACTGTATCTGTAGTTCCAGCTACACATATAGTGCTTTTTTCTTTTACCCTGAATAAATCTTTCAATATAATCACTTCCCTTCATAATAATAATTTATGCAGCTCTTCTTTCATGCATTTTTCTGTACTGATATTTAGCTGCTACTATAGAAACTCCACACTGCTCAACAATTTCAAAAGGATCCATGTCTTTTGTAAGTGTGGCATCTACTAACAATTCACCAGCAAAACACTTAGCTTGCCATTCCGGAGACTTATATGATGGTACACTCTCTTTTTTGAAGTTACGCTGGAACTTAATTCCACAACAACACAACATAAAATAATGCCCAATCTCATGTGCTATTGTCATACGGTCTCTTCCAACTCCTTCAGAAGCTCCATCATATACACTCTGCTTAATTCTAATGTGATGATTCATTACATCAGTATCTGCATGTATGTTTTCCGGGAAAACATCATCTTCTACAATCTCATATGAAAATTTTGGAAATATCATACACATTACATCCAGCAATTCTACTATCGGAAAATAAATCTCATCTTCAAGTCCAAGAGTCTTTCTCAGGATTCTGGCTAAATCTCTGATATTCTCTCTGGACTTTGGTTCAACGACATATTCTACCATTAATAGTCCTCCTTCTTTTTTCTCTTCTTAAGTACCTGCAAAATCATTTTGCTGGTTTCTTCGTCCATTCCATCAAACTGACGAGCAAAAGAAACTGCCAACTCTCTATTTAATGAAGTAGCATTTTTCATATTAAGAGCTATTGTGCTCTGTGACTCTAATGCTGCATTCTTCATTTCATCGACCTGTTCATCAGTCAGACCATATTCTGTTTGCACCTTCTTTACCCAAAAATCTGGCATACTCTTTTTTCCATTCTCTACAGCAGACAGAAAAGCTGATGAAACCCCAAGAATCTCTGCCATATCTTTCAGCCTTTGGTTTTGGCCCATTCTTAAGTTCATTAAGAAATCTCCTATACTTGTTCTCATGACATTATCCTCCATAAATAAACCTCTTGTGGTTAATTTTAATCTATCACACTAAATATTGTTTTGTCAACCTTGTTTGGTTAATTTTTAATACACCATACTTCACATAAACATGAAGAGTTATACCTGTACTTCATAATACATACCACAAGACTCAACAACCCTCGTCCCCAAAATCAAAAAACCAACACGAGTTCCTTATTCGTATTGGTTTTCCATATCATAAAGCATTACCATATTTTACTTTTTCTTTATCTTTCCAAGTTGAAAATAAAAATTTATCAAATTTGCAAAATTCCGTTTCTCCAAAAGTAAACTGCCTATTATATTTTCCAATCTTTGTAGTCAACCCTGTTTGCAAAACCCTATAATCATCATACTCTTTTTTCTTATCGACATCTCCTAACTGTTTAAACATTGCAAAATTATATGACTCATCCACTTTTATATGTTTACATATTTCCGAATATTTTTTTCCTTTCTCATAATTAGTAAATAATGCAATATTTATTGCTGCAAAAGCAAACACTTCATCTTCGACTCTTTTAGAGAAATATGCCACACCGTCTAAACCAAGTTCCTTACATCCCAACATTATGCTTTGAGAAATTATATACTCTGATTTAAAGCTTCTCTCTTTCTCTTTTATTACATATGATGTTGCTATCATCAGACATAATAGTTTTAGCCAACAATGCACATATTCCTCATTGCAGTCATTAACATCAAATTGTTTTCTAGTCATAACTGCTAAGTTTAATATTTTTTGTGTTCCATCAAGCAAAACTGGTGATACATTATATCTATGCTCTGCAGGACATCCTAACTCAAGCCAACATGCATATGATGTATTACCTAAATATAAACTTGGTATTCCGGGAATACTAAATCTATAATTTCCCGTCTTTCCACGCATGTTAAATGGTATATGTAACATATCTTTAGGCTTAAATATTGTAACATCCTCATTAATTCGAGCTCTAAAGAACTGAATTTCTTTACTTACACCAGGAAAAGCCTTACTCGAATTTATATTACTCACTGCTAACGGATTATTCACCACATCCCTCAATAAATTTTTTATAATGGCATGCGAAGTAGATATTTGACCATAGTAGTATTTTCTAATCGCTTCTCTAATCTTGGAAGTATATTTTTTTATTATTTTTAAGCTCTCTTCATCCGCACCTGATTTAGTCGCCGTATCCAATAGAACTTTATATTTTTTACATAAATCATCATAATACTCAATATCACTATCCAATTTAAACGGAGCCCACAAATCAGAATTCATAAAGTCGGCCTTTGTTATCCATCCTAACGTTCTCATCTTTTACCTCTCATTTGTAATTCCCCAATCCAATTACTGTTTCTATAATCACATTAATAGGGTATGTTATCACCAATACCAGCCACTTCGCCTAACTGGTATTTTATCTAATTCTTTATCCTCTTTACTCTTACCGTGTTCCCGTTTCCAAAGATATTCATCTTCACGAGCTATCGTCGGATCATACCAGTCAGCTTTTTGCCTTGCCCACTCAATCCATTCAGGTGTTGCTGCTTCATTACCGCTCTCAATCATAGCGTTTATATAACTTCGAATTTCTGATGCAATACGGAAATCTTCAGCTTTATTTGCAAGTTCCTTAGTAAGCTTTATTTCATTTTCTTTACGCTTACGTATTTCTTCTTGCCTGCGTGCTTCCTCATCACGCTCACGTTGTTCTTCTTCTCTGCGCTCTCTTTCAATTCGATTCTCTTCCGATTTTTCATATAAAGATATTAATATGTCTCCTAGACGATCTTCTAATTTCTCCTTTTCCGAATCCCGAATATAACTCTTTTCACCAAATACTATTCTTATCTTGCCATTATATACTTGATCGTACTGACGTATTTGCGGTTTCGATGCCCAATTGCGTCTTTTCCTCTCATCTTCGTATCTGATTAATTCCTGTGCTTCTTTTTTAGTCAGTTCATGTTTTACTTTGTCCTTCGATTCAGCCACTCTAAAACGAACTACATCAGATCGTATTTTCACAGATAAATCATCATTAACTGTCCCGCCAAGTTTTTCGATTGCTCTATATAGTGCATTCAAGATACCCATAAATCGCTTTATACCATCTTCAGATACTTCCTTGAAGAATTCCGGTTCATTGGCTGGCTTATTATATCTTGGATTATAATATTCTCTACTCTGCGCTTTCTTCAGTTCATCATTATATGCTGTTATCTTTTTCTTGTATTGAACAAGCACTCTATGAAGCTTTGCATCTTCATTTATTTCTAGCGAACATGCTGTAGCTATAATCTTGCTTCTTTCTTCTTCATCTAAAAATTCTAATATTCCATTTATAGAAATATCCGGTGTCTTATCCTCTGTTTCTACTCGCTTCTCGACAACCTGTACCTTACTTTCAACTACTACATTCTGGACAGTGGTAGTAGTCTCTGCTTTGGTTTTTTTAATTCTTTTAACTACCGAGTCATTTGTAATAAGGGCAATCAGCTCATCTTCTTCACCCTCCAAAGCAATTATTTCCGAAGACACGTCTTTGCCCATATTTCGTCTTGTCCAATATCCAGAAGAAGGAAAAGGTATGTTATTAGACTTACAAGACTCGATTAATCTTGCATAGTTTAAATTATATTTTCGAGCTACGCCAGCAACCGACAATTCCCATATATCATCATATATTTGTTTTCTAGATAATTTTACTATTCCTTTTTCATTCTCCATCCTGGTAATTCCTTCCCTTCATACTTCTTCTCTTCATCAGAATACTCACCTAGCGAAAACGCATAATCAAATAATTCTAATTCTGCTGATCTCCGTTTTCGCTTAATAGAAAAACCAGGTCTTTTTTCATTTCTTCGAACTGCTGAATTATCGTTGATAAATTCTTTTCTATGTTTTGAACTTGAACTTCAGAGATTCTTCCATACTTATAAGCAATGAGTCGTTCAGCAACAATTTGATATGACCAGCTTTCAGAATATGCTCTATCTCTCTCTTCGTTATGTATTGCAAAACCTATAGAAAGTAGGTTATTTCTCATGCCAATGCTAACAGCCATCGACGATATTCCCAAATAATCACCCGCAATCTTACATGTTATCTTTTTCATATTCCTTATATCATCATCTGTATATCTTGGCATTATTTATCTCCTTCACCGTTTTATAATGCGATAAAAACACTGTTCTCCTATTCACAGGATTTATAAATATTAATTGCATATGCTGCCATATTGAAAGCATCTCTATCAATCTTTTTCATAAGATTTTCTCAGTATTGATCTTTCAATCTTTCAAGCAGGAAATTGGAACTACATACACACCATCTTCTCGTCTGTATGCGAATGGTGCGACTCCACACAACACCATCATAAATGCTGGTTCCTTCATTTTGTCTGAATCTATTTTTGCGGCTAATTTTAATAAGTTCTCTGCCCCCTCATTTATTAATTTATCGCCACCAAGTTTTACTTCAATAAGTCCATATCTACCATTACGCAAGTGAATTACTGCATCACATTCTAATCCGGTTTTATCTCTATAGTGGAATACATCACCATCTAAGGAATCCGCATATATACGCAAATCACGTACACAAAGATTCTCAAAAATTAACCCCATCAAATTCAAATCATTTATTAAATCTTCCGGTCCTAATCCAAGCGCAGCTGTTGCAATTGAAGGATCCACAAAATATCTTGTATCAGCTGTTCTTATTGCTGTTTTTGATCTTAAATTAGGATTCCATGCTGGTGAATCTTCTATTACAAATGTTTTTTTCAGAGCACCTATATATGAATATAAAGTTTCTTTATCAAAAGTATCCGTATCATTAACAACGCAATCTTCTCTAATTGTTTCAAGCGAAGACTGTGTAGCAACATTACGTGCGTATGATTTCATTAAACGTTTTGTTCTTTCAGAATCTCTTTTTATCCCATCTACTCTCGAAATGTCATCATTAACAATTGAATCATAATAATCGAATGCCTGCTTAAGTGACACCTTCCTTGATGCATTTATAGCTAATGGCCATCCACCTCTACAAATAAAATAAGCAATATCATCTATATTATGATTATCTGCCGCAGAAATATCATGTCCCAAAAACAAATCTTCCAATGACACAGCACCAGTAGAGTCTTTTGACTCAAAAAGTGACATCGGACGCATCTTCATTCTAACTATACGTCCTGTTCCTGTGTGCATACTATCATCAAGAACAGGAGGAACCGATGACCCTGTAAGTATGAACTGTCCAAATTTTCCTCGTTGATCCACTTCATATCGAACTGCATTCCAAATCCCTGGTGCTATCTGCCATTCGTCAATAAGATGTGGAACTTCTCCCTCAAGAAGAGCCGATGGTTTAATTCTTGCCATTTGTTGATATTGTTCTGTCATATCTGGGCGATCCATCTCTATAAAGCTTTTGGCCAGATATTTTGCAGATGTTGTTTTCCCACACCACTTGGGGCCCTCAATTAATACAGCTCCTTTTGATTCCAAATGTTCTTCCAATACTTTATCTGATATTCTTGAATAATATTCCTTCATACATCCTCCCTTAATCAACTTATAATAATTCTATTTCATTCGTCGTTTCGAGTGTTTGGCTTGTTTCTGTCCGAGTATTTGGCTCGGTTTTATTCGAGTACTTGACTTTATTTTAATCGAGTATACGGATAAGTGTCAATATCCTCACACAGAAAACACCCCTCAGATAACTTTCCGGAATTATCATGTCCGGTTTATTATACTAAGGGGTGTTAAACTTCCTTTATATCGATATTCAATTACATCTTTTTATGCTAAAACTACAGTTTTTCCTGTCCTGCATAACGCCTACAAACGCCTAAAATGCGCTATTTCTTTGAAAGCAGGCAAATGGTCTCAACGTCATTTTCCGTGAGCAATAATTTTCTATTTGGATCATTTGGTATCAATTTTTTTCATAGAATACTATATCCATTCTTTCATTTATATGCTCAACCTTCCCAGTTTGAACATATCCCATTTTCTCATATAGATGTAAATTTCCTTTTTCCTGTAATATCGTATCAAGACACCAATGATCAGAACCATATATTCTTTCAAGTTCGGCTATTGCCTGCCCCGCATATCCTTTATTACGAAACTCTGCCATAATCCAAATTGGTGAAATCCTTTTTCTGCTTCCATCATTTTTATTTACTACTCTAACTGCACCTACGACTATATTTTCATTTACTATAAAATAGTATGTAGTCCAAGGTTGTTCAAATTTAGCTATAATTTGTTCAAGACTTTCTGTTGCTGGACTTATGTCGAAGTCCTGATATTTATCCAACAAATCCGTAAATGCCTCAACTTGCATTTTCCATATAGTTTCAATATCTTCTCGCGCCGCCTTCTTCAATGTTATAGCCATTTTTATTCCTCACAATGAAATTTATATTTTCCTTTGCCTTTCCCTGCCACAGGTTCAATAACATTACTATTAAGTAATATACTGATTAACTTAGATGCCCCAGATGATTTCAATCCTGTCACCTCTTCTACAACACTTCTTCCAAAATATCCTTTTTCATTACAAGCAATATATAAATCTATGGCGTGATTTATTGTTTTCTCTGACAATGTACTTGAATACGACAATAATCTATTTCGAATGTCCACTTTTGTACTTCCAATGTCCACTTTCATACTTTCAATGTCCACTTTCATACTTTCAATGTCCACTTTTGGCTCAAATACACCGCTTATATGCATGAGTTCTTACTATTTACAATCAAAGGATTCTATTAATCAATTTCTATTATTAATCTATCGCCATTACTAGATACAAATTCACCTTTGACCGTATCGTGTTCAGCGCCTACAAAACTACCCACTAATATATTATCTGATTCAAGATAGTCAGTTATTTTTATCGAGAAACTACCATCAAGTTCCAAACCGGATACCGCAATACCACTATTAGAAATAACAATCTCCGTTGGTAAACCATTTTCATCTGCTCCTTTGAGAACAAATTCAGATGCTCCCCATGTAGGTCCATCATTAAAATATTTCACACCTATAAATGAATATGGGTACTGAACTGTCTGATTTTCTTTCTGACCCCAATTTGTTTTAATAAATCTCTTTGCCTCCTCATAAGCATTTGATGGCGGGATAGTGAAGCTATTTCCATCAAAGCTCTCTATAGGTCCTAATGCACCTCCAAATCCCGAAAGATCGCCGGAAGTCCATGTCCATGTTATTTCGTTTCCGTTAAATTTTGCCTTCTCGCCCCAGTCAGCACCTTCTGCTTCGGTATACTCAAGTTTTACCTTGCCATCTTCAAAGAAAGTATACTTTGCCTTATATGTCAACCCTGTATCTTCTTCCCATGAGCCAATGAACCGACTATAGCTACTACTATCAGCGGCATCTTCACCTGATTTATTACCCTCTTCACCAGCTCCCTGATTAGAAGCTCTATAAGTACGAATTCCTTCAATGCTCTCTGAATTACCATCCATAATCATTCTAGGAGTAGATGAATCGTTCCAATCTCTCATAATAATTTCATAATTATTACTAGAGCCAATCATCTTTGCTACTTCTTCATTAGTAAAGTCAAAGGATAAAACGGTACCGCTCACATATGAGTTGGCATTATACCCGTCAGCTAAAGGTTCTCCGCCTTGAATAGGAATAACAACATAGTTTTCTTTCGTCGCTGTAATTTCAATCCCAGATAATCTGTCCTCGCTCTCATAAAATCGTATCCATGCTTCTGTACTCTCTTTGTCAAGAACAGGTATATCAGCATGATTGATGAGGATACTTACAAATCCATTATCAATCGTTACATTAATAAATCCTTCCTGCGTGGCATCAGAATCTTCACTTCCTTCGTTACCTGTTACATCTTCAACAGTTTCAGAAACCGTTTCATTGACATTTTCACTTACCACATCACTTATCTGATTTCCACCCTTGTCTACACCGCAAGCCACTAAAGATAATGTAATAACTGTGCACAACATCATTGCTAATATTTTTTTCACAAATCAGTATCCTCCTTTTTTCTAGTCAATTTGGATCATTAGTCTGTTGCCGCTACCTGAAACATATTCTCCTTTAATTCCCGGATGAGACGTACCTACAAATGCACCAAGTATATAATTATCTGCTTCATTGTATTCGGATATTTTGATTGAAAAAGACCCATCAAGTTCTTCACCGTATACTGAACTTTCGCTATTAGAAATAATAATCTCTGTTGGTAAACCATTTTCATCTGCTCCTTTGAGAACAAATTCAGATGCTCCCCATGTAGGTCCATCATTAAAATATTTCACACCTATAAATGATTATTCTACAGGTACATACTCATTTGCAATCGCAAAACCCTTTAACACTATGTGCCGATTATCACGATCATAATGCATATCTCCTTGGTTTGAGATATTATCATAAGTCCAATTCAAACCAAGATGAATGTAATATTCATCATTCTGAGCCACCACAACAGAATCAAAGGTTATCTTATTCCCATTTATTGTCATGGCGGTTGGATGTATTGGATCTGTACCATGGAAAACAATCGTGTTTACACCATCGCTGTACTTTGTTTCCAAATAAGTAGAATCATCAACGCTATTTACGAAATGTCCTTTATAATTTGTTGAATTACCGGTAACAAGGACATCTATACTTCCATCTGAATTAATCGTAAAACTAGCCTCGTACCCACCATTTGTAGGAAGAGAAATCTTCCACGAACCATCAGCACTTGAAGAAACCTCACTAGGATCAAAACCAGCGGTATAATCATATGCGCCACCTGATGATATAGTCATATACTCATAAGCAGCAGATATTGCAAAATGATAAGAAGGTCCACCAAATGCCTCTTCCACCACAAGTTCATCCGGCTTATTCTGGTTACCTAATGTATTAAAGTAATGTCCAACTATCTTAGAAATATCAAAACCTTTAGCCGTACTTGTCTCGCTTGTTTCCGTACTTTCTGCAATCGTATTAGCACGTTCTTCATGTTTAACAACATCCTTAACTGCGTACGAAATCATTCCGCCACCATTTCCGTCATAATCGATACATGTAGTATATCCGGATACCGCCTCAAAAGAAAAATCCTTATAGCTACTCATGTCTGCATGAAACACAATCTCTGTGTCAGATATATCATAAGTAATAGTATCCAAAATCGATCCATTATCACTATTGCATACTCTTGCATTAAAACCATCACCCAAATCGGCGTATAATAACATGTATGGTGTTCCATCTAGGTAAATAGAAATGCTGCCCTGAGGTCTCTTTTCTAACCGGCAACGTATGTCTGCTTCATTTGATTCATACACTATAACCGACAGTAATTTTGCGTCGCCATTAGTTGCAAGTGCATTTTCTATCGTAAAATCTGATGGCACTCTGATAAATGTGTACACACCATCACTATTTTTCAAGATAAATGTATTGTCTGACACTTCATATTCATATATATCATCACCGATATCAAATGTTGCGATAAGCTTTCCATCTTCCAACCTATATGAACCTGAAATATTATCCATAGGCGTAGTCACAGTGATTGCTTCAGTACTAGTAAATGCAATCAATTCCTGAATTTCATCACAATACCATGAACCAACAATCATATCATTATCACCGCTTAATGCATTTGTGTCTGATGAATCCATTTTATTATCCAGAGCCTGCTTATCTTGCTTGTCTGCACCACAAGCCACTATCGATAGTGTCATAACTATGCACAGTAATATTGTCAGTATCTTTTTCATAAATCAACTTCCTCCCTTTGCTTAGCATACATTTATTTTTAGGAATCACTCTAAATCTATCTGAGTTTTTAGTCTACTGCTATTCCATTGGATCCATATCCAGTTTCACACTCACATGATGCTTTGCTTCATGAAGTTTGGACAAAAGACATACTGTCTCTACATTCGCAGTATTTGGGAACATATCAACACATACCGCTTTTTCGACTCTGTAACCAGCAAGAAGGAAATCCTCTATATCACGACATAGACTCGTAGGCTTACATGCTATATAGATAAGTCGGTCAACGCCATAATCAATTATCTTGGACAACGCTTTTGGGTGTACTCCATCTCTTGGCGGATCCAAAATAATAAAATCAGGCCTCTCTTCAATATCATCAAGAACCTTTAATACATCTCCTGCTATGAATTCACAGTTATTAAGCCCATTTATCTTAGCATTTTCCCTTGCTTTAACTACTGCTTCCTCTACTATCTCAACCCCATATATTTTCTTACATACTGGTGCCATCATCTGTGTAATAGTTCCAGTTCCAGAATAAAGATCATATACTATTGGACCTTCAGGATCATCAGACTCGATATTGCCAATAAACTCTCTTACCGTTTCATAAAGAACCTCTGCTCCCAGAGTATTAGTCTGAAAAAAAGAAAATGTAGAAATATCAAATTTCAATCCTAGAAGTTCTTCAGTAATATGTTCATTTCCAAAAAGAACATTAATCGAATCTGCCTGAACTACATCAGCAAGGGAATCATTTACTATTTGGAGAAGCGAAACAACCCTTCCATTTAGTGGAAGATTCATAATACCTTCCTTCCATTTCATTACTCGCTTACTGGAATCATTGTTTACTGACAATTGTTTCACATTTCCAGAATCAACATTGATATTCTCCTCTCGTATTGCCCATGGCGAAGAGGAAGTAACAAGCGCAATCATTATTTCCCCAGTCTTAGCTGCCTTTCGAACTAATAAATGCCTAAGCCAGCCTTCATGTCTTTGCTTATGATGAAAAGAACAGTCTTTGAACTCTTCAAGTGTGAATTTAAGAATTGACCTGTAATCGTCATCAACCAATCTGCATTCACTAACAGTTTCTATATCATAGAAGCTCCCTCTTTTATGCATTCCAAGGGCAAGAGGTCCTCCCTTGTAATTATCTCCGAAGCTGAACTCCATCTTATTTCTATATTCATAAGCCTTAGGGGAACCTTTTATTTGAAGAAACTCCCATTCTTCCTTTTGATTAACCAATGCGGCATCAAGTAATCTCTTAACCTGAGATTCCTTTAACCTAAGCTGATCATCGTATTCTAAATTAATATATGTACATCCACCACATATCCCGAAGTGCGGACATGGACTCGCAATTTCATTAGGAGCTTTATTAACAACACCTAATAAACGGCCCTCTACCTTTCCATTTCTTTTCTTCGAAACCTGGAATTCTACTTCCTGTCCTGGAATAGTATTTTTAATCACACACTGAGTATCTTCAACGAACGCAATTCCTTTATTCGGAAAATCAACTCTTTCAATTGTACCTAAGTAATGTTCACCCTTTTTCATACTTAATAAAAAAGGGCGTGCCCATAGGCGCGCCCTGCTCCTTTTCTAAACTAATCCTCTTTAGCCTCTTCCTTAACATCTTCCTTAGCGTTAACTTCAACCTCTTCAACCTTATCCCAGTCTGTTAAGTCGTCATCATCCTCATCCTCGAAGAAATCATCATCAAAATCCTCAAAATCATCATCGAAATCTTCAAGATAATCTGGAACCAGGAATCTGTAAATTGCATATCCAATACCTGCACACACAACAATAGCTCCAATAATTGCAAGAATCCAAACCCATGTATTGTTCTTCTTCTTTTCTTCGATTTCCTTATTCTTCTTAAGGATAGCACTAAGGTTCTTAAGTTCCTTTAAATCCTTAATATCATATTCTCTTATTGTATCAACTAAATCCTCAACTTTATTAAATGCACCTGAAAACTTCATTTTAAGCCTCCTAAAAATATATGCTAAAACCACAACTTATAGTTTTTTAAACCACTAGATTAATTATAGCACCAACTCATTAACTAATCAATCGTCTTAAGTCTTGCGAACGCAGCGTACATAACCTTCGTTCCTACATCATCGAAATCCACTGTCACCTTAAAATCTCTTGGGCCAGGTTCTAGGTCTGTAACTGTTCCATCACCAAACTTAACATGATTTACTCTGGAGCCTATATCATAATCAGGCTTAGTGCCTACAGACTTATTTTCGACTGACGCTACCCCTTTTGATATTCCTACTATATCAAGAGACGATAATCCTCCAACATTGCATGTTTTAGTCCCAACCCTTTTAGTTGCCACTGCCTTTGGTTTTCCAAGTGGTGAAAAAGATACAGCCGGTGGCTCAGAGAACTCATCAACTCTTGGTTTAGGAGGTCTGTTATCCATAAGACTCTTAGGTATCTCCTTAACGAAACGGCTTATGGCATTATACTGCATTTCACCACGCATCATACGTGACCTTGAATAGCACAATGTCAAATCATCCTTAGCCCTTGTTATTCCTACATAAGCAAGACGTCTTTCTTCCTCGACTTCGGTACTGTCATCTGACATAATTGTCATATAGCTTGGAAATAATCCATCTTCCATTCCTGCCAGATACACATGGCTGAACTCAAGACCTTTAGCTGAATGAAGAGTCATAAGCAAGGCTCTTGGAATACTCTCATCTATATTGTCGATATCTGCTACCAATGAAACTTCCTCTAAGAAGCTACTTAACGTAGCACTCTCATGTTCTTCTTCGAATGCAATAACCTTATTAATCAGTTCCTCTATATTTTCTATTCTGTTCTGGGCATCTTCTTCAGATTCAGCATCAAACTCCTGAATATATGAAGTTTCCTCCAACACTTCTCTTACCAACTGGGACAAAGATATAATCTCCATCTTCGCCCTAAGTCTTGAAATGAGATTCACGAATCCTTCTATTTTAAGCGCGGTCTTTCCCATTCCCTGAATATCAGATGAAACACTGCAGGCATCAAAAAAACTAATACCATTTTCATCTGCATAGGTCTGAATCTTCGAAATTGAAGTATTACCTATACCACGTTTTGGAACATTAATAATTCTTTTAACTGTCAAATCATCTTTGGCATTATCTATTGTTTTTAGATAAGCAAGAACATCCTTTATTTCTCTTCGTGAATAGAAATTCACTCCACCTACGACATTATATGGAATACCTTCATATACGAATTTTTCTTCAAGAAGTCTCGACTGTGCGTTAGTCCTGTAAAGAACAGCACAATCACCATAATTGATAATTCCTTTTCTTGTTTTTCTGGCAACATCAGTTGCTATGTATTCAGCCTCCTCATAAGCAGTGTCGAACATGCGAAGGTGAATTAACTCTCCTGCACCCTTGTCCGTCCAAAGCTTCTTTTCCTTTCGACCTTCATTATTAGCAATAACCGCATTCGCCGCATCGAGAATATTTTGGGAAGATCTGTAATTTTGCTCAAGTCTTATAACCTTTGCTTCTAGATAATATTTTTCAAAATCTAAAATATTACGAATATTGGCGCCTCTGAATTTATATATTGACTGATCATCATCACCAACAACGCACAGATTATTATATCCACCTGCAAGCAACCTTATTAGCTGAAACTGAGCCGTATTAGTATCCTGATACTCATCAACCATAATATATTTGAATCGTTTTTGGTAATCATTTAATACGTCCTCATTATTTCTTAGAAGTTCAACTGTATTCATGATTAAATCATCAAAATCCATGGCGTTATTTTTAATAAGAGCTTCCTGATACATTGTATATGCATCAGCTATTTTAGATTTTCTAAAATCACCATCAACTCTTACCTTGTATTTTCCATATGTAATAAGCTCATTCTTGGCTGATGAAATCTCGGCAAGAATTGTACGTTCCTTAAGCTGCTTAGTATCAATATTAAGCCTCTTACATACATCCTTCATAAGACTCTTCGAGTCATCGGAATCATAGATTGAAAAATTATTATCATAACCTATTTTGTCGGCAAATCGTCTAAGTATTCTTACGCAGCTTGAATGAAAGGTTGTAACCCATATGGCATCAGAACCGATACCTACAAGCTTCTCAACCCTTTCCTTCATCTCACCTGCAGCCTTGTTAGTGAACGTGATAGCCATAATATTAAATGGACTTACGCCTAACTCATCTACTAGATAAGCAATTCTGTGCGTTAGTGCCCTGGTCTTTCCAGAACCGGCACCAGCAAGAATTAATACAGGTCCTTCAGTTGTGAACACAGCCTCCTTCTGAGGCTCATTTAGTGTGTCATACGCTGACATCTTTTATCCTCTAAACTACTTTCTGATTATAACCGCTTTCCAGTCTTTACTATTTTCTAATTTCATTTACATCTGAAAAATTCCAGGCATAAATGTTAATCTCTCTAAGTGGAGTTCCACAGTATTCACATATTTTCGCTCCAAGTCCCTTGAGTGGAGCACCACAGTTTGGACAGTTCGTTCCTATCGCGAAATCGTGCTCGTTTTGGATCATATCTCGATTTTGAATATAAATCACATCAACATTATATCTTGCCTGCTTAAGTACGTCCTTATTTCCTGATAGAATTTTTCCCTCTTCATCAGTTTTATAGACATAATACTGACATGAAATCTGGAAAGATATAATGCATCTTGCAGCTTCTTTCCTGTAATTAGCAATCTCTGTTCTATGAAGCTTAACTGACTTATAATTCGTCCTTGTTCCTTCACCCTGATGCATTGTAATTATATTTTCGAGCTTCTCCTTTAGTTCAGGTGTGCCTTCAGAAAGTTTGGATACCTGCAAAGTATCTATAGCCAAAAGGTATGATGTCAAGACATTCTGGGCCCTTACCTTCATTTCATCATACTGAAATTCTGGAAAATCCTTTTTGATTTTAGGAAGATAAAGACTAGTCATAGCATTAACTGACTTAGGAGTTTTCGCTTCATCTTCTTCTATTTTTTTGAACCCCTCAATAATGTCTTCTGTTCCAAGAAACTTTTTTGAAAACTCTCTTATTCTGGCTCTTGCATAGAAGAATCCACCCAACGCCACAACAATTATTCCTAAAAACACCCAAAATCCAAAACTTAACATTCCGTACCCCTTAGATAAATATACTTACTAAACAATTGTTCATAATCAACCCGATTCAACAAATCAAATCTTTCATTAATTATTAAGCGAACTGATAAGTACAATTACACCGATTATTACCAAAATAGTTAAAATAACCTTAATAACAGAAACAGGAGCTCTTCCCGAAACCTTTCCTGTCTGACCATTAACCATGAACTGATAAACTTTATCTTTGTACTTATAGCTTGATAACCAAACAGGAAGTAAAAGATATTTATATGTCAAATTACTAAATTCTGAAGTAATACGAACATTTCTAACATGATCAGCATTATTGTCAGAAAGGATTTTGTGATCAACTGAGCTTCTGATTTTTAGCTTAATTGCAGCCTTAGCTTTCTCCCAGGCGGCCTTTACTCCTACAGAATATTTTTCAGCTCCAAAGCCTGCCACATACTCTGGCTTGTAAGCTTTATTATCAGCCGTATTATAAGGCTCAATTCCTCTTAGCATTCCTGTATCATGCTGAGTTGTTCCACATACAAGCTCATCATCATAGAAATGATCATACTGACCAGACGTATTATACCAGTCTGTTACTGTCTTAACATTACCTTCTTTATCCTTTACCTTACGATCCTTTCCGTATTCTCCAGTATATGTTGAAGAAGTGTCAGCATCGAAGGTCCAGTATGGCAAATATATACCTTTAAAATTCTTAGCCTTAGCTGACTCCTTTGCAAGCTTTGGTGCGAAGAATTTTCCCTTAATCCATGATGTAAATCGATTAGCCGCTTCTTTTTCATCAATTTTAAAAGGTACAACACCGCCAGGTGCCATTGTATTAGAATCTGATGCTTCCATAACCTGATTAGAACCACAGTACGGACATACTGCTGACAGATCATTTACGTCGTATACTGATTCTGCTCCACATGACTTACAAATAACCGTCTTGGTTGCAATTCCCCAATCACAGTTAGCTGTATGTTCTGCTTCCTCAAGCTTTAGCTCTGCTGCTGTTACAGGTTCTTCTTCATCTTTTCTTTTAATTTCCTCATAATGATCACAGTATGGACAATGCAAGCCACCTGTTGCAGGGTCGAAATCCATTGTTCCGCCACAAGCCGGACATTTTTTATCTGTTTCTTCCATTGTCTGGGTCATATTAGGTTCTTCGAAAGCATTAAACTCGTCTGCCATGATTATCTCCTTATAAGTATTAAAGACGAGAGGAGGCATTTGCCATCCTCTCGTCCTGATTTCTAAACTTTCGCATCCAAAATCAACTTATTACTGAATGCATTCAACATCTATATTCCGCAAATTACTGAATATCTGCGTCATCAAATGGATCACCACATTCTGGACAGAACTTAGGTGGATTCATAGGATCTTCTGGAGTCCAACCACACTTATCGCACTTATATAATGGTGCGCCTGCTGGCTTCTTAGCTCCACACTCTGCACAGAACTTACCCTGGTTTACTGCTCCGCATGAGCATGTCCAGCCTGCTGCCTGTGGTGCTGGCTGTGGCTTACCACACTCCTCACAGAACTTTCCTGTGTTTCCTGTCTTTCCGCATGAGCATGTCCAGCCTGCTGCCTGTGGCGCAGCCTGAGGAGCTGCCTGTGGTGCCGCCTGCTGTTGAGCCTGCTGCTGTGCTGCACTCATAGCATATAAATTATTAGCATTCATTCCACCTGCCATAGATGCCATATTCATTCCTGCGAATGCCATCATAGGACCTGTAGATTCATTCTTAGCTGCTGAAACCATAGCTTCTGCCTGTGCTCCTGTAAGTGTAGCTGCTGCCATACCAGGATCACGTAATACTGCACGAGACTGAAGCTCCTTAATCATCTTTTCATCTTCTTCAGATGCCTTAAGAGTATTAACACCGACTTCTACGATGTTGATACCACGCTTTGCTCCCCACTTTTCAGAAAGGACTTCATTCAAAGCGTTAGCCAAGTCTTCTGTATGAGCTGTAATTGCAGAGTATCTAACTCCCATTTCACTAATTTTAGCGAATGCAGGCTGTAAAGATGTAAGTAATTCACTCTTTAACTGACCTTCGAGCTGACCCTTGTCATATGACTCTGTAACATTACCACATACATTAGTATAGAAAATAATAGGGTCAACAATCTTATATGAATATTCACCGTTACATCTGATAGCAATATCAATATCAAGACCGATATTCTTATCAACTACACGGAAAGGAACAGGATTAGCTGTACCATACTTATTTCCTAAAATTTCCTTAGTATTGAAGTAATATACTCTCTGATCGTGAGCAACATCACCACCAAATGTAATACGCTTACCCATTGTCTTGAATGAGTTTAAAATGCTCTGACCTAAGCTTCCAGCGAAGATAGAAGGCTCTGATGATGTATCATATGTGAATACACCTGTTTCAGCACATAATTCAACTACCTTACCGTCATCAACGATGATCATACACTGACCCTCGTTAACAGCAATTGCAGAACCATTAGTAATAATGTTGTCCTGACCCTTGTTGTTTCCATTGGTTCTCTTCTGACCTTTAACAACCAATGTATCATTGTCTATTGAGTCGCAGTAAAAGTACTCTTTCCACTGATCGGAAAATACAGTACCAACTGAGCTTGTTAAAGCTTTAATTAATCCCATAACGATTTCCTCCTAAAATATTTACTACGGTGACTAAACACCCAGAAAACATTATAACAAAATTATATTTTTGTGTCTATCACATCACCCCTAAAAATGCTATTATGAGTAGGGGTATTTTATTGCAAAAATATATTTTTATGGAGGTTATTATGATCTATACAAATCAGCTAGGTTATCTTCCTTCTTCTAACAAGATAGCCGTTTCAACAGTTCCATGTAATTATCAGGTCATTGATGCAACTACACAAAAATCCGTATTAGACGGAAGCGTCGGCACTGCCATTGAAGACAAAAGCGCTGGAGAAAATGTTTATCATATAGATTTTAGCAATCTTACCACTCCTGGCGATTACTATATTCTCGCGGGAAATGGCGGAAAATCTCATGTTTTTTCTATTAGAGATGACATTTACGATAAACTCATCACTGATATATCACGCTGTTTATACTATCAAAGATGCGGTTGTGGTTTAGACGAAGAACACGCCGGAATATATAAAAGACCTGTATGTCACACCGAGCCTTCAATTATGCTTTCAGATTATCTTTCTAAAAAAGCTGACGCAAAAAAATATGATATGACTGGTGGCTGGCATGACGCAGGTGATTTCGGACGTTATGTTTCTGCTGGTGCTGTTGCCGTTGCTCATATTCTTTATGCATACGATTTATTTCCTGAAACACTGGGTTACGGAATGAACATTCCCGAATCTGGAAATGGAATACCTGATATTTTAAACGAATGTGCATACGAGCTTAAGTGGATGCTTAAAATGCAGGCTCCTGATGGTGGTGTCTACCATAAGCTTACTGCTTTCAACCATGCTGATTTCATTATGCCTGAACAGGATTTGGATCAGTTCATCATCTTCCCTGTTGCTTCATTTACTACAGCTGATTTTGTTGCAGTAATGGCGCTTGCTTCTAGAATTTACAAAGAATTCATGCCAGAATTTTCGATTGATTGTCTGAATGCCGCTAAAAGAGGCGCTGAATGGCTTTCTAATAACTCATATATTGCATTTAAAAATCCAGATGGATGTAACACCGGCGAATATGATGATGATGACGATCTTGACGAACGTATCTGGGCTGCTTCTGAAATGCTTAGAGTTGATCCTGATAACAAAGATAAATATTTAGTTACTATTAAAGAACTGCTTCTTGAAAACATTTCAATGACTGATTTTGGTTGGACAGATGTATCCGGCATGGCAGCTTTATCTATCCTGACTGATCCTAAGCATACCTCTGGAATATTCGAAGCCAATGTTAAGCATACTGTGCTTCTTGAAAGTTCAAGATTATATAACGAATTAAAGAATTCCGGATATCAGCTCGGCATGCTTCCAGATGATTTCGTATGGGGTTCCAATATGGTTGTTGCCAACAGAGCCATTTTATTTGCTCTTGCTTCAATCATTGCAGATGATACTGTTAAGCCAAAATATGAACAGGCTGTAGAAGATCACCTTCATTATCTTCTTGGACGTAATCCTCTTGACATCAGCTATATTACCGGATTTGGTGAAAACGCATTCAGACATCCTCATAACAGAGTAACTGAAATGGATGGAATAGATGCTCCAATGCCAGGCTGGGTTTCAGGCGGTCCTTTTAAAACACCATGTGATCCTGCTGCCGAGGCTGCTATTCCAAAGGGTACAGCACCTATGAAATGCTATGTTGACGATGTTGGAAGCTATTCAACTAACGAAATTACTATTTATTGGAATTCACCAGTAATTTTCATGCTTGCTTTTATCAAGAGCACTCACTCTAAATAGAAGACAGCTTTGTGATAATTAGGGTAGTGGTGACCAGCCACTCTTCTCACACAAAAAAGTCCATCGCGCTATGCGATGGACTTTTTTTGATTTAATAAATACTTTTACTTAGTCGACTCTTTTTTACCGTTTTCTGCTTTTGCAGCGGTACTCTTTACGCTCTCTTTCTTTTGAGCTTCCTTCTTTTCTTTCTTATTCTTATCCTGCTTTTTATTATCCAATTCCTGATATCTGGTACCAAAACCATCAAGAAGTTTTTCTATAAGAAGTTTTTTAGTATATACGTCATACCCCAACATGAATATGAATGAGAACATCTGAAGAACTTCCTGATCATCTTTTGGAGCATCCTGAAATGTCTGCATGGCTCTTTCGAACTTTTTAGTGACATCGTCCTTAAGTTCTTTAGTTCTTTCTTCTTCCATACTAAAGACCTCATCATAGATGTCACATAAATCAAACTTACCTTCCCCACCGAAATATCTGTCAGTTAATGGACTCAGCATAGTCTGAACATCTGTAATAGACAGGAAGCCTTTGCTATAAAATATGAATATAAGTAATACTATATGTTCTTTAGTATATTTTTTCTTCTCTGGCGGAGGAATCAGATCATTCTTAGCGTAATTATTAATCATTGTCTTGGTAAGAATCTTGTCCTCTGGATTTCTTATGGCACTTTTCAACTTTTTCTCCATAAGACTCGTTACCTGATCCATATATAAATCAATATTAGGAAGATCTTCCGTTTTAATATTAGATATTCTGTCAAAACTCGCCAGTATACTATTTAGTAAATCATCTGTATTTAGAGTCATTACATCCCTCCAAGTTTCATCCTCATTTAAATGATAGTATAGCACCAAATAGTATTAAAAACTACTAGATGTTATTTTAGGTCACCTGCGATATATCCCGTGGTCCATGCAAGCTGTAGATTAAAGCCACCACATTTTCCATGCACATCCAATATTTCTCCGCAAAGATATACGCCTTTTTTCACTTTGCTTTCCATATTAGCGTCAACTTCCTCGAGCGGAACCCCACCGAGTGTTATCTGGCATTCCTCAAAGGTATTAGTTCCATTTATTGGAACAACCCATGTTTTTATTAAATTAGCGAGCCTTTGGATTTTAACCTTTTCTATATCCTTTAGCTTACAATCATATCCTATTTTCGTTTCCTTTAAAAACAAATCACCAAGCTTCTTAGGCAAAATTCCAATAAGAAGAGTTCCTGAATCTCTGTCTGGATAATTTTTAATCTTTTTATTTAATATATCCTCTAAATATGCAGTGTCATGATCGGGCATTAAATCACATGAAACAGAAACGTTATTAAGATTCTCCCCTAAACAATTAGAAAGATTCATTATTACTATCCCCGAAAGACCATATGAAGTAATCTGTAATTCTCCTGTTTCTTCTTTTACTACTTTTTCGTCAAATAGCAGACTGCATTTAGACGTAATTCTAGTTCCTGCTATCGATTTAAAATAATTCTCAGAGCTTTTAAGCTGAACAAGACCTGGATGAAGTCTATTAATTCTATGTCCAAGTTTTTTCACAATTACATATCCCGATCCATCTGCACCGAGCTTTGGCTGCGCTTTTGAACCCGTTGCAATGATAACCCTGTCACATTTATATTTCTTCCCATTATCGGTGCACACCAAAAAGCCTTCTTTTATGTTGCCTTCTACCCTATCAACATGTGAATCACTTATTACTTTAATACCTAGGTCCTGCATTCTAAAACGTAGAGCATCAAGGACTGCATTTGCCTGATCTGAATATGGATATACAAGGCCCTGACGACTTTTAATCATAAGTCCAAGTTCCTCAAAGAACTTGATTGTATCATCATAGCCAAAGGCATTAAATGCATTTTCCAACCATTCTTGATCATAGCCTTCATAGCATTTTGACGGATTGCTTTTTAACACTTCATTAGTTAAATTACATCTTCCATTTCCAGTTGCTAAAAGCTTCTTCCCTATCTTGTCTTTGTGCTCAAGCACTGTAACATTGTGACCGTTTTTACTTGCCTTTATGGAAGCCATCATTCCAGATGCACCACCACCTATTACTACTATATTCATTAATGCTCCTATTCGATTCATTTCCAGTTATGTTTGGTAATCAAATTATCCAATTGCTATTTTATCACCCCGTCGCGCATTATGTAAACCTGTTCTGTTCGAAATTACTTTTATTTTCACACTCTAAAATTTCTTTACTCTAAAACTTTATCGTGTTAAAATCATAAAAGATACATTATCACTATAATTACATCATATTATAGTTGCAATACACTACGATATAATCAAATATTTATAAGAGGGTAAGGGAAAAACATGAATAATAAAATAAGAACAGATGCTGTTGACCATTTATTTGAAGCCATTCTGACACTTAAAGATAAAGAAGAATGCTATAAGTTCTTCGAAGACTTATGTACCATTAATGAAATCTTAAGCTTAGCCCAAAGATATGAGGTTGCTTCAATGCTCTCAAAGAAGCATACCTATCTGGAAATTGCTGATAAAACAGGTGCCTCAACCGCAACTATCAGCCGCGTTAATCGTTCACTAATTTACGGAAATGATGGCTATGATATGGTATTCGACAGATTAAACGAAAAATAAAATCTTATCTACAGATAAAAATACTAACAAATAACTAATAAAAAACTGTAAGCCCAAAACTCAATGTTTCAAAATCGACATTACCTTGTGCTTACAGTTTTTTATTTAAACTTAACCATCAATCTGAATTACATCCTTAGGATCAACGTACTCATCATTGAGCATTATCTGATATCCTATATCAGTATTCTTGCCAGATACAGAAAAGAGAATGTAACCTTTTCCTAAGGTCTCACCAACCTTAACTAAAACCTCACCCTTATTTCTGTAAATTGACTTATATCCATTACCATGATCAATTATTATTCTGTTTCCGTATTCAGCATCATCCTCAACACTTAATACTGTTCCGGTTCCAGCAGAAATAATGTTAACACCCGACGAAGCGGTAAGCTTTGCTATTGGATGTCCTCCCATTTCAGAATAATCAATAGTTGTAGTACCACTGCTTAATGGGAATCCCTTTGGAATAGCATTTTCAATTTCTTCCTGTGAAAGGGCATCTTCTGTTGCTGTTTTCTTGGATACTGTATCACTTAATACTGTAACCTTGGCAGTTAATGTATCATTCTCAACCGAAAGCGTCTCATTCTCGTCTGTTAAGTTATTAACCATTGCCATCTGCTCAACCAAGTCAGCCCTAAGCTTCTTCATTGTAATAGAATCATAAATCAGTTTACATACGAAGAAAGCAAAAAGAACGAATACTGCAATAAGAATTGCCTCACACAGTGTAGTTCCAATTGTATGTGTAGTAATGGTACCTTCTTCATGTTCCTTTACTACCATAACAGCATATTTACTATGCTTCTTCTTAGCTGTAGTCTCTTCCATTGTAACCTCCAAATAACTTGATATTTCACCGCGTTTTGCGATTCGTAACAAATTCTTAACAATTCTATCACAAGCCTTGAAAAAAGGCAAATTTCTTGCTTTACAATTAATATTCACTATGCTATTCTTTCATTAAGTCGCAATTGTGTGACAGTTATTTTATTTTTTGGAGGAAGTTTTAAATGAACAAAGGTACAGTAAAGTGGTTTAACAACCAGAAGGGCTATGGCTTCATTTCTGATGAGAATGGTAACGATGTATTCGTACATTTCTCAGGAATCAATTCAGATGGCTTCAAGTCTTTAGAAGAAGGCGCTGCAGTTGAGTTTGAAGTTGTAAACGGCGAAAAGGGTCCTCAGGCTGTTAATGTAACTAAGCTTTAATTTTCACATATAAATTAAGTTTTGGATTACAAAACCCACTGGATTTCCAGTGGGTTTTACCTTGTCCAAAACATGCTCTGACACTATCCTGTCATGTTCTAATGTTATATTCACACTACTTGTTCATATAAGACAGTACATCCTCGAATTTCATGCTGCCTCCAAATATATCAAGTGCACTTCCAATTGTAACATCAACTCTGTTATTTCCAAGTTCTCTTAGCTTATCCAAATCTTCAAACGAATGAACTCCACCAGCGTACGTCACTGGAATTGGGCTATCCTTTAATATACTGGCTACATTCTCTTCTATTCCACGACTTAGGCCTTCAACATCAGTTGCATGAACCAAAAACTCATCACACGAAGAACTTAACTCACAGATAAGCTCTTTAGAAAGAACAAATTCAGTGAACTTCTGCCATCTGTCAGTTACTATATAATAGCTGTCGCCCTTCTTTCTGCAACTTAAGTCAAGAACAAGCTTATCCTTGCCAACCGCTGATACCATATTTTGAAGGGCTTCCCAATTAAGCCTGCCATCCTTAAACACATATGAGGTAACAATAACATGGCTTGCCCCAGCTTCTAAAAACTCCTTAGCATTATCAGCATTAATTCCTCCGCCTATCTGAAGAAATCCAGGATTTTCCCTTAGAGCCAAAAGTGCCTGTTCTTTCGTCTTCTCATAATACTCAGAGCCTGATGGGTTAAGTAGTATAACATGCCCACCTTTAAGGTCATTATCAGCATAGAGTCTTGAAAAATACGCTGCATCCTGCTTGGATACGAAATTTTCAGTTGCTTTATTTCCTTCATCTAACAGTGATCCGCCAACTATCTGTTTGACCTCACCATTATGAATATCTATACATGGTCTGAATTTCATACTACGATCTTTCTACTAATACACCATCTCTGTAGGCTTTAAGAAGCTTCTCAAGTTCAGCAATATTATCCTTAATCTCTGCACCAACATCAGTCTGAGATACTCTGATTCTTGAAGGTGCAACCTCAATCTGTGTCGTATCAGAAAGAATATCTGACTCATTTCTGACAGCTGCTTCTTTAGATTCAAATGGCTCATGAGCAACCAGTCGCATTCCATGAGAAGAAGCTACTAATGTATATCCTGCAATTCCTGTCTTTCCCTGATAAGCCTTAGAAAATCCTCCATCAATAATAAGAAGCTTACCATCGCATTTAATAGGGGTCTCACCCTTCTTAAGTTCAACAGGAACATGTCCATTAACAATATGTGAACTCTTTTTATCAAGACCAAACTCTTCTAAAATATTATTAACCACTTCCTCATTATCAAGAAGTGAATAATATGGGTTCTTGGTTTCCTTATGAGTTTCTGAATCTTCTATGAAATATCTCTCAAAGGTTGTCATCTTATCTTTTCCGAACACCGGAGAATTAGGTCCTGCCCAAAGATACCATATATAATCCTGTGCTTTCCTCATACCCTTGCTATCATTCTTCTCATAATAGCCTTTCCTTGCATAAGTATCCAAAACATCATAGAGCTTCTTTCCTGAATATGTTTTTCCCTCTACCTGAACCTCCAGGAACTTTCCGTCAGCATCCATAGGAACACATCCATGGTATAAAAGATTCGAATTAAATACCTTATAAAGTCCACCATTGGTATATAAGAATCTAACATGTCTCTGGAGCTTTTCACTCTTTAAGAATGCCTGTCTGATTCTAAGCATTACCTGAAGTTCTTCATCTGAAAGCCAGTATGGATCATCAGGATCAACTGTTGGAAAATCTGTATCCTTTATTGGATATTCCTTTCCATAACATTTAATTGTCTTCTTTTTATAATCAATCTTATCAAGAAGAAGCCTTTCCTCCATCTTGAATTCGGGATGCATCTTGATAACCTGACCCTCAAGCTTGAACTGAATGATAGATATAGCCTTATGAATTTTCATATCAAGGCTCAAATCTTTGGTATCATAATCCGTATTATATTTAATCTCGAATGCCGAACAATCTGTATCCTTATATGCTTCCATAGCGAAGGTAGCAAGTGGAATAAGATTGATTCCATAGCCTTCTTCGATAGTTGCCAGATTACCATATCTTGTAGCAATTCTTATAACAGTAGCTATACACGCAAGATGTCCGCATGCTGCGCCCATCCAAACAATATCATGGTTTCCCCACTGAATATCTACTGAATGATATTTCACAAGAGAATCCATTATGATATGAGGACCAGGGCCCCTGTCAAAGATATCTCCAACAATATGAAGGTGATCAACTACCATTCTCTGAATTAAATTACACAATGCTGCTATGAAATCTGGTGCGCTTCCAATTCTGATTATTGTATTAATAATTTCGTTGTAGTACATTTCCTTATCAGAAATATCAGAACGCTCTGTGATTAATTCTTCTATTACATATGAGAATTCTTTAGGAAGAGCCTTTCTAACCTTGGATCTTGTGTACTTTGATGCAACATGCTTTGTTACTGCAACTAATCTATGAAGAGTAATCTTGTACCAGTCTTCAAGATTATCTTCTGTTTCGCTAATAACATCCAGTTTTTCATAAGGATAATAAATCAATGTTGCTAATGACTTTTTGTCCTTTTGAGATAATGTATTTCCGAACTCTTCATCGATTGAACGCTTAACTGATCCTGATCCATTCTTAAGAACATGAACGAACTGCTCATATTCTCCATGAATATCCGTAAGGAAATGCTCTGTTCCCTTAGGAAGGTTTAAAATTGCCTGAAGGTTAATTATTTCTGTTGAAGCCGCTGCAACAGTTGGATACTGCTTCGCAAGGCTCTTCAGAAGTTTTAATTCCATTGAATCCATATCAATCCCCAATTTTTCCTATTATTTAAAAAGGCAGTTTAAACAATTGTCCAAACTGCCCTCGTATTTCATGTTATCCAATCACATCTGACATGTCATACATGCCATCCTTCTTATCTGCCAAAAACATTGCTGCGCTGACAGCACCCTTAGCAAAAACATTTCGAGAATATGCTGTATGAGAAAATGTAATAACCTCATCAGTTCCTGCGAAGATTACATCATGGTCTCCAACGATTGTTCCTCCTCGAACTGCTGAATAACCAATTTCCTTTTTAGGTCTTACCTCTCTTCTTTGACTTCTGTCGAAGACATATTCATATTCATTATTAAGAGCCTCATTGCAGGCATCTCCTAAAGCAAGAGCTGTACCAGATGGTGCATCTAATTTCTGATTGTGATGTTTTTCTACGATTTCAATATCATAGCCTTTATCAGCAAGAACAGCAGTCGCTTCCTTTAATATTTTCATAAGAAGATTTATTCCTAATGACATATTGGCTGAACGAAGAACCGCAACCTTTTTAGAAGCCTCATTAACCTTTTCAATCTGTTCTTTAGAAAGTCCTGTAGAGCACAAAACAACCGGCTTTTTATTATTAACACAGTAATCGATTAATGCATCTACTACACTTGCATTAGAAAAATCTACTATAACATCAAAATCAACATCAACATCATTTATTGACTTAAACACTGGATATGTATTCTGTATTCCATCAAACAAATCAACGCCAGCGCTAATCTCAATTCCTTCTGTTTCATTAACAATGGCTGTAATCATACGACCCATGCGTCCGTTACATCCATGCATAAGCATTTTAATCATTATAATACCCCGAATTCTTTCATTGCTTTTTCAAGAACCTTAGCATGATCTTCTTCCATCTCAGTTAATGGTCTTCTTACAACACCTGTATCTCTTCCCTGAAGAGCAATTGCCTTCTTAACCGGAATAGGATTAACCTCTGAGAAAAGAGCATCGATTAATGGAAGTGCACGAAGCTGTTCCTCACATGCCTTCTTAACATCACCATTCTTGTAGTATTCACAGATATTATGTGTTTCCTTAGGTGCTACAATTGAAAGAACAGAAATAACTCCCTTTCCACCTAACGACATAATAGGAACGATCTGATCATCATTTCCTGAATAAAGATCAATCTTACCACCTGTAAGATGCATAATCTTGGCAACCTGTGAGATGTTACCACTTGCTTCCTTAACTGCAACTATATTCTCAACATCATTAAATAACTTAGCAATAGTTTCTGGAGCAATGTTAACTCCAGTTCTTCCCTGAATATTATAAAGAATCATAGGAATCTTAACTGATTCGGCAATCATCTTAAAGTGCTCGTATAAGCCCTTCTGTGTAGCCTTATTATAGTATGGAGACACAACTAATATACCGTCTGCTCCTACCTTCTCAGCTTCCTTTGACAAATATATAGCTGTACTCGTACAATTAGAACCTGTTCCAGCAATTACAGGAATACGCTTATTAACAACCTCACAGCAATACTTGATTACTTCAAGATGCTCCTCATGTGTTAATGTAGATGCCTCACCTGTAGTTCCACATACAACTATTGCATCTGTAGAATTCTCAATCTGATATTCAATCTGCTCTTTGAATCGGTCAAAATCCACCTCTCCATTAGCTTTAAATGGTGTAGTAATCGCTACTGCAGCGCCTTCAAAAATAGCCATAACAGCCTCCTTATTCTTTCATCCAAAAAATCTTATCACAGATTGCCTAATTGTGCCAGTCTTTCACGCACCTGCTCAAGCATAAGTGAATACTTTTCTTTCTTTTCTTTTTCTTCGTTAACCTTAGCCTCTGGAGCCTTCGAAATGAACTTTTCGTTATTTAGCATTCCATCTACACGCTTAATTTCACCGATTAGTCTCTCTTCTTCTTTCTTAAGTCTTTCAAGCTCTGCCTTAATATCAACTAATTCAGCAAATGGCATATACAATGTAGCATTAGCTATAACAACAGATACTGCATCATCAGCGATGCCATCTTTATTGCCCTGAATCGTTACATCAGAAGCATAAGCAAGACTCTTAAAGAACAATTCACCCTCAGTGAATGTATTAACTATATCTTTGTCAGAAGAAACAATGAATACTGAAGCCTTCTTTGAAGGTGGAACATTCATTTCAGATCTTACGTTTCTAATTCCTCTGACAGCTTCTTTAATAATTTCGATTTCTTTCTCTTCCTTAGAGAATGCTCTTCCATCCTCATATACAGGCCACTTCGAAATCATGATTGACTCTTCCTTATTCTGGAGAGTACAGAAAATTTCTTCAGTTACGAATGGCATATATGGGTGAAGAAGCTTAAGTGCATCGATAAGAACTGTCTTAGCAGTCCATAATGCTGCAATCTTGGACTCTTCGTTGTCTGAGTTATATAATCTTGGCTTAACCATCTCAATGTACCAGTCACAGAACTCATCCCATATGAAGTCATATACCTTCTGAACTGCAATTCCAAGCTCGAAGGAATCCATATTATCTGTTACATCCTTAACTAATGTGTTAAGCTTCGAAATAATCCACTTGTCTACTGGTTCCAAAGATACAGTATCCTGAGATTTCTCATCAACCTTCTTAGCTATAGCCTCGTCATTATTGAGATTCATCATTATGAATCTTGACGCATTCCATACTTTATTGGCGAAGTTTCTTGAATTTTCAACCTTCGAAATATAAAAACGCATATCATTACCAGGTGCATTACCTGTCATGATAGTAAGTCTTAAGGCATCAGCACCATACTGGTTGATAATCTCTAATGGATCAATACCATTTCCTAATGACTTAGACATCTTACGTCCCTGATCATCTCTAATCAAACCGTGGAAAAGAACTGTCTTAAATGGTTTTTCTCCCATCTGTTCGAAGCCAGAGAATATCATTCTGATAACCCAGAAGAAAATAATATCATATCCAGTAACTAAAACATCTGTTGGATAAAAATACTTAAGATCTTCAGTATTATCTGGCCATCCTAATGTACTAAATGGCCAAAGCGCTGAACTGAACCATGTATCCAGTGTATCAGGATCCTGCTCAAAATGACTCTTGCCACACTTAGGACATACTGCTGGAGCATCCTTAGCTACGACAATTTCGCCACAGTCCTGACAGTAATATGCTGGAATTCTATGTCCCCACCATAACTGACGTGAAATACACCAGTCACGAATATTATCAGTCCAGTTGAAGTATGTCTTCTCCATTCTCTTAGGAATAAGCTGAATCTCTCCAGACTTTACAGCTTCAACTGCTGGCTTGATAAGCTCATCCATCTTAACGAACCACTGCTGCTTAATTAATGGCTCGATAGTTGTCTTACATCTGTCGTGTGTACCAACATTATGTGAATAATCTTCAATCTTAACAAGTAAGCCAAGTGCATCTAAATCCTTAACAATAGCTTCTCTTGCCTCATAACGCTCCATACCGGCGTACTTGCCACCGTTTTTATTAATTGTCGCGTCATCATTCATTATATTAATCTCTGGAAGATTATGGCGCTTTCCTACCTCAAAGTCATTAGGATCGTGTGCTGGAGTAATCTTAACTACACCAGTACCAAATTCCATATCAACATAATCATCCTCAACAACTGGAATAGCCTTGTTAACTAATGGAAGCCATACCATCTTTCCATGAAGATATGTATATCTTTCATCCTTAGGGTTTACTGCAACTGCTGTATCACCAAGCATGGTCTCTGGACGAGTTGTTGCGAATGTTAAGAACTCAGTTTTAGAAGGTTCTCCGTTTTCATCAACGATAGGATACTTAATATGCCAGAAGTGACCATTCTGCTCTTCGTATTCAACCTCAGCATCTGAAATAGAAGTATTACAGCAAGGACACCAGTTGATAATTCTTGAGCCCTTGTAAATATATCCTTTTTCATACATTTTAATGAATACTTCGTTAACAGCTTTGTTACAGCCTTCATCCATAGTGAAACGCTCTCTGTCCCAGTCACATGATGAACCAAGCTTTTTAAGCTGATTGATAATTCTTCCGCCGTATTCTTTCTTCCATTCCCATGCACGCTCTAAGAATCCATCTCTTCCAAGATCCTCTTTGCTTATGCCCTGAGCCTTTAATGTTTCAATAATCTTAACCTCTGTAGCAATGGAAGCATGGTCTGTTCCTGGCTGCCAGAGTGCATTATATCCCTGCATACGCTTATATCTAATAAGAATATCCTGCATTGTATTATCAAAGGCATGACCCATATGAAGCTGTCCTGTGATATTTGGTGGTGGAATAACAATAGTAAATGGTGTTTTACTATGATCTACCTCAGCATGGAAATACTTCTTAGTAAGCCACTTGTCATATAGACGATCCTCTATATCTTTTGGATCATATGTTTTTCCTAATTCTTTTGCCATAATTTATCTCCTCGCATCAAAAAGGCAGTCCTTTTATGGACTGCCCTAAAAATTCTATAACATTTCGTCGCTTGGAACCAAAAGGCGGGCAGCGTTCTGTCTGCTCATAGCCATCTGACTCTCTAAAATATCAACGAAGTTAGCACTTTCACCTCTTTTAAGAGGATTAACGTTCTGACTGTTATCAGTCAGTGCAGAGTAGTCCGTAGAAGCCTTAGTTACATCATCTTCAACAGGCTTGACTCGATTCATGCTCGCTCTATTGATAGTATTCGTATTATAAATATATGGCTGAAAACCAATAGCTCCAATACCCATAGGCTACTCTCCTTCCTTGATTTTTAAATATTATATTACTGCGTTTATAATTTGTCAAACATTCCAGTTTACATAACACAAAGAATGCTATATTTATACTTCTTCGTCTTCTGTTTCTTCAAGAGGTGTTTCTTCAGCAAAATACGAATCGATATACTCGTATATCTCATCTCTTCCCTGCTTGGTAAGAGCTGAATATGGGAAGATAAGTGTACCCTCTACTGTTTCTAGCCCCTGCTTAATTGCTTTAATCTGCTTCTGTAGCTGACTTCTGTTAATCTTATCAAGCTTGGTTGCTATGATAACAGGCTCGAAACCCTGTGAAAGTATCCACTCATACATCTGTCTGTCATTGGCTGAAGGATCGTGTCTTATGTCTATTAACAAAAATACACACTTGAGCATTTTGGAGGTTCTAAGATACTTTTCAATCATCTTGCCCCATTTTGCCTTTTCCTGTTCGGAAACCTTAGCGTAGCCATAACCCGGAAGATCAACGAAATACATTTCGTTATTGATATTATAATAATTAATTGTCTGGGTCTTTCCAGGCTGCTGTGAGGTACGTGCCAGATTTTTTCTATTCATAAGCCCATTGATTAGGCTTGACTTTCCTACATTAGATTTTCCTGCAAAAGCAAATTCAATATGCTCATTTTTCGGAAAAGTACTGGTCACACCACATACAGTTTCAAGGTTGACACTCTTAATTACCATAATGCTTCCTTACTTTTTATTTCTTATTACCTTAGGGTCACCCTTTTGTTCTACACAGTCTTTAGTAATAATAACTTTCTTAATGGTCTCATCTGACGGAATCTCGAACATGACATCCATCATAGCCTTTTCCATTATAGATCTAAGACCTCTGGCTCCCGTCTTTCTTTCAAACGCAAGCTCGGCAACTCTTTCGATGGCATCATCTTCGAACTCTATCTCTACGTTATCTATATCAAATAATTTTCTGTACTGCTTAACAAGTGCATTTTTAGGCTTGGTCAGTATGCTCTTTAACGCATCAACATCGAGACCTTCTAATGACACATTAATTGGTACTCTTCCTACGAATTCAGGAATAAGTCCGAATTTTACCAAATCCTGAGGGACAACATCCTTAAATAACTCTCCTGTTTCAAAGGAAGCTTTAGCTGAAACCTCTGCTCCGAAACCTATTGAGTTCTTATTAAGTCTTGCCTCAACTATCTTCTCTAAACCATCGAAGGCTCCACCACAGATGAATAATATATTCGATGTATTAACCGGAATAAGCTCCTGATGTGGATGTTTTCTTCCGCCCTGAGGAGGAACTGAAGCCACAGTACCTTCAATAATCTTAAGAAGTGCCTGCTGTACTCCTTCACCTGAAACATCCCTTGTTATTGAGACGTTTTCGGATTTTTTAGTAATCTTATCTATTTCATCGATATAGATAATACCAAGTTCAGCTCTTTCCACATCATAATCTGCCGCCTGAACAAGCTTAAGAAGAATATTTTCTACATCTTCTCCAACATATCCTGCCTCAGTAAGTGTTGTAGCATCTGCTATAGCGAATGGTACATTAATTATTTTGGCAAGCGTCTGTGCAAGATAGGTCTTACCAGAACCTGTAGGTCCGATCATGATAATATTAGACTTCTGAAGTTCAACATCATCGTCATCAACCTTAGGAAATACTATACGCTTATAGTGATTATATACTGCAACCGAAAGTACCTTCTTAGCCTCATCCTGTCCTATTACGAACTCGTCCAGGAATGCCTTAATCTCAGCTGGCTTTAATAAATTAATATTCTGATTGCTTTCATCGAACCCTTCACTCTTCGAATCCTCGAATTCTTCTTCTATAATGTCTGAGCAAAGCTCAATACATTCATCACAGATAAAGATATTGTTAGGGCCTGCAATGAGTTTTCTTACCTCATCCTGAGCCTTACCGCAAAAGGAACAATGAATCTTATTTGACTTTGTTGCCAATTATTCTACCTCTGTTCTATTGGTTACAACCTTGTCGATGATACCAAACTTAAGTGCCTCATCTGCTGTTAACCAGTTATCTCTTTCTGTAGCATCCCACATTTCTTCGTAGGTCTTACCACAGTTTTCAGCTAAAATCTTTGTTAATTTTTCCTTAGTACGTGCCATATGTCTTGCTGCGATTTCAATCTCTGTAGCCTGACCCTGAGCACCGCCTAAAGGCTGATGAATCATAATCTCTGCATTAGGAAGAGCCATTCTCTTTCCCTTAGCACCACCAGAAAGAAGGAATGCACCCATTGATGCAGCCATACCCATGCAGTAAGTACATACATCACATTTTACATACTGCATTGTATCGTAAATAGCCATTCCTGCTGTAACAGAACCGCCTGGCGAGTTGATATAAAAATATATATCTTTGTCAGGATCTTCTGCTTCTAAGAAAAGAAGCTGTGCTACAACAATACTTGCTGTAACATCATTAACCTCTTCACCTAAGAAAATGATTCTCTCTTTTAATAATCTGGAAAAAATATCGTAAAAACGTTCACCTTTACTATTAGTTTCAATGACGTTAGGTATTAAACTCATATTATTTCTCCTTTGCATTCTCAACTGCAAATTCTGCTGCCTTTCTAACCTTGATATCATCCTTGATACCCTTTAAGCTCTTCTCTGGAAGCATTTCCTTAATCTTCTCAACTTCCATCTGGTATACTTCAGCCATCTTCTTCATCTCATCTTCAACATCAGCCTCTGTACACTCGATATTCTCTTCCTTAGCAATTGCTTCAAGGCAAAGTCTAGCCTTAATTCTTTCTTCTGCCTGAGGGCGAACTGATTCAAGCATCTTGTCGTATGAAGAACCTGTGAACTGATAGTACTGTTCCATTGAAAGTCCCTGCATGCTCATACGCTGTGCGAACTCATCAATCATCTGCTCCTGCTGTGTCTTAAGCATAGCCTCTGGAATATCCATCTCGGCATCCTTAACGATAGCTTCGATAACCTTAGACTCCTTCTCGTCCTTAGCTTCCTTAGCCTTAGATTCTTCTAAATTCTTCTTAAGATCAGCCTTGTATTCTTCTAATGTATCGAACTCTGAAACCTCTGATGCGAACTCATCATCAAGCTCTGGAAGTTCCTTTTCTTTAATTTCCTTAATTGTGCACTTGAATGTAGCAGCCTTACCCTTAAGTTCTTCAGCCTGATAATCTTCAGGGAATGTAACGTTAACTTCTACTTCCTTTCCGATTTCAGCTCCAACAAGCTGCTCCTCGAATCCAGGAATGAAAGCACCAGAACCAATAGTAAGTGGATAGTTCTCACCCTTTCCACCATCGAATGCCACGCCATCAACGAAGCCTTCGAAATCAAGAACTGTCATATCGCCATCCTTAACTGCTCTGTCTGTAACTTCGATATTACGAGCATTGTTTTCCTGCTCACGCTTTAATGCCTTTTCAACATCCTCATCAGTAACTGTAGCATCAACCTTTTCGATTGTTACTCCCTTATACTTTCCAAGCTTAACAGGAGGCTTAAGAGCTACATTAGCACTGAAAACAAATGGCTCACCCTTCTTAATCTGTTCTACTGTAATTTCTGGACGAGAAACGATTTCTTCTTCACACTCATCTAATGCTGCTTCATATGCATCTGGAATAAGAATATTGCATGCCTCGTCATAGAATACCTCTGGGCCATACATCTTCTCAACCATCTGACGAGGTACCTTACCCTTACGGAATCCAGGGATGCTAATGCTTCCCTTCTGCTTATTGAAAGCCTGATTTAAAGCATCTTCTAACTTATCAGCGCCTACTTCGATAGTAAGCTTAGCCATATTGTTTTCTAATTTTTCAACTTTTACACTCATTACGTGTAACCTCCTTAAATAAAATAAAGTCCATAGACTTAAAAATCGTCACATACAGTAAGGCATTATAGCACAAAAAAAGGCTAAATACTAGCCTTTTTTAGAGTAAATGACCTTTGACGAGATGCCACTTAACATACCAATTTTGCCTGACAATGAACTAATAACATCCTGTGGTGCATCCATCGCAACACTAATTATATTAAGTCCCTTTTCTCTATAAGGAACCCCCATCCTTCCTATGATATATTGTCCATATTCATGCAAAAGATCATTAAGCCTTGATATCTCCTTCGTATCCTCAACAATTATCCCTAAAAGCGCAACTCTTGACTCTTCTTTATTCTCCAATTTCTCATCCCCTTTTCTTATCCATATTCCAAATCACTTTCGTATCATATCCTGATAGTCATTAAATGCAGTCAAGCCTTTTTGCATTTAAAGCTTTTTCATCATCTTCTTCGTGAGTGACTATAATAACTGTTCTTCCTTTTTGATATTCATGAATGAAATCAATACACTTATTCTTCGATTCATCATCAAGCCCGCTAAAAGGTTCATCCAGAATAAGATAATCTGAAGTTCTAAGAACTGAACGTAAAAGTGCCACTCTTCTTTTCATTCCACCGCTTAAATTATTACATGGATTAAATATGCATTCCGCTGGAAGAAGCTTTTTAATAATTGCTTCGCACTCACCTTTCGTAATGTTGGTTGCACCAAGTATAACATTAGTAATCACATCATAATCTTCAAGAAGCCTGTCCTCTTGAAACATCATACTTACAGAATGCTTGGTTCTTCTTGATATCTCATTAATTAATGTTGTCTTACCTTTTCCTGAAGGAGCCATAATGGTATATATTTGTCCTAATTCAAGTTCAAGACTTACGTTTTCAAGGACCTTATTTTCGCCGTATGCGACATTAATGTCATTTATTTTCTCGATTACTTCAATATCCTGTGCTTCACCTTCCTGCGTTTTAATACTGTTCTTTACTTCCTTGAACGATGCCGTCTTTTCATTCTTAACCCGTCCCTTTGAAGGACATGGTTTTACATTAAAAGCTCTTTTAACCAAAAACATCATCGCCTTCTCGAATATGAAGCTTAAAAGGATAACCACCAGAGTCCATGCGAATAGCATAGGCGTATCTAAATATATCTTGGACATATATATTTTTGTGCCAATTGAATAATCCGGAAGTGCAATTACCTCCGCTGCAACACCAGACTTCCATGCAAGTCCAAGGCTTGTCTCTATAGATGCCAAAAGTGTTGGCCGAAGAGCATCACGATAAATATATATGCATTTTTCAAAATACGAAAAGTCATACGAATCTGCCATTACAAGTATATCTTTGTTCGTATTTTCAAGTCCTTTTAATATTCCAATATATATGTGTGGAAATGCTATAAGTAAAACTATCAAAAAAGAAAGGCTTTCACCCCCCGCCCATAAAAGCAGTAAAACTACGAACGAGGCAACAGGTATTGATTTTAGCACCGATATAAGAGGGGACAGAATATCCTTTACAAAATCTGACATATGAGAGAGAATTCCCAGAATAACGCCTGACAAAAATGCTACCAGAAAGCCCAATCCTATCTTACCAAGCGATATCAGTATTGTTTTCCAAAAATCCCATTTAATTATAAGCCCAACCAAAGAAAGACACACCTCGTACGGGCCTGCCAGAACAATATCATTAGAAATCAGCAAGGCTCCCAGTTGCCAGACCAGGAGCCAAAATATAACAATTATTGATTTCCTAATAGTAGAAATCTTCATCAGGTAAGCTTCCTCCAACCGATTCAGGGTTTAGATTAAATAGAACCTCCAGATAGCCTTTTAAATTAGCTTTCATCTCATCCTTTGTGATGAATGCAACGTTGCATTTAGGAATAGCCGCTTTCGCCAGTGGCTCTTTTTCTATAATTTTAGCGTCAACAACCATTTTAGCTGTTTCATCAGGATTTGTTTCAACGAACTTAGCTGAGGCTTCATGTTCCTTAAGGAAGGTATCAACTGCATCCTTGTTATCTAAAAGAAATTCCGTTCTAACAACAGTTACACCTGTAACAAGCATGGAATCATCATTTTTAGGAGCCGTTTCCCATTCCTTGTTTAAATCAAGAACTACATTTAATTCCTCATTCGAAATACTACAGGCAGTTGCGAATGGCTGAGGAAGTATTCCAACCGAAGCGCTATCCTCTTTTAATAATGCTGCAACCTCCTGAGCTTCGGACTTATACTCTATATTGACCTCGTCCAAAGATATATTGTTTTGATTAAGTAGATACTGCAATACATAGTCAGGAGTTGTTCCTTTGTTAGTTACAAGAATTCTTTTTCCTTTAAGATCATTAATAGAAGCAATAGCTTCGTCCTGGCTTACTGCATATAAAACACCTAACGTATTTATATCAATAACCTTCACTGCTCCCTTAGTCTTGTTATAAAGAACCGAAGCAACATTCGAAGGGACAAGCGCTATATCAAGTTCCTTCGAAATCATTTTAGGAAGTATTTCATCTGCTGTGGTTGCAATCTCGAAGCTATATTTGCCCAAGGACTTTCCCTCATTGGAATCATTCATAAGCTTCATTAAGCCAATAGATGTTGGACCTTTTAAAGACCCTATTCTTATTAAAACATCACTTTGGGATTTTTCGGCTGAACAGCCTGTAAACACACTGAGTAACAGCACTATGAGAATAGTGCCCAAAAAACTTTTTTTCATTTTTCCTCCTTCCTCCTCAGAAAAGACCATAATCTCCTTTGGAGTTAGTAAATTTATTATTAGAAGCCTCTTAAAGAAGCACTCTCACCAAGATTATCCTTAGAAATTTTCGTAACCTTAATGTAATAGTTAAAATCCTTGTTAACTACAACCTCAACCCTGTCACCGACCTTGTGACCCAAAAGGGCTTTTCCTATAGGCGATTCAACACTTATCAAATTTTTAAGTGAATCACCACGCATCGTTGATACTATTGTTAACGAGTCAGACGTTCCATCTTCCTCGAAAACAATATCAACTGTGTCATTAACACCAACCTCGTCAGAAGCCGAATTATCATCTATTATCTCGGCTGTTTTAATCATTCTTTCAAGGAATCTAATTCTTGATTCATTCTTATTCTTTTCTTTCTTGGCTGCGTAATATTCAAAATTTTCAGACAAATCGCCATGCGCTCTGGCCTCTTTTACTGCTTCTAAAAGCTGAGGTCTTAAAACAACCTTTCGGTTCTCTATCTCTGCCTGCATGTCTTCTATGTCTTTTTTAGTTAACTGATTAAACATATTATTCGTTATTCATTTCGGCCAGATATATTTCTGCCTTACTAGCACTTTCTGTTCCCTGGAAATGGTCAATTACGTTTGCGTAAGTTTGCTTAGCTAAATCATCCTGTCCAGTTCTTCTATATGCATTACCTAAATAGAACAAGGCATCTCCATTACTCTTGTCGTAATAATAAGCTCTCTCCAAGTTAGGAACTGCTGCCTCGTAATCTTCAGACTGATAGCTGTCATATCCACGACTAAAATAGAACGATGCAAGCTGTGAGCCTGCTCTTTCAATAAGTCTTGAGTACATAGTATTGAATGCTTCTGATTTATTAACAATGTCAAGACCCGCAGGTGTTTCCAATTTTTCTAAAGACTCTGCAACTCTGGCAATATCCTCAGTATTCTCAAGATACTTATTCATAGCATCCATAACTACGTCATAAGCACTTAGTCCGCCTTCCTCACCATCTGAAATCTGATATTTCTTAAGCTCTTCATTCTCAGCCTTAAGCTTAGTCATTTCAAGCTCTACAGCTTCTAATTCTGATGTCTTTTTGTCCTTCTCATCAGAAATCATGCTAATCTTATTATTAGCATCCTCATTAACACTATATATTCTTGCTGGAAGAATCAAAAAGTATGAGACTGCTATTCCAATAATAAGTCCAATTGCAATATTAAGAAGTGTTATTCCTGTTCTTGACTCAGATTTATTGATAGGCTGGATAATAGTTTCATTACCGCTTCTATAAACCTGAACCTTATGCTCATCATTCTTATTTTTCTTGCCCTTAACATGGTTAACTTCAACCGGATTAAGCATCGTGTCAACTTCATGAAGCATTCTAAGGCACATGGTATTTTTAGTATCAATTGCAAGGCACTTATCTAGCTCAATCTTAGCCTTATCCCACTCTTCACCCTTAATATAAATAAGTGCAAGAAGCTGACGCGCTCTTAAATACTTAGGTGCCATAGAAAGAATCTTCTTAAGCTGAATAGTTGCATAATCAAGGCTATCCTGATAGCACAATGATAATGACTGATTATACTTTTTAAGATTCTGATTCATCGACTCAAGCTTATTAGGGTTTTCCTGGATTACATCAAGATAATCAGTTGCAATATTCTTGCTATCCCTTATATTCTTGGATATAACCCACTGGCCAAGGGCCTCAACCACTTCGCCTATCTCATAATAAACAAGACCCAATAAGTTTCTTGCGTCTACATTATTCTTATTTAACTTAATACTCTGCTTTAAAGATACAATTGCACCAGACAAATCTCTAACACTACACTTATCCAGGGCATCATTATAATAGCGATTAGACAATGCAAGTATTTTCTTATACATACCTACATCAGCGCCACATCCAGTACAAAAATCCTTTTCAGACAGGGTACATCCACATTTATAACAAATCATGGTGTATTATTCTCCTGACTTTTTCGACTTTTCCAAAACCTGTATTAAAGCATCTGCAATATCAGTAAGATCCTGAGAAAAAATAGCTTCTTCAGCATCCTCTACCTCAATGCTTGGATGAAATTTACGTAATTCTTCTTCGAAATCAAGCATAACTGTCTCCTAACTATACATGGCCAGAATCTGGCCTACCAAATACAAAGACCCAACAACGAAAAGCTCATCACCTTCCTTAAGGTTATCCTTCGCTTTTACATACGCGGACGACACATCATCCACTACCAAAACACTACAATTATGTTTTTCAAAGGTCTTTCTAATATCATCTGTCAAAAGGGCTCTTTTAGAATCTATATGACTTACTATAATCTCGTCAAAATAATGCGATTCAGCCAAAAGCCTTATCATAGCATCATACTGCTTATCAGATACCACACTAAATAAAAGATATCTTTTTCCCCTCTTTGGCATGTAGCTAACAGCCTCTAAAAAAGCTTCTATTCCGTCAGGATTATGTCCCCCGTCCAAATATACAGATGGTTCAATCTCTTCCATCCTGCCGCTCCACGATGAGCTTATAAGACCGCTTCTTATTTTATCTTCTGTTATAGCTTTTTCGCACAATGCCAAGCAGCCCAAAACCGCCAGTGATGCGTTGTATATCTGATAAAACGCACCTGAGGACACTTTCAGGCTATCATACCTATAATACTTGCATTCTGTCGAAAAATCAATGGATTCTTTAGCTATGTTATAAACTGATATGTTTTCTTTTGAAATAGAATAACATTCGCAATTTAATTCTTCCGAACGGGTTCTAATTACATTTGCACTCTCATCCTTGTTATCAAAGAATGCTACCTTCACACCTTCCTTAATTATCCCGGCCTTTTCATAAGCAATCTTCTCAATAGTATCTCCGAGGTATTCAGTATGATCAAGCCCTATCTTCGTTATCATACATAGCTCTTTTTTGCCTACGCTATTGGTTGCATCCAGCCTTCCTCCAAGACCCGTCTCTAAAATGATATAGTCTACGGCTTTCTTTCGGAAGTGATACATAGCCATCAGAAAGATGAATTCAAAAAAAGAAGGATGATGTTCCCCTCCTTCTTTTTTAACCAGTTTCATAATCACATTATAGGCTTCAAGGAATTCATCATTAGATATCATGCATCCATTAACTACTATTCTTTCATTAATGAAAACAAGATGAGGAGATGTAAAAAGTCCCACACTAAAACCAGAATCAATAAGGATCGAATTCATATAGCTTGAGGTTGATCCTTTTCCATTGGTTCCTGCAACGTGTATAATTTTCGAAGTTCCATCCTCATATACCTCGTCTAATAAACGTCTGGTATCCTCGATCGAATTCTTACTTGAAAACTTAGGTATTTCAAGTATGTAATTAACTGCATCTTCGTAAGTAATCATATATCTTTATCATAAGCCAAGCACACTTGTTGCTATAGCAAAATATACTAAAAGAGAAATAACATCAACAATTGTTGTAATAAATGGAGAAGCCATAACTGCAGGGTCGAATCCTATTCTCTTAGCAAGAACAGGAAGGGTACAGCCTATGAACTTCGCAATAATAACTGCACATACTAATGTAAGACATACTACTATCGCTACAGGTACCGGAATCTGATCAAGAAGCATTAGCTTGGCGAAATTAGCAACTGCGAGTGTAACACCGCACAAAATTGCAACCCTTGCTTCTTTCCAGATAACCTTGATTACATCCTTATACTCAATCTCCCCTAATGAAAGACCACGGATAATAGTAACCGAAGCCTGTCCACCAGCATTACCACCTGTATCCATAAGCATTGGAAGATATGCAACAAGTATTGCCATCTTAGAGAGGGCATCCTCAAACTTAGTAATTATGCTTCCAGTTAACGTAGCTGATACCATCAAAAGTAAGAGCCATGGCATTCTCTGCTTCCAGGTTTCAAATACTGTCGTTCTAAGATATGGCTTGTCGGAAGGAATGATAGCAGCCATCTTTTCCATATCCTCTGTAGCCTCTTCTTCCATGATATCCACGATATCATCGACAGTAATAATACCAACCAGACGCTCTTCATTATCAACAACGGGCATTGCCGTAAAGTCATATTTCTGGAACTGTCTGGTAACCTCTTCCTGGTCCATAAGAGTGTTAATATAAATAACATTCTCATGCATTATTTCACCGATAATTGCATCCTCTGGTGAGATCAAAAGATATCTTAACGCAACCGTACCAACCAGCTTTCGGTTAGCATCTATTACATAGCATATATTAATAGTCTCAGAATCAACTCCACGCTGTCTGATTCGGGAAACCGCATCAGCCACAGTCATGGACTCTTTTAAATCCACGTACTCGACTGTCATGATAGAACCAGCCGAATCCTCAGGATATCTTAAAAGGTGATTAATATCACGTCTTGTTTCAGCCTTGGCATTGGCCAGAATACGTTTAACAATATTAGCTGGCATCTCTTCTAAAAGGTCTGTCGCATCATCGGCCATCAGGTTATCAATAATGCTGGCAGCATCACGCTCAGACATCGCCGTAATAATATACTGCTGGCTGTCTACCTCTAAGTAAGAAAAAACATCTGCCGCCATATCCTTTGGAAGAATTCTGAAGATTTTCATGAGGTCTTTTTCTTCAAGTTCTTCCATACAGGAAGCAACATCGGCCTCATTCATATCAGCCATCTTCTGTCTTAGACTGGTGTATTGTTTAGTTTCAAGTAATTCCTTAATAATTTCTAAATCGTTCTTCTCTTCCATTACTTCCTCCTTCCAGTCTAAAACCAATTCGCGTACCTATTATGTTAACCCCTAGTTTTATTATTTGTCAACGCAAACTTCCTATGCTAAACTCGTTAATATGAGTGATATTATCAAGAATCCTTACAAAATATTAACAGAATCGTGTACTGGTGAATACGAGGAAAAAAAATCAAAATTCATAGCAAACCTCGCCTTCGCTGATTCCGAAGAGATGGCTAATGCATATATAGCCTCTATCAGAAAAAAATATTATGACGCAAGGCATAACTGCACAGCCATGATTCTCAATGAAGACAGTTCTCTTGTCAGAAGCTCTGATGATGGTGAACCCTCCGGAACTGCAGGGAAACCCATGCTTGAGGTTCTTCAGGGAAGTGGTATCACTAACATAGTTGCCGTTGTAACAAGATACTTCGGGGGAACCCTTCTTGGGACCGGCGGTCTCGTTCGAGCATATTCTCAGGCTGTCAAAAATGCTCTTAGTGAAGCCAAGATTGCCTCCATGGAATATTGCGTTAACATTGATGTTACATGCTCATACGCTGACATTAACAGTATCCAGTATTTTATTGGCAACAATAACATTTTCGTAATTGGAAGTGATTATCTTGAAAATGTGGTCTTTCACCTTAGATGCAAGGTTGAAAACAAGGATTCTTTAACGAAAGCAATAACAGAATTAACTAAGGGACAGGCATTAATTGAGGTCAAAGATACAGGCTTTTTCCCAATATAATATCAACTATACATGAAAAAAATATATGAACTTGAAAACAACTATATATCAGTACAAGAGCAAAGCTACGGTGGATCCCAAACTTATTTTAGAGGTGTAAAGGGTGCTTTTAATAAAGGAAGGAACTTAGGCGGTTGCGGAATCGTAGCAATTGGGGACACCATATCATATTTAAAGAATGATACAGAGTTTTCTTCCATTGATGAGTACAGATCTTATTTTAAATCCATCTCTAAAAACGCTCTCTGGATTCCCACAAGACTTGGTCTTAATTTCATTCATATAACCCTTGCTGCTAAATCAATTTTCAGGAAGAACAAGCTTTCCTACAAGATAAAATGGTGCTTTAGCAGAAAAAAACTATATACAAGAATAAAGGGAATGTTAATTAATAACATTCCCGTAATACTCTGTATTCCTAAAATTCTTAAGCCTTCCAAGAATAAGGAAGAATTAAGCTTTTATGATTGTTCAGTTAATAAAGTAAGCAAAACCCATGGACATTTCGTCACTGTGACAGGAATTTATGAGGATAATAACAAACTATATCTTCAGATTTCATCATGGGGCAAAAAATTCTATATTAGCTTCGAAGAATATGTTCAATTCTCAAAGCATCACATTTTCGGACTTCTCGGAAATATCCTGTATATCGAACCTAGCTCTACCCGTTAGCAGCTGCCTGCTGTCTTGCAAGAGCTTCCTGATACTGTCTTAGGGCTTCTTCCTGCTGCTGTTCAGCAGTCTGCTGATTCTGTATGAGTTTTACCTCTATTTCCAGTCTCTGTTGTGCAATAATATCTTCTATACCAGGCTGTGCCATATATTCATAAGTATGCATACAGCGCTTAGTGGTATCTACTATTTCGCCATCTTCACCTTCTTCAGGTCTTTCACTTCCTAATGTTGCAAGATTACCTGCCTTAGCATCTCCTGACATGAAGATAGTCTCTGGAAGTACTGTAATAACTCCATCTGCTTTAAATGGACATGCATCAGCTGCAGGACATCCTTCATACTGACATACTGCACCAGAATAATGAACATCACATACCTCAGTTGGAACAGTACCCTCTGCGAAATATTCCGTCTTAAGACATCCATCACAAAGACCCGCTACAGGAAGCTTACCAGAAGCAGAACATACAGTTGCTGCAACTATACCACTTGGCATAGGGAATGACGCTGGAGGAAGTTCTTCATGAATCTTCGACATACATGCTCTCCAAAGCTTCTTAGCAAGATTCTTTTCTTCACCATTACGAAGCTTCGTATTATTATCATAGCCTTCCCATACAGAAGCTGTATAGTAAGGAGTATATCCAGCGAACCATACATCATTATAATCTGATGTAGTACCTGTTTTACCAGCAATAGCTGTTCCACCAAAGTTAACTGCGGCTCCAGTTCCTGATGTAACTACATCCTGCATAGCAGATGTCAAAAGCCATGCCGTTGTATCCTTGATAACCTGTCTGGTCTGTGGAAGTGTATTATCCAGAATAACATTTCCATCATGGTCTACAACCTTAGTATATAATCTTGGCTTAATATATGTTCCACCATTGGCAATACATGCATAAGCCGCGTTTAATTCCTCATTAGTAACACCATAAGTCAATCCACCAAGTGCAAGAGCCTGCTGAACATCTGAATAAACATGGACCTCTCCACCGTAGGTACGCTCTTCTCTGTCTATAACAGTAGTGAATCCAAAGTTTCTTAAATAGTCATATCCAACCTGTGGTGTGATATATGTTATGGTCTTAACAGCCAGAATATTCATAGAATCAATAATACCCTGTCTCGTATTACTCAAACCTCTATATCCTGAATACCAGTTAGTACATGGTATACCATTCGTATAAGTAAATGGAGCATCGTTAATTGCTGTTGCCAGTGTAGTTGCTCCTATATCCAATGCTGGTGCATAAGCTGCAACAATCTTAAAGGTAGAACCAGGCTGTCTCTTAGAAGAAGTAGCTCTGTTTAATGTACGGCTACCTTCCTTAGTTCCTCTGCCTCCTACCATAGCAACTATATTACCAGTACTCTGCTCTTCTACGGTAATTGAAACCTGTGGCTGTGGAGATAAATTAACTCTTTCATCAAATACTTCATCTCCTGGCTCAAGAATTGCTAATTTATATTCCTCTACTGCAGCATATAAATCTTCCTGATTTTCATAAATCATATCGAAGTTCTTCGATTTATTCTCTCTAAAGTATCTTCTGAACATCTCAGAACTATGATTTTCAAAATCACCATTAGCCTTCTTAACTGTTAATGCATAAGATAACAGCCATCTGCAGTTACCTGCATAGTTATCCTCATTAGTAAATACATCATCACAAATCTTCTGTATATCCGGATCCTGAGTTGAATAAATTTTCAAACCTCCACTGTACAGAAGTGTAAATGCCTGTGTTTCATTATATCCAGCATCCTGAAGATCCTTTAACAAATCTTCTGTCAGTGCATCAACGAAATATGAGTTAATAAGTGATTCATCAGAATCCTCGTTAACTACCTGAATCCTAGAATATACGTCATCAGCCTTTGCTTCATCAAACTGTGCCTTGGTAATAAAACCATTCTCAAGCATTTTGCTAAGAACCTTATCTCTTCTCTTCGCATTCTCGTCAGGATGTGCAATAGGATTAAACTTGGTTGGATTCTGCGTAATACCAGCTATAACAGCACACTCTGATAATGTAAGCGTACTAACAGACTTGTTAAAATATCTCATTGAAGCAGCCTGTACTCCAAGAGTATTAGAGCCCAGGTTGATTGTGTTCATATAGTTTAATAGAATATCATCCTTAGGCATGGATTTCGTAAGCTCTATAGCAAGATATTGCTCCTGAATCTTACGCTTCATTCTCTCTGCAAAGCTGTTTTCTGATGTCCAGCCTGTAAATACATTATTCTTCAAAAGCTGCTGGGTAATAGTGGAAGCTCCCTCGGAGAAATGGAATCCATTAGAAATACCAACATAAGCAGCTCTAATAATACCTTTAATATCAATACCATTGTGCTCATAGAATCTCTCATCCTCGATAGCAACAAAGGCATGTGCCAGATTCTCTGGTATCATATCCATAGTAACAGGAATACGATTTGAATCCTGAGAAATAAGCTTCGCTATCTGATTACCTTCATTATCATATACGAATGTACTGAATCCAGTTGGTGTAACATCAACACTTTCAATACTAGGTGAAGTATCAATTACACCTTTAAAAATTCCTATTCCAAGACTGGTTCCTACAGCTGCAGCACCAATAAGGCCTACGAGAATAAGACACAAGGCATATAACCAGAATTTCTTTATGAATTTTGGAGTTTTGGCTCTTAAAGCATGCTGTCTTGCTTTAATACCTCTTTTCGAAAAATCGCTTGTCATTTCAACTCTCTACTTACTTTTGCAAAAAGCCCCTAAACCCTTTTATACAAGGATTTAGGGGTAAGCTCCCGACGGGAATCGGACCCGTGACCTCCGCACTACCAATGCGACGCTCTACCGACTGAG
>JAKSHY010000018.1 GCA_024399135.1 Lachnospiraceae bacterium | reverse complement strand
TGAGTTCATTGCCTGTAAATTGTGTTGTACTACCATAATGTTTTCCTCCTTGAAAATATTAACCGCATCCTTGCGGCAAGTGAATAAAGTTAGTTAACTTCTTTGGATTCGTACGCATCTTCTGAAGTTATTAAATGGAGCCATCACTTGCTCCTGTTATATTAATTATCGGATCAAATCTCCGATACTTAACACCTAAATAAAAAATTTTTTAAATTAATTTTTTTTATCCATATACAATGACTGGTTGGCATTAGTACCTGTCATGCTTTTATAATAATTCATAGCGACACTAACTGATCTTTTTCCGTCAGCCATTTTCCTTCTATCTTTATTAATAGCCTCGGTAATCTTATTCTTGTTGCGTTCCTCTAAAGCCGTAATCTTAGTACCTATATCGGTTATAGCTTGAATTTCCCTCTTCATAGCTTCAATATCTGCGGCATATAATAATCTGTTTTGGTCTAAATCAGGCTTAATTCTCTGGTATACTGCTTCAAATCCTGCATCAAGTTTCTCTATCTTCTCAATGCACACATCCTTGTCATCAAACAGTCTGTCAAAAGCATCATAGTCAATAGTTTCTTCCTTTATTATTTCAGACTGAAGCTCACATAGTCTGTATACTTCTTCTAATACTTTATGCTTCTTTTCAAGGCTCTCTCGAAGAGCAGTTACATATTCCTTACTCATTGAGCCACCTTATGCCCAGTAACACGCATAACTTCCTTCCAGTTATCTCTAACAGACCTTAAATGTGTATTAACCTCTTCAAGTATTTCTGAATCTTTCTTAATATTAGCCAACGTTAATCTCTGACTTAAGTACGAATATATTCTTTCGAAATCCTGAGCTACAGGATACTTCATATCAAGAGTAATTCTAAGATGATCTATAATTCTCTCAGTCTTCACTATATTAAGATGAGCCTTCTCAATGTCGTTATTCTTACATCCATCAATCGCTATATTGCAGAATTTAATTGCGCCCTCATACAGCATCAATGTAAGCTCTGCTGGAGAAGCCGTAAGAACCTTGCTATTCTTATATTGAGCATATGCGTTAGGTAATGCCATTTAATAAACCTCCTATTGTCCACCACCAATTAATGAAGAAATTGCATTCTGATTAGACTGCATCTTAGCCATCGCTGATTCCATCTTGGCGAACTTGTCGTACCATTTATCTTCATACTGAGAAAGCTTTAATTCCATATCGTCAATCTTAGACTTGTAATCGCTGTAGTCTGATTTAAGCTTAACGTCATCGAAGAAACTTCCATAACTTCTAACACCATTCTCTCTAGCTGACATCTTATCCATCTTACTATAGAGTTCCTTGGACAATTTAGTAAAGAACTCTGTAACAGCATCTGGATCTGTATTAATCATATACTTAAGTGTATTATCCTCTGCAGCAAATACTGTATCATCAGCATCACCCTTTATATGAAGAGCATGTTTTTCATTTTCAGATGCTTCTGTATAATTCTGGGCTTCAATTCCGAAATCAAAAAGATACATTGTCTTGTCGCCAACAGTGAATCCCTGATTCATTATCTCCCTCATCGCAGAGCTAACGTTACTAATACTATCATCCTTAGCAAGAGCTAATTCTTTTAACTTATCTTCCCACTTCTCGACTTCATAATCTGACATCGCTGCCTTCTCTTCATCAGTTAAAGGCTTATATTTAGTGGTCGATGTAGCATTATACAACTTATCCATTTCATTCATTAACGAAGTATAATCAGTAATGAATTTCTTAACCATATCATAGATAGCAGATGTGTCTTTAGTTGTATTTAATACAACTTCTTCATCATCAGCAGTCTCTTTTTTGGCTGTAATGGTCATTCCATTAATATCATATACGTTATTATCTGAGTGGAATTCCACTCCATTAAGTTCGATAGTTCCCTGCTTACCTTCGATTTTTTTAGCTCCAGCACCTTCTGTAAGTCCAAGAGCATTAGCTGCACTTCCTCCAATTTCGAAGTCGCCAGCAGCACCATCTTTCTTAGCTCCAATAAATATTCTCTGCGTATTTACATCAAACTTAGCGTCAACACCCTTCTGAGACAACTTTGACACTAAGCTGCCAACAGTCATATCAGTAGTATCTATGGTTTCCGTCTCACCATTTCCAACCTTGATAGTCACATCTCCACTGATACCTAAATCCGAAAGAAGAGTTCCTGATGTAATTTTTTCTCCTTCTTCTATATCTGCTCCCTCAGGGAATCTAAGTTCCGCACCTGTCAAATATGCATTCTGTGCAAGCTCTTTCACCTTGAGTTTCTGCGTAGAAACCATAGCATTATCGGAAGCAACAACAGTTGCGACAGAATTATCAGAACTTTCTGTCTTTTTCTTCATAAAAGAAGATTCAAATCTGAGACTTCCAACATTAGAAAACAAACTCTTAACCTTCTTATTGAGTTCTCCCCACGCATCCTGCTTATATTTAATTGACATCTGGTCTTTTTTGACAATATCAACTTTCTTTTTCTTAGCTTCCATAAGCTGTGAAATCAAGCCCTCTGTATCAAGTCCAGAATACATACCAGTAACTCTAGTTCTATTACTCATATATACCTCCTATCGCTTCTCATCCACAAGAAGTCCGGCAACATCCAATATCTTGGCTATCATATCAAGAGTCTTCTCTGCAGGAAGCTCTTTAATAACCTCTTTGGTATCCTTATCTACAATTTTAATGGTTACACGATTAGTCTCTTCATGAATGCCGAATACAGCTTCAGAATTATTCATCTTCTTATTCAGCTCTTCAACTGCACTCTTAATTTTGTCCTTAGTTGCCTGCAACTGTTTCTCGGAATTTTCTATGTACTGAGTGTTTGAATCCGAGCTGTCAGACTGACCTCTCGTATCAGTTTCATTAGCTTCAACAATTTTTACTGTTGATGGATCAAAATTAACCGTAGAATTCTTGTTTGCGACCTCCATGTCCACTGCTTCAGGCTTGGTTACAGGTCTAGCCTGTGGTGTACTCTGTGCCTGATATGTCATTGCACTACTAATTGGTTCAATTCCTGCCATCTTAATCACCTCCGTGTGATGGAATAAATACTATACTTAGCTTAATTGTGCATTCACGTGTTGTGCACAACACAGCTATACTACGTGTTCTACTGTTATATCGACATTTTTACGTCGAACTTTATACCTCTCCATATCTTTTTTTTATTAATTTACATAGAGATTCAAACTCTGCTTCATTTAAATTTAAATATAGAGTTTCTAACACACCATAGTTAAATTCTGTTGCAAAATCCTTTATATAAGGATTTGATTTATAATCAGGTATTTTAGTTCTGATACTATTCTGTAATTTTAAGAAAAAGTCATACGGCGGATTGTCAAATCGATAACTAATAAGCTTAAGAGGAGACAAATAACCTATCAGGAGAAAATAGCACTCTATCTGCTTTCTCCGCGAATCAAGTAGCCCCCTTCTATCACATTCCATCCATGTTCTGTCATCAACATTAATAATTTCATAATGATAATCTGCATCTTTTTTTAGAACAGTTGACTCATTATTAACAAAATAATGATAATAGCGCCTATCAATTACTAAAACATCTTTTACATATAGATACATAAGCAATACGAAAAACCTGTCTTCATATGGACATTTTTCAAGGAAATATAATTCATTATCTATAAGAAAATTTTTTCTATACAATTTTCCCCATGCTGTCAGTCCCATGCTCATGCACATAAGAAACATTCCACTCTTTTCAATTGTATCAAGCACGAAATGTTTATCTCCAACCTCATCCGTGGCCGGAGGCAATTTCTGTTCTGGAGTCCCTTTATCTCTCCAAAAGCCACAGGAAACAATATCACAGGAAGAATCCTTAATTTTTAAATAAAGGTCCTCTAACATTTCCTTCTCAATCCAGTCATCCGAATCAATATAGGTAATATATTCTGCAGACGCATACTCCAGCCCAAGGTTTCTAGCAGTTCCCTGACGCCCATTCTCATCACAGTGAATAATCATAACAGATTCTGGACATTTTTCTTCTATCCCCACAAGCTTATTCCATGTTCCATCAGTAGAAGCATCATCTATCATTATTACTTCAAGATTATCTATTCCAATTGTCTGGTTGTATATGGAATCAAAGCATCTGTCAATATACTTTTCTACGTTATAGCAAGGTACGATTATGCTGATTAATTTTTCACTCATTTAATACCCTTCTTTATTTTTATTGCTTCGCAAACTCCCTGAAAATCCTTTTCACATATATCCAGGCTCAGCAAGCTCAATAGTGTCTTGTCAAACTCCGTAAAATATTCATTAATATACCTATTTCTCGGATAATTAGGAACCTTCTTCAACGTTACCTCTTTTAATTTTAAGAACAAATCATATGGGGCACTTTCATATAATGTAGGAAGATTCTTAAGTGGAGCAAGGAAACCAATCTGAAGAAAATATGCCTCTAATTCCTCTTTATATGTATCAAAGAAGCCTCTTTTTATGCTCTCATTCCAGGTCATATCATCAACTTCAAGCTGTTCGTAATGCCTAGTACTATTTTTCGTCAATACTGTAGATTTTGGGTTAACCCAATAGTGATATCCTAATTGATTTATTATTAGCACATTTTTAGCATACAAATACAAAAGAAGTGCAAACATATGATCCTCATATGCCAGCCCTTCGACATAAAAAATATTATTATCAACAATAAAACTTTTTCTATATAATTTAGCGCATGTAATTGTTCCTATGCTCATACACATTATGAATATTTTCCTTTTTTCAACAGAATCAATAATCATATGTTTTTTAGTTCCATCAAAAAAAGAAGTGATATTCTCAACCGGAGAACCGTCATCTCGTATGTAACCCACCATGGCTAAATCGATATCATCACCCTGCATAGATGCATACATAGTCTCCAACATATCATTTTCTATCCAGTCATCCGAGTCAATGAAGGTTATATATTCTGCAGACGAATATTTTATACCTATGTTACGAGCTGTTCCTTGCCGTGAATTTTGTTCTAATCGAATCGCCATAACAGAATCAGGAAATCTTGATTCAAAATCCAGAATTTTTCCCCATGTATTATCCATAGAAAAATCATCAATTAAAATAATCTCAAGATTTTCAATCCCTATAGTCTGGTCTACTAAAGACCCTAAACATCGATCTATTAAATTTTCCACGTTATAGCATGGAATTACTACACTAATTTTCTTTTCCATTTTCTACCATCATAAGAAGCTTGTCACATAACTGCTTACGCATTTCCAATTCTTTATTTAATAGCATTTTTTCTTCAGTTAATTTTCGAATTTTATCATAGTTATACGAACTATTTATGCATTCATACACAAATTTTGCTGTAAATTCATTATAAAAAGGAGTTTTAACTGCGTAATCCCACCATATCTGTTCAATATCATATCTTGGACCTTCTCCTTGCCATGGTTTATGTCCAGCATAATGTACGACAGTTACCATACGCGCCGAATCATACCTAATTCCTTCATTATAAGACTGCATTGCTAAGAGATGATATTTATACTTATCCAATACCCTAATGTGCCCCGCATGGACATAATTTATCAAATCCATATCTAACATTTCCAAATTAAAGTCAAATTGTCTAGCAACATCAATATATGTTTCCAGATTGCACAACTTCCTTAACAATTTCAAATTCATTATCATCATTCCCGGATTAACATATGTTAATCCTCTCTCAAAATGATTCGAAAACATACGTCTTCTATATGGTCCGAAATTTTGACCTTCAAAATTCTGCATTCCAAAATTGTCACATGCGCAAAGCACGTTGTCCTCAAATGCTTCAGAATATAATTCATCAAGCGGACCATTTACTATCACATCTGCATCAATATACAAAACCCTTTCCATCTCCTCTGGAAGAAATTCTGGAAGGATTAGCCTATAATAAGTTTCAATAGTCCAATCTACAGTAGTTGGTATGTTCGTTGGAAACATTTCCGTATTAACAAAAACATAATTCACCTGCCCGCCATTTGCACATACTAAATCTTTTATCATCTTTTGCTCTTCAAATCCCAAATCACTATGAAGAACAGTTAAATTAATGTTTGTTCCTTCTTTTTGATTCTCAAATACCGAAGTAAGCATTACGTACGCATACTTTACATATACTTTATTGAATGACATCGCTAAATTAATCTGCATTTTATCACCCTTGTTAATAATATTTTTTTGGTTTATATTTTAATTACATTAAGGAGTTGCTATGAATAAAATCTCAGTTGTCATCCCAACCTATAATCGAATGAATGAAATCACCAAATCTGTTGATAGTGTTGTTAATCAAACTCTACAACCTGATGAAATTATTATAGTAGATGATGGTTCCGTTGATGATACTGAATTTGTTATTAACAACTATATTAATAGCAATCCCAACTCTAATATACGATATTTCAAAAAAGAGAATGGTGGCGCTTCATCAGCCAGAAACTACGGCATCATGAAAGCCTCTAATGCTATCATTGCATTTCATGACAGTGACGATATCTGGCGTTCTAATAAACTTGAAGTGCAAATGGAATACTGGAACAGTCATCCAGAATATTCAATGATTTACTGTGCCTTCACAACTCATTATGATGATCATAAGGATATTACACATCCAAATGATGCTGTCTGGGGAAATCTTGAAGGAGATATCCAATCTACCCTGTTAGTCAACAACACAATAGGAGCTCCTACCATACTTGCCTACAAAGACGCCCTCATAGCATGCGGCATGTTTAACGAATCACTGCGCTGTCTTGAAGACTGGGAGATGGTTATTCGTTTTGCTCAAAAATATCAGATTGGATATGTAAATGAAATTTTGGTAGATGCATATCAGCATTTTATGGGAGTTTCCTCTAACACCGCTTCCTTTTATGAAATTCAGTGTCGTATAATTGCCCAAAACAAGGATTATTTAATAACAAACAATTTGTTTGACAAAGTTGTTTCAACACTTTTTTCAAGAGCCCAAAAAACTGGTTGTCTTCCAGAAGTCCAAAAAATACTTATGATTTATCTTCGTGGTTAACTATTTCTTAATTGCTTTAAACATATACTGATATGCAACAAACTGCTCCGGATCCTTCTTCTTCATTAATCCAGTCAGAATATCAACAATTTTCTGTTCTTCTTCATTAGGAGTAATCGGCATGCTATATGCACCAGCTTCCACTATGTATCCAGCTTCATTAATTAATCTTTCGATTTCGTACTTGGTATACATTTTTAAATGAGTTGTGTCCAGAATCCCCTCACTTCTGTATGTAAATTTACTTTCTGTAATCAAAGGAATCATAACTGAATAGTGCATTACATTAGGCATACTAAGAATAATATGTCCCCCTTGCTTAACCATTCTATGTAATTTTTTTAGTACTACATCTGGATATCTTAAATGTTCAAGTACATCTCCCATAATTACATAATCGAAAAATTCATCCTCCCATGGCCAATCATAAACTTCTACATCTGTCTGCTCCACATGAGCGAATGCATTAGCAATATCTATTACTTCCTCGCATATATCTAATCCATATATCTCAGAATTTGGATACAAATATTTTATTTTAGCTGCAGAAGCTCCTAATCCGCATCCCAACTCCAGAACTTTGAGTGCCTTATCATGTGGCTCAGTAACATGATTTATTAAATCCATTCGAGCATTTTTATAATAATCAACATTCATTCCCCATTTATCTATCATTTTATCCCTATTTATTCTCAAAAGGTCATGATATTTTTGAGCATCCTTTCCGAATGAAACTGATCCAAAATGAATAATAAAACTGTTGTGGCATACTACATTTTTGTATCCACCATTGATTATTCTCAATCCATAGTCAACATCCTCATAATTACCCGGAGAGAATCTTTCATCAAGTAATCCAATTTCATCTATAACATTTCTTTTAATCAATTCTGCGAAGCCTACAAGATATATCTTCTCTTCGTAAGGATTATTCATTAAATTATTAACAGAAACCCCTAAACCATAAAGAGAATCAAATCCTTCATTGGTTAGTATGTCCATCTCTCTTGCTTCTTTTACAACCTGCATGTTACTCGCATAGTTTGTAACACTTCCTGTAGCACCATAGTTTTCATCCGAATATAAACCCATTCTCAGCCAGAATAGAGAGTTTGGAAGCATAATCGTGTCATTATTAAGAAGAAAAATATCTGTATTAGGGTCAGATGCCTCAATTCCCTGATTGCATCCTTTAGGGAATCCTTGATTTTCAGAATTTTGAATGAGCTTTATGTCACTTTGTTCCTTCAGATATTCAACGCTTCCATCAGTGGACGCATTATCAACTACTATAATGTCTCTGGCAGAAGTTGGAACGGTTCGTCTTATACTATCCAGACACATCTGTGTAAAATTTTTCTCATTATATGAAAGAATTATAAAACTAACAGGCCGAACATATATCCCAGCATTAATAAGCTCTCCCAGAACGCTTGCAATATTTGATTTAGCCGCTTCGTCGTTACAATAGAATAATGCATTCTCAAGGCACAAATACGTCAAGTATGGATTTTCATCAAGATAATAATCTCCAAGTTCAAGAAATGCCTGATAATCCGTAGGATTTTCTCCTATCATGTTTTTAATCTTCTGAAGGTTTTCGTTCATTATTTTCTCCAATCTCTTTCTCCTACTCTCCAAACACTACATCCAGCATTTGTGCTACCCTAATCTCATACGTATGCAGCTTCTTAACCTTATTATATCCATTCACTGCTATGGCCATTCTCTCATCTTCATGATTTAAGTAATACTGAGCCACTTCGACAGCATCTGCAAGCGTTTCATAGCAGACAATATCCTCACCAATTTCGAAATACTCTGGAAGTTCATTTTGAATGTTGGTCATAACGAAGCCACCGCAGCCCATTATGTCCCAGATTCTCTGAGGAAGACCTGTTTTAATACATCTCATTGTTGGATTAAGGTTGATCTTCGACGTTCTGAAAACTTTAGGCATTTCTTCATGAGTTGAAATGCCAGGATGAACCTTCAATCTCTCATCCAGCATAGATGAATCACTTCTCGTAAATATATGTGTATCTATATTGTTAATAGCCATCGTGTTAAGAAGAAGCTCTCTGTCCTTCGCCGAAAGCTCGAAGCCTAAAATATTCTCGACATATACGAAAGGCTCAACATCAATCAATGCATCGTCTAATGAAAATCTGTCGAAATATTCTTTGTTCTGTCTGTTAACCTGTCTCATTATCTTCTTAAGGTTACTGTCTGGGTTTTTGAACACCTCAGTAAGAAGCGAGAGTCCCGGCATTCTCGCCTGCGAATTGATCAGGCCGTCGAAATATCCAACTCCGAAATCATCCATCGACTTTTTCATGCTTCTATAGACTGATTTTTCCTCGTACAAAGAGCCTACGAAGCTGACATCATAGTCATATTTGACCGTATCAGGATTGAATTCTCCAAGAACTGAATCCCATCTTTCAACATTGGTTGCTAATGGAAGATAGAAAATCCCTTCCGGGTTTTCGTCAACAACACTAAGGTACTGTTCATAATCGAACAAAAATACACGATTATACTGACTCTTAATTGCTTTTGAATATATTTCAAGCACTGGACAGTCAACGCTTAAGCATATATAGTAAATCTTCAGCTTCTCGCAAATTTGAGCGATGTATGGGAAGAAATTGATACTGAATACGAAGTCTGGCTGATTAGTTAATATAGCCTCGCTCAATGTCCGAATACGGGTATCTGAATCTATATTTTTCTTCGTAATCTCCAAATCATCTTCGAAAACATCTATATTAAATTTTTTAAATGCTGCCAAAATATCTGGTTCAACTATACTTCCGTATCTGTGAAATACTACTTTCATGCTTTTCTCCCAAATTTCAAAATACAATATATCAAAACATTGTTCCTTAATTCGCGTCTTAGGAAATTTCTTTTTTATTATATCATACTGGGCATCATAGAGTTCAAAAATCCTACTTTGGCAATACTAAAGGCGGATTCTTAAGTAATGAAGCTATCATAGGCTTATATTTTGCTATTCCATAGTCTTCTACAATTGCTGTTATTTTTGCTCCTGCGTCCTTAGAAGAAGCTCCGCATATAAATACTCTTTCATCATTAGTTCCATAATCCAATACAATAAACCGATCATGGAATACGCCGCCTGTCTTGTGCAATTTTATCTGAACTGTTGGATATTCTTTACAGAAATCGGTGAATTCTATGTTATGAAGTCTATTCGCACCAACATTATCACTAAATATAATGCTCTGAACACCTGCCGGAGTATTCTTAAGATGTACCAGCGTTCTGAGTCCAATATAGTTATCCACAACATAGATTGTCCGCTTTGCTTTTCTGTATATTGACTCAAAAACCTCATCTGCGCTGCTGAATTTTGCATTAAACATAAGCCACTTGTCATCATCTTCAGACATGAAACTATTCATCATATCTGCAAGTTCAGATTTTGTAACTACATCCTTAAGCCCTTCAGCAACATCTGAAATCTGTTTTTCAAGAGAGCTCATATCGTGATTGATCTTAATGATTGCATGCTTGTTATTTGCTGTTTCCATGCTTAGCTGAAGTACTTCACGCTGTCCAATTAAGTCGCGGTTCTCTAATATGTAATCTTTCAATTTTTTGAAAGTACTAACTAGAGCACGACTCTGCTTTATTGCTAATTTTCCACGCAACACCGTCATCAGCATATATATACCTTGTTCCGTAAAAACATATGGTTTATATTTGATATTTAAACCCCTGCCATTGTTCAAGGTGAAATTTTTGCACCTTGAAATTATCTCCACTTCTTCATCGTTTAGTTCAAACATAAAATCATCGCCCTCAAACTTTGCAATGTTGTTTTTTACTTGGCGTTTAAAATTCTTGGTTTCATATCCATAAATTCCCGCCAAATCAGAATCAAGCATAACTTTTCTCCCACGAAATTCATAAAGTTTTTCTTTCATATATTCTTCTGTAATTTCTATGACTTCAATCTCATTCTTTTTGTCTTCTGTCATAAATTCCTCCATCTATTTTGAGGTCAAAAATTTTGACTTCAAGTTCCATCGTTCCACTGCGGTCAAAAAATATGACCACAAATAAAAGTATTATTCGGTGCAATTTTTTCACTGCAAATGTCTATCCCCCGAATTCGATGGTCTTAAAATCATCTCAATAAATCTTTCTCTGCAGTTTCTCTTAGTTTGTCATAATAAGCCTTATACCTATAAATACTGCGTTCACTGATATTATTACGCTTGGCAATCTCTACCATCGTCATACCGCCTTCATAGCAAACTACAAAGTCATTATAGATGGCCATCCACTTAGCATTATGTTTTTGACGGCCACTGGCTTTTCTGTTTTTATAATATTCAACTTCTTCTCTAAGCTCTGCGTTTTCTTTTTCAAGTTCTGCAATTCTGTCTAGAGCTTCCTCTAGTGTTATAACCTTTTCCATAAATCTTTTCACCTCTTACAAACATGCCATTTTCATTTTGTCTTAATTGTACGTTTTAAGGCGCCTTCTGTCAATTCGATTTTGTCATGTCGCGTGAATTAATTTGATTTTATTTTTCAATAATTCTTGCCAAAAATCACAGTGACGATTAAAGCAGCAATTAAGATAAATATGTCCAATACAATATAGGCTCAGCTTCTTGGCTGCACAAAAAAATGCGTAACAGGTTTGATTCTGTTACGCAATAAAAATCTACTTTTTGAGGTGGCACCGCACTATATCTTTGTACTAAAAATATTAGTCTAGTGTGGTCATAACCTTAATATAATCCTCTGACTTATCCTTCATAACATTAAGCCCCTCTCGAAGCTCATTAAGCGGATATTTGTGTGTAATAAGCCTGGTTGGGTCAATTCTTCCATTCGCCAGTCTTTCTAAAACATAATGCCAGTCATCAGGGCTTCCGAACTGCATGAAACCATCCATTGCAAAGGATGAATTCCAGGTTCCTTTTAATGTGAGCTGTTTTCTTAGTATCTTCCAATATGTGTTCTGATCTAATTCCATATCAGAGGCTGGATTTCCAACAAGCATAACTCTTCCCCCTGGAGCAGTTAAATTAATAGCCCAGTTGATTGTCTCATTGGTCCCTACGCATTCGAAGAACACATCTATTGGTCTATCTTTAAGTCCAAGATTCTTAGGGTTAACACCCAGTTCAATTGCTTTTTTCCTCTGATGCTCTTTGTTGGCGAATACGATTACATCCTCGATTCCCATTTCAAGAAGGAACATTGTAACCATCATTCCAATAGGCCCCATACCACATACAGCAACTGTCTCATCCTTTTTAGGTTTAATGCTCCTGATTGCATGCACAGCTACTGCCATTGGCTCCATCATGGCTGCTGCCTCGAAGCTCACATTATCCGGTATTTTAATAAGATTAGCCTCTGGGACCTTAACATACTCGGCGAATGCTCCATCCTGTCTTGAGCCTATATAGCTGTAGTCACTGCACATTTCATATTGACGTTTCTTACACTGTGGACATTTCATACATGGAATGAGAGGAAAAACTCCAACCCTCTTACCTAAAAGTTCATCATCCTTCGCCTCAACGACTTTGCCTGAGAACTCATGTCCAGGGATCAAAGGATAATTATATGTCCCTTTAGTAAAAATACGAGGTATGTCAGATCCGCATACTCCTGCAGCCTTAACCTTCACTAAAACCTCGTTATTTTCTATATCTGCCTGCGGTTTTTCTACTTCACTAAAAACCAGTTTATTAATATCTTTTAATACGTATGCTTTCAAATATTGCTCCTACAATCAAAACACTACTTCTTGCTGACCTCTGGTATATTACCAGCTCACATTCTCTCTTCAGCAATATATTTTTCCATAATGTTATTCATTCTGGCCAGGTCTTCACTGGTAGTAATCTTAAAATTCTCTTCGTCGCCTTCTATCGTGACTATATCCATACCTTCGAGAATCGCCGGCTCCGTCGAACCATTAATCTTTTCTATATCATCACCTAAGTTCAAATTCGCCTCGTAATATTTCCCGAAAACGAACAGCTCTGGTGCCTGTCCTCTAAAGACCGTAGACCTGTCAATCAGCGATGTGATCTTATTTTCCTTATTACAAATATATACCGTATCCTTCATTGGAAGCACTGGAAGCACCCCGTCATGCTCCTCTATCGCTCGGAAACACTCTGTAATAAGTTCATCTGAAATAAAAGGTCTTGCCGCGTCATGCACAAGTATTTTATCGGCATCTTCGGCATATTTTCTTATATCCCGAAGTCCATTCAAAATAGATTCCTGTCTGTTCTTCCCTGGAGTCGAAAAGCCACGGAATTTAACTGAAACTGTATCTTTGTCCTCAGATAATGCTTCATTCTTGAATGATGTTCCATTCTCGGATAATCTTTCATCTGATACTATCTTCTCTATTGAATTTTCAATCAATTCCTTGTACTCTTCCTCTGCGACAATCCAGACTGCATCAATTAACGGATGTTTAATAAGAGTTCTTAAGCTATATGAAATAATTGGCACACCCTTTACATCAATGTACTGCTTAGGAACCTCACCGCCTATTCTTAATCCTTTTCCCCCTGAAAGTAATAATGCTATGTTCATACTACCTGTTTCTTTCCTTTTAACCGTCTTTGGTTACTATGCACTTATGCAAATGTCCTTATCTCATCCAATATATCTTTGTACGGCTTCTTCTTACCGAAAAGAAGAGTTGTTCCAAGAACGAACCCTTTAACACCCATAGGTGCGAATTCCTGAATCTTGTCCTTCGAGCAGGCTCCATCCCAGTAAATTTCGAAACCCATCTCTTCTCTTATCTTCGAAAGCTTTTCGTACTTCTTTCGTACATATGGCATGTACATCTGCCCTGCATTTCCAGGATTAACGCTCATAACAAGAACCTTGTCAACTATCTGAAGAAGTTCAAGAACACTCTCGACACTTGTTCCAGGATTAATCGCGATTCCAGGAACCATGCCGGCATTAATAATTTTCTGAAGAGTTGTCGAAGGATGATATTCAGCTTCCGGATGAATGTATACTGTATCACCTTTTCTTAATTCATCTAAAAAAAGCTGGACTGTGTTATTTGGATGCTCTACCATCAGATGAACATCCAGTGGCTTCGTCGTTGCCTTCGCTATATACTTCATATCATTCAAAGACATAGCATAATTAGGCACATATCTACCATCCATAATATCTATATGGAATGAATCAATTCCACCTTCTTCAAGCTTTTTTACCTCATCTTCTAAATGTCCATAATCTGCGCACATCATAGAAGCCATTAATTCGTAGTTCATTTTAAACTCCTATATTCTATCCATCATTAATACCAGTTTTGCGATTTTCTTATCTAAAAATGCAAATATTCGTCTATTGTATTGCACTTACTAATTCATACACTTTCATTTTACAATGTTTATGGCATTTTGTGGGGATTTTTTGTCACATTTACTAAAGCAGTTTAAATATATTTATGCTATACTTCTTTCGGATTTTATATATAATATGGAGCACATCATGAATAACACATTATCAGTGATCAAAAAGTTCATTAAAAAGGAAACGGTATTCACTATAGCAATCATTCTTGGAATAATCTCATGTATAATTGTTCCACCAACGAGTGATTTCTTTAGCTACATAGATTTTAGAGTTCTTTCAATTCTTTTTTGCTTAATGTTATTAGTCGCCGGATTAAAGGAGCAGTGGATATTCAGGCGCCTTGCCGAAAAGCTTACTGCACATGTCAAAGGCTCTATGGGATTAGAATTAATACTTGTTCTTCTTCCATTCTTCTCCAGCATGCTGATTACTAATGATGTCGCATTAATTACTTTCGTTCCCTTCGCACTCGCCCTGTTAAAAGGTGCCGGACTTGAGGGTCGAATCATTCGAGTAGTTGTATTACAGACTATCGCAGCCAACTTAGGAAGTATGCTGACTCCAATCGGCAATCCTCAAAACCTGTATCTTTATACTCTGTCAGAGATGGGTTTCGGCACATTCTTACTAACCATGCTCCCACTGACGATCGTGTCATTAGTCCTTCTTTTAATCATTGTATTTACTGGAAAGAAGACCCCTATAGAGGTTAAATTCGAGAAGGCTGATGTTAATATATCGAAATTCAAGCTCACTATAATAGCTATCCTATTCATTATTTCAATGGGAACTGTAATAAGACTTATTCCATGGCAGATTTCATTAATTATCGTATTCATATCAGGGCTTATCTGGTTTCGAAATTTATTCAAAGATATAGACTATTTCCTTTTAGGAACCTTCATAGGTTTCTTCGTTTTCGTTGGCAATATGCAGAAGCTTCCGGCTATTAACTCATTCATCAACAACATGGTTAATGGACATGAGCTTGTTGGTTCTACTATAATTAGTCAGGTCATTTCTAATGTTCCTGCTGCCATGCTTTTGTCTGGATTCACTGACAATTATGTTGCTTTATTAAAGGGAGTAGATATCGGTGGTCTTGGAACACTGATTGCATCCATGGCCAGTCTTATTTCATATAAGTTCTACGCTGTAACGCCTAATTCCAAGAAGGGAAAATATATACTTACCTTCACCATGTGGAATTTATTATTCCTGGCTGTTTTGCTCATGCTAGAATTGATAATAATGTAGTTGTATGATGGTTATAAGTTATTATTTTATTCATTTCAGTCACCAAATAATCTTGTACTTAGGAAATTACTATGAGTACTTAGAAAATTACTATGATTACAATAGAAATAAAGGACGATTTTGATTTATATAAAATTGCATATTCGGGACAATGCTTCAGAGTTCGAGAACTCAATACGAACAGTTTTTTGTTCGTAACAGGTGACAATTATGTCGTTATAACTAAAACTGGCACATCATATGACATCTCTTGTAGCAGCAAAGAGTGGGATTCCATCTGGTCTCACTATTTTGATTTCGAAACCTCATATGAGAATATCAGAAGCCGCATTAGTAAAAATGACACTTTCATTAAGCGTTCCTCTATTTTAGGTGAGGGAATAAGAATTCTTAATCAGGATAAGTTCGAAATGCTTATTTCATTCATCATTTCACAAAGAAAAAGTATTCCTGCTATCAAATCTTCCGTAGAAAAACTTTGTAAAAGATGGGGACGATGCATCAGCAAGGAGTACGATCTTTTCACATTCCCAACACCCGAAGAATTATCAAGGGCAACCTCTGATGAGCTTAACGAATGTGGCCTTGGATACAGAACTCCATATATAATAGAAGCTGTCAAAGCTGTATTTACTAAAGAAATAGATTTAGGCAGCATCGCCACAGAGGATGACGAAACACTATTTAGCACGCTTAAATCCTTCTATGGAGTTGGAGACAAGGTCGCTAACTGTGTACTTCTTTTCGGTTATCACAGACTTGGACGTGCACCAATTGATACATGGATAGCCAAAGTAATTCATGACGAGTATAATGGTATTAATCCATTCCCTCAATATGGAGAGGTTGCGGGCGTAATGCAGCAGTATGTATTCTATGCTTCCCAGCACCTTAAAGAACTGGACGGAAAGTGAACGAAAAGTAATTGAAAGGAAAACATGAAAGATCTTAAAAAGAAAATCTTTAACGTAATATCAATAGGAAACAAGGATGATTTCATCAGCAAAGCATTCGACTATTTTATTGTCATTATTATATTCTTAAATCTTTCAGAGACCTTCCTTACAACCTTCGAGGAATTATCTTCATACCAGCATATTCTCGATATCATTGAGCATGTAACTATCTATATCTTTACCATTGAATATATCTTAAGATTGTGGACCTCTGACCTTTTATATCCGAAACTGTCCAGAGGAAAAGCTTTAATCAAATTCATATTCTCGTTTTACGGACTTATAGATTTCTTCGCATTTTTCCCATTCTATCTGCCAATCATGTTCCCTGCCGGAGTGGTTGCATTCAGAATGTTCAGAGTCATCAGGATTTTCAGATTGTTTAAAATCAACTCACAGTATGACGCATTCAATGTCATTACTGATGTATTGAAAGAAAAGAAGAATCAGCTTCTTTCATCCTGCGCACTCATTATTATCTTCATGCTGGCAGCATCGTTGTGCATGTATTCATTAGAAAACGAAGCTCAGCCAGAAAATTTCAAAAACGCCTTCTCTGGTATCTGGTGGGCAGTTTCAACTCTCCTTACCGTAGGCTATGGCGACATCTATCCTGTCACCTTCTGGGGGCAGGCTATGGCTATAATCCTGGCATTTTTAGGCGTTGGTATGGTAGCTATCCCAACAGGTATTATAAGTGCCGGTTTCGTTGAGCACTACACGAAGGCTAAATCCTACAACGGTGCCGAAAGACCTCTTCAGTTCGTAGTTTCCAAGGTTACCCTTAATCATCCATGGAAGGATATGAAATTTAAGGACATAATTCTTCCTCCAGGCGTTATCTTAAGCGTAATCCTAAGGCACGGTGAAGTTATTATTCCAACTGACAATACTGTTATTTATGAAGAGGATAAGCTTGTTCTGGGTTCTTCGGATTATACTGATGATCAGGATATATCTTTGGCCAGAATTGACATAGGCACTGAAAACCCATGGATTGGAAAGCGCGTTAAAGATCTTGACATTTCGAAGAGCGAAATGCTTTTAATGATCAAGAGAAATAAAAATACCATCGTTCCTAATGGAAGCACCATTATCAAAGAGAACGACGGTATTATTATGTTTTCTAATATGTCTGAATAATTCTAATATTTTTTAAAGTATTTTTCAGGGTGATTCTTTATATCATCTGTCAGCTTAACTATAAGGTCATCACCTGTATCTTTGACATGGACTCTTAATGTTCCATACTCATCCACTGCTGTAACACTAATCCTGCTGCCCTTTTTAAGAGTTTCGGTCAGTCCGAAATTATAATCTGAATAATACTCGATATCCTCCAGTGTTTCCAATAGAGGCATTGGAAGTACAGCATAATATCCGGAAGCATCATTTTCCTGGATTTTCATATCGCCAGAATTATACCAGCAATATGTATAATATTCGATTCCGCCCAGGATATCACTCTTATGATATGCCATCAGGCCACCATAGTTACTGAATCCGTAGCCGTATCCATCGAAGCCTTTAAACGGAATTCCGGAAATTCCACCTATACACTTTAGCTTCTTTTTATCATCTATTTTGAAATAATATGTGACACTATTGCCATTTTTCCCAAGGTCAATGAGTGCTATCTCAGCTGTTCCCTCGTATGGTTCGATGGATGTTATGAAATATTTGTCCTCATACGGATTTTCGAACTTAACTCCCGCATAATCACTCGTCCATACATCACCGTCAATAATTATATTGGCAACTCTTTTTCCTTTTCTATTAACGAAATCCACCTGAATATCAACCGCCTGGAAATTAGAGTTTAACACCTCGCTAGTGATATCCCCCATGGTATGTTCTATAGGATAAGGGTTATAGGTTTTCCTGCCAGACATTTCGTTTTCAATAAGTTCGATATTCTTCTTTTCAACAGGGCTCAAAGATATATCTTCTCTTCCAACTCCCCTGTTCTGGTACCAGCTGTATTTATCAAAATAGTTCTGCATATAAGGATCATCAAAAACTGCCCCATGCCTTGCGTAAACTTCACCGATTGCATAATCTGCAGTCTCATCTGTCAGTTCTCTTAGACAATCCTCGTCAAGCGGCTTATATTCACTCATTGGGAACATATGCTCTCTGCCATCGTATTTAGTAGAACTGTCATTAATTCTGAGTGATTTAATGACCTGTTCTTCGAAACCAATTGCATAGGAATATGCCTCAGCTATATCTTTGACATCATATGGATATGGAACGTCCGAAGGAGTTGAAATGTTATATGTACAATTGGGATTATACGCATACATATACTCGCCGGAATAGTTCATGACATTGTTATCACTTTCGAAGAAACCGAACATGTATCCAGATCCATCATACTCATGTGATTTAGCCTCATGGAATGAAAAGCCTCTGTCAAAACCTGTGACATACACCTTTCCTGCCCATTCATCTGGTATTTCGACCATCATATTTCCATATATGAATGCACCACTATCCTCTAAAAGCTTATATTCACCTTCTTTAACATCATATCTTTTTTCGAAGGATACATATTCATCCGGATTCTTATTATCATCGGATGCGTCATCTTCGGATGAACTATTCATATCATTTCGTGAAGATGCCCTCGACGAATCCTTGGATGAAGAGGAATCATATCTCTTAATCTTGGTGCTTTGCTCATCAAACTCTTTGGCAACATCACTTAATACATCCAGAATTTCTTCGGCATTTTCCTGATTAGCCTTCTGCATCGTGATAATTCCACAGCCAGACAGTAGCATTGACATGGCTAGTCCAGTCGCCAGTATTTTTTTTATGTATTTGCTCTTCTTCATTTGACAACCTCAGTTAAAATTCAAGGATCTTGGAGATCTTAATTATTCAACGGACTGTATCTTTGTGCCTAAATTATTTAATAGTCTCAAATGCCTGCTGAAGATCTGCAATTAAATCATCTGCATTTTCAAGACCTACAGAGTAACGAATCAAATCAGGGGCAACTCCTGCTTCAATCAACTGCTCTTCCGAAAGCTGTCTGTGAGTGTGACTTGCAGGATGTAAAAGACATGTCTGAGCATCAGCTACATGTGTTGCGATTGTTGCTAACTTAAGGCTGTCCATGAACTGAATAGACTTTTCTCTTCCACCCTTAACAGCGAAGCAAAGAACTCCACAGGAACCATTAGGAAGATATTTCTTGGCAAGTTCATTATATTCATCTCCCTCTAATGAAGGGTAGTGAACCCAGTCAACCTGCTCGTGATTTTTCAAAAATTCTGCAATCTTGAGTGCATTAGCACAGTGACGCTCCATTCTTACATGAAGACTCTCAAGACCAATATTGATGAAGAATGCATGCTGAGGTGACTGAATAGCGCCTAAATCTCTCATCATCTGAACTGTTGCTTTGGTAATATATGCACCCTTTCCGAACTTGGTAGCATATGTAATACCATGATATGACTCATCAGGAGTACACAATCCAGGGAATTTTTCCTTGTGTGCCATCCAGTCGAAATTACCACTGTCTACGATAGCTCCACCAACTGTTGAAGCATGACCGTCAATATACTTAGTCGTTGAATGAGTTACAATATCGCATCCCCATTCGAAAGGACGACAGTTAACAGGTGTTGCGAAGGTGTTGTCCATAATAAGAGGAATACCATTTCTATGTGCGAAAGCGGCCATTCTCTCAATATCAAATACCATCACTGTAGGGTTAGTAATCGTCTCACCGAACACACACTTGGTATTAGGGCGAACAAGCTTCTGAAGTTCATCATCAGACATTGTCTGATCATAGAAAGTACACTCAATTCCCATCTTCTTAAGTGTAGTTCCGAAAAGATTATATGTTCCACCATAAATATTAGCTGAAGCTAAGAAATGATCTCCAGCTTCACATATATTGAAGATTGCGAAGAAATTGGCAGCCTGACCAGATGATGTAAGCATAGCTGCAACGCCTCCCTCTAAATCTGCCAGCTTGGCAGCTACATAATCATTAGTAGGATTCTGTAATCTGGTATAAAAATATCCTTCTGCCTCTAAATCAAAAAGTGCACCCATATCATCAGATTTTTCATATTTCCATGTAGTACTCTGATAAATTGGAAGAGAACGTGGTTCTCCATTTTTTGGTGTGTAACCTGATCTGGTACATTTTGTTTCAATCTTTGCCATCTTAGTTAGTCTCCTTCTTAATTTAATTAGCTATCTTATTGTAATTGACTTATCTTACTTGTCATTGAGTACATTATATGCTTCAAGCGCCATTCTCTCGTACGCTTTGGCACTTGGATGAAGATGATCTCCGCTATCATATCCTTCAGCAAAAGCTTCTGGTTGCTTATCATCCCTTACCGCTTTGTCAAAGTCTATGAGAACTGCATCTTCATTATTTCTAATCCATTCATTGATATCATTCTTCATAACTTCACGGAATTCCTCATAGGTTCTCCAGCCTTTAATTGGAAGAAGTGTTCCCATGTATATTTTAAGTCCATGTCTTTTTGACTCGTCTAAATAATACTTAAGACCCTCTTCTAATTCCTGAACTGTTGGAAGATCAGACATTGGTCTGAAAGGGTTAACCTCTACACCAACAGGATGAATAATATCATTAATTCCCTGCTGAATAATTATTGTATCTGCCCCCTCAACCGGAATCTCATGAGGGAATCTTACCTTGGCCTTTAAGCCATAGGATTCATATGTAATATTTGAGTATTGCCTTAATACCCTGGTTCCACTGGCTGCTTTTCTTACGATAGCCACCTTATTATCCTGATTCTTAAGATACATTTTCATTAAATAATCCGGCCAGTCCTGCGCTGTAATCGAATCACCATAGCATATAATTGCATGGTTATCAGCTTTAGTAAAAAGATATACATCACTCAAAAAATAAAAACAGCTGGTATTCCTTGTAAGATCCATAGGAAGCTTTTCTTCCATACACTGATTACCAACTGAATAAAAGCCCTTCGAAAGCGGTCCTGTCGCAATGACAGAAGAACGCATCTGGGCGAAATCCTTAATATAAAAGCTAACCATTAAAACATCATTCTGCTTAACGGTAAAATCAATTTCATCACTTGTTACTCTCTTTCCTGCAGTCATCGTGAAAGAATGGTTACCATTAAAGGTCAGTTCCTTTAATGTATCCGTAGCTATTTCATTTCCATTTCTTCCAAGTGAAATATATACCTCTTCGATAGACACATCTTCTGTTCCACAGAAATTGTCGAAAGTAATTTTAATCTTATCACCAGAAAAAGGCACCGTTATCGGGTACCTTAATGTTAAGTCTTTACTGTATGTTTCGACCTTATGGTCTGTTATGGACATTGCGTTGCCCCAGATGGAGCACCAGTGCATATTTTCGTTATTCATACGTTACATTATATCACATGCTGACAAGTTATGTATGGTAGATTGTTGCACTAGTTACTTTAAACCGAACGCTAGTCTTATTTTTCAAGCAAATGAATCTTCATCGCTAAATGTCGCCTCGCGATATTTTCATTCATTGCTGCTTGTTGACTATTAAATCATGTGCGGTTGCTCTGTCAAGGGTGCTTCGCACCGCATCGCGGCATGCCTGGCCAAGTGATACTACAAAGTGCGCCACATCGTGGCATGCCCTTGACAGAGCAATCCGCTACATGATTATTTTTAGTCAAGCCAGAATGAATTATTATGTGCTTCCCTGCACTTTTATGGAACCATTTTCCATTTACAACAATTTCACTTCCACTATTTTATTTTGTTGTTTTTTCTTCCTGCTAATTTTAATCTTTACAACAAATTTTCTAGATTCTACCAATTTGTTGCTTTTCTTCCCTGCTAGATGCTTGTCTTTACAACAATTTTTCCATTTCTTTCTGTTTTGATGTTTTCTTTGCTTGGTTTATAGTGATATTCACATCAAAATTCCTTATTTCTTATATATTGTTGCTTTTTCTGTTTTATCGGAATCTGGTGGTAAAAATCTTATTCTGACTGTTGCTAACAATTTTGATGATTTTTTCTCCAACTGGACGACTTCGACAGACAATACACTTTTGATATCTTTTGGGTAATATAACCCGCACTATTATTCATTACTGAATCGCTGACCTTAAAATTCATGGCCTTTTATTCATGTCAATTAATCCATGTATGTATGGTTTTGGTTCTTCAGGGCTCTCTTCCTCATCGCCAATGCTCTTCGCCATCCAGACGATGCCCTTCCACTTACCCATTTTGAATCCTGCATTATGAAAATGTCCTACCTCCTGGTATCCAAGGGAATCATGGAGTGCTATGCTGGCCTCATTGGTATCAACTATTACTGCATAAATATATCTGTAGCCTAAAGCCGCAAGTGATTCCTCGAATTTTTCATAAAGAGCAGTCGCTATTCCGGCTCTTCTTGGAGCATCAGGCGAAAGAACAATAGTTGACTCCACATTCCATCTGTATGCATCATGAGGTCTGAGCGGTGAGCCATAGACATATCCTAAAACGTTATGGTTATCATCTTCTGCTATGTAGAATGGATACTTTTTTAATGTATGCTCAATTTTTTCTGCATACTCTTCAATGGAAGGATTAATTTCGGTGAAGGTTACATGCTCTCCATCAACGTATGCTCCGTATATATCATGTACATCCTTCGCATCATCTTTCGTAGCTACTCTAATTACAAAATTCATTCCATCTACCTCTAATCAACCACTTGTCACAATCTTCACTATTTTCTTCGGTCCACAACCCGTTGTTTCCTTCAATCCACAGTCTTTGCTGTTTTCACAATCAAATCCTTGCTATTTTCTTCGGTCCACAACCTTAGCTATTTTCATTCCGGAGTTTTGGAATATCTGGAATAAGAATATGATCAAAATAACTGTAATAATCATTATATCTGTCTGCCATCTGTAGTAACCATATCTAACAGCGATATCTCCAAGTCCGCCACCACCAACGGTTCCGGCCATAGCAGAATATCCCAGAATTGTTCCAAGTGCTATGGTAGCACCTGTAATAATCGATGTTCTGGCTTCAAGTAAAAGTACATGAACTATAATATCAAAGTTTGATGCACCCATTGATTTAGCAGCCTCTATAACACCCTTATCAACTTCCTTTAATGAAGACTCAACCAGTCTTGCAATATAAGGAGCTGCTGTAATTACCAAAGGAACTATAGTTGCTGTTGAACCATAACTTTTTCCTACAACAAAACGGGTGAACGGAATAAGTAAAATAAGCAAAATCAGGAATGGTATGCTTCGTACTATATTGGATATAACATCGAAAACTCTGTAGACTGCTCTGTTAGGATGAATTCCATCCTTGTCAGTTACAGCAAGCAGTACTCCCATAGGAAGTCCAAGAAGATATCCTAGTAAGGTTGACGCTAATGTCATATATACTGTATCTCTGACGCCCTCTAAAAGCATCATTATTGTCTGTTGTTCGAACATATCTTAAACCTCCTGTATCTTAACGCCGTGCTCTAGTAAATAATTTTCCATATCAATCTGAAGATGCTTGTCTTTCGGAAGACCAAGAATCATCTCACCTACAGCCTTACCACCAACTTCTTTGGTATCTGCCTTTAAGATATTGACTGGAGCATTAAAGTGAATAATCATATTGGCAATCACTGGCTCGAATGCTGAATTATCAGAAAATACAATTCGTATCTTCTTTCCTATATTCATATCTATACCATCTTTTTCATAATAATCACTAATACCTTCCATCTGGTTAGTATTGGAATCATTTAGTGAGCCTATATATTTGTCTCCGGTATTTTCACCATATATAAGCTTCTTGGCTGCCTGAGATTTTGGATGAGCGAAAATCTCGTCAACGCTTCCGTTTTCAACCAGATTTCCTGACTCTATAATTGCAACCTTGTTACAGATTTCAGAAACTACATTCATCTGATGAGTGATAATTACTATAGTTATACCCATATCTTCATTTATCTGTTTTAGAAGCTTCAAAATAGATTCTGTTGTCTGAGGGTCAAGCGCACTTGTTGCCTCGTCACATAGAAGAATCTTAGGTGAAGAAGCTAAAGCTCTTGCTATTGCCACCCTTTGCTTCTGACCACCAGAAAGCTGGGATGGATAAGCATTGGCCTTTGATTCAAGATCTACTATTTTAAGAAGTTCAAGAGCTTTCTCTCTGGCCTCCTTCTTAGAAACCTTCTTTAATCTGAGTGGAAAGCAGACATTATCTATGACACTCTTTTGCATCAGAAGGTTGAAATGCTGGAATATCATTCCAATTTCACTCCTCTGCGCGCGAAGTTCCTTTTCATTTAATGTTCCAAGTACCTTGCCATCTATTACTACATCACCCTCTGTAGGTGACTCTAAATAGTTTAAGCAGCGAACCAACGTACTCTTTCCTGCACCGCTCATTCCTATGATTCCATAGATATCTGCCTTTTCAATAGAAATATTAATATGATTTAAGGCTACTATCTCGTCATCCTTTTGCGTGAACTTTTTCGTTAGATTTTTAATTTCAATGAGTGCCATCTATTCTTTCCTTTTCTGTAATTTAATGTTCCTAATAAAAGATAATGCAAGCCGCCAATCATTTCAAGCCCTGCATAACCAAAGTCACGAATGATTCTTGAAAATCATGAACTGCTCGCATTATATCTTTTAATATATTAGCGTTTTACTAAGATATTAGTTAAATGGAACTACTGCACCGTCATACTTTTCGTTAATGAACTTCTTAACATCATCTGATTTAAGTACTTCAACTAACTTCTTGATTGCTTCGTTGTTTTCGTTTCCTTCCTTAACTGCTACGATATTAACATATGTCTTGGCAGCTTCAGAATCGCTTGCTTCGAATGCGATTGAATCCTTACCAACTGATAATCCTGCAGCAAGTGCATAGTTACCATTAAGTACTACGAAAGCAACTTCATCAATTACTCTTGCAACCTGTGCTGCTTCTAACTCTTCGAAGTTGATGTTCTTAGGATTTTCTACAATATCATTAACTGTAGCTGTTAATCCAGCATCATCCTTTAACTTGATTAATCCGTTAGCTTCAAGTAATAATAAAGCTCTTGCTTCATTAGTTGTATCGTTAGGAACTGCAATTGTGTCACCTTCTGCTACTTCATCAAGGCTCTTCTTTGTTCCTGGATAGATACCGAATGGCTCGTAGTGGATTCCACCAACGTTAACAATGTGTGTTCCCTGCTCTACATTGAACTGATCAACATATGGTACATGTGCGAAGTAGTTGGCATCAAGCTCACCACTTTCAACTGCTGTCATTGGTAATACATAATCATCAAATACTGTTATTTCAAGTGTAATTCCTTCTTTGGCAAGTGCTTCCTTTGCCTGCTCCAAGATTTCTGCATGAGGTGTTGCTGTTGCACCAATCTTAATCACCTTAGCTTCCTTATTAGCCTCACCGCATCCAACTAATGAAGTTAATGCAAGTGCTGTTGCAACTGCTACAGTTGCGATTTTCTTACCTAAATTCTTTAATGTCTTGTTTTTCATAATTTTTCCTCTTTTCTATTATAAATTTAATTATAAACCTTATTAGTAACTTTCTACCTAACCTATTATACTCAATTCAACAATCAAAACAATATAAAAGCGCCCTGGATTGCTCCCGGGCGCATGACATATCTATTAGAAACTCTCTAAAGATTTAAGCACAACAATCTACACTGTCGTACCCAGTCATCATACACGCCCGGGAGATTAGCATTCGACAGCAACACATCATGGAACTGGTTGTTAATTCCTGTATTTTAATCATTGTACTTACTCCTTTCCTCAAAAATCAATTCGTTACTAAAACCTGATCACTTAACCAAAAGTATCGGTTTTCTCAATTCATGACGTTATATTACACCTATTTGCCTACTGTGTCAATAGGTTTTATTTAAATTTTTATTTTTCTTTTATTCAGCACTCTCATGGCCTTCTTTTTCTTCTATATCTTTGACCGGAGGCTCTAATCCTTCTATGGTTATGCCATTATCAGTAGCATAATCCCACAATGCTGCATGTATTGCTTCTTCTGCAAGAAGTGAGCAGTGAACCTTGACTGGTGGAAGTCCATCCAGTGCTTCCATAACGGCCTTATTGGTAACCTTAAGCGCCTCCTCAACCGTTTTTCCTATAACAAGCTCTGTAACCATACTGCTCGTAGCTACGGCAGCGCCGCATCCAAAGGTCTTAAACTTGGCGTCCTTAACAACACCATCCTGAATATCAAGGTACATTCTCATAATATCGCCACACTTGGCATTTCCTACTGTTCCAACTCCACTTGGATTTTCAATTTCTCCAACATTTCTTGGATTAGTGAAGTGGTCCATAACCTTTTCGCTGTATTCTAAAACCTGACTCATATTATTCCTCTTTCTTTTATTATCCTCGTCAAAAATATAGTAGCCTGTACATTCATATATTTTTCGAAAGCGTCTGTCCTAATTGTTCCTTATAAAATCCTCATACAATGGTGACATACATCTTAATCTTTCAACTATTTTCCTAAGCTCCTCTATCACATAATCAATCTCCTCTTTAGTATTATTATGTGAAAGTGTTAATCTTAATGATCCATGGGCAATTTCATGTGGAAGTCCAATCGCCAGAAGAACGTGGGATGGATCAAGCGATCCTGATGTACACGCTGAACCACTGGAACCACATATTCCCTTCTGATCTAGAAGCATCAGCAAGGACTCGCCTTCTATGAATCTGAAGCTTATATTGACATTATTCGAAAGTCTGTTGGTTGGATGACCATTAAGCTTAGTGTATGGTATCTTCTCTAAAATCCCTTTAATTAAATAATCTCTAAGCTTAGTTTCATACTCATATCTTTCCTTCATTTTTTCTGAAGCTATTCTGGTAGCCTCACCGAAACCTACTATTCCAGGAGTATTATAAGTTCCGGCTCTTTTTCCTCGCTCCTGTCCACCACCATGAATGAAGGAACCTATTCTTACATTTTTTCTAAGATACATTATTCCAACGCCCTTAGGTCCGTATATCTTATGTCCGCTGGCACTTAGAATATCTATATTCATCTCTTCTACATTAATAGGTACATGTCCATATGCCTGAACTGCATCTGTATGGAATATTATTCCATGCTCTCTAGCTATTTTCCCAATTTCTTTCACAGGTTCTACAGTTCCTATTTCATTGTTGGCGAACATAATTGAAATAAGAATTGTATCCTCTCGAATAGCACTTTTAAGTTCATCAAGCTTTATTACACCGTTTTCATCTACGTCTAAATAGGTAACCTCGAATCCTAATTTTTCAAGGTATTCACATGTGTGCAAAATCGCATGATGCTCAATTTTTGATGTAATAATATGTTTTCCCTTTTCTTTCAACGAGAAGGCTGTTGCCTTAAGAGCCCAGTTGTCTGACTCACTTCCACCTGCGGTGAAATATATTTCTTCTTTATCTGCTCCTAAAAACGCAGCAACAATTCTTCTTGCTTCATCAACTGCATTAGTACTTTTTCCTGCAAAGCGGTATACACTTGAAGCATTTCCGTAATACTCTTCGAAGTATGGTTTCATTGCTTCGAAAACTCTATTGTCTACTGGCGTGGTAGCCGCATTGTCTAAATATATTAAATCAGTCACCTTTTTCTCCTCTCTTTTGGCAATCATTGGTTTCTTAAATCAAGCGCCTAAAAAACATTCAATTTCGCACACTTTACAAATATATACTTCATATGATATATTTCAGTTATAAGTTATACCTATTTACCTACTATGTCAATAGGTGTTAACTTTGATTACTTACTGTTCTTTTATTTGTGGAGGAAAACTATGATTTCTACTAAAGGAAGATATGCCATAAGACTTATGATAGATTTAGCTGAACAGGAAAAAGATACACCTGTATCTTTGGACTCAATAGCATCAAGACAGGATATTTCAAAGAAATATCTTGAAAGCATTGTTAAAACATTGGTAACTGGAAAGCTCGTTAAAGGAATTAGTGGAAAAAAAGGGGGCTACTCACTAACGAGAAGCCCCGAAGAATACAATATTATGGAGATTTTGAAAATCACTGAAGGTTCCATGGCGACAGTTGCCTGCCTCGAAGATAATGCCCAGGAATGCCCCCGAAAGGATCAGTGTAGAACGCTCTCCATGTGGAGAGACTATGACAAACTGGTGAATGATTACTTCTCCAATATCACTATTGCAGATCTTATGAAATCAACCTGATTCTAACTCCACATTATTATATATATAAGCTGCAGCTTATTTTTTAGCAGCTTCTTTCTTGGTAGCTACTGCTTTCTTAGCTGCCTTAGCTGTTGCTACAACACTCTTGGCCTTCTTAAGAGCTGACTTCTTAACACCAGCATTCTTTTCGATCAAATCCTTAAGGGCTAATGCTTTGATAAGATTACCCTCTGCCTTGATTCTTCCATCATTAAAAGCCTCAATAAAATCAAGCTTTCCATCAAAAACATCAATTAAATCTGTTTCAGATACAGTAACCAAAACATCTCTGTCATAATACTCATATGGTTCAATATTAACCTTGCCGTCAGCAATCTCTACATAGAATGCACCCTCAGCTTCTCCTGTTACATTGAACTGTAATGCAACATGCTCATTAACAGAGCTTGCATCAACTGCTCCATAATTGTCCTTTAATGTCTTAACTAACTCTTCGTATTTCATTTTCTCCTCCTCAAATATTTCCTAAATGAAATGTGTTTTAATTTTTATTTGAAACTTTCTTTCCTATCTTACCAATGGCGAAGATTGAAATCAAAGTACCAATTACACCTATAACTGTTGCTATAACAAGCATCGCGTGAACACCTAATACATCAAGTACTCTTCCGCACACTAATGCCGAGAACACACCGCCAAGCGTTATGCACACATTAATATATGCCTGTCCCTTAGTTTTGTCTGCCTTATTCATAACCTTCTCAGCAAGATAAGCACCTCCTGGTATGAACAGCGCGTACGCAAATATCTGACAAGCCTGTGACAAATATACCATAATTAGATTACTTGCCAAAAGCATCAGAACCGTTTTGACAGTGAACATTATTCCCGAAAAAGCAAGTATCTTAAATACACCAAACTTCTTTTCAAGCCACACGAACCCTGCCATGGCCGGAAGCTCTAAAAAGGCTGCAACCATAACCATATTACCCATAATGCTCTCATCTCCACCAAGAGGAGTAATAATCTGAATCAGATAATCATTTAAAGCATTATGCTCATAAAACAAAAATGTTCCACCAACTACGAACAGCATGAACATCGGATAATACTTAACGAATGATATGAAAGAACCATGTGCCTCATCCACATCTCCATCACTGGTTTTCGAGGAAACGACATCAATATCTGCATTTTTAGGTGCAGTGAATGCGAACATCATAAGTATTCCAACTAAAAAGGCTATCACATTAATAATCTGTAGTGATGAAATACCATAGCTTCCAAGCACAGTACCAATAATTGCTGAGGTAACAGCGAACCCACATGAGCCAAGACCCCTGGCAAGTCCGAAGTTGATTCCATCTCCCATTGCATTATATTCAAAGCTAAGAGCCTGAATAAGAGGCTGATACACCATCTGTAGTGTGAATAAAAGTACATATATTCCGAATACCATTGCAATTCCCGTTACGAAGTACAAAGATATACAGCACGCCATACATCCAAGTGCACACAGAATTGAAACCTTTCGATTAGTGATACCTGTATATTTGTCAATAAAGCTTGCAGCAACCGGCTGGAGCAACACTGAGAGTATATTAGCCATCGCAATTACTACACCAATCATGGTATTAGTAAAGCCCTTGTCTAAAAGGAATACTGCAGCATATGCATGAACTCCGCTGTAAGCTGCGAAATATGCGACATTAATTATTGTATATTGAAATGTTCTTAGTTTTGAATTCATTACTCTTCTCACCTATTTTTAATATCTTCGCTCAACGTATTATAACAAAGAAACCACGAAAAAAGGAAGTCATTTCGACTTCCTCTCACACATTTTTCAAACAACTAATACAATGATTTATATATTTTTGTTGCGAGTTTTAGTTCCATAAAAACAAATCACTTTCTGGCTTTATAATTAATTTACTTTCTGCTCTTAATCTTTAGTTCTGGCATAAGTGCCGAAACTCTGGTATTTTCTGGAACTGATTCTGTTATGAATGTATTACCAGCGATAACTGAATTCTTTCCGATAACTGTATCTCCACCAAGTACTGTGGCATTCGCATAGATAACCACATTGTCTTCAATAGTTGGATGACGCTTGGTTCCTGAAAGCTGCTGTCCCTTCATAGTAGATAATGCTCCAAGAGTAACACCCTGGTATATCTTGACATGCTTTCCAATAGTTGTTGTTTCACCGATTACGATACCTGTTCCATGATCTATGAAGAAATATTCACCAATATTAGCTCCAGGGTTAATATCAATTCCTGTCTTTCCATGTGCATACTCGGTCATGATTCTTGGAATATATGGAATCTTAAGGTTATATAATTCATGCGCCACACGATATACGAAAATTGCATATATACCTGGATAAGAGAATATAATTTCTTCCTTGCTCGACGCTGCAGGATCACCTTCAAGCTCTGCCTCAACATCCTTCAAAATAAGCTCCTGTATATCAGGAAGTTTGTCGATGAATTTTAATGTTAACTCTTCAACCTCCTGGTCGAAGTCAGCTCCTCTTTTCTTATCTCCCCTGTATAAAAGTGTCGAGCGAATCTCCTTAAACAGTCTTTCATATATAACTGCTATTGCACTTCCTGCGAAATTATCAAGCTTCACGTATGCAGAATTTTCTTTTCCGAAAAATCCTGGAAAGATGACTCTTTGAATTTCTGCCAGAGTATCGATAATGTCTGCTTTTTTAGGAAGATTTTCGCCTATTTCCTTTTCGAAAATCCCTTGGCTTTTATAATTATCATTAAGCCTTTTAGTTGCTTTATCAATCGCTTCTTTTACTCTTGTATTATCACTCATTTTCTACTTCCCCTGTTTTCCATATCCTTTTAAGATAGATATATATTTTTCGCCAAGAACACTAAGTGGCATAATAACTGTCCTTCCTGTTCCTTGTTCAGTCCGAATTTTAAGTTATCATAGCACCCATGTTTTTCATTTACAATGTAATTGTAGTATTTCATAAACTATTCATCCAATATATAATACTTATGTCGAGTTATAATTTGAATTTATAACTAATCGAGTGCCTCTTTTAGCTTTAAAAGATTATCTTCCATAATTCCAAGATACGTTGCACCACTTTCAATCTCTTTCTTAGTCACAGATTGAAGCGAATCAATAACAATGATTTTTTGTTCCTTCATCTTGGTATTATTAATAATAGTCTTGGCAATTCTGTCATCTGAGTTTTCCAGTACAAAAATACAGTTAAGTCCCAGCTCATCCATCTTCGACGACAGGAAGGTTATGGTCTCAAAGCTCGCCTCAGTTTCAGCACTGCACCCCAAAAAGGCTGCATAATATTTTAGTCCGTAATCATCAGCCAAGTATCTAAACGGAAATCTGTCACCAAATAGAATTGTTCTGGTCTTAGCATTGCTAACTGCCTTTTCATACTCAGCATCGAGCTTTTCAAGCTTCTTAATATACTGATTAGCGTTTTGGGTATAAACATCAACACCTTCAAAATCAACTTCCCTAAGAGCACTTTCAATACCCTGAACACACTTCTTCGCATTCCTTAGTGAAAGCCATACATGTTCATCGTATTCTGGTGCTTCTTCATAATTACCGTGAGAATTCTCTTTATTTTCAGCGTCACCTTCATGTGATATGTCGTCTTCAGCTTCATTACGAGGGGCTCTCATTCCCTCGACAAGCTCTTCTTCTTTTAAATCCTCGCCAACAAGTTCAAGAAGATTAACCACAACTATATCTTTGTCCGTGGCATTCTTGATGGCATCTTCTATCCACCCGTCTGATTCGCCACCAACATATATAAGTAGATCAGCCGTCGAAATTTCAATTATATCCTCTGCTGTTGGCTGGTAATTGTGAAGGTCCACACCATTATCCAGAAGAAGACTAAGGTTAAACTCATCTTCCTTACCTTTAATAAGCTCCTTCGTCCAGTCATATTCAGGAAAAATGGTGCATACTATATTTTTCCTGGTATCTGTAATTTTAGTTCCTCCACTGCAGGCGCATAGTGCACCAATGCATAATATAGTTGTCAAAAAAAGTACAATCAGTTTTTTCATAAATCTTTTAATATCTATTCTATATTATTTAACACCCTTTAATTCATAAACCATCAATGGTATCGATTTTCCCTTAAGTGGAATTTCACCAACCGGTTCAACCTCGATTCTGCCTTCCAGCGCATCAACTACTGCCTGTGAAACAAGAACCTGCCCTGCCTTAGCATTCGCCTCAAGTCTGGCTGCTGTATTAACTGTATCTCCAATAGCTGTGTAATCCATTCTAAAATCACATCCAATATTACCAACTACAGCATCTCCGCAGTTAACTCCGACGCCGAATCCAACCTCACAGCCTGCAAGTTCAAGTGCTCTTTGCCTTATTTTCGAGCTTCCGGCCACTATATCTAATGCAGCATTAACTGCCTTGAAAACGTAATCATCAAGATCGAATGGCGAATTAAATACAGCCATTGTAGCATCGCCTACGAACTTATCCAATGTTCCATAGTTATTAAAAATTGACGTAGTCGTCAGTGTCAGATATTCGTTCAGTATCTCTACAACCTTCTCTGGTCCCAAAGCTTCAGAAAGCGGTGTGAAGCCTCTGATATCAACGAAAAGAACTGCTATATCTCTTTTCTGTCCACCAAGCTTAAGCTCGAAATTCCCCTTCTTCGCAATAGACTCAACAACCTCAGGGGCAACATACTGTCTGAAGGCCTTAAGCACACGCCTTCTTTGAACTATTTCCTTTAAATAGTGGATAACTATAATACCGGCGTAGCCCAGAATTATGCATATAACGAACCCTACCAGGGACAAATATATATGATTCTCGGACATCATTTTTCCTATGAACAGTTCAAGCGCTATGAGGAAAAGTCCGATTATTCCTGATATAAGTAGTGAGACATTCTGAGCAAGCAGCATGAAAAGGAACACCACTACTGCAAATACAAGGGATGGAATTAAAACTCCTGTTCTTTCCATGTAACGGCCATTAGCTATAGACTCCAAAATATTGGCATGAATCTCAACTCCATACATCTGCTCCGAATATGATGTTGGAACATTATAAGCATCCATCATTCCAGGTGCATAGGCTCCAACGAAAATGAAGCTGTTTTTGAATGCCGCCTTAGGGATTTTCCCATTAATTACATCTGAAAAGGAAAGGACCTCATAATCTCCAGGTTTTCCAGTGTATCTGATCATTAAACTGCTTTTTTCTTCTATATCAGGAATGCTGATGGTAAGAAGCTTCTTTTCTTCAAGTACCTTGGCCGTAGCTAATGCTAAGCTTGGAACCTTCTTTTCCCCATCAGAAAGTGTTGGGAAGAAATCCCTGATTACAGAGTCAGTGCTGTCATTAATAGTATTAGCAAAACCTGTAACTGAATATTCCATCAGTTCATCATACGGATATTCTATAAGCTCTGTATGAAGACGGTTCAAGTATTTCTCACCAGCTTCATTAGTTTCTATAGCGTCCTTAAATACCATATTGGTAGCGCATACAATTCCGCCTGCATTCTTTGCTTCCATAGCGAACTGATGATCCTTCTTTTCATCTGTATTTCCCTGAAGAATAAGGTCGAATACAGTTACAGCAGGAGCGGTTTCCTCATCCTCATACAGCACCTTTAACAGTGATGCATAGTAATCACGAGACCATGTTTTATATGCTCCCAACTCATTCATTGATTTTTCATCAATAGCAATAATCTTAATATTACTGTCTGGAACCAGCGGACTCTGATACAGAGCATCCGTCAGCATATAGTCTATTCTGTTGAAAAGTCCCGAAAGACTGATTAAAAAGGTTAGTGCCCCTGCTATGAGGGACACTAAAATTGTTTTTTTGGTCATAAGTATTATTTCATTATATTTTCTGTGTTAATTATTAACCCCAACTAGTTCCGTTAAAGTGATAGGTAGTTCCAGATCCAGAATTTGTTATAGTTGGTGTCTGCCCTGGTTCAGAGGGATATGTAATCCTATACTCATTTCCAGCAGCATCTTTATATCCTGTGACTATTCCCTGAGACCAATCATACTCAGGAGTTAATGTAGATACTCCAACTGCTGTAGCTGCTGATGTTGCTGCACTTTCAATTGCCACCTGATCATTTCGGTTCATAGATTCGCCAGTATTCTGGGTATACTTATTATCACCATTTTTAGTAAAACCTAACCAAGCATTTTCATTAGAAGTTGCATCTGTATAATCTGGAGAGCCAAACTGTGCCATCATAGTATCTACACTATTTGATCCAGTTGGATCATACGGATCAGCCCCTGAGCCTCCTGGTGGTGTTCCTGAACCACTTCCCGAACCAGAACTTCCTGATCCACCATCATCGTTTCCTGACGAACCACTATCCGAAGAAGGTTCATCACCAGATGGCTCATCATTAGATGAAGCAACTACTATTGGTTCCGGTGTTGGTGTTGGAAGAAAACTTGCGTACACATCAGGATGTGCCAGAATCTCTTTGTAGAACTGCTCTATGAGCTGATCAGTAGTTGGTGTACTGGTTGGTGTTGGAGTAGGTGAATTCGAATTACTGGTGTTAGTAGTATTCGATGAATTTCCATTCTCTCCATTACCATTTTCAGAATTTCCTTCTGTATCGTTATCCTCTCCTTCACCATCTCCTGTATTTTCATCATTATTATCACCTTCGGCATTAGCTAAATTCTTCTCTTCATTTTCAGACTTGATTTCTGAAGCTTCATTAGCTGCATCCTTTGATTCATTAGATTCAAGATATTCTCTGGCATACTTTTCTTCTATGCCTTCTTGTTCATCGCCTCGAACATGATTTAAATATCCCTCATCGACAAGCTGTCTTTCAGGAACACCATATCTTTCAAGGATTGGTTCATCACGAAGAGCCTCATCTAAATCCACATATTCTTTAAGCTCAGACTCCGAAATAGTATCGAATTGTCCTCCAAGCTCAGAGGATCTCTTCTCCAGGAACTTAAGAATCTGCTTAGGCATCTGAGCATAGCTTATACTTCTTATATATTCTCCAGTTTCTTTAGAATTATATCGTCCTGCTTCATTAATTCTCGCGAAATCTGTAATTCCACTTTCTTCATCGAAATAGATTAAGACCTCACTTCCAGGGCTTGCTATGTGACTTTCAGATGAAACTGTACCATCAGGATAGATTAACCAGCATTCAACATTTCCCTCTAAAACACTGATTCTTGTATAGAGAATTCCGTCTGGTCCAACATATGTTGATACTCTGAATTTAGTTCCACGAACAGCCATCAGTGAGTTAGGCGACTTAACCTCGAAGCTCTGATTCTCATTAAGCTTACCCTCAAGCTCATTAAAAATTGCACCATAATTAAGGTGAAGTGTAGTTTTGGAACTACTCTTTCGACCTGCCATTTCGAATGCAACTTCTGAGTTTTCTTCGATAAATATATATTTGTCATCATCAAGCACTAAACGTGCGAAGCTTTCTTCGTCTCCAGTTCTTAAGGTATCTCCTGCCTTAAGTGACATATTCTCATATACATCAACATTCTTCTGGTCATCACGATCGAAGCTTACTTTATTAAATATTTCAAGAAGCTTAATCGTTCTGTATCCTTTAGTCCAGAAAAATGCGAAGATGATAGCTGCTATAACAACAATTGCTGCCACAACAATTGCTATTATCTTTTTTCTATTCTTTTCCTTCGCATTAGCTTCGTTCTTGCGAACATAGTTACCCGAATTGCTTTCGCTCATAACTGCTCCTTACTGTAATTCTACTTTTCCCATGCACGGCTTTCCTTGAACATATCAAGTATATTCTTGTCAAGCTTTCCCTGAGACGCCATATCATCTAATATCGAAAATGCCTTCTCTACTGGAAGAGGAGGCTTGTATGGCCTGTCTTCAGCCGTTAGGGCATCATATATGTCAAGAATTGTCAAAAGACGTGTTTTTTGATCTATTTCATCATCCTTTTGATGAAGAGGATATCCGCTTCCATCAATTAACTCATGGTGTGAGGATGCCACATTGGAAACATCCTTATATCTTCCGGAAAACTTCATTCCAGAAAGCATCTTCTTGGTATATTCAACATGGCTTTCTATGATGTGTCTTTCATCATCAGTCAATGTACCACGTCTTATAGTAAGTGCCCTGACTTCATCAGAAGTTAACAGCTTAATCTCATTTCCATTTTCATCAAGGCATGTAATATCAGCGATTTTATTAACCATATCTATTTTCTCATCAGGCATGAAACCTGCCTCATTGATTTCGAAAATAAAGTCTCTGGCTTCTTCTAATTCCTTAATCTTTTCTCCATTATTAACGAGCTTCTCCATAAGAATCGCTATCGTAATTCTGGTTGCTACGTCTTTTTTGCGATCTCCTAATCTCGTTGCCTTGTCCATTATCTCAAGAGGAATTAGAAGCTTTCCTATATCATGAAGCCATATACTCATTAAGAACGGATCCCTATCCTTCTCACTAATCCTGAACTCACAGTCATTCTTCGCTGCCCAGTCCAGGAATTTTTCACCATATTTAACCATACTTTTAGTGTGATTGGCATTATAAGGGGATCTGGTATCAATAGCTCCGACCATAACTGTCACGAATGAATGTAAAAGATCATTCAATGCTTCTGATAACAGTTTGTTGTTAAGGCTAATTGCAGCGAATGACGCGAGTGCTCTTATGACATTCTCGTCATTTTCGTCATATAATCTTTCAACACCCTCATCTTTTGAATTGATTAACTGAAGTACTCCTATACAGTCATCAGTTTCATCCAGCATTGGAACTACGAGCATGGAACGTGTATGATATTCGTTCATCGCATCATATCTTTGTGTTCCCGAAAAATCATATATTTCATTAGCATATACATCTTCTATATTAATAAGCTGCTTATCAAGCGCACAACATGCGCATACATGGCTTCTTCCAAGTGGCACAGGTGGAATGGTGATCTCCCCTCTGTCAGCACTCTTATTCACATTCTTAGAACGCGTAATCATATAGTTAAACTTAAGATAATCATCCTCTAAGATGTATATGGTGCCTGCATCAGAATTCGTAAGATCCAGTGCTTCATTCAAAATTTTGCTGAATAATACAGCACTGTCTTTTTCTGCAGATAATGCAATTCCTAATTCAAAAATTCTGTCTACACTAATTTCTTTCATAAATCTCTAATTCTTACTTCTTTCTTCTTTCAATGCCGTGACTTATATAATACTCATTTTTAGCTTCATACATTCTCTTATCTGCCAGAATAGCCATGTCCTTTAACGAAAGATCCATTGCTTCTTTTCTTGTTACATATCCACATGAAAGAACAAGCTTCTCAACCTGCTTTCCCTTCCATGCATTAGTAATAATATCTATATTTTTCTGAACCTTCTTTAATTCATCATCATCTGCATTAATTAAAGCTATGAATTCATCTCCACCAATTCGATAAAGTTTTCCATATGCTCCAAAGCATCTTCTTAGACAGTCTGCAGCTCCTATTAACATTTCGTCTCCTGCATTATGTCCAAGATTGTCATTAACAACCTTAAGAGAATTAACATCTACAGATACGTATACGAAATCCTCGTCAATTAAATTGCCGGCAATCAGCTTAAAATCAGTCTCATAGGCGTATCTATTCAATAATCCTGTCAACTCATCTGTATTAGATCTCTTCATCCACTCTTCTGCATTTCGCTTCTCCTTCGAAATAACTTCATTCTGAAGCATTACGAAAATGAATAAGTCTGCCAGAGTAACTGCAACATAGGTTGTTCCAATTCCATATCCTTCTTCAATAAGCGCACCGGCTATCATGAAAAGAATGTATCCTGCAGCTGCGAGCGCATCATGAACACCAACGGTTTTAATGTGACAGATTGTATACACTGTAAGGTATAGAAGCGATACTATAGGAATAACTTCAACAACTGTATACAAGGTTCCGATTTCATAATGGCCATCCACGAAGGTGAATGCTGTTCCTGTAATAGCCAGTACGAATGTTACTATGAATGACACGAAATTAAGTCCTGCACATGCAATCGCACTCTTTCGCATCTTGGTCAGATTATGGGTTTCTTCCATATAACTATAAAGATATAGAGAAAAGAAAATCGAAAGCACAGAGCCCATGCAAAGAGACAGTAACGTAAACCAGAATGTAAGATGTCCGAACTCTAAGGCTCCATCGAAGGCCCAGTTAAGAAAATCCATAAAAAGGGCCCACACAGTAGACAGTAATAGTGCCCCGAACAGCCTGGTAGTTCGCTTGGTCCCATAATTTCCGAACGCGAAACTACCTATCAATATGAATAGCACTATAACACAGAGAATATCCATACATACACTGCTAAGTGCTCCTAAAGCATTCTGACTTGGCTTATATGTATAGAACATTACTAGAGACATGCTAATTCCGATAAACAGGCAAAAAACCATTATTAAAATTCTTCGAATTGCTCTGCCGTCCATTTTTTCTCCTCTGTACTTAGTTTTTCATATAAATTCTCATTTTATAAATTAGTATAGTAAATACCTGTAATAATCTGAACCAAAATAGAAACAAGAGAAATCATCACCCAGCAACTAAGTCCCAGAAGAATAGGCTTTCCACCTTTTTTGATTAACTCTTTAATATTTGTATTAAGTCCAATTGCAGCCATGGCCATTGCTATAAAAAACTTAGCGAGCCACTTCATTATAGGTACGAATGATTCAACATAAAAACTGACGAATCCTCCATTGGGCATCATTCCAACCACAGTCGTAACTATCGCAGCCGCTATGAAATATAGAATGAACCAAGGGAATATCTTTTTAATCGAAAACACATTAGAAGAACCCGCATTCTTCGCACTGGACTTCTCTTTTTTAGTACGATAAAGAGCCAGTACTAAGGTTATAGGTATAATAGCTAATGTTCTGGTCAATTTAACTGTTACAGCTGTAGATAATATGGAATTACAGTCATAAAGTTTCTCTGCTGTCGAAGCTGCTGCTGTTACCGAACTTGTATCATTAACTGCTGTACCAGCAAAAATAGCGAAACCTTCACTTCCCATTCCTATAGCCTGTCCTAATGTTGGAAAAATCAATGCTGCCAAAACATTAAACAAAAACACGACTGAAATAGCCTGTGCAATTTCCTCATCATCTGCATCAATAACCGGCGCAGTCGCAGCAATAGCAGAGCCACCACAAATTGATGAACCAACACCGATTAAGGTTGCTACCTTGCTGTCCATTTTCAGTGCTTTAAACAAAATGAAAGCTACTACTAAGGATGTAGTAATGGTTGATATAATAACTGGGAGACTGGTTAATCCAACTTTTGCTATTGTTCCTAAATTAAGCGAAAAACCCAGGATAATAACCGCCCACTGTAATATCTTCTTAGATGTAAATTTTATTCCGTCCTTGGTTAATTCATTTTTTGCTAATCCAGGAGCCACCAATGTAATAATCATACCCAGTAATATTGCAAATACCGGTGCCCCTACTATTTCTAAATTAACATTTCCTATTTTTAATCCGCCAAGTAAAGTAGCGATTGCAGCTATAACCAAGCTAACTGCAATTCCTGACAACAACTTTTTCATCATTAAGCCCTCGCATAATTAAACTTACTCATTGTATATATTATACTGATACAAATATTTTGTCTAGGAACGGGTCTTTCATCACAAGAAGTATCCCTTTGGCCATCACCTGCCAAAAGGCGTAGGAGCATGTGAGAATCAAGGAACGAAACATCAATCAGATTCTGCATTTGCCTTTTTATAACTATTTCTTTGTATTACAGTTGCAGTTTGAATTACAGCTTCCAGAATTTGGACAGCCTATACATTTTCTTCCCTTTTTCTTTTCTCTAATTATATAAAGCACTGCGCACCCTACCAATATAATCAGTATTGCGCCTATGATGTAATTTACCATTTCGCCTCCTTTGGGGACGGTTCTTTTGTCACAAGGACTGTCCCTTTGGCGCAAAAACTGAAATTAACAATTTTGTACAACAAACAGGGGCAGTACACCGAGTGCAACACTTTTGCCACACATATTATATTATACTGAGTCCATAAACAAACACATACATATTACAAATAAAAATAGAAAGAGGTAAATATTATGAAAAAAATAAATAAAAAGACAACTAAAAGAGTAGCAGCAATCATCTTAACAGCATTTGCAGCATGTTCAATAATGGGATGTTCAGTAGAAAAAACAGTGACAACGACTGAAACTCATACAGACGCTGATGGTAATACAATTACAACAACTTCGACACAGACAACTAAAAATGGTAAGGTTAAAAATGGTACAGCAGTAATAGAAATAGAACCTTCTGAAGCCAAGGAACTTATCACATATGAATTTGAGACATTTGATAAGGTAAAAGTTGCAATTGAAGAAAACAGTATTATTAAGCAGGAACAATGTGATGATCCAGAACATTCAGATCTCATATCAAAAGCTGCTGAAGGAAACATCATTGCACCAGGTAGAGACTATGTATATCTTGAAGATAATGACTATTACTATGTTGCCGACATATCAAGAGGTCTCATCACTATAGCTGATAAGAGCAAAACAAAGGTTGAAGCTTCTTGTGATGAATCTTTGGATGAAAATCCTGGATTCTTTGAAACAGATTCATGGAGTATTACGTACGATACAAACATGTGGTATGGATATGTAAATGATGAAGGTAATACCATCATTAACTATTTAGGAGAGTGTGCCGGTACTTCATTAATTGAAATTGCAGAAGTGGATGTTGCTACTGCTAAAGAAGCAATTGCAATGCTCGAAGAGAAAAAGGGTAAGGAATTAACAGTTATTGACGCAGATGAGGGCGCCAAATATACATGTAATGCCTATGCAGCAGATGAAGTATATGAGTCAGGTTTATACATTGCAGATTTCTATACCATATATGAGCATAATGGCAAGGTGATCATTCTTGATGAAATGGTAACTCATGATGATGACGATAGTAGAGCAGAAGCTTTAGCTAATACATTTCTTGAAGTAAAGAATGCATTAGTACTTAAGTAAAAAGAGAGAATCCCTTTGCAAATCTGCAATTCTTTTCATATCTTCGTCATATATGGTGAAGCCATCCAAAGCAATGTTCTCAATTTCTATCCCGCTGTTAGCAGTTAAATTGACGTTCACTCCCGCTTTGATGGCTTCACTTATTTGAGGAATGTGTTCCAGAACATATGAAGTTCTCGTTCCTTCACCTATTATTTGAGCCATTGATGAATACAGATAAGTATTAATCATTGTCTTTATATATGTATTCATCTCACTCTCGAAATAATCATTTGCCTTATTACCAGCATGATTTTTATAGAAGGTAATTGGTTCAACTATTCTATAACTGAAATTTCCAGAAATAGATATTCTAACATCTATCGCAATACCAATTCTCTCATCTGTCATTCTTGCATGACATTTATCAGTCCAAAAATCGTTATCAGGAATAATCTTAGTGTTAATATAATAAATCCGCTGGTCATTGGTCGGTATATCTCCTCCAAATGTAAATCTGTTCCATGTATCCTTTACAGCACTTGAAACACCACCGGATTCACTGAATACACCCTGAGACAAATCACTATGATATACATGTTCCCCAGGCTCTGTATATAGTCCGATTATCTTACCGTTTTCGACAATGATAGCATTCTGACCGTCTGCCACACATATAAGCGAACCATCGGTAATAACGTTATTTTTGCTCTTGTTCTGACTACCTTTTCCAAGTCTGATTGATCCTTTAATCATCAACAGATTGTTATCCAAGCTGTCAGTATAATACATTTCTTTCCATTGGTCAGATAAGGTACCACTTACCGCACTGCCCGCCGCTTTAAATAATCCCATAAAAAATCCTTTTATACAAAAGGCTCCCGAGGAAAACCTCGGAAGCCTAATAATTACTAGATTTGTTTAACAATCAACAAGATTACTCGATGATTGTAGCAACTCTTCCTGATCCTACAGTTCTACCACCTTCTCTATTTTAGCATTGCATATAAAGATGTAATAAACGTTGATTTTAAGCCTTTTCTGTAATTATGATATTGTATCTTTCATCATATTATTTAAGTTATTTTATAGAAAAGGTATCAAAGTGGTATCACAATATAATAAGTTAATTCTGATCCTTATTATTTTTCTTTTCATAAGAATCTGCAACTTTTTCTAAACACAGGAAATCGCACGCAAACATTTGTACCTTTCCAGTTTTAACCTGTTTCTCATACAGCTTTGACGCTTTTAAAATAACATCATCGACTATTTTAACGCAAAAACTATATTCTTTATTCAACAAGTCTTTATATTTCTTATCATCCTCAGAATCATCATCGGAATAATTGATATCAACAACTGAAATAACATTATCTACTACTGGAATCATCTTTTTTATATCAAGTGCTGACATTATATGTTTCACAATGTCTGTATCATCAACTCCTACCCATATGTCTTTTGCTGATAAAACACTTTTATCAACCATTTCATATATAAGCATCCTATCTTGATCGACATTTTTCCACTTTTTATGTTTTACTTTTGCTGATGTCAAAGGTAGTACATATTTATGTCCACCATCAGAAAGTAAAATTCCTATACATGGCTTATTTTCATACTCATCTGGCATATAATATACTTCTGAGCATGCTTCATAAAGTGCCTTAACATACTCTATATCAACATGCACAAACTGTAGTTTTTCTTGCAACGTAAACATATCTTCCCTCATTAGTAAATATGGGAAGCATTTTCATGCTTCCCAATCGTTAATGTTCATCTCTTTACGGTTATCCGAAGGTTAATGGAGACCTTCTTTAATGTTCATCTCTTTAATGATTCAAGATCATAAGGTTAATGGAGACCTCGCTATAATTATATTACAATTTTCTCTCAAAAAAAGCAAGGATAATCTTTTATGCACGGCAGCTTTTTGTAAAATCTATGTAAAATTTCACTCTCTTTTATCATCCAATGAATATAATACCCATTCAGCAATATTGGTTGCATGATCACCGATTCTCTCAAGATATTTTGCAATCTTAAATTTTTTTAAATGCGCCAATAAGTTATCTATAAATTTCATTTGGCTTATTCCTGTGGTATTTCTTCATTTTCAAGCATTCAGATATTCATTGCTTATTTGCGACTCAAAAATACAAAGCCTCCAACATAACCAATAAAAAACCGGAGTAGCCACAAAGCAAAGTGACCAATCTGGTGTGCTAAGCGCAAATTGACTTACAAGTAGCCACACTAAAAATCCAAAAAGGCTATACAGGAACAATTTAGAAATAAAAAAAATCTTACCTTTCCCTCTCTAGTTAGATTTTTGCTATCAACCCAGCTCCACAATTTTGACATGCTAATTCCTCCTTGTGGATAAATTACTAGGTCAATGTAAAATCTACTATCAAGTTAATGTAAGATTTATGTAAAGAGTTATACACTTTTTACATTCCCATAATCATGGAAACTATAGGAATTGTCGCTACGGATAGCAGGGTAGTGAGCGCCACTCCCTTTGAAGCAAATTCATAATCACCGTCAAACTGTTGGGCAAGCATTGCTGTCATACTACCTACAGGTGTAGCCAGCATTACAAGGCATACCCCCATCATTTCAAAACTTAAATTCATTGTCTTTATAACAAGCATTCCTACTATAGGAAGTATGATTAGCTTAATAAATGAAAATATCATCAGTTTCTTGTCTGCAATTAGCTTCTTAATATCCATTAATGCAATAGAATCACCTATTACCATCATTGATAATGGTGCTGTAAGATTACTTATACTAGTAACAGTACTTTCAATAAAGGCTGGTACTCTAATCTGAGATAAATATAATACTATTGTAATAGCACAGGCTATTACGCCTACGTTAAATATCTTATTCCAGGCTATTTTATTGCTTACCGAAACCTCATTATTTTTTGACATAGCATGTATGCCCCAAGTGTATATTAATACGTTATATGGGATCAAAAAGAATGATGCATATAAAAGAGCATCGGATCCATAAACAGCAGATATCAAAGGCAAACCGATGAAACCAATGTTAGAAAAAACAGTCATGACCTTATAGGTACCTGTCTCCTTGGTACTTGTTTTTAATAAAAGTACTATAATTTGAGCCATAATCAGCATAAATACATATACCCCAATTGATAAAAATGCTACAAATAATAGTTCATTTCCTTTCACAACGCTTTCTTTATTTATACTCGCAGACAAAATAAGCGCAGGATTTGCAACATTAACAACTATTGAGGATAGTACTTTACTTCCTTCATTATTTATAATGCTCTTTTTTCGGCATATAAATCCCACAAGCATTATCAAAAACAGTATTAACATTTGTTTTAACACAATCATGACTTCCACCTCGATAAGTTAATTATAATAAGATCACATAAATACGAGCCGCTTAAGTATTCTTTCAGCGGCTCAAGTATTTTTATATTGCTCTATACACTTTATTTGCCAAATCTTGCAAAGTCAAGCTTACTGATGTCAAAATCAGTATCCTCTCCCATAACAATATGAGCCATCTGCTTGCCTGTAAATGGTGAGAAACAAATTCCATCACCTTCATGACCAGCACAAATGTAAAATCCAGGGATCGAATCTACATCAGATACAATTGGAAGATGATCTACTACGAATGGGCGTACGCCAGAGTAAGTTCTGATACAGTTAATGTCAGCAAGCTCTGGATAGAACCTAAGTGCTCTCTCGCAAATAGCCTTCATTGTCTCTATTTCTGTACGGGTGTCAAAACCTCTAAATAATCTATTGCCGCCTACAAGCAGGTTATTAGCCTGTGTATACTCAAGGTTAAAGGCAATATTTTGCTCCTCAACAAGTGGACTTACATTTCTCTTAAAGTTGATTCCATCAAACTTTGACATCATATATCCATATTCTAGAATCTTGTTATTACACAATCTTTCACATTTTTCAGATACAAGGTTTGTTCCCTTTCTGGGCTCAATTGGAATATTAAGGCCAACCATCTTTCCAATTTCAGGAGCCCATGCACCTGCACAGTTTATTATTCTTTTAGTTTTGATGGTTCCGTAGTTAGTCTCTAAAGACTCTACAGAATTAGTTTTTGGATCTAGATTAATCTTTGTAATATCGCAATAAGTATAGCTCTCTAATCCATATTTCTTTCCTTCTTCAACGAATGCAAAGCAAACCTTATAAGGGCTTACTGCTATACAGCCCGAAGGTGGTGTATATAAGGCTCCGTAGATATCCTTTGAAATATGAGGCTCCATCTCGCAAAGCTCTTTATTTTCTACCATACGAAGAGGATATCCATCAGCATTCTGCTTTTTCATATACTCTTCTGCTGCTGCAAACTCTGGCTCAGTCTCACATACATATAGACAGCCTTTTCTCTCAAATTCAAAATCAAATCCAAATTTCTTAGCCAGCTCCTCATAGTAGTCAATACTATACTGACCCATCTTCGTATCAATACCTGGTTGCTTATCACATATTAATCCTACAGCATCACAGTGACTAGAAGATCCACTAGCTATATCACCTTTTTCAAGGAGGGCTGTCTTAAGTCCTCGTTCTGCCAAATGGTAAGCAACTGATGTACCTATGGCGCCAGCACCAATTACTACCGCATCAAATTCCATAGTCATATTTACATCCTCCTTTACTCAACGATTCCCTTTGCTATATCTCCAAAAGCTATTGGTCTTATTGGAGGTCTTGCAGATGATGTACCTACTTCCCATGGCTTTGCACCAAGCTCCTGAGCTATAATCTGCTGAACCATCTTCTCACAGGTTCTGCCCTGACATAGACCCATACCAGCACGTACTCTTCTTTTTACGCCTACTACATCCTTAGCACCCTGTCTAATTGCTTCCTTTATCTCTGCTACTGTGACTTCTTCGCAGCGGCACACAATCATATCATCACTAAAATATTCTGCCATTTGCCCTACCTCCTACAATCTCTTTATGCTTCTGACTTCGTCGGCGTATTCCTTTGGTATCTCGATTGTGACTACAGGTGTATGATCAAAAGCTGGAGGGTTAACAACCTTCACAACCTTAGCATCACATACTACCTCACCCTTTCTATTTACTGCAGATACTGCCATTCCCTCACTAGGTGTAGGCATATACTCATAAGGGAAGCCTACAGTAGCAGTAGTCTCTGAATATGCCTTATTGACAATGAAAATAGCAAGTCCCGGACACTTTGATACACACACTCCACAACCTGTACATTTATCATGTGAACAGGTGGGAAGGTTAGTAATAGGGTTGCCAACATTTATAGCACCAAACTTACAAGCGGCCTCACAGGGATTACATGGAATCTCCTGTACACACTCTATTACTGCAACTGGTCCCTTCGCATATCTTTCCTCTGAAGGAAGTTTCTGTAGCTTGTTTAATTCTTCAAATTCTAAATATCCATCATTAATTAAAGCCATGTCATTACCTCCTTAATCCATTTCAACAGCAGTTCCTATTTTTTCTTCATATTCCTTTAAAATATTATCCTTTTCCTGCTGTCTTCTCTCACCAAATGGTCCCATACGAAGTGCCTCTAATCTATCCCATATTTCAATTCTTCTCTTCTCTGCCTCTTTTGGAGAGATTAGTCCTAATGATTCCACTGCTGATATTCCTGCAATCTTACCCTCTTCAAGTGCTGTATTTGCCTCTTCTACTCCAGTCGCATCACCTGCTACATATACACCTGATTTTGAAGTCTCCATCTTATCATTGTGCAATGGAATAAAGCCACCAAATGGTCCATTAAAGGTCAGCTGACATTTTTCAAGCTTTACCATGTCTGTTGCTGGCTTAAGTCCAGCACCAATAGTAACTGTATCTGCCTCAATAGTTTCTTCTGTACCTGGGATAGGATTAAAATGATCATCTACCTGAGCAATTACAACCTTACACACCGTACCGTCTTCTCCAGGAATAGCCTCTACTACAGTATGCTTTGTATAAATTGGTACACCTGCTCTTCTGATTTTTGCTGCATGAACTGCATATCCGCCAATCTTTGGTGCTGCCTCAATTAGTGCTACCACATCACAACCAGCCTGCATTAGCTGGTATGATACAATGAGCCCTACGTTTCCAGAACCAACCATTACAATCTTCTTACCAGGCTTAACGTGATTAACATTTATCATTGTCTGAGCCGCACCCGCACCCATGACACCAGGTGTAGTCCATCCTTTAAATCTAACCACATTCTCACTTGCACCCGTAGCAATAATTACCTTCTTGCTCTTTAAGGTAATGACTTCCTTCGCTCCACCATCTACACCTTTTTCAATGGCAATTAAATTTCCAGGGAAGGCTCCGACTACTGTACTCTGAAGCCAGATTTCAACGCCTGCTTCCTTTGCTTCCTCTAATAGCTTAAGACCTATATCAAAGCCTCTAGTTCCTGATCTGTGAGCACTTGATCCAAAGAATTTATGAATCTGTTTAAAAAGCTGTCCACCTGGCTTCATGTTTAAATCAACCAATAATACATCTGCCCCTGCCTTTGCTGCCTCAATAGACGCCGCAAGTCCTGCAGGTCCTGCACCTACTACTAACACATCTCTTTCTAACATATTTATCACACTCCATTCTGACTGTAGCTATCAATCTATTACTTAAGGCCATCCTGTGTCTTTATTACCATTCCAGCCTTAACTGGTGTAATGCATGTTCGCACATTTGCCTTTCCATCTACTACCATGGAGCAATCAGAGCACTGACCTATTCCACAAAATAATCCTCTAGGCTCATGCTTTTTTACAGTATATCTATTAACCTTAATTCCATTAGATAAAAGTGCTGCCAAAATTGGTTCACCCTCATGCGCCTTGATTGTATTACCATCAACACTTATCTCAACTAAAGGAGCCTTATTTTCCACATCAAGTATGCAATGCTCATCTACTCTTAGACACATATATTTACCTCCATCATTAGTTCTTATAAAAAGGCAACCAAGTATATAACACCCCTTTGTGATATAGACCCGATTGCCACATAGTTACAGGCAATTGCCTATACACTTATGCCAAAACTGCAGTAAACTCCATTTCAACTAAGCATCCATCAACCATCTTTACACACTCTGTGCAGCAACGAGCTGGATAGTTGCCCTCCTCAAAATAAGTCTTATATACCTCATTCATCTCAGGAATAAGGTTAATATCTGAAATGTAGATTGTTACACGACCTACATCAGCCATAGAAGCACCTGCTGCCTCAAGTACAGCCTTTGCATTCTCCATAGTAGCCTTTGTCTGCTCCTTCATTCCGCCTGCAACCATCTCACCTGTGATATCTGTACCAATCTGAGTAGTAAAAATCATATTACCCATCTTTACTCCAAGAGCATATGGTCCATGGCATTCTCCGCATTTTTCGCTTGTAATCTGTGTTCTCATAATAGTTTTCTCCTTTTTCTTAAATATTTTTACATAACCTTATTGGGTTTATGAAATCAAAACTCTATCTCTACATCCTTATTTACTAAGGTAGTAGGTCTAATCTTCTTAGATAATCTCTGTACTAGCTGCTCTAAGGCACGCTTTCTTCCATCATAGAAGGAATCCTCTGATACAAAGGCTGCATGAGGTGTAATTACAACATTTTCGAGTTCAAATAAATCTGACTTTTCATTTGTCTCATCCTCAATTACATCAATACCCGCACCTTTAATTGTGCCATCCTTTAAAGCCTTCACTAAGGCAGGCTCATCAACTACTGATCCTCGAGCTGTATTGATAAGAAAGGCCTCTTTCTTCATCAGCTTTAGCTCTTTTTCACCAATTAAGTGATAGGTCACGTCTTTAATTAATGGACAGTGTAGTGATACAAAATCAGATGCTTTTAATAGCTCTTCTAAGCTATCAGCCTTCTTGCATCCATACTCAGCTAAAAATTCTTTTGTCTTAGTAGGCGCATATACTAATATCTCTAATCCCAGAGCCTTAAGAACTGGAACCATCTGCTTTGGTATCTCACCGAAAAATACCATTCCAAATGTTTTCCCCGTCATCCTGTAGGTCTTATATCCAAGAAGTGGATCCCACTTTCCTGCCCTGACTGATTTATCAAAAAAGGTAATCTTTCTCACAAGATCAATCATAAGTCCTATAGCATGTACAGATACCTCTTCAGCGCAGAAGCCTGGAATATTAGTAACTGCTATCTTTTTCTCAGTAGCTGCTGCAATATCCACATTGTTATAGCCAATAGACTGTAGGGAAACTATCTTAAGATTTGGACATTTATCCATTACCTCTTTAGTAACCTGCTCATATTCAACTACTAAGCCATCTGCCTTAGTTTCATTAATATGGTCTACAAAGTTCTCTGTACCCTTTGGATCTTTTATCTCTATAAGCTCTACATCCTCTACTCCCCATTCCTTAAGGAGCTTGTTTTCATAATCGAGATTGTCATCAATGTTGTAATATAGTACCTTTGCCATATCTAATTTCCTCCTTGTAAAGTCTTATTTATAGCCTAGTCAAGCTCCTTCATTGCCTCTTCAAGAATTGCAAGACCTTCATCAATTTCTTCCTTTGTTACATTAAGTGGAGTAGCAAATCTCATTCCATTTCCATGCACGCCACAGTTAAGGGTAAGCATATGTCTCTTAAAGCATCCTGCCTTAACTTTAGCCCAAATCTCTGGAGCAGGAGTTCCATCCTCTTTAGCAAACTCTATAGCTGTCATAAGACCTAAACCTCTTACATCATAGATAATTGGATACTTTGCCTGAAGTTTCTTAAGCTCTGCTCTTAAATAATCACCCATCTCATTTACATTTTTAAGTAAGCTACCATCCTCAAACTGATCTATTACTACACAGCCGGCTGCTGCAGCTACAGGATTTCCGCCAAATGTAGTACCATGAGTACCAATTGGCCACTTTTCTGCGATATCAGGTCTTGTAATTACAGCAGACATTGGAAGTCCACCTGCAATTGCCTTTCCACATGTCATAATATCTGGAATCACATCAAAATTTTCTGAAGCCCACATCTTACCAGTTCTTCCAAATCCTGACTGAATTTCGTCATAGATAAGCAGTATTCCATGCTCATCACAGATTTTTCTAACCTCCTGCATAAAGCCCTTTGGAGGTACCACGTATCCTCCTTCACCCATTACAGGCTCCATATAGATGTAAGCAACATCCTCTGGGCATACTATGTATCTAAGTAACTTCTTAAGCTCAAATAGTGCATATTCACCACGCTTATCTGCTTCAATCTCTGGTGGGCATAAATCCCTTCCAGGATATGGAGTAAAATATACATTTCCCATAAGCCCTTCATAATGCCTTCTATATTTTGAATTTGAGCCAGTAATAGCTGTTGCGCCGCAGGTACGACCATGGAAGGAACCCATAAATGCAATACCAGCACTTCTGCCTGAATAAGCCATTGCAAGTTTTAACGCTGAATCTGTAGCCTCTGCACCACCATTTGAAAAGAAAATAGATGTTAAGCCCGTGGGGGTCTTTGCAGCAAGCTTTTTTGCAAGCATCAAGGTTGACTCGTAGTTAACTAAGTTAAACGAAGCATTTACAAGGTTCTCTGCCTGATCCTTTATCGCATCTACTATCGGCTGATAGTTATGACCCATGGCATTTACTGCAATACCCTGTACAAAGTCAAGATACTTTTCACCATTAATATCCCATAGGTAACAGCCCTTTGCCTTCTTAGCAATCAGGTCTGTATGCTTATAAAAAACCGGATTTAGATATTCCTTAAAATCTTCAAATTTCATTACTTCTGCCATTTTTTCATCCTCCTCAATTAGTGATTTGCTTTATTTAATATCTCATATACATCTTCGCGTCTTACCTTTACTGGATTCACGGCCAAAAGTCTGTATCCCATGGTGCCATCTACAATAGTGTCAAACATGTCCTCAGTTACGGGTATTGCAAGTTCCTTAAGTGAACTTGGAATTCGTAAATCTTTTGACATCTGCTTTACTGCTTCTATTGATAGATCTGCTGCATCTCTTATTGATAATCCTGTGATATCCTCTCCCAAAAGCTCTGCTATTTTTGCAAATTTGCCAGGATTTCCAGCTACATTTAATTCCATTACATAAGGGAGTAATAATGAATTACCAATTCCATGAGGAGTATGTGCTATTCCACCCATAGACTGTGATATTCCATGTACCGCACCAAGTCCTGCATTCACAAAAGCTGCTGCAGCAAGCACTGATGCTATAGCCATGTTTCCTCTGGCTTCTATGTTTGTTGGATTATACATTGCAGTACGTATATTTTCGCCAATCATCTTAATAGCTGTTGTCGCATACATGTCACTAATTGGTTCCGCATTTAGTGATACATAAGCTTCTATAGCGTGAGTAAGCGCATCCATTCCTGTACTAGCTGTAATCATAGGGGGCATTCCCACATGCATCATAGGATCTACTACAGCTACAAGGGGCATAAGGTATTCATGTGTAACCGACAGCTTTATATCTCTTTGGTTATCTGTGATTACGCTTGCTGCAGTCACTTCAGAGCCAGACCCTGCTGTAGTTGGAACTGCAATAAGTGGTATGGGTCTATTAGTAACTGTCTTTGTACCTCCGAATAAATACTCACGTACAGAGCCTTCATTTGTCACTAGCATACACATTGCTTTTGAAGTATCAATTGAGCTTCCTCCACCAACAGCAATCACTCCATCAGCACCTGACTCCTTCAAAATTCCGGCAGCCTCATCTACTGCTTCAATCGGGGGATCTGCCACTGCATCAGAAAATATTACGTATTCAACTCCCTGATTTTTCAGACCATCAACCAAGGCCTTAAAGCCATCTGTTCCCGCAATTCCAGCATCTGTAACTACCATCACCTTACTTATTCCATACTCATCAAGTATTGGCTTTAGGTTAAGTGAAGAATTCACTCCATATACAATTTTCGTCGGAAGCTTAAACAAAAAATCCTTCATCACACTTTCCTCTTTTCTATTATTTAGCCCCTTAAGGTGCTATCGTTCAAAATACAAATAAAACTTTTAGTTATAGTCCCAAGTATGACTTCTGAATCTGGTCGTCACTCTTTAGCTCCTTAGAACTTCCTTCTCTTATTATCTGTCCTACCTCAATGATGTAGGCTCTAGTAGATGCTGTAAGTGCCATCTGTGCATTCTGCTCTACTAGTAGAATTGTGGTATGCTGGTCTTTATTAATTTTCTTAATAATGTGAAAAATATCTTCAACAATTACTGGTGCAAGACCCATTGATGGCTCATCAAGAAGGAGCAGTTTGGGTCTGGCCATTAAAGCCCTAGCCATAGCAAGCATCTGTAGCTCTCCACCTGATAATGTACCGCTTATCTGCTTCATTCTTTCTCTTAATCTAGGGAATAAGTCATATACCCATTCCTTATCCCGCTTTATACCTTCTTTATCCTTTCTAAGGTAGGCACCTATTTCTATATTTTCCGCAACTGTAAGTGGCTGGAAAATTCCTCTTCCTTCTGGCACCTGTGATATTCCCATTGATACCAGATTGTGAGGTTCTTCATTAACTATTGATTTGCCACAATATAATATCTCTCCACTCTTAGGTTTAATTAGCTTTGATATTGTATGCATGGTAGTAGTCTTACCTGCACCATTTGGTCCTATCAGTGCAACTACCTCGCCTTCATCCACATGAAAGGAAATATCTCTCAAGGCAGGAACGACACCATAATTTACTGATAAATCTTTTACTTCTAGTATTTTTCCCATAAGACACTCCTACTCTTCTTCATCTTTAAATTCACCTGAACCCAAGTATGCTTCTATTACCCTTGAATTTTTCTGAATCTCTTCTGGAAGACCTTCTGCTATTTTCTGTCCATGATCTAAAACTATAATTCTGTCTGATATTCCCATGACAAATTTCATATCATGTTCTATTATCAGTACTGTAATCTTCATCACATCCGTGATATGTCTGATTACTGTGGTAAGCTCCTCTTTTTCAAAATTGTTCATACCTGCACCGGGCTCATCTAAAAGTAGTAGCATCGGCTTAGTTGCAAGTCCTCTTGCTATCTCAAGCAATCTTTGCTTGCCATAAGGAAGGCTTGTAGCCATCTCATCTTCCATATCACATAGTCCTACTATCTCAAGCAGCGCTTCACATTCCTCAACCACCTTACGTCTTATCTCTTTTGTCTTTTTAGGTCTAAATAATGCATCCATGAATTTTTCCTCATTACAGTCCGGATGCGCTATTATTACGTTTTCTAAAACTGTCATGCTCCTAATAAGTCTAATATTCTGGAAGGTTCTTGCTATTCCAAGCTTAGTCCTCTCATGAGCCTTCATCTCAGTAATATTCTTATGGTCAAAGAAAATATTACCCGAAGTACATTTATATACTCCTGTCAATAGGTTAAACAGAGTTGTCTTTCCAGCACCATTTGGTCCTATCAGTGATAATATTTCACCCTTCTTTTGAACAAGATCGACACCATCTACTGCAGTCAAACCACCAAATCTTATTGTCGCCCCTTTTGTCTCGAGGATTTCGTTCATAGTGCTTCCTCCCTTTTAGTTGAATATAGTTTATTTCTCAGCCTTAATTTTGTACTCATTCTTTAATCTGCTTGCTCTTGACCACATACCTTCTGGTCTAAATATCATCATAACTACCATGAGAGCTCCATATAAAACCATTCTGTATTCTGAGAATGCTCTTAACAGCTCCGGTAATGCAGTTAATAAAAATGCTCCTAATATTGAGCCAGGTATTGAGCCCATACCACCGAGCACCACCATTGACACCATTTTTATTGATTCAGCATAGGCAAATGAAGTAGGTGAAATCATTCCCATATATACCGCATAAAAACTACCCATAAGTGCTGCCATTCCACCGCCAATTCCAAAGCCTAAAAGCTTATATTTTTTTGTATTAAGTCCAATCGCTGTAGCTGCTATATCATCTTCATTAACTGTCATCATTGCCATTCCAAAGCCAGAATTATTGAATTTTTTCATAAACGCTATAAAGGCAACTAATAAAATCATAATGAAATAGAAATATGCCTGCTTTCCTTTTATCGCATATCCAAATATGACAGGATCAGGAATCGATGGAATACCTGCAGGACCCTTTGTCAAGTCAACTTCATTGGTCAAAAACAGTCTAAATACCTCTCCAAATCCAAGAGTAATTACAGCTAGGTAATCTCCTCTTAACTTAAGAGTTGGCAGACACAAAAGCATTGCAAATGTGCTTGTAAAAACTATGCTTATTAGTGTTGCCAAGAAGAAGTTCATACCAAAATTCATCATAAGCAGCGTAGTTACATAAGCACCCATTCCATAGAAGCAGACATGTCCTAAAGAAAACTGTCCTGACCAGCCTATTATCAAGTTGAGTGATAAGGTGAGGCAGGCATACATAGCGCAAAGTATAAAAACATGAATCGTGTATTTATCATTAACCATGTATGGAAAAGCTACTATAAGTGCTATAAGAGCAATTAATGCTACTAGCTTCTGCATCTTACTAAGTCTTATTTTTTTTATTTTATTAATTAACTCTTTGATCTTGCTCATAATGCTTCCTCCCTTGTAGCCGTCCCTACACCTTGTCTATGTGCTTAGCACCTAAGAGACCTGCTGGTCTAATAATCAAAATCAAAATCATTACTAGGAATGAAAAGGCATCTCTATATGCCGAGGATATATATCCAGCTCCTAAGCTTTCTATTACTCCAATTATGAAGCCTCCAAATACTGCTCCTGGTATAGAACCGATTCCTCCAAGTATTGCTGCTGCAAATGCCTTCATACCTAATAGATATCCCATTGTGGGATATACTGCGTTGTAGTAATTACCAACCAGAATTCCTGCTACACCTGCCATAAAAGCTCCTACACCAAAGGTTCCTGATATAATCATGTTGGTATTGATTCCCATTAGCTTTGCATTGTCTATACTTACTGAGCAGGCTCGCATTGCAATTCCAAGCTTTGTACGATAGACCATGATATAGAGAATTAAGAGCATCACTGCAGTTACTGATAAAATCAAAATCTGCATTCCCGTAATTTTCATTCCTCCAATTTCGTATGCATTTGTATCAAAAACCTTAAATTGTCTTGTACCACTTCCAAATACTAGCTGTGCTAAATTCTGTAAGAATGTTGACATTCCAAGAGCACTAACAAGCACTGCCATTCTTCTATTTGCTGATTTAATTGGTCGATAGGCCACCCTCTCAACTGCCATACCTAAAATTGCTGTAAATAGTGCAGCCAAAAGGACCATTGCTATGACTGGTACATGTAAAAATGTAGCTAATAGCATTCCTATGAAGGTTCCAAACATAAGAACATCTGCATGTGCCCAGTTAACAATTTGGAGTACTCCATATACCATCGAATATCCAAGGGCAACCATCGCATATATTCCACCTATAATTAATCCGTTTAACAGATGCTGAAAAAACATATTATGCCCTCCTATCGCTTACTTTGCTTTTCGTTCCTCATATAATTCTTTTATTATCTCAATACACTTCTTTCTTCCAAGAGTACCTGAATTAAGACATATGTCATAATAGATTGGGTTTTTCCAATCTCTTCCACCTGTATAGTACTTGTAATAATCCGATCGATACTTATCTGTCTTGTTGATGATTCGAATGGCTTCCATATCACCCACACCCATCCTTTCCTTTATGGATCTGATGCATGAGCTCATAGGAGCATCAACATATACTTTAATTACATTTTTTCTATTTTCTAATACATAGTCAGCACATTTTCCAACGATTATGCAGCTCTCTGTATTAGCCAACTCTTCAATAATTTTTCTCTGAATATTGAAAAGATTATTATCATGTATAAATTTTTTGTCTGATGGTTCAACTGTATAGTTTGATGGTGTTGAACCTATCACTCTCTTAAGAAATGATCTCTTGAGTTTTTCATCTGTTTCCTCAAATAGTGCCTGACTTATTCCACTTTTATCAGATGCCATCCTTAAAATTTCTTTTTCGTAGCAAGGTATTCCTAACTGTTCTGAAAGCGCTACTCCTATAGCTTTTCCGCCACTGCCAAATCCTCTTGCAATTGTAATTACTACATGCTTCACAACAACACCTCCCTCAACTTATATGAAACCATCATATGGCTTCTGTGATACTGCCGAATGCATCCACTTTATTAAGGTTATAAAATCAAATACTGGCAGCCCAACCTCAGCCTGTATACTGGCTGCATAAGGCGGCATATCTGAACATTCAAGCAAGATTGCTCCTATATCATTATTCTCTGTGGTTGCCTCTATAGCCTTACCTACCACATCTTTTCTTGCTAAATCGTTATCCCATTCACCCCAATTTTTAATTACACAGGAAAAGTTTTCTGAGCTTGCCAAATCCTTAATCACTATTCTCTTTAGCATCTCATCACTTATTCCACAGTTATCCAACAATCTCTTTGTAATTGACTTTTCATCGGCTGTTAATATTGCCAGCTTCTGTGATGGCTTTAACATTGTGAATATCCATGGAACCTGCACCAGACTTGATAGGGCCACAGGCACATCAAACAGCTCACTCATTTCTTTTTGATAATTCCCAAAAAATCCACAGGCACCACTGATAGCTCTGACTCCTTCTTTTACTAGCTGCTCACATGCTTCCTTTATTGATCCGCCCACCTTATCATCACAAGCAAATAACTCATCGCAGTTAATATTTTTTACAGGAAGCATTCTTACAGGAAATGGATAAGTAGAAGCATTTACAACATTTCCAGGAACAATTGGATAGTAAACATCTTCAATGTAAACAATCCCTATTGGGTATCCTGCTATATTCTGATTTTTCTTCATTTTTATATGAATGCCATCATTCTGACTATTTAAAAATCCATATCTTATGCTTTTATCCATATCCCATCCTCCAAATCAAGATAAGTTTTATATTCTTCTTTGACTGGCGCGGCGTGTGAAGAACCGCGCCAATTCTAAGAAGTTAACGAAGGCAAAAGTCGAATTACTTAATAAGTGCAAATTTTTTGTCCGTTACCTGGAACATCAGCTCCTCTTTTGTACTGTTACAATTTACAAATGTGTAATTTCCACACACACCTGGGAAACTTATTCCAGATATCTTTTCATTGATTGAAGCCCTTGTGATATCACCATCACATTCCTTCATTGCCTCTATTACAATTAATGCTGAGTCATAAGCAGATGCTGCCCAGTTACCAGGCTCATATCCATATTCTGTTTTAAATGCCTCTACAAATTCCTTTGCCTTTTCTGACTGCTCACGATCAAATTCACCCTGTACATACACACCCTCTGTGTTGTAATCAAGAAGAGCTGGTGCATATCCACCATTACCTAGGAGTACCATCATATCACCACATCCGTAATCTGATCTCTGATCACAGATAAGTCCCATCTCCGTTACGCATCCACATACAAATATTGCTTCAGCACCAGAACCTGATGTAGCAGTAAGCTGTGTAGAGTAGTCAACTGTCTCACCATATACATAGGTCTGAGTAGTAACAATTTCGATGCCAAGTTCAGCACACTTTGCTTCAAAGGCTTCTGCCAAGCCCAGACCGTAATCATCATTTTCATAAAACAAAGCCACCTTACTTATTCCCTTTTCTTTTAAGAAGTCACCAGCATAGCTTCCACAGTCAGCATCATTAGGAGCTGTTCTATAAAAGAAATCACTTACTCCTGTAAGGGCTGGTGTCGTAGCTACCGGAGATATACAAGGGAGCTCAGCTTCACTATATATATCAACCTGTGCTAGCATACATGAGCTGTTATATGAAGAAACAACAGCTAAAATCTTGTCATCATCAACAAACTTATTAGCTATGGATGCTGCAGATGTTGGTGTACCTTCATCATCTCCTGTCTCAAGTTTAAGTGTCCTTCCGTTGATTCCTCCAGCTTCATTGGCCTGCTTAATCGCAAGATTAATTGCATCCACACATGTCTGTCCATCTGCCGCTATTGAACCAGTAAGTGGGAATGATGCTCCAATTGATATTGGATCGTCAGAAGTGGCCCCCGAAGTACTGCCACAACCTGTTAGGCATCCAGCTATTATTGTAGAAGCAATCACCATGCTCATTAGTTTTTTCATCAAGTCTCTTTTCATAATCGTTTCCTCTCTTTCCTAATGTGTTTATAAAAAAAACGACACATCCTGAAACCTCAGCTTCAAAATGCGTCATTGCATACCTCGTAATCTCGTGTTGTCTTTTCTTTAATTTGATTGTATTATAAATACACATGAGTCATTTGTAAAATTTAGTTTTTGTATGGTATCCATAAATTTTTGTTATGTATGTGTGAGGAGATTTAGATGTTTGATATTAAGACCTGCGAAGTCATAGTCGCAATAGAAAAAACAGGCAATCTAACCAAGGCCGCGCAAATGCTTGGTTACACTCAGCCTGGTATAAGTAATATTGTAAGATCTTTAGAAGAAGCCTTAGGTTTCCCCCTTTTTTACAGAGCCCACCAAGGGGTATCTCTCACGCCAGAGGCCAAGCTGCTGCTACCTGAAATAAAAGCAGTCCTGGCTGGTGTAAAATCACTTGAGCAGACTGTTGATAGTATAAATGGAATTAAGGTGGGTAGCCTAAGCGTTGGATCATATAGTAGTACCTCCATGCATTATCTTTCAAAATGGATAGAGCACTTTTCTAAGAAATATCCTAATATTACATTTTCTATATTTGAAGGTGGTACTGTAGATTTAGAAGAAGCCATTAATACATACAAAGTAGATATAGCCATTATGAGTAAACAGCCCAATCATAGCTACAACTGGATTCCACTTTTAGAAGACCCTATCTGTGCTGTACTTCCACCAGATTTTCACTATTCTGGCAAAAGTTTTAACCTCTCAGACTATGACCAAATGCCATTAATACACCATGAAAGAGGCATGGATGTTGATGTGGATCATGTATTTGATTATATGAAAAGCCAAGGCATTATACCTATATACAAATATTGTATATCTTTTGATAGAACAATGATGTCTATGATAGAACATCATTTAGGAATTGGTATCATTCCTAAGCTAATTACTGATTATTATCACGGTAGCTTAAAAACTTTACCACTTAATCCGCCCTTTAAACGAGAACTTGGAATAGCCAGCCTAGCAGAGGTGCCTTTGTCACCTGTGGCAAAGCTATTTATTGATTATTGTATAAATCATGCTTAATCGACTATTGTTAAAACTTTAATATTATGGCTGTACAGTTATCCATAGTTTTATGCCTATGGGCATGCTGTGTACCTGCGACGCCATCAGCTACTGCTACAATATGAATATCATCTTTTCTGCAGTCTATATTTCCCTTTATTTCGCAATCTTCTCCTGCTGTTTATGCTAACTTAAATTTAGGTCACATCTGTTCATCTCTAAGCTATATTATCAAAGTATATTTATTTCATTCTGAAATAAATATAAAAGAGCGAATAAAAGGTATCATTTTAGTATCATAAGCGTATTCATCCACCGTATAACTGAAAAAGGCTTCCAGAGGAAAATCTCTGAAAGCCTTGACAAATCAGCATTTATAGCAATTATTCGATAATTGTTGCTACTCTTCCTGATCCTACTGTTCTACCACCTTCACGGTCTCGGAGAAACCGTATTTTCCTTGTTTTACGCTATTTCTCATGTTTTATATGGTAGATTATACAGTATTTTCTATGTCATTTTTATGGTTATCTGATTTTTTGTTGCCAAAGTGTTGCCAAGAATGTTTTACTCATCTCTTAATCATTCTTATTCCACCATACGCAGTTATAAGCATTACAAAACAGAGTAGTAACATTGCTAGTTCCTTATAAGAATTAGATTTTTTATTATTTCCTTCAAAGAAGTTTTTTTCATCATTTACTCTATTATTAACTGAAGGTGGTCTTGCCGTGCCTATCCATTCTTCCTTATCCCTCATAAAATCCACCAACCGAAAAAGGACATCTGGTATCGTTTCTTTCGCAAGCTGCTCCTGCGTTTTCCGCTCCACAAGCTCCCAACGGCAATCACGGAAACGCAGCGTGTATTCCTGATAAGGCGTGTCCCTGCCCGTCACATACAGCTTGGCGGTGTCAGACGCACGTTTCTCCTTTTCCAGAACAAAGGTAGCGTCCGCACTCCCCGTTAATCCTGTCGTCCCAGACACCTTGTTGAACACGTCGCTGTCATTCTGCTTTCGGATGTGGTGTACGACAATGACCGCCAGAGAGTGCCTGTCGGCAAAGTCTTTGATGAGGGAGATGTCCCCATAGTCGCTTGCATAGGCATTGTCTTTTGAAGCTGTACGGACTTTCTGCAAGGTATCAATGACAATGAGCCTGCTGTCTGGGTAATCTTTCAGATAATCTTCAAGCTGCACGATAAGACCGTCTGACAGCTTGCAGCTTGCCACGGCAAAGTGGAGCCGCCCGCTTGCTTCGTCCGTCAAACGAAATAACCTGTCCTGTATGCGGCAGAACGTGTCCTCAAGGCAGAGGTAAAGCACATCGCCCTCCATTGTCGGCATATCCCATAAAGGGATTCCCTGCGACACGCATAAGCATAGCTTCAGCATGAGCCAGCTTTTGCCTATCTTCTGTGAGCCGCAGAACAGCGATAAGCCTGTCGGGATAAGGCTGTCCACCACAAAGGATGGTTTCTCAAGCGGTTCATAAAGGAGCGTTTCGGCGTTGACTGTCTGTAACTTCTGCATGGCTTTCCTCCTTTCGGGCGGTGTCTTTGTTTTCGTTGCACATAGGCGTTGACCTCCTTAAAAATAGATTTACTCCCACGGAAAAAAGTGAGAGTATGTAATGCCGCCAATCCCACACAAATAAAAAACAGATTTCTTTTTCGGGCGGTGTCGGTCACGGTTGGAGATATTTCTTCAATTTCCGCCTTTACTTTCTCCTTTGCAATCGCAACAGATTTCTGTATTGCCGAAGCGGTGCAATGCTCCATAGCGGCGATTTGGTAAAAATTGAACTCATACTCGTAGTAGAGCAGGAAACGCCGCCTTTGTATCTCTGGAAGGCTCCCAACCGCCTTATAGAGCGTTTCATTCCGTTCTTCCTCAACCATGCGTTCATCAAGGCTCTTAGGCACACGCAACGCCCGTCTGTAAAGGGTTTCGTCCCATACCTCGTTAAACTCCCTGTGCCGCTCGTCCCATTAGAAAAGATTCCTGTTCCTGCGCTCCATCTGCCGAAACTCCATAAAGAACTGTTCCGACACTTCCAACTCGTGGGATTTGCCCTGCCCGTCCTTAAAGCTGATAAAATACCTTGTGCCGCTTTCCGTGGATTCCTCCCGAAGCGTGTATGCCTTAACCCTGTATGCCATCCTGTTGTCCTCCTGCAAAAAATGAGTGAGGGGATTTCCATCCCTCACCCAGTAGCCCGCAGGATGGCAGGCTGTTTTAGAAGCTATAAAATTTTCCGCAGCTTCTTCCGCAGATGGTCTAACCTCGCATAGATGGCACCAGTCGTCAAATGCACAAGCGGGGCAATCTCCTTTGTGGAATACCCCTGCATTTTCAGCAGGACGATTTTCAAGGTACGCCCGTCCACCGTGACTAATACTTGATAGAGATTTTCGCTCTCAATCTCTTCCAGTAACTCCGCAACCGTACCCACTTCCGCCTGCCGCTCCCTGCCTGCCATGTCCTCAAGATATTCCGCAACGTCATTCGTCCATCGGTAAAACCGCCTGTTGGAATTGAAGTCTGCCCTGTCCGCCATGCGTATCTGCTCAATGGTCGCTTCATCAACGCCGCACTCACGCAGCAGCTTTTCCTCCGCTTCTTTCCAGATACGCCATTTCCTGTCCTCCCGTCCGTGGTTGTATGCCATTCTTACTTCCTCCAATCAGAATTGATTGAGAGGGCAGAGAAAAGCCCCCTCATCTTCCCAAAGGAAAAAACAAGGGGGCTGAACGCCTTAAATTTTAATTTTCTATTATCTTTCTTAGTTTTATTAGGATTCTGGCTTTGCGTTTGTTTACAACGCTCTGGGTTATGCCCAACCTCGCCCCGACTTCACGCTCGGAAAGTCCGTCAAAAAAGATTGCCTGTATCAGCTCCTGTTCACTATCCGACAGCAAAGGCAGGGCGGCTTTCAGCCTGTCCACCATGACCGCATTGACAACGGTTTCTGCAATGTCCACCGCTTCATCAGTGATAAAGTCCAGAGGATTCCCCTCGCTGTCCGTAAATCCGTCGAGAGATAGCAGTCTATTCTTTGTATCTAATTTTTGCAGATAACGCCACCGTTCCTTGTCACGGTAGAAGTCTGTGTATTGCTCCCTCACGACTTCAAGCAGACAGCCTTGAATGGGGATAAACAGCTTGTCCATATAGGTCTGGTCGGATTCCCTGCAACGGCAGAACTCCGTGTAGGATAATTCCACATAGCCGCCACTTTCTCTGATATATACCTTTCTTGGTGCATATTTCACCATAAATACCTCCCATCTGAATTTTTGAAATGTAAAAAATCCAGATGGAGAGGCGGAGAACGACACCGCATATCAGAAACAGCCCTACGGCACTTTCCAACAAAAATCGACAAAAGAAAAACCGCAAAGGCTCTGTGACCTTTACGGTTATAGGAAATAGTAATTCTATTGTATGGAGATTGTACTTCTACTTTCAAGGTGAGAAGTACCGTTGCACTGGCAGAAATTTTTTTAACTGGTTTCCTGCCGTTCTCTGATATGCTATGTATTGATAAATTTTGCTTCGTATGAGCAGATAGATAACTGCCCGAAAAAAGGACATAAAAAAATCCCTCCAAATTTAAAAACAAATTCAGAGGGTAATTTAGGGTATAACAAAATAACCCACCCGAATATCGTTTTTTTTATTTGGTGAGTTTGTTCTTTCAAATACGAAACAAAAAGAGCCGATGATTCGTGAATTGTTCCACAATTTCATCGGCTCTGCGTCTTAAGCGTCTGGCTCTTTGATGACAGTTATCTTCAAGTTGTCAACTTTAATCAATCTTTCTTGTCTGCATTTTGGACAATAAAGGGGATAATTCTCCAAAACAGTGTCCTTCCTAATTTTATTACGGGTTTTGCTCCCACAAACAGGACACAATATCCATTCGCATTTCATCATAATTAGTCTCTAATCCTTTCAAATCTCATTTTATATGACTTTTGCAAGCTGTTAAGCTAACTTGTGGAACATATGCCGAACCTTATCTATACGGCTATTCGGGCGGCGGGGTTGGCAAATAAATTTACCAATAGCTGGCTGGTATCCTTTTAACTCTGTCAAGCAGACTCCCTGCCCATTTGTGAAATAAGTTAAATCGTTCCTGTATTCTTGAATACATCTAGCAGGGATTTCTCCTTTCAGAATGACCTCGTCATTCTTTATCTGAGTACTTACAATATCTGCACAATACCTTGGAGCATCATGATACGCCCGTGAGAGATATTCCTGCGGTGCATAAATTTCAAAGTGGAGATATGGCTCTAATAGTTCTGTCCCTGCTTTTTTTAAAGCCTGCTCCAATACGATAGGGGAAAGCAGCCGAAAGTCTGCGGGGGTACTTACAGGACTATAATACAATCCATATTCAAAACAGATTTTACAGTCTGTCACTTTCCATCCATACAGCCCCTGCTCGCAGCCATAAAGAACCCCCTCCATAACCGCATTTTGGAACGATTGATTTAAATATCCAAGTGAAACTCTGCTTTCATACTGCACTCCGCTTCCAATAGGGAGCGGCTCTATGGACAACCCGACAGAAGCCCAGAAAGGATTTGGCGGGACTTCTATGTGGATGGTATATTCTGCTTTTCTAAGCGGTCTTTCCATATATATAACAGTAGGCTCTTTTATTTCTGCCTCCACATGATATTTTTCCTCAAGGATGGCACAAATGACTTCCATCTGCACATTCCCCAAAAAAGAAAGTATAATCTCATGCGTTGTAGTATCCACATAATATTTTAAAAGAGGGTCGCCATCTGAAATTTCTGTAAGTGCCCCAAGCAATATTTCCCGCTGTTCAGATTTCTTTACTGCAATCGTTGTTTGGAGCATAGGGAGAGGATTTTCAATAAATTTTCTCTGCGGCAACAGTATTTCGTTCCCCAAAATACTGTTTAGCTGCAAAACATCATTTGGTAAAATTACAATATCACCAGAGCAGGCTGTATCGGATGAATATAATTCACCGTTTGTCGGAACACACATCTCTGTGATTTTTATTTTCTCTTTTTCAGATATTCTAATAACATCCCTCAAATGCAATGTTCCGCTATATATACGCACATAAACAAAACGCCGCCTTTTCTCTGAATATTCAATCTTAAAAACCTGCCCGCATAGTTCAGATTGACCTTCAGGCGTTGATGAATAAAATTTACTGGCAATTACTTCTATAAGCTGCCGAATCCCCAGATTGTTTTTAGCGCTTCCGTGATAAACGGGAAATAACGTTCCGTTTTGGAATCTCCTGTTTTCTTCCTGTTCCAGTTCTGACATTTTAAACGGTTTCCCTGACATATATTTCTCTAATAGTTCATCGTTTCCCATAATTACCGCATCCCACTGTTCCATATCGTCATTGTCCGTTACATTTATATGGGGATGCTGCCCAACCTTTTGCTTCACTATAATTTCCGAAGAAAGCTTTGCTTTCATTTCCCGATATACCATTGGCAAATCAATCCCCTCTTGGTCAATTTTATTGATGAAAAAAATTGTCGGAATCTTCATTATCTGTAGTGCATGAAACAGTATACGGGTCTGTGCCTGTATGCCATCCTTTGCAGAAACTAATAATACTGCTCCGTCTAATACGGATAAAGAACGGTATACTTCCGCCAAAAAATCCATATGGCCTGGCGTATCTATAATGTTGACTTTTACATCCTCCCACTGAAAAGATGTCACTGCTGTCTGGATAGTGATTCCCCTTTGACGCTCCAAATTCATTGTATCTGTCCTTGTTGTGCCTTCATCTACGCTCCCTAGTTCTGCAATTGCACCACTGGTATACAATAAACTTTCCGTTAATGTTGTCTTTCCTGCGTCAACGTGAGCCAGAATGCCTAAGTTAATTATTTTCATGTGATTTTCCTCC